>CAWERC010000007.1:0-484349 GCA_963811505.1 uncultured Solirubrobacterales bacterium | reverse complement strand
GACGGGCAGTTTAAGGGGGTCAAAGCGTTGGCCTTTGATGCCTATGGCACGCTGTTTGATGTGTTTTCGGTCACGGCGCTGTGCGAAAAGCTGTTTCCCGGAAAGGGCAATCAGCTCGCGCAAATCTGGCGGGTCAAGCAACTGCAGTACAGCCTGATGCGCAGCCTGATGGGACGGCATCGCGACTTCTGGGGCCTCACCGAGGACGGCCTCGTCTGGGCCAGCAAGAACCTGAAAGTCGACCTGACGGCCGACAAGAAGAAGCAATTGATGGATGCTTACCTCAGCCTCGCCGCATTCCCGGACGTCAAGCCCGGCCTCGAGGCGCTGAAGAAGCAAGGCGTCAAGCTCGCGATCCTGTCCAACGGCGAGCCAAAAATGCTGGAGGCGGCGGCAAAGAGCGCCGGCATCCGCGATCTGCTCGACGACGTCATCAGCGTCGAGGAGGTCAAAATTTTCAAGGTCAGCCCGCGCGTCTACAGGCTCGGTCCTGAGCGCATGAAGGTGAGCAACGCCGAGCTCGGCTTCATCTCGGCGAATACCTGGGACATCAACGGCGCCGCGTCCGCCGGATTGAACACCTTCTGGATTCAGCGCACCGCCGCCGAAGTGCCGGAGGAGCTGGGATTCCAGGCCGAGCGCCGTGGTCAAGGCGATCACCGAGCTCGGGCCGCTGCTGCGCGGGTAACCCGCGGGTCCAGCTTCGCGCCTCGGGCGCGTTTGGCCGGCGCGCCGCGCTTGCGCCGCTTCGCGCTGCACGCCGCGCATTTGCAGCCATCGCGCGCGAAGAACAGCGCGACATAATCCTCGCCATAATCATAAGTAATCTCCTCGCGCGCGCGGATATTTTTGATCGCGCGCAGCATCATGCGGCCGCGCACCAGCTCGGCTTCGGCATTGGGCCGGCAGGCATGGTTGGCATAGCGCGCGAGATTGTCGCGGCCGGAGCCATCGATGGTCCAACGGCCGTCGATCTCGAACATGTATTTGCTGCCGCGCGCCTGCTCGCGTCTGCGCGCCTGCCTCGTCGCAAGGCGCGGGCCCGAATATTCGACGATCAGCGCGCGCTTCGCGATCATCTCGGTGGCAAACAAGCCAAGCCCGGTCGGCGAGCGGGCGATGCGGAAGGGTTTTCGCGGCATGAAGAGGTATAAGGAATGTTTGTTGTGGCCGAGGAGCGCAGCGATGGCAACACCTTCAACCGCCGATATCTGGCCCGACATTGCCTATTCGGCGTGGAAGGATACCTGCACGACGTTGCATCTGTGGACGCAGATCGTCGGCAAGATCCGGCTCGCGCAGACGCCGTGGCTCAATCATTCCTGGCATGTCGCGCTCTATGTCACGCGCGCGCGGCCTGACGACGTCGCCCATTCCCGTATGGCGCGCGACTTCCAGATCGATTTCGATTTCGTCGATCACGTGCTCTGGCTGCGCACGAGCGACGGGCATTACCGGCAATTGTCGCTGCGGCCGCATGACCGGTCGCGGAATTCTATGCCGAGCTGATGGCGACCCTGGCCGAGCTCGGTCTCGACATCCGCATCGACGGCAAGCCGAACGAGATCGCCGACGCCGATCCCCTTCCGCGAGGACCGCATGCACGCCTCCTATGACCGCGATTATGCCCACCGGTTCTGGCGCGTCCTGGTGCAGGCCGCACCGCGTGCTCTCGCATTTCCGCACCGGCTTTCTCGGCAAGGCGAGCCCGGTGCATTTTTTCTGGGGCAGCTTCGACCTGGCGGTGACGCGCTTTTCCGGCCGCGCCGCGCCGCGCCATCCCGGCGGCGTGCCCAATCTGCCCGACGCGGTCACGCAGGAGGCCTATTCGCACGAGGTCTCGAGCGCGGGCTTCTGGCCGGGCGGCGGCGGCGATCGACTATCCGGCGTTCTATTCCTACGCCTATCCCGCGCCGGACGGCTTTGCGACGCGCAGCGTGCGTCCGGCGGCGGCATTTTAGTCGAAGGAGCTGGGCGAATTCATCCTGCCGTACGATGCCGTGCGCACGGCGCACGACCCCGACGGCGTGCTGATGGATTTTTTGCAGAGCACCTATGACGCGGCGGCGGAATTGGGGAAATGGGACCGCAAGGCGCTGGAGTGCGAGCTGGGGGAGCCGCGACGGCCGCGCAAGGTTTGAGATCGCCACCACCTCGCGCCGTGGTGATGGCGATGGGCCAGTTTCAAAAAAGAAGGAAACAGACATGAGTGAACTACGCTATCCAAACGAAAGCAGAGAGTATCGCGAGGCGCGCGACGCATTGCTCAAGGACGAACAGGAGCTTGTCGACAAGGTGAAATCCGTGGCGGAAAAACGCCGCAAGCTTCCTCCCGGCGGGCAGTTGAAAGAGGACTACGTCTTCCAATGGGCCAACGATGGGAAAGTCGGGAAGCGCGTGAAATTCTCCGAGCTGTTTGGGGACAAGAACACCCTGCTGCTTTACTCATTCATGTTCGGCCCGAACTGGGACAATCCCTGTCCTTCCTGCACGTCGCTGGTCGATGGGTTCGACCGGACCTGGTATCAGGTCACCCGAGCACGCCGCGTTTGCCGCCATCGCCAAAGCCCCGGCCGAACGAATCAATGCGTGGGCCAAGCAACGCGGATGGTCGCAGATTGCGCTGGTTTCCGGATTCGAGTCTCCCTATCAGGCCGATTACAAATGCCAGGGAGACTCCGACGACATGCAATTGCCGGTGATGCATGTGTTCAGGAAGCAGGACGGGAAGATTTTTCATTTCTGGGGAACCGAGATGTAGCGAACCATGTCGACACGGTGTGGCCGTATTGGAATCTCATGGACTTCACGCCGGAGGGCCGGCCGGACATTGCCACGCCGCCGCAGAATTTCAGGTCCGAATTCCTGGAAAAAAACTATCCTGAATAGGCAGTAGCTTGATTGGCCGCTCATCCCCGCGAAAGCGGTGATCCAGTTTTGGCTCCTGGATTCCCGCTTGCGCGGGAATGAACGGAACAGCCAACGCTCCGCCTTTTTTGTCATTCCCGCGAAGGCGGGAATCCCTAACCCCTGTCTGTCCATGATCGCACCGTTTGTGTTTATGGGTCCCGCCGGAGCCTGTACTCGGGCCGGCGAAGCCGGACCCGAGTGCGGGGACGACACGCGAGGGAAAGCCAACGCTCCGCCGCCCGTATTCTTTGCAAAAGGCGCCGGGTACGCCTTCATTTCCTGCCCCTTCGTAAAGAAGGGGGACGGCGCGCCGATCGGCGCAACCTATAGTCAGTGCACGCATCTTGCGATGCGTGGCGCCTTTCGGCGCGCCATCGCGGCGTTCTTTCCGGCGCCGGGCCGCGCTTTTCGTCGAGGCATTGGCGCCTCGTCCGTCAGCCAGCTCCTGGCAGGGGCCTTAGCCCCGGGCGGAGCCCCGGCGCCGCCCGAGGCCGTGCTTGCGAGGCACGGCCGCGGCGCCGGCCTGATCCACACGACACGGAGCAACCGGTTCGCGTCCCTTCGTGGGACCAGGCAATGCGGACTATAATCCTATCAGGGCGGGCTGTCAAGTGCCTTTTGCATAAGGGTTGGAACGCAATCCTGGTCCCGCGCCATCGAAGTCCAATCCGGCAAGAGAATCAATGCCATTGCACTGAATCAGGGCCACCGAATTAGGCATAGATCTCGTCGAGTGGAAGGATCGCGCCGCGCTGGAATACGCGCTGGGGGAGTAGAGTAAGCCGCGGGACGGTTTGAGAGTCTCTTCGGGATTTAACCTTCCGGTGGCTTATCGGTTGTTTCAAAAATGATGTCGTATTCGAGAATATACCCGCTCAAGTACTGATGTTCGGAACCGAAGCGAATGTGCCAATAAATTTTGTCGTCTCTCAAGCCGGACGTTGCAAACTCGGCGGTCGCCTCCTGAAACGTTTCCGGCATGACACCAACAATTGCGCTTTTGACGCGCTTAAAGACTTCGGGAGTGAGACTGGCCTGCTGCCGGTTCGGTTGACACCCGCTTAAGCTAATCCAGCCTGCATCTCGAACTCCATGGGGCTGAGATAGCCGATCGTCGAGTGCCTGCGTTTCGGATTGTAGAAGCGCTCGATGTAATCGAACACGTCGGCCTTGGCCTCGTCTCTCGACCGGTAGGTTTTGCGCGCCGTTCTCTCGGTCTTCAGCGAGGAGAAGAAGCTCTCCATCGCCGCATTGTCCCAGACGTTGCCCGAACGGCTCATCGAGCAGACGACGCCGTGATCGGCCATGAGGCGCTGGAACTGCTCGCTGGTGTATTGGCTGCCGCGATCGGAGTGATGCAGCAGGGCGTCGGGCTTGCCGCGTCGCCAGATCGCCATCATCAGCGCGTCGGTCACGAGCTGCGCCGTCATCTCGGCCTTCATCGACCAGCCCACCACGCGCCGCGAGAACAGATCGATGACGGCCGCGACATAGAGCCAGCCTTCCGCCGTCCAGACGTAGGTGAAGTCAGCGATCCATTTGCGGTTCGGAGCCGGGGCTTCGAAGCTGCGGTCGAGCACGTTGGGAGCGATGGCGGTGGCCTGCCGCTCACCCAGGTCGGGCGGCAGGCGCCGCCGCCGCGGACGCGCTCTGAGAGCCTGCAGCCGCATCAGTCGCTCGATCCGATGCAGACCACACGAGACACCCTCGGCGAGAAGGTCGTGCCACACCCGCCTCGCTCCGTAAGTCCGATCGCTGGCGAGGAAGCTGGCGCGAACCTTCGTCCCCAGCTCTTCGTCGTCGCGGCTGCGCTGACTGCGCGGTCGCGTCAGCCAGGCATAGAACCCACCCCGCGAGACACCGAGCGCCCCGCACAACCATCCCGCCGGCCAGATCCCCCGGTGCTTCGCGATGAAGCCGAACTTCACATCGATTCCTTCGCGAAGTAGGCCGCGGCTTTTTTTAGAATGTCCCGCTCCGCCTTGAGCTTCGTCACTTCGCGCTGCAGCCGCGCGATCTCGGCCTGCTCCGGCTTCATCTGGCCGTGGCCCGGGAAAGCATGTTGCGGATCGTCGGAGAACTTCTTCACCCAATCGCGCAACTGCGACACGATGCACGCCCAGGTCCTGCGACGCCTGCACATAGGACACGCCCCGACCCTTGATCAGGCGCACCGCCTCAAGCTTGAACTCGCGTGTAAACTTCCGCCTCTCCATGACCCACCTCCGGTTCCATCAAAACACCTAACTCGGTGTCTGCGGAACCGGCAGCAGGCCAATCAAAGATACTCTCTTTACACAGACGAATTATTCCCGAGAGGGAAAGACCTTTATCTTCTTCGGGATCGTCAGCGTTCTTTTTCGTGGCTTTATTTTTTAGGAGCGCTTCTAAGTCAGCTGTCATCTCGCCAACAAAAGTGCGTGGTAAATAGTAAAGTTCACGCCACCTATCAGATCGGTTCATAGGCCCTCCGCATTCCGAGCTGCGCTGTTCACAAGGCGTTAAAGACGCCTTTGGCCAAGAAAACGAGGTATTATATTACAGAGACTTGCCAATGAACGCCCCGACCTCCCATCACGCCCCCCTATAAGCACACGCCGCTGTTCCCGCTCGGCAAGGACAAGACCGCCTATCGCAAGCTCGACATCCGGCCGGCAATGCGGCGTGCGCACCGAAAAAATCATGGGCCAGGAGGTGATCGTGGTCGGCGCGACGCGCTGCGCGCGCTGGCGGAGGAAGCCTTCAACGACATCAATCATTTTCTGCGCCCCGGCCATCTGCAGCAGCTGCGCAATCATCCTCGACGACGCCGAAGCGTCCGACAACGACAAGTTCGTCGCCTACGATTTTCTCAAGAACGCCAATATCGCGGCCGGCGGCGTGCTGCCGATGTGCCAGGACACCGGCACCGCCATCATCATGGGCAAGAAGGGCCGCCGCGTCTGGACCGACGGCGACGACGAGGCCGCGCTCGCCGAGGGCGCGCGCGACTCCTATCTGAAGAAGAACCTGCGCTATTCGCAGCTCGCGCCGATCTCCATGTTCGAGGAGAAGAACACCGGCTCCAACATGCCGGCGCAGGTCGAGATCTATGCCGAGGGCCGGGCGAAGCCGAGGACGAATACAAGTTCCTGTTCATCGCCAAGGGCGGCGGCTCGGCCAACAAGGCGTTCCTGTTCCAGGCGACGCCGTCGATCCTGACGCGCGAGCGCATGCTCGCATTCCTGAAGGAGAAGGTGCTGACGCTCGGCACCGCCGCCTGCCCGCCCTATCACCTGGCGATCGTGATCGGCGGCACCTCGGCCGAGCTGACGATGAAGACGGTGAAGCTCGCCTCCTGCCGCTATTACGACAGCCTGCCGACGCAGGGCTCCGAGGACGGCCATGCCTTCCGCGATCTCGAGATGGAGCAGGAGATCCTGAAGATGACGCAGTCGCTCGGCGTCGGCGCGCAGTTCGGCGGCAAATATTTCTGCCACGACGTGCGCGTGATCCGGCTGCCGCGGCATGGCGCCTCGCTGCCGATCGGGCTCGGCGTGTCATGCTCCGCCGACCGCCAGGCGATGGGCAAGATCACCCGCGACGGCGTGTTCCTGGAGGAGCTGGAGCACAATCCGGCGAAATATCTGCCGGACATCGATGCGTCCAAGCTCGGCGGCGAGGTGGTCCAGATCGACCTGCAACCGGCCGATGCAGGACATTCTGGCGCAACTTGTCGCAATATCCGATCAAGACGCGGCTGTCGCTCACCGGCACGATGATCGTCGCGCGCGACCTCGCGCACGCCAAATTGCGCGAGCGGCTGGAACAGGGGCAGGGGCTGCCCGACTATTTCAAGAACCACCCGATCTATTACGCCGGGCCCGGCCAAGACGCCCGCAGGGCTATGCCTCCGGCTCGTTCGGCCCGACCACGGCGGGGCGGATGGATTCAGCTACATCGACCAGTTCCAGGCCGCCGGCGGCTCGATGATCATCGGTCGCCAAGGGCAACCGCTCGCGCGCAGGTGCGCGAGGCCTGCAAGAAGCATGGCGGCTTCTATCTCGGCTCGATCGGCGGCGCGGCCGCGAACCTCGCCGAGCATTGCATCAAGAAGGTCGAGATCGCTCGAATATCCCGAGCTCGGCATGGAGGCGATCTGGCGATCGAGGTGGAGAACTTCCCCGCCTTCATCGTCATCGACGACAAGGGCAACGACTTCTTCAAGGAACTGAATTTGGGGTGAGGCCTTTCCCCTTCGTCATGGCCGGGCTTGACCCGGCCATCTCGCTTAAGAAGGCACCGCTTTCCATCCCTTATCGCGATCTCCACCCGGCTCGCCGCTGGCGCGGCTCGCCACCCTCCCCTTTGCAAGGGGAGGGATTAATGAGGAACTAAATTTGCGCTGATGCTTTCTGCCTTAAAGCCATCGCCGCTCGCGTCACGTTTATCCCAGTAAATGAAATCCACCTCATCACGCCGTCTATTTCGCGTCGGCCGCGCCAAAACCGGGCTCGGCCTGTTCGCCGCCGCGCCGATCAAAAACGGCAATTCATCGCGCCTATTGGGGCCGCCGGATTGCGACAAAAATTGCCGATCGACCGGACAATAAATACATGTTCGAGTTGAACAGCCGCTGGACCATCGACGGCGCGAACCCGCCGCAATGTCGCGCGCTATATCAACCATTCCTGCCGCCCGAACGCGGAAGCCGACGTGACAAAGGCAAGATCATCATCCGCGCGATCCGCACCATCAAGCCGGGCGATGAGATCACCTACAATTACGGCTCCAATTATTTCCGGACCTTCATCAAACCGTCGGGATGCAAATGCGCGGCCTGCCGGCGCAAGAGCGTGGCCTTGCGCTCGCCCCGCTTGCGGGGGCGCAAGAAGCGCAAGTGAAGGCCCTGTTTTCGCCGTCAATATCAGTATTCCCCGGAGCCACGCGGGGGCTTGGGGATAAAGCAGCGGCGCGGGGGGTAACCAAATCCGCGCAAGGAGGCCCGCTAGGTTCGGAACCTTCCAAAGCGCGGCGACTTGGCCCTTGGGGAGCAAGAAAACCGTTTCCGATGGCCCGCAGCTCAACCAGTCCCCATCGCCATTCTTTGGCAGGTTATGCAATTCTGGAGGGCGACAGGTCATCGAAGGAACCACTGCCGCCCTACGAGCTCGACCCGATTTTTGACGATCCCGTGATCCGCCAGCGCATCGGCGAATTGATTGCCCGCGCGGCCGACGGCGATCTCAAACGCGAGTAATAACGCGGGTCGCGAAGGCGGCGCCTGCAAACGCGACGCTCAGCCTGTCCCGCTAGGCGGGCGGGTTCTCGCCGTTTTCCACCAGCCGGGCCCGCGACTTGTCCCAAAAGTCACCCGCGCCGCAGCGCGGACAGACCATATGATCTTCTTTTTCCGGAAGTTTTTTGAAGGTGGTCAAATCGACATTAATACGCGTGTTTATTTCGGCGCCGCAATTAGCGCACCGAATAACGACCGTTGACATTGACGCCGCTCCCCAAGGGAAGCCCCCGCGCCACGTCTAATGAACGCCCATGAACGGGACGTGAACCAATTCGTTAGGCTTAGCTCTGCTTTTCCAGTGGCAGCCAGGGTTCGAAGCGAGCGAGGCTATGCAGCGACCCGATCCGCCACTTCTGCTGCGGGGCTCGATGCTTTCGCCGCCGCGCGCTCGGGAGCTTCAGGCGCGGCACGCGCCGCCGCTTGCCTGGCAATCTCCTGATATTGCCGGGCAAGTTCGCGCAAGCCGCCGCGGGCGGTGATGGAATCGCAGCGCCTGGCCTTGTTGATGCAGCGCTTGGCCAGCGAATTAAACAACGCCTCGTCGGTTTGGATCTGCACTTTCTTCTTCTTTTTCATTGCAGCACCTCGCCGGTTGGCTTGTGATTGATTATTCGCAGGCGTGTTGCGGAACCGCCGGCGCGGGGCGGCGCACGATCGCGGGGCCGCGAACCCTGCCGCCGCCGGCAGCGAGGAAGCCCGCGCTCATCTTGACGTCGTGTTGCGTTCCGCAATGCGGGCAGCGAACGCGAATGCTGACCAGCCGCACGCGCGCCAGCGAGGTCTCATCGGTTTCGACGCCGGAACTGATGGCGCGGCCCGTCAGCGGGCATGAAAAGGTAAGAGCGGCCAAGGCGTATCTCCGGGTTTCCCCTGTAGGCCCGATCCTTCGCCGGCTTGGTTAAAACCTCGTTAACGACTTCAGCCGAATGTCAGCGTCCCCGGCAACCTTGATTCCGGGCGTTGCTCGCCAAGGCGCCATGGACAAGATCGCCGAATTCCGCCGTCACGCCGAAGAATGCCGCACGCTCGCCGGGCGCGCCAATTCGGCTGAACACGGCCACATGCTGCTGACCATGGCTTCGATGTGGGATTCGCTCGCGGAAGGGCGAAAGCGTACGCGCGCACGGCCGGCAGCTTCCGAATCGGACGACGGCGTCGAGGCAGCCCCGTTGACGGCTTGTGAGGGTGTTGCGACGCCCTAATAATTGCGCGCACAGCGGGCGACATAAAGAAAGCTCCGGCGCGGCCGGAGCTTTCTCTCGAGAATGAGGCCGCCGATTTAAGCGGTCAGTCCGCCCTTAATATCGCCAGGGCCGGCAGGCACCGTCCCGCCACCGATAGCCGCGGGGGCAGTGCCGCACGCAACCATAGCCCCGCACCCAATCGTAGCCACGCGGGCAGGCGCGACGGTCGTAGTCGTAATGGCGCTCGCGGTATTGCGGGCGGATGTCCAAATAGACCTGCGCCGATGCCAGGCTGACCGCGCTCAGGACGGCACCTGCCGCAAGCGCGGCCAATATGATTTTTTTCATCGAAACCTCCGACTGGTGAAGCTGCGCGTCGCATCATGGTATTTGCCAGATGAACGCGGGCCAAACGGGAAAAGGGACGTTTCCCGCCCAAAAGGCGCCTCCGCCCGCAAAGGCGGGAAATTGACAGCCATCAAAGCGCGCCAAGCTTGGCCGGAGGTATCAGGGGGCGGGCTAGGGAGGATCATCAGCTAGCCTGGGCGGCCTTACCAAAGTGGTCCTCCGCTGCGGTCTGGGCCGTCACCGTGACATGCAACTGTGTGACAAAGTGTCCGCATTTGGCTTTTGACTGGCTCCGCCCCTTCAATTCGGCAGATGCTGAATCACCACCGGCCGCGGCTCGGAAAGCTACAGGCGCCGGTGACTGAGAGACCGGTTGTGCTCCCGCCTGTAACGCAGGGGAGGCCCCCATGCCCAACATCGCTACTCAGTCCAGTTCCGTCCATTCCGGCGGAGCAGCACCTTTGCTGGACCACCAAATTGCGCAAGCACAGGAAGAGATCAGCAGGCAGCGAGAAACGGTTGATCGTCTTGCTGCCGACGGTCACGAGGTGCGGGACGCGCGCAAGCAGCTCGTCGCAAAGCTCGAGAGATTGGCCTCGCTGATGAAGCTCCGCGCCAGCGCGCCCTAGCCAGGCCAAGCGTCTTTCAAGAGCTGGGCGCCGTGTCTTGATCGCAGTTACTCGCCGCCCTAGTCGCGCTGAGGCGGCAAACCGAATGCTTGTAGAGCGCGATCACAGAGCAGATTTGGGTCACGTTCGCCGGTCTTAGCTATGTCAATGATCCGCTTGGCGACGATGTCTTTCACCATGACGGGCTGCCCAAAGTCGCGCAGTGTTCTAAAGGCGCATTCAAAGGCCTGACCCATGATGTGGGTGGTCTCAGGATCGAATGACGTATCTTCGAAAAATGAAGTGGCCGTGTCGGTCATTGGCGTCCTCGCTGCGTTGCAGGCGGGAGCACAACCGGTCTCTCAGTCACCGACGCCTGTAGCCTCTCGGGCCGCTGCCGGTGGTGATTCCACTATGTCGGGTTTCCAACTGTAGGGGGCTGTCCAAAATGGAACATAGGACACTGTGTCCCACAATGAGGACACTGAGCCATTAATGAGGCCAGTACCCAGATACTGACCGGAAAGAACATATTGCGAACCGAGAACAAACCGTGTACAGTGCTGCCTTGATCGCCGGGGAATCAGGCGCGGGCAGGCCGCGTTGTGAGCCCTTCGAATCCGGCTACATAAAGGAGCGCGCTATGGCTGCGGCGGCGTTACGTCTGGTTGAAAGTACCTCCATGGACAAATCGAAGGCCCTCGATGCCGCGCTCGCGCAGATCGAGCGAAATTTCGGCAAGGGCTCGATCATGCGGCTGGGCAAGACCAACCGCGCGATGGATGTCGAGACGGTGCCGACCGGCTCGCTCGGCCTCGACATCGCGCTCGGCATTGGCGGCCTGCCGCGCGGGCGCGTGGTCGAGATTTACGGCCCGGAATCATCGGGCAAGACCACGCTCGCGCTCCACACCGTCGCCGAGGCGCAGAAAGCCGGCGGCATTTGCGCCTTTATCGATGCCGAACACGCGCTCGACCCGATCTATGCGCGCAAGCTCGGCGTCGATGTCGACAACCTGCTGATCTCGCAGCCCGACGCCGGCGAGCAGGCGCTGGAAATCGCCGATACCCTGGTGCGCTCCGGCGCGGTCGATGTGCTGGTGATCGATTCGGTCGCGGCCCTGGTGCCGCGCGCCGAGCTCGAAGGCGAGATGGGCGATTCGCTGCCCGGCTTGCAGGCGCGCCTGATGAGCCAGGCTTTGCGCAAGCTCACCGCCTCGATCAACAAATCCAAGACCATGGTGATCTTCATCAACCAGATCCGCATGAAGATCGGCGTGATGTATGGCTCGCCGGAAACCACGACCGGCGGCAATGCGCTGAAATTCTACGCCTCGGTCCGCCTCGACATCCGCCGGATCGGCGCCATCAAGGAGCGCGACGAGGTGGTCGGCAACCAGACCCGCGTTCAGCCCAACCGACCAGCGGGGTGAACTTCACACCCTGCGCCGCCAGCCACCGACGCTTGTCACCGGCCGCGAATTCGACATAGGCCCGGCCCCACCGGACCGCCCACTCGTCCTCAGGGTGCTCACCGCTCAGCCGGTCCCAGCCGGCGCTGCCTTGCCAGTCCTGCCACGCCAGGTCGAAGGAGTCCCGCACCCCCAGGCGTCGCTGTTGGGGAGTGTCGACCATGAAGAGGCCGCCGAAAGACCAGAACGCCTGCCCGCCCAGGTTCGCGGCGTTCTCCTGATCCACGATCGCGACCCGTTTGCCAGCCGTCACCAGCTCGGCGGCCGCTACCAGGCCCGCCAGCCCGCCGCCGACCACGACGACGTCCGCATCCATTTCTCGGTTCCCTCCTTTAGCCGCTGCAACCGCGATGTACTCACGAGTGCGGTTTCGGGCGTCTGCACGTCACCGCGAGCCACCTCTATCCTGATCCTGTGTTGCTGGCCCACGACGTTGTCCGGCACCGGAGCCCCAGTCGTCCTGCTGCACGCGGGGGTCGCCGACCGCCGGATGTGGCAGCCGCAGCTGCCGGCGCTGGGGCACCGGTTCCGGGTGATCACCCCCGATCTGCGCGGCTTCGGGGACAGTCCGCTGCCGCCCGAGCCTTACGCCGACGCCGACGATCTCGCCGAGCTGCTGGACCACCTCGGGGTCGCCGACGCCGCGGTCGTCGGCTGCTCGATGGGCGGGCGGGTCGCGCTCGAACTCGCCACCCGGCACCCGGACCGGGTGAACTCACTGGTGCTGCTCTGCCCCGCGCTATCGGGGGGTGCCGCCGAGCGCGGCAGTCCGAGGCCTTCGACGCGGCGGAGGACCGGCTGCTGGAAGCGGGGGACGTGGCGGGGGCGGTCAGGCTCAACGTCGACACCTGGCTGGGGCCCGAGGCCACCGCCGAGGTGCGTGACCAGCTGGCGGCGATGCAACGACGGGCGTTCGAGGTGCAACTGGCTGCCGACCGCCAGGATCCGGCCCCGGAGCAGATTGAGGTCGTCGTCGACCCGGCGAAGGTGGCGGTGCCCACCGTGATCGTCAGCGGCGGGCTCGACCTTGATCATTTCCAGACGGTGGCCGAGGTGCTCGCCGAGCAGATCGAGGGCGCCGAGCTGGTCGGCTCCCCTGGGCCGCGCACCTCCCGTCCATGGAGCGGCCGGATGCCGTGGTCACGCTGCTGCTCGATGTGCTCCGGCACGACCCCACCGTGCACGCCCCCTGACACCTCAGTCCCCCGGGTGAGGGGCGACAGCCATGCTCCGACCCGTCCCCGGCGGTGGACGGCGTGCGCTCAGCCGAGGCCGCGACGCATGAGCACCCGGGGAAAGCCGCCGGAGACGGAGTCGGTGTCGGCGGCCTTGGTGAAGCCCGCCCGTCTCGAAGAGGGCGCGCGTGCCGACGTACGCCATGGTCAGGTCGACCTTCTGGCCCTTGTTGTCGACCGGGTAGCCCTCGATCGCCGGCGCGCCCTGGGACGCGGCGTAATCCACCGCACCCTCGAGCAGGGCGGGCGAGATGCCCCTGCCGCGGTGGCCGGGACGCACCCGGATGCACCACACCGACCAGACGGGCAGGTCGTCGACGTGCGGGATCTTCGTCGAGCGCGCGAAGGGCAGCTCCGACCGCGGCGCGACCGCGGCCCAGCCGACGACCTCGCCGCCCTCGTACGCGAGCACGCCCGGCGCGACCTTGCGGCCGCACAGCTTCCGGACGTACTCGCCCCGGGCGGGTCCGACGAGCTCACGGTTGGTCTTCGCGTCGACCCGGTGGCTGAGGCACCAGCAGACGTCGAGGTCGGGGTTCTTGGGGCCGAGCATGGTCGCGACGTCGTCGAACCGCGCCCGCGTCGCCGGCTTGATCTCGATCGGCATCTCTCCACGCTAGCGCCGAGGGTTGCCTTTCGACCCGGGCGGCGGTTCCGGGCCGCGTCTTGATGATCAGTCGAGGGTCAGCGGGCTGTCCGATGACTCACGTAGGACGACCGCTGGCCGGGAACGCGTGTCCACCTGGAGTTGGAAGATGTCGGGCCGGCTGTAGTGGCCCACCGGGTCGAAGAACCGGCGGGCGGCGCGCACCGCGGCCAGGTCGACCTCGGCGTACAGGATGGTCTCCTCGTGCCGGGCCGGCCCGGCCAGGATCTTGCCGGTGGGATCGACGATCACGCTGTTGCCGGGTTCCACCCAGCCGTCGTTGTCGTCATCGGTCGGCCCAGACGCGATCGCGGTGCGGGAAGTCGGCCGGGATCTGGTCGACGTGCAGGCAGGGGTTGACGCCGATCACGTAGCACCGGCCCTCGAGGGCGATGTGTCGCATGGCGGCGATCCAGCCGTCGCTGGGGGCGAGCGTCGGGGCGGCCCAGATGTCCACGCCCTGGCTGTAGAGGTAGTAGCGGGCCAGGGGCATGAAGTTCTCCCAGCAGGTCAGCCCGGAGAGCCTGCCGTGCGGCGTGTCGATGACGGGGAGGGTGGAACCGTCGCCCATGCCCCACACGGTGCGCTCGGAGCCGGTGGGCACCAGCTTGCGGTGCTTGCCGAGCAGCGCACCGTCGGCGCCGAAGTAGAGGGTGGTGTTGTAGATGGTGGCGCCGTGCGGCTCGCGTTCCTGCACCCCGATCACCAGATAGGCGCCCGCGGTGCGGGCGGCGGCGCCCAGGCTTCGGTGACCGGCCCCGGCACGACGACGGCCTGATCGACCAGCATCGCGTACCAGTCCCCGTCGCCGTCCCAGATCGGTCTGGAGTCGATCCAGATGGGTGTTCCGGGAATGAACGCCTCGGGGAACACCACGATCTTCGCGCCGCCGGCGGCCGGCCTGGTGCAGCAGGGTGACCGCCTTGTCCACGCAGGCTCGCTGGTCCATCAGGATGTACGCCGCTTGCACGGCGGCGACTGTCACGGTGGCCATAGCCGTGTTCCTCTCCGCGGGCTACACCTGGAGTCTCCCAGGAAGGGTCATCGGTGCGGCGGGCGGCCAGGTCGGCTGCCGGATTTAGCCCTGCTCACCGCACACGTCGTGGAGGCGGGCCGGCGCTGCGGGTACGCTGCGCGTGGTGCGGAACTTCGACCCACCGGTGAGCCGGCCCCTGAGGGCTTGTCGGCCGGGTGTCGCGCTCGGTGTGCTGATCGCGCTGACCGCAGCATGCACCAGCCCGGCGCCCGCGCCGCAGCCCATCAGCACCGCGCCATCGCCGGCTGTGAGCAGATCGGCGGGCGCCACCCCTGCACCCACCCGGTCAGCACAGCAGAAGCCGGAGACCGCCACGACCACCCCCGATGCGACTCGCCAGGCGCGGCTTGACCGTGAGCTCCGAGAAGCGGCCTGGGACAACGACGTCCGCCGAGCCCGAACCCTGATCCGCCGAGGCGCAGACGTCAACGCCAAGGACGAGACTGTGCAGAGCGCCTACCTGATCGCGACCAGCGAGGGCTACCTGAGCCTGCTGAACCTCACCCTGCAGCACGGTGCGGACGTGACGCCAAGGACTCCTTCAACGGCACCGGCCTCATCCGGGCCGCCGACCGGGGTCACGCCGACGTCGCCGGCCGGCTGATCCAGGCCGGCATCGAAATCGATCACGTCAACAATCTCGGTTGGACCGCCCTGCACGAGGCGATCATCCTCGGCGACGGGTCCCGCCGTTACGTCGACACGGTGCGGGTACTGGTCGCTGCCGGTGCCGACGTACGGCTACGGTCGCGCCGCGATCAGGTTGCTCCCCTGGCTCACGCCGAGGCGAAGGGCTTCACCGAAGTCGCCGCTGTGGTGCAGGCGGCCCTCGACGGCAAGGAGTTGTCGAAGCGAGCCGCCACCCGGCGGCTGCACGCCGCGGCCGAGGACGGTGATGCCACCGCTGTGGCGCTGGCCCTGCGAGCGGCGCCGACCTCGAGGCACGCGACGATCGGGACGTACGCCGTTGCTGCTCGCGGTCACCGAGGATCACCTGGCCGGTGGCTCGGCTGCTGATCTATCTCGGCGCCGACCCGGACGCCCTCGATGACCGCCACGACACCCCCTGGCTGGTCACCGGCGTCACCGGCAGCGTCGCCATGGCTCGAGGTGTTGCTGCCGGCCAATCCCAACCTGAGGATCCGCAACCGATTCGGCGGAGTGTCGATCATCCCGGCCAGCGAGCGCGGCCACGTCGACTACGTACGGCGGGTGGTCGAGACCGACATCGACGTCAACCATGTCAACGACCTCGGCTGGACCGCGCTGCTGGAAGCAGTCATCCTGGGCGACGGCAGCAAGCGGTACCAGGACATCGTGAAGATCCTGCTGGACGCCGGTGCCGACCGGGGCCTGGCTGACCGCAACGGGGTCACCGCCCGCGCGCACGCCGAACGGCGCGGTCACGACGCCATTGCCGCCCTTTTGCGGTAGCGCCTCCCAGCCCCACGACAAGCGTTCGTCACTGCGCACGGGTGGCTAAGAAGTCGAGCAGCTTGGGGTCGTCGGAGGTCAGGCGATCAACCTCCTCGCCAGCGTCGCACCGGCACAAGCAACCGTCGTCAGGTTCCCGTCGCGGGCGACGACTCGCCACACACCGCCGAACTCCTCCCAGCGTTGCAACAGCCCGACAGGATCTGGACTCGAGTCATCCGAGGTCCGCGCGTGATCGGGAAGGGAAGGCATGCACCCAAATGTGCCTCAATCCCCGCTGCACGACCAGGGATACCGAAGTTCTCGTCGGCTAGGTAGAGCAGGTCGGAGGGACCTTGTCCTGGCAACACGTTGAGGGCCGCCCGAAACTCACTGCTCCCCGTATGGACCCAGGCCTGGACGTGGAGTGCATCAAGGCCTTGCTCCGATCCAGACTCCACGACCCGACCCGCCAAGACTCCATGAGTACGCAGCGCATGACCGGCCCCTTCATTGGTGACTGCCATGAAGAGCGGGTACGCCGCCGGCAGATACTTCCGCCACGCACACAGGCACACTTTCCGCCCAGGTCCCCGTCCGATTCCCGCATCGCTAGCGACGGCCGGCTTGCCGTGGAGGGGGGAACACCATGGTGACGACGACGGTGAGGAGGCAGAACGCGGCCAACGTCGCGAGGGAGACGGGAAAGGAGTACGCCGTAGCGAGGACACCGGCCAGGACCGCGCCGGACGCCGTCCCGGCATCGAAGCCGATGTTCCAGCCGGCGCTTGCGGCCGGCAGTCTGCTGTGGCTCGACGGCGGCGAACGCCACCACCAGCGTGAGGTTCTGCAACGCGCCGTAACACAGGCCGAGCACCGTCGCCGCCGCGATCAGCACGACGCCCTGCTCGCGCGCCACCGCCCACGCGCACACCGCCATGGCGGCGGCGGCACAGGCCAGGATCGGGGCGAGGAAGGGCCGGGCGCCGCGCCGGTCCGCGAGCGCGCCGATCAGCCAGCGGGACAAGGCTGCGGTCACGCCCATGATCAACAGCACCAGCGCCGCGGTGCCGGAATCGGTCAGCTGCGGAGCGAAGGTGAGGACGCGCACCCCCAGCCATGGTGACGCTGAACAGCACCACTGTCGGCGGCACGATGCCGCGCAGAGCCCGCAGCCGCACCGGGAACCGCTCCGGCTCGGCCCGCCGACCTGGTCGGTGTCCCGCAGGACCCGAGCCAGCCGGAGCGCGAACGGCACCCCGAGCACCGGGAGCGCCGCCACCCAGAAGACCGGCCCGAAGCCCCACCGGTCGACGACCGGCACCGATCCGGGCAGCAGCACCAGGTTGGGCACCGCGACCGCCAGCCCGTAGACGCCGATCGCGGCACCGCGGCGGCCGGCCGGCACCAGATGGGCGACCACGGCGGATCCGACCACGGTGAGGATGCCGAACCCCAGTCCCCGCACGGCCGACAGCCCCAGGACCCAGCCGAGCCCGTCGGACAGCAGGTACGCCGGCGCGGGGACGCCGAGGAGCAGCAGCCCGGCCACCAGCACTCGACCCGTACCCCAGCTGGCCAGGGCCCGGGGCACGGCGAGCTGAGCCAGCACCGTGGCGGCCAGCAGCACCCCGTTGACCAGTCCGGATCCGGCCGGCGTGGCTCCGCCGTTGACCGCCCACAACGGTGCAGTGGCCAGCAGCGCCGCGTACCCGCTGAAGCCGAACACCGACAGGACCGCCAGGTCCAGCATGCCGGGCGCCCGCCACACCCTGGCCCGCTCCGTCACCGCGTCAGGCTAATGGCCTCCTCGACAGCCTCCCGAATCGACTGCCCATCGACCTGTCCGGGGAATCTCCACCCGCCGGCCCGGAACGCCCCGTGGTCGAATGTGATTAACCAGCACGAGGATGCGGAAACGCCGCCGTCAGCTCCCTGGCCGGACCGCTGATGGCCCGCATTCGCCCAGCTAGCCCGCATCGCGGAGGTAGGCATGAAAGCGTGGATCGTTGATCGGCCGGGCCCCATCGACGGCCACCCATTAAGGCAGGTCGAACGGGAGGATCCCGTACCATCTCGGGGGCAGGTTCGGGTGCAGGTGCTGACGTGCGGGGTTTGTCGCACCGATCTGCACCTGGCCGAGGGTGATCTGAGGCCGCGTCGCCACGCGGTGACTCCCGGACATGAGGTGGTAGGAGTCGTCGACCAGGTCGGCCCCGGCTGCACCCGGCTCGCGCGGGTGACCGGGTCGGCGTGCCGTGGCTGGGCGGGACCGACGGCAGCTGCCGCTATTGCCGGCGCGGCGATGAGAACCTGTGCACCTCGCCCACGTTCACCGGGTGGGACGTCGACGGCGGGTACGCCGAGTGGTGCTGTGTGGACGAGCGTTTCGCGTACGCGCTGCCCGAGCGGCTCGACCCGGTCGAGGCGGCTCCCCTGCTGTGCGCCGGGATCATCGGCTATCGCGCACTGTTGGCTGCCGAAGTCCCCCCGGGCGGGCGGCTAGGCATCTACGGGTTCGGCGGCAGCGCTCACCTGACCGCCCAGATAGCGATGAAGCAAGGGCTCCGCGTGCACGTCCTGACCCGAGGTGAAGCCAACCAGTCCCTGGCAGCATCGCTCGGTGTCGACTCGGTGGGATCGGCTCACGCTCCGCCGCCCGAGCCCCTGGACGGCGCGATCCTGTTCGCCCCGTCGGGAGCGCTGGTCCCTGGCGCGCTCCAGAGCCTGGACCGCGGGGGAACCCTGGCAGTGGCGGGAATCTGGTTGTCGGAGATTCCGGCTCTCGACTACGCCCGCGACTTGTTCCAGGAACGTCGGTTGCGCAGCGTAACGGCGAACACGCGGGCCGACGGCGAGGCCTTTCTAGCCCTGGCCGATCGGCTGCAGATCAAGGCCACCACGCACCGCTACCCGATGGACCACGCCGATCGGGCGCTCTCGGACCTGGCCACCGGGGCTTTCGACGGCGCGGCCGTGCTCTGCCGGTGAGGGAGTCAGACCGAACCGCCCGGCGGGTGCCGGGCGCCGCCCGCGGAACACCCAGGGCATAGTCGGGGATTTCGCGTCCCGGCGCTTACACACGTTGACCCATCTCCGATGTCGACGGTTGGTGATTTCTCCCGATGCGGCGTACGCGCGTGCTGCCTACCGTCACAGGTAACGCTTCGGGCGCTCGAGAGGAGAAGTCGTGTCCGTGCCGAACTACATCCAGGTTCAACAGCGGCTGCTGGCTCGCTTCGGCATCGACGCCGAGCGCCGCTTCGTCGACGTACCCGCCGTCAGCGGGCGAGCGCATGTCCTCGTCGCCGGTGACGGGCCGGCCGTCATGATGGTTCCCGCTGCTGGTCCCCCCTCCGCGATGTGGGCGCCACTCATGGCGGAACTGCGTGGCTTCACCTCCTATGTCGTCGACCTGCCCGGGATGGGACTGACGAGCGGCGTGCCGTACGCCACCGAAGGGCTCAGGAGCTTCGCCGTCGAGTTCCTCGACCAGGTCGTCGAGGGTCTCGGTTTGGATCGACCGGTGTTCCTCGCTGCTTCGATGGGAGCGCTGTGGACCAGCTGGCTCGCGCTGGACCGACCGGCGCGGGTGCCGGCCATCGTCTACCTGGGCTGCCCGGCGACGATGTTGGGGACGTCAGCGCCGTTCCCGGTCCGGTTGGGCTCCATCCCTCCTGTCGGGCGACTGCTCAGGCGACTCGACCCGCCGTCGCTCGAGCAAGTCGACCGGTTCATCGCGATGGCGGGCGAGGACTTCTCCCACCTCCCCGAGCTGCGCGAGCTGTTCCTGGCCCATGGGCAGCTGTCCGCTGTGGGACCGGCCCATTCCCAGCTGATCCACGCCGCGGTCCGGCTCAGGGGGCCCCGACCCCAGGTCGAGCTGACCGAGGCACAACTCACCCGGATCACGCAGCCCGTCCAGCTGATCTGGGGCGACCGCGACCCCTTCGGCCCACCAGCTGTCGGGGCGCGCGCGGCCCAGATCATTCCGAACGCCGAGTTCCACGTCGTCTCCGGCGGTCATGCCCCCTGGGTCGACCAACCGGCACAAGTGGCCAGCCTCGTCGTTCCGTTCCTGACCGGCGACGGTTCGCGGGGAGACCGCACACCCGTCGTACGGCGGGCCCGATCGAGACCTGAATGATGCGAGCAGTTCCCGCCGGGAGCCGCACCGAATGGGCGGCGCCGCGCCGCAATAGCTGCGCGGTGCCGGATCATCCCGCCCTTCTCCCGAGGCGGAACACGCATCACGCGTGGTCGAGCGGCACCCGGCGGCTCATCGGAGGTGCCGGTGTGCGGATGCTTCGGACGTTTCTGCCCTTTCGGTGTCAAACACGATCCCCACCGCCCGGAACTGCCCCGTTTGTGCCCTTTCGGTGCCGAACGTGGCGTGGGATCCGCTCGGGATCGTGGAGCCGGTGTCGTCTGGGGACCAGTACGACCTTGTCCGGCAAACGTCGGGCCTCAGATCTCGTCGGTGCGGTGCCGGACCGCGTACGCGTCGAGCGCCTGAGCGACCTGGTCCGCGTCTCCAGTCCTCGGTCAGCGCCTGCTCCAGCAGCGCGGTCTGCGCCAGCGGGCGTGAGGCCGTCCGACGTTCTCGTCCAGGTCGAGGTTGCTCGGGAACGGGTAGCCCTCCGCGGCGCAGTTGATCGCGTTGCGTCAGCGATCGCCGGGTCGACGCCGGCGGCGCGGCGGGCCCGCAGCACCGGGTAGACCGCCTTCGCCATCTTGACCCGGTCGACGGTCTCCATCGCCCGGCCGAACGCCGAGGACACCTGCAGCAGGTTCGCCATCCGCTGCACGTCGGCGGACACGTTGTTGCCCGGCGCCGTGGAACAGCGCCGGGTTGAAGAACACGGCGTCGCCCTTGGCCAGCGGCAGCTGGACGTACCGGCCGGCGAAGAACTCGCGGAACTCCGGCAGCCGCCAGGCCAGGTAGCCGGGGGCGTACTGGTGGGAGTACGGGCAGGTACATCGTCGGCCCGCTCTCGACCGGCATGTCGGAGTGCGCAACGGCGCCCTGCAGGGTGAGCACCGGCGACAGCAGATGCACGTGCGCCGGGTAGCGCGCCGCGACCTCGTTGGACAGGAAGCCGAGGTGGTAGTCGCGGTGCGGGTCCTGAGCCTTTCCGCCGGGACGGACGACGTTGACCTGGGACGTCATCTGGTAGCCGGGCCGAGCCAGGCGCGTGCTGACCAGGGCGAGGATGTCGTTGCCGTAGTAGTCGACGAAGGCGCCCGGGTCGCGGACGGCGAGCTTCTCCAGCGCGTTCCAGACCCGGTCGTTGGCGCCCGCCTTGGCGAAATGGTCGTTGCGCCCGCCGCTGCGCCTTCTCGGCGGCGATGATCTCCTCGAACGCGGCCGTCGCCCGGTCGACCACCGCGAGGTCGGCGAAGGCGCCCTTGAAGGCCACCACGCCCGGCCCGTCGGTCAGGGCCCGGACCAGCTCGGCCTCGACCTCGAGCCGGCCCTCGATCGGAGCCGATGGCGCCGGCGCAGCGCCGCGGCGTCGTAGACCACGACGTTCGTTGCACCGTCGGCCGCGTGCGGGTAGTCGGCCAGCTCCGTCGTCTGGTCGACCAGGGCGGCGAAGTCCTCCAGCCGGCAGTCGGCTTCGGTCAAACGGAAAGGAGTACGACTGCGGCTGGGCGTAGCTGCGTTCGCCATGGGTCCTCCTCAAGATGGTCAGATCAAGTCCCAAGACGGAACCCTAATGTCGGGTGAGGTTTCCATCTCCGTGCCTGGGCCGGCCCGGCAAGACGGTCGGTGACGATGACCCGGCCCGGATCGCCGTGGACGCGACATGCGGCCCGCAACGATCGGATCGTCTAGCGTTTGGTACGCGCTTCACCGAGGTGAGTGCAGACCGGAGAGGTCGAGATGAGCACACCGGCAGCTGAGGACGTGGTCGCCGCCGAGCTGGTCGCTGCCCGAAGAGAGGGGCGGAGCCTGACCCGGTTCCCGGGTGTGGTCCCCGCCAGCATGGCCGAGGCCTACCGGATCCAGGAGCTGGCGATGTCGCGATGGCAGGACTCGCTGGTCGGCTGGAAGATCGGCTACATCCCGGCGGACCGGCGCACGGCCGGGGATCCGGACCGGCTGGTCGGCCCCATCTGGCGTCAGCAATGTCACCTGAGCGAGGAGCACGCTATCCCCAGCCGAGGTCGGCATCTTCGCGTCCGGGTTCGCGGCCGTGGAAGCAGAGCTGGTCATTCGGCTGGGTCAGGATCTGCCCGCCCACGACGGGGGCGGCTGGACGGCCGAGGAGGCGGCGGACCTGGAGCAGCAGCTGCTGGTCGGCATCGAGGTGGCCAGCAGCCCGATCCCTGACATCAACTCGCTCGGCCCGACAGTGATCGCCGCCGACTTCGGGAACAACAACGGTCTGGTGCTCGGCTCGGTCCTTGCGGACTGGCCTGGTGGAGCTCCGGTCCAGCTTGCCTGTTACATCGACGGGCAGCTCATGGGAGAAGGATCTGCCGAGAACCTGCCCGGGGGAATTCATCATGGTCTGGCGACTGCCCTGAATATCCTCGCCGGCCGAGGTCAACCGGTCCGAGCAGGCATGGTCTTCGCCACCGGCGCCATCACCGGTATCCATCCGATCGGGCCGGGGCAGCATTGCCGCGTCGAAGTGCGAGGTGGACCGTCAGTGGAGCTTCGGACCGCCGACGCCCGCACGTTGTTGCGCCGCTGAACGTTGGTGCTGATCGCTGGTGGGCATGACGGGCCATACTGGCCAGATGCAGCGGATCTCCCTCGATGCCCTTGTTCGTGAGTTGCTGGAGAAGGCCGCGACGGCCCCCGGGGGCCACACCGCCAAGACGGTGTGCGGGGGTCATGAGAAGGTGCTGCGCCAAACGGTGATTGCGATGACCAACGGCTCCAGGCTCGGTGATCATGAGAACCCGGATGAGGCCACGGTTCTGGTTCTCCGCGGCCGGGTCCGTCTGTGACTGAGAAGGCATCGTGGGAGGGGCGGCGCGGCGATCTGATCATCGTCCCCGACACCACGCACAGCCTCGAGGCGACAGAGGACGCCGCTGTGCTGCTGACGGTTGCCAAGCTGTCCTGAGGCGCTTCCGGCAGCGTCCCTGGAAATCGCCCGCAGCTCGATCGAACCCCGGCAACCCGCCGTGATCGCCAGAGTTGAGGGTGATTTCCAGGGAGCGCGGGCCAAATCAGAGCATCCCGTTCGGCACTCGCCGCTGGTCAGCGAGCGGCCCGCGGCGCGGCTCAGGGGCCGCCCGGCTCCCAGCGCAGCAGGTCTCCGGGCTGGCACTCCAGGACCTCGCAGAGCGCGGCGAGCGTCGTGAAGCGGACCGCCTTGGCGCGGCCGTTCTTGAGCACGGCCAGGTTGGCCGGCGTGATCCCGACCCGCTCGGCGAGCTCGCCCACGGCCATCTTGCGCCTGGCCAGCATCACATCGACGTCGACGACGATCGGCATCAGATGACTTCGTCCAGCTCGGCCCGCAGGTGCTGCGCCTCGGTCTCGCGGGCGACCGCCTGGGCGAGCAGCATCCTCAGCACGAGGATGACCAGCGCGATCCCGGCGGCCATCGCGCCGACCCCGCAGATGAGCAGCACGATGCCTGGGGCGACGGCCTCACCTGGCGCCAGGATGACGGCGAACGTGAACGCGATCAGAGCGGCCGCCACGGCGGCGCCGATCATGACGTCCACGTACCGGAAGGCGGCGTAGGAGAACACCGTGCCCCGGCGCACCATCGTCAGCAGTCGCCACACGCAGATCATGGTGACCTGAATGGTCATGATGCCCAGGACGATGACCACGATGAACGGAGTGCGCACGCGGGCCACGTCCGGATCGGCCACGTTCATGTCGTTCGCCATGCATCGGCACCATCCAGACCTGCACGAACAACGATCCGGCGAGCAGCACCGCGAGCACGATGCGCAGCGCGAGAACGGTCAGCTTTCCCATGGTGTCTCCCTTCGATCGAATGTCGGTGTAAATCTACCGAATATCGATAGCTATGGCAAGCGACACAGCTGCCTACCCCCGCTTGGTGGTCATGTCTCCGCGGTCGTCGAGCGTGCTCGGCGTGGGGCTCTTCCGGGACAACTTGCGCCACACCCAGCTCGATGGAATGTGCTGGTCGAACAGCACGTACGCTGCGGTCGAGTCGACCACCAGGGTGCTCTCGAGTTCTCGCCTCTCCGAGCCCTGCCCGGCGAACAACAGCTCATCGTCGGGGGCCAGCACCGTCTCGCCGTCGGGGGTGAGGACGGCTTCGCCGTCGCGGAGCAGCAGCAACGGCACCACCCGGAGTCGCCGCTCCCGATCCTCCGGGCTCCGCAGCAGGTCACCCAGGACGACCTTGCCTTCCGCGAGCCAGCCGCCGAGAGCCGGCGCCTGCTCCCGGTCCAGCTTGATCTTCCAGAGGGCGGGCAGCTCGCGACCGCAGTTGTGCCGCAGCCGCTGGATGAGGTCGGCCGCCCACTGGTCGCCCTGCGCCGGCATCTCCTGGATGAAGCGCCACAGCATCGGCGTGCTGATCTGGGCGTACACCTCGTGCGCGACCACCTCGGTCGGCACCAGGAGGGCGTCCACCCGCATGGCCTCGAACAGGGCTGCGCTGGTCGGCCGGTTCTGTCGCGCGGCGAGGAACAGCTGGGGGTTCAGCCGGCGCGCGGTGGCCAGCATCGAGAGGTTGGTCGTGTCGTTGTCGGTGCCGGCCACCAGCCCGACGGCGCTCGCGAGGTCGGCCCGGGCCAGCACCGCCGGATCGGAGGCGTCCCCGACGATCACTCCTGGCTCCGGCTCGCCCCGCTCGGCGGGTTCGATGATGGTGACCTCGAGGCCCGCTGCCCGCAGGTCCGCGGTGACCTCCCGACCGAAGCGGCCGTAGCCGCACATCACCCATCGGCCGTCGGTGGGCGGATGGCCGCGCTCGGGCAGTTCCGCGCCCGGACCGGCCTCGAGCCAGGTGAGCAGCTGGTAGGACGCCGGCGCGTTCAGCGCCAGCCGCAGATGCTCGCCGAATCGGTCGAACGGGTTGACCACCGTCGGCGTCCCGAAGGCCCGCATCCGCTCCGCGATCGGGGCCGAGATGGTCCGCGAGATGACGGGCAGGTCGGGACGGAGCAGCGCCGCCGTCATCGTGACGGCGAGGTTGGTCTCGTCGTCGTTGGTCAGCGCCAGCACGCCGGCGCAGAAGGGATGGTCGAGACCGGCGGCGCTCAGGTGGTGCGGATTGGCGGCGTCGGCCACCAGGCCGGGGATGTCCGCGTGATAGGACCCCAGATCGAGGGCGTCGACCCGGTCGGACGACTCGTCGATCACCACGAGCTGCTGTCCGAGCGCGTCGAAGTCCTTGGCGAGCAGCTCGCCCGCGCGTCCGTAGCCGCCATCAACAGGAACGGCTCCCGCAGCCGCGCCACCTTGCGGGTGAACCGCCGCAGCGCCAGCGCCTGCCGGAACGACCGGTCCTGGAGCAGCGTCAGCATCGAGCCGATCGCGTACGCCCAGCCGACCACCGAGAGGTAGATCGAGAAGGTGACCCAGAGCCGCTGCGCGGGGGTGAACGGCCACGGCAGCTCGCCGAACCCGATCGTGGTCGCCGTGTAGCTCATGAAGTAGAACGACTCGAAGAGGCTGATGCGCGCCGGCTGGCCGTCCGGGTCGATACCGGGGATCAGCGTGAGGCCGACGACGCTGATGGAGAAGATGACGATGAGGGTGATCAGCGGCGCCCGCATCCGCCGCATGACCAGGAAGATCGTCGAGGACGCCTGGCTCGACGACTCGATGTGGGCGCGGGACGGAACGCGGCTCACCGGCTCGCGACGGCCGAACAGCTGAGCCCAGAAGACCAGCAGCGGGTTGCTCACCGGTGCACCAGCTTCATCCGCGGTGGAAGGTGACGGTCTCGGTCACCAGCAGCACGACCGAGACCAGGTTGGCCAGCAGCGCGCCGCCGGACAGGGAGACCATGCTGGCCGTGTGGACCGCGGTCATGCCCTGCGCCGAGATCTCCTCGGCCCAGACCCAGACGACGCTGGCCGCGACGAGCTGCAGGTCGGCGACCAGGCTGGTGGCCAGGTGCACGGCGCCGATCTGGGTCCGGTCGCCGAACTTCAGCACGGTGGCGATCAGGCTGACGGCGAGCGCCGCGAACAGCTCGTAGATGTTGTGCAGCTCCGGATTGGCGATGTCGCCGATGAAGAACCCGAAGTTGAGCGTTGCCGCGAGCAGCACGAAGAAGCCGAAGATGACCTTCTCGAGATTCATGCCCCTCCTTCCCGGCCGGGTTGCCGGTGCTTGGTCGCCGATGTTCGAAGTGATCAAACTGTCTCACGCCAGGGTCGGACCGCGACCCATCGAGGGCCTGTCGCGGCCACCGGCCCGCCCTCGCCGGACCGAACGAGGTCGACTGAGGAGAGAATCTGATCATGTCCGATCAGGGGTCGACCTTGCGTGACCAGTTGAGCGCAGCCGAATGGATGGTCACCGAGTCCGCGTTCGAGCCCGGGGCCGCGAACAGGTTCGAGACCTTGTTCACGGTCGGCAACGGGTATCTCGGCACCCGCGGCACCCTCGAGGAGGGACATCGCGGTGAGCTGTCCGGCACCTACTTGTGCGGGGTGTACGACAGCCACGACGCGCCGGTCATCGACCTGGTGAACGCGCCGGACTGGTTGTCGTTCGCAGTGACGGTCGCCGGTGTCCGGCTCGATGTGCAGACGTGCGCGGTGCTGTCGCACGAGCGCGCGCTGGATCTGCGGCACGGGGTGTTGTGGCGGCGCACCGTCTTCTGTGACGCCGTTGGGCGCCGCACCCGGCTGGAGTCGATGCGGATGGCCAGCATGGCCGACCGCCACCTGTGCGCTCTGCGGGTGGCGGTCACGCCGGAGAATCATGACGCCACCATCGTCGTGGAGAGCGCGATCAACGGCCGGCGCCGGAACCTCGACCGGCTGCCCGTGTACGCCGCGGGAACCGTGTTCGACGCCGAGGTCAAGTGGGAGAAGTGGGCCCTCTCCAAGCACCTGCGGGAGGTCGACCGGACCGCGGACGACGAGACGATCTCCCTGCAGATGCGGACCATCGACAGCGGCATCACCCTGGGGTACGCAGCGGCCATCGACTCCGACCAGCAGCCCGAGCGTCGCTCGACCGAGCACAGCTACGAGCACCTCGCCCAGCGCGCCGAGTACACCGGCGAGGCGGGGCGGACGCTGGTCGTCGACAAGTTGGTGTCGATATTCACCTCCCGTGAGTCCGAGGACGCCGCCGGCCAGGCCCAAGACACGCTGGCAGCGGCCCGGACGGAGGGCTTCGACGCGTGCCTGGGCGCGAGCCGGGCGGCCTGGGAGAAGCTCTGGGCCGACTGCGACTGCCGGATCGACGGCGACGACGCTGCCACGCACGCGCTCCGGTTCAGCATCTACCAGCTGCTGATCGCAGCCAATCCCGACGACCCGACGGTCAACATCGGGGCCAAGTCGATGACCGGGGAGGGGTACCGCGGGCATGTGTTCTGGGACACCGAGGTGCTGATGCTGCCGTTCTTCATCTACACCCAGCCCAAGACCGCCCTCAGCCTGCTGCGCTACCGGCACCACACCCTGCCGGGTGCCCGCCAGGTGGCGGCCGAGAGTGGTCTGCGGGGGGCCCGCTACGCCTGGGAGTCCGCCGACACCGGGCGTGAGGAGTGCCCGATCTTCACGCACGACGGGCTGCACCGGTTCTGGAACCGGGAGGAGCAGATCCACGTCTCCGCCGATGTCGCGTACGGGATCATCACCTATGTCGCGGCGACCGACGATGACGACTTCCTGATCAACTGCGGCGCCGAAATCTTGTTCGAGACCAGCCGATTCTGGGTTGACCGAGCCGAGCTCGACGGGGCCACCGGCCGCTATTCGCTGAAGCAGGTGATGGGGCCGGACGAATTCCATTCCCATCTCGATGACAACGCCTTCACCAACCGGCTGGCCCAATGGAGCCTCACCCAAGCCGTCCGGGTACACGAGCAACTCGCCGAGCAACATCCAGACTCACTCGCCGAGATCACGAAGACCATCGGTCTGGCGGAGGCCGAGATCGAGCAATGGCGGACGGTGGCCGAAGGGCTGGCCTACCGGGTGGATCCCGAGCAGCCGGTGATCGAGCAGTTCGCCGGCTATTTCGACCGGCTGGACGTGCCGATCACCTCCTGGGATGAAAACGACATGCCCCGTTTTCCCGAGGGCTACGACTACTTCAACTGCGAAGACACGATGCTGCTCAAGCAGCCTGACGTGATCATGCTCATGCACATGCTGCCGGACGACTTCGACCTGGACACCAAGAAGGCGAACTTCGATTTCTACGAAGCTCGAACGTTGCACAAGTCCTCACTGAGCCCGGCCATCCACGCCATCATGGGCATCGAGGTGGGCGACGCAACGCGCGCCGTGCAGTACTTCCGGCGGTCCGCCTTCACCGACCTGGCCGACAATCAGGGCAACACCCAGGACGGGGTGCACATCGCCTCGGCCGGCGGCACCTGGCAGGCGCTGGTTTACGGCTTCGGCGGCTTCCGGGTCAAGCGCCACCAGCTGACGTTCGATCCGTGGGTGCCCGCGGAATGGGAGCGAATCCACTTCCGACTCCAGTGGCGCGGCCGCGCGGTCGACGTCTCGATCGGGCACGACGAGGCCACGTTCGGGCTCGTAGCGCCGGAGGGAACCACCGAAGACATCCTCGTGACCGGACACCCGGTCAGCCTCACGGCCGGTACGCCGATCACCGTGAACCTCACCTAACAGGCCGCGCGCCTGAGGCTCGAGTTTCCCAGAGCAGCCCGGAAGTCCAGCACTAAACTGCAGCCCATGACTGGTCCTGTGCTGCTCGTGGTCGAGGAGGATACGGACACACTGCGGGGCATCGAGCAGGAGTTGCGTGACCGCTACGCGCGGCACTATCGCGTCCGCGGTCTGCAATCAGCGACGGACGCGCGTGCCTGGCTCGTTGAGCTCGCGAACGCCGGCGAGGACGTCGCCTTGATTCTGGCCGGACAGCGGCTGGCCGGGACGACCGGAAGCGAGCTCCTGGATCATGCTCACCACCTCTACCCGAACGCCAAACGCGCACTGGTCATCGAGTGGGGAACATTCGGCGATCCCGGGACCGGCGGGGCGATCTTTGCCGCCATCGCTCACGGCCACATCGACCACTACGTGCTCAGGCCGGCATCAGCACCGGACGAACTGTTTCATAACACGATCTCCGGTCTGCTGCTGGAATGGGCGGAGGCGCGACGCGCCTTCCCCTTCACGGTCCACGTCGTCGGTGAATCCTGGTCCGGAAGGGCCTATGAGCTGCGGAACGTGCTCGTGCGCTGCGCCATCCCGCACTCGTTCAGTCTGGCGGACTCGGCCGACGGCCGGCCGCTGGTCGCCGCAGCGGGCACGTCGGTCCAGCTTCCGATCGTCGTGCTCCCCGGCGGCAAGATCCTCCAGAACCCGAGCAACGCTGAGATCGCGATCGCGTCGGGCTCCTCGGTGGCGCCGGATCGCAAGGACTTCGATCTGGTGATCGTCGGCGCCGGACCGACGGGACTTTCGGCTGCGGTGTACGGCGCCTCCGAGGGCTTCGACACCTTGGTCGTCGATGACGGAGGAATCGGGGGGCAGGCCACGTCCAGCTCGCTGATCCGTAACTACCTCGGCTTTCCCCGTGGGATCAGTGGCCGACGGCTGGCCCAGCGGGCGTACGAGCAGGCCTGGATCTTCGGTGCACACTTCGCCTTCATGCAGCGGGCCGCCGATCTGCGCCGTACGGATGACGGGCTCTCGATCACGCTCTCCGACTTCGGTCATGTCCGCGGTCGCGCGGTCCTGCTGGCGACGGGGGCCAGCTATCGCCGGCTCGGCCTTCCCGCCCTTGAAGCGCTGAACGGCATGGGCGTCTGCTACGGCGGCCCGAGCTCAGAGGCGCCGGCCATGGCCGGACGAGACGTCTACGTCCTCGGAGGTGCCAACTCGGCCGGACAAGCGGCGCATTACCTCGCCCGCTACGCCCGCCGGGTGACCCTCGTGGTGCGGGCCGACTCGCTCGCCGCCGGGATGTCGCACTACCTCGTCCGCGAGATCGAGAAAACGCCCAACGTGGACGTCCGGCTCAGCACCGAAATCGCCGGTGGCGGGGGCGAAGGCTGGCTGGATCACCTGGTGCTGCGTGATCTGGCGACCGGAGCGGAGGATACCGTCGAAGCGGGCGGGCTCTTCGTCATGATCGGGGCGCGCCCGCGTACCGAGTGGCTGCCGTCGGAGATCGATCGAGATGCCGAGGGATTCGTTCTCACCGGGACGGATCTGGCCGGAAATCATGCCTGGGAGCTCGACCGCCCCCCGCTCCTCCTCGAGACGAGCATGCCGGGGGTGCTGGCGGCCGGCGACGTTCGGCACGGTGCGGGGAGACGGGTGGCTGCCTCGGTAGGAGAGGGCGCCGTCGCAATTCAGTTGTTGCATCAGCTCTTCGAATCAGATCTGCGCCCACCTCGTGGTCGCCCAGCGGAGAGGCTCGCGCTGCTCAAAAACTGAGGGCGCCGCGGCTACGGCGAGCACCGAACGGGCGCTCCGCAGACGTCACCACCACCCGCAGCCGGCTCCGCAGCAAGGCTCAGCCCGCGCGGCGGCCCCGGAGATAGAGCCGCTCGGTCGGCGGTTCCTGCGGCAGCGGGCTCCTGCGGTACCACTCGATATCGACGAGTCCGGCCGCCTCCGCCGCTGCGACCACCGCGTCGGCATCGTGGAGCACGAAGTCGAGGTCGGTGGCGACGCCCCAGAGGTCGCCGGGATGCTGCACCTCGTTGCCGACATGGGTGGCGAGGGCCAGCACTCCGCCGCGGCGCAGCACCCGGGTCAGCGCGGCGATCGTCGGCGACAGCTCGGACTGCGCGAGGTGGACGAAGGCGTACCAGGCGGTGACCAAGGCCCAGCCCGGGTCGCGCGGGTCACCTCCCCGCGGCATCGGCGGCACCACGAAGCTGCCCTGGACGACCTGGACGTCAGGTTCCCGCGCTCGCGCCTGAGCGACCATGTTCGGCGACAGGTCGAGCCCGGTCATGGCGACTCCGTGGTCGGCCAGGAAGCCCGCGACGTGGGCCGGTCCACATCCGACGTCCAGACCCTGACCACCGGCAGCCTCGGCAGCGAGGCGGGCCAGCAACCAGCGGTCGAACGACTTGCCGTCGAGCTCGTCGCCCAGGACCTCGGTGTAACGCTCGGCCAGCCGGTCGTACTCGGCAGCGACCTTGCGATCGCGAGCCGCCGCGCCGCTCGCCAGCACCTGCTCCCGGTCGACGGGCGGTGTCGGCTCCGAAGCCTCCGGCTGGTCGGCGCCGAGCAGATGCACCCAGCGTCGGTCGTGTTGCCCGGGTTGACGTTCCAGCTCGCGCACCAGCGGCGGGTCCGCGGCCGCCATCGTCCGGAGCACGGCTTCGACCGCCTCGCGATCCGCGAACGGGTGCAGTCGTTCGGTCCGCGTCCGCAACTCCCCGGCGGTCTGCGCGCCGCGTAGCAGCAGCACCGTCACCAGTGCCGCTTGCTCAGGGTCCAGCCCCAGCTGCTCCTCGAGACGCTGGTGGTACTTCACCACCCGGACCATCGTCGGCTTGACGAACCGGACGAGCTCCCGGTCGCGGAGGCCGCCCAGCGCATCGACGAGCGTCGCCTCGTCATAGGTCACGACCGGATCGCGGCTGGTGGCCTGGTTGCAAGCCGCCCGCAGCGCGTTGAGCGAGAGGGGGTAGGTGTCGGGCACCGTTCGCTGCTTCTCCAGCAGGGCTCCCAGCACCCGCTGCTCGACCGGGTCCAGTACCAGGCGATCAGGCACGCGTTCAGCCTGCCATGGCCATCACGGCTGCTGCTGCCCGCTACCCGGTGGCGGCGACCCGGCCGGCGGACTGCGCTAGCCCTGACGCCCCACTGCGGCCCTCTCGGAGCACGGGACGCAGAGCCGGGCCTCAGGCCGAACGAGCAGGCGTTCAGAAGGGATCTCTCGGCCGCAGAGCTCGCACCTTCCGTACGTGCCGGCCGCGAGTCGCTGCTGGGCGGCGGTGAGCTCGGCCAACGTCCGTTCGGTCTGTTCCAGCAGCGCGGTGTCGCGGGCCTGGTCCAAGGACAGCGTGGAGCCCTCGGGATCGTGCTCGTCGTCGGCATAGGTCAGGCTGCGCGCGACCCTCATGTCCTCGATGGCCAGCACCAGCGCGGCCTGCTGGGTGTGTGCCTGGGCCAGCCGCTCCTCCAGCAGCTCAGCGTAGGTCCGGTTCACGTCAAGCGACGCAGAACTCGTTGCCCTCTGGGTCGAGCATCACGACATGATCGAGGCGCTCACCGTAGGTCTCCTCGCGGACGGTCGTCGCGCCGGCGGAAACCAGTTCGGCTGCCCGCGCTCGGATGAGCTGCTCGCGCTCCGCCATGTCCCACGGCGGCTCGCCGGCCACCCGGATGTCGATATGCATCCTGTTCTTGGCGGTCTTGCCCTCCGGCACCTTGAGGAAGCCGATCGCCGGGAGCAAGCCCTCGGGGTCGATGATGGATGCGCCCTCTGGGTCGTCGTACCCCGGCTCAACCGCATACCCGAGTGCTCGCGCCCAGAAATGGGCGATCCGATGCGGGTCAGCCGCGTCGCAACCGAGCGTCCAACGTGTCGCCATCCGAGCACAGTACTGGCCTCCATGCCGACGGATACTCTGCCGCTATGAAGAAGCCACTTAGGTGCCTGCTGCTGTTCCACGAATGGCGCCTGATGACCAACGACCAGGGCCAGCAGTACAAGACCTGCACGCGGTGCGGCGCCTACCGCGACTTCACGCCGGCCGCCGGCGCGTCGTAGGACTAGCGCAGAAGTGCCATGATCGGGTGACGAACGGATCAACACTTCGCTGTCATTGGACTCAGGAATGAAGAAGATCGGGTTTTTGTCGTTCGGCCACTGGACGCCGGCGCATGCAGTCGCAGACTCGCTCGGCCTCCGATGCATTGCTCCAGTCCATCGAGCTCGCGGTCGCGGCCGAAGAGCTCGGGGCCGATGGCGCCTACTTCCGGGTGCATCACTTCGCGAGCCAGCTGTCCTCTCCGTTCCCGCTGCTCGCCGCCATCGGGGCCAGGACCAGCCGGATCGAGATCGGGACCGGCGTCATCGACATGCGCTACGAGAACCCGCTCTACATGGCCGAGGATGCGGGCGCGGCAGATGTGATCTCCGGTGGTCGGCTTCAGCTGGGCATCAGCCGGGGGTCGCCGGAGCAGGTGATCGACGGGTATCGGTACTTCGGTTACGAGCCCGCCGAGGGCTCGGACCACGCGGCCATGGCCCGGGAGCACACCCGGGTGTTCCTCGAGGTGATCACCGGCAGGGGATTCGCCCAGCCCAACCCGCGACCGATGTTCCCGAACCCGCCTGGCCTGCTCCGGATCGAGCCGCACTCGCCGGGGCTTCGCGACCGGATCTGGTGGGGTGCTGGATCACGCGCGACGGCTGAGTGGACCGCGGAGCAGGGCATGAACCTGATGAGTTCGACCTTGCTGACCGAGGACACCGGCGTGCCGTTCCACCAGCTCCAGGCCGAACAGATCCAGCGGTTCCGGGACGCCTGGAAGGCCGCCGGCCACCGACGTGAGCCGCGAGTATCGGTCAGCCGCAGCATCTTCCCGATCGTCAGCGACGTGGACCGGGCGTACTTCGGCCAGGAGGCCGGAGCCAGGACCAGGTCGGTTACCTGGACACCGGTATTGCCCGATTCGGCAAGACGTACGCGGGCGAGCCGGACCAATTGGTGACCGATCTCGCCGACGGACGAGGCGATCGCGGCCGCCGACACCCTGCTGCTCACGGTTCCGAACCAGCTCGGCGTCGACTACAACGCGCACCTGATCGAGAGCGTGCTGCGCCACGTCGCGCCGGGGCTGGGCTGGCGCTGAACCGGGCAACTCCGAGTCTCGCGTGGGTGACGCACATTGTCACTGAACCGCGTCCGTCGCCGATCCCGCTCGGTTAGTCTGCGATGAACCCGGCCTCGCACGGCTGCGTGCGCGTCCCCGCGCCCGAGGCTCCGATCGTCTACCGGTTCGCGAAGATCGGTACGACGGTCGTCGTCATCTGACGCCGAGCGATCGCAGCCCCCCGCGCAGCACGTCGCGGTCGACGCGCCCCTCGATCCCGGCGACCGAGCCGTCGCTCGTGTACTGCCACACCCTCCAGCTCTCGCCGGCCCAGTTCCCCGCCGGGACCGCCGGCCTGCTCACGCCCCAGTTCGCGACCCAGAGCGCGTGGCCGTCGAGCGCGAACTCGGTCGTGTCCCCGGTCGCGGCCCAGGAGCTGACGTTGGTGTAGATGATCGGCTTGATGCCCAGTCGGGCGTTCACCCGCCGCAGCCAGACGCGGACCCACAGCCGCAGCTGCTTCGGCTCGAGACCCTCGGCGAACGGGTTCTCGAAGTCCAGCGCGGGCCGCAGGTCGCCCCGCCGCAGGCGCCCGACCTCGTGCGTGAAGATCGCGGCCTCGGTCTTCGCATCCGCCTCACGGTCGACCGGCCACTGCCGGTGACGAACGCTCGGTGGTAGGCGCCGACCGGGATCCCCGCGGCCGTGGCGTCCGCGTAGTTGTCGTCGTAGAAGCCGTCGCGCCCGCAACGGCGGGGCTTCACGGCGCAGTCGTCACCGGCGCCGCGGCTCGCCTGGACGAACGCGAACCGGATTCCGTCGTCGGCGACCCGCTCCCAGTCGATCCGGTCGTCGAACCGGGAGACGTCGATACCCTGGAGGCGCGCGGCGCCGGCCGGGCTCGCCGTCAGCCCCAGGGCGAGGATCGCGGCGGCCAGTGCGCGGCGGCCGCCCACCGACCTACTGGCCGGTGAGCTTGAAGTAGCCGGTGTTCTCCTCGTCGTCGCGGACCTTCTCCAGCTTGCCCTGGTGGCGGGCCTCCTTGAAGGCGGGCTTGATGTCCGGCTTCTCGACTCCGAGCTGCTCGGCGAGGTCGCCGCGCGAGAACTCGTCCTTGCCGAGCGCCTTGGCGGCTTCGACGATGTTCTCCGACGTGATGGCTTCGCTCATTGCGATGCTGCCTTTCGTAGTTGTCCGCGTCTCACGGTAGCGGGTGAGAGGATGGACGGGTCAGCGCGATCGAGAAGGGGTGTAGATGTCCGAGAAGAACCGCCGTTTGGTACTCGCCGAGCGCCCGACCGGCAACGTGGACGATTCAACGGTGAGGCTGGAGGAGGACGACGCCCCGGAGCCCGCGGATGGCGAGGCGCTGGTTCGCAACCGCTTTCTGTCGATCGACCCGACCATCCGCACCTGGATGGACGACGCGCCCGGTTACCTGCCCCCGATCGGGATCGGCGAGGTGATCCGCTGCGGCGCGGTGGGCGAGGTGGTGAGCTCAAACAGCGATCGCTACGCCGAGGGCGACCTGGTGTTCGGGATGAACGGCTGGCAGGACTACGCGATCGCCGACGAGGGCGAGCGCTCGATGCAGACCCTGCCCGAGGGGATCGATCCGACCGCGGCGCTGAGCGTCTTCGGGGTCACCGGGATGACCGCGTACTTCGGGCTGATCGAGGTCGGTCAAGTCAAGGAGGGCGACACGGTGGTCGTCTCCGGCGCCGCCGGCGCGACCGGCTCGATCGTCGGTCAGATCGCTCGGATCAAGGGCGCCGAGCGGGTCGTCGGGATCGCCGGCGGCGCGGAGAAGTGCGGATGGCTAGTGGACGATCTGGGCTTCGACGCGGCGATCGACTACAAGGCCGATGACGTCGCCGCGCGCCTGGGCGAGGCGTGCCCGAACGGGATCGACCTTTTCTTCGACAACGTCGGCGGCGAGATCCTCAACGCCTGCCTCGCCCAGCTCGCGCTGCGCGGGCGGATCGTCCTCTGCGGGGCGATCGCGACCTACAACGACCGCGGCTCGGTTCGCGGCCCGTCCAACTACCGCACCCTGATCGCGCGCCGCGGGCGGATGGAGGGGTTCATCATCCTGGACTACATCTCGCGCTTTCCGGAGGCCCAGATGCAGATGGGGGCCTGGATCGCCGAGGGGAAGATCAAGTTCCGCACCCACCTCGTCGAGGGGCTGGAGAACGCCCCCGAGGCGCTCAACCTGCTGTTCACGGGCGGCAACACCGGGAAGGTCATCGTCGCGGTTGACTGAGCGCCTCTAAGGTTGCCCGCCGAACGATGGCTGACCGGCGCGACCTCGAGTTCACCTATTCGCTGATCGACCGGATCTTCCGCCTCAGCCTCGGCGAGATGGCGGACTTCAGCGGCGCGAAGTACGACGGCGACTTCTCGCTCACGCTCGAGCAGGCACAGCGGCGAAAGCACGAGTACGTCGCCGATCAGATCGGGATCGGGCCCGGGCGACGCGTACTCGACGTCGGCTGTGGCTGGGGGCCGCTGCTCAACTTCATCCGCGAGCGCGATGCTGAAGGGGTGGGCGTCACGCTGTCGTCCGCGCAGGCGGAAGCGTGCCGCCGGAACGGGCTCGACGCCCGGATCACCGACGCCCGTGAGGTCACCCGCGAGACCTACGGCGAATTCGACGCGCTCGCCAGCCTTGGCGCCTTCGAGCACTTCTGCTCGCCCGACGACTACCGTGCCGGGCGCCAGGAGGACGTCTACGGCGAGCTCTTCGCCCACCTCGCCGGCCTGCTGCCCGACGACGGCCGCCTCTACCTCCAGACGATGGTCTTCGGCCGCAACATGATCGACCCGGACGGGGTCTCGATCGACGCCCCCCGCGATTCGGACGCCTGGATCCTGGCGCTGATGATGCACCAGTTCCCGGGCTCGTTCCTGCCCTTCGGCCACGAGCAGATCGTCGAGACCGCTGCGCCGCACTTCCGCCTGATCTCCGCCGAGAGCGGCCGCCTGGACTACATCGAGACGATCAAGCAGTGGCGCGCCCGGTTCGCCGAGCCGAGCCTGCGGAAGCTGATGCTCAAGGCGCGCCTCGTGCCGCGGTACCTGACCAGCTCGAACTTCCGCCTTGCCTTCACCTCCGGGGTGAGCGCCAACAGCATCTGCTTCGAACGCGAGCTGCTCGACCACTTCCGCCTGGTGTTCGAGAAAGCCTGATTGCGAGTATCCGGCCTCGGGGCGGGCATACTCCTTCCAATGCAGCAGTGCAGGGAGGACTGCGAAGAGGTGAGGCTGGATCTGCCGCCGGACCCGACCAGCGTCAAGCGGGCTCGGGATGCCGTCGCCGCGCTCGCGCAGCGGGTGGACGCCCCGGTCGCCGACGTCAAGCTGGCGGTCAGCGAGGCCGTGTCGAACGCGGTCACCCACGCCTTTCGCGACGGCTCCGAGGGGACGATCTCGGTGCGGGCGCGAACCGAGCGCGGGCGGCTCGTCGTCGTCGTCGCCGACGACGGCAGCGGCATGCGCCCGAACGTCAACAGCCCCGGGCTCGGGTTCGGGATCTCCCTGATCGCCACGCTGGCCGGGGACGTCAGGTTCGATTCATCGTCAACCGGTCTGACCGTGTCGATGAGCTTCGGTGGCGGCCGATGAGGGACGCCTCGGCCGGAACGCTGCGGATCTCGATCGAACGGCTCGACCGCGCGATCGTCGTCCGCGCCGAGGGGGAGGTCGACCTCGAACACGCGGACACGCTCTCCGCCGCCCTGCGCGCCGCGGGCTCCGATGACCGGGTCGTCCTGGATCTGCTCGGGGTTCCGTTCATGGACTCGAGCGGCCTGAGGGCGCTGTTGATCGGCTCCGCGACGCTCGGGCATCGCCTCTGCCTCGTGATCAGCCCGGGCGCCCCCGTGGGGCGGCTGCTCGACCTGGCCGACGTGCGCGACCGGTTCAGGATCCACGGCAGCGTCGAGGCGGCGCTCGGCGACCGGCCGGAGGACGCGCCGTGAGCTTCGAGACGCGATCGGACGCGGGACTGACGGGCGAGCAACTCGCCGCGCTCATCGAGTACTCGGACGACGCGATCCTCAGCAAGGACCGCGACGGGATCATCACCAGCTGGAACCCCGCGGCCGAGCGGATCTACGGGTACACGGCCGCGGAAGCGATCGGCCAGCCGATCTCGATCCTGATCCCGCCGCATCGTGCCGGCGAGGAGAGGCGCATCCTCGACCAGGTACTCGCGGGCGAGCGGGTCGACCACTACGAGACCGAGCGGGTGACTAAGGACGGGCGCCTCAAGGTCCTCTCGCTGACCGTCTCGCCGATCTACGGGGAGGACGGCGAGGTGATCCGGGCCTCGGTCATCGCCCGCGACATCACGGCCGGTCACCGGTCGCGCGCGCTGACCGAGCGACTCCAGGCGGTGACCAGCGCGCTCGCCAAGGAGATCGCGCCCGAGCGGGCGATCGACGTGCTGCTCGAGCAGGCGGTGGGCGCGCTCGGCGCGGTGGCCGGAAGCGTCGGGCTCCTGGACACCACTTCGGATGAGATCGAGCTCGCCGGCAGCATCGGCTACTCGGAAGCCGGCCTCGTCGGCTGGGAGCGTTTCCCGCTCGCCTCCGATGTGCCGATGTCGCTCGCGATCCGCGACAACGAGCCCGTCTGGACGCAGTCCGCCGCCGAGCTCGGCGAACGGTTCCCCGCGCTGGCGACGAGCCCGCTCCGCTTCGAGTCCCTCGCCGTGATCCCGCTCGCGGTCGAGGGCAGGCCGTTCGGCGCCATCGCGCTGAGCTTCGACGAGCACCGGGAGTTCGACCTCCAGGAACGGGCGTTTTTGTCCGCGGCGGTCCAGCAGGCCGCGTACATGCTCGAGCGGGCCCGGCTGTTCGAGGCGGAGCGGATGGCCGCCGAGCGCCTCGCCTTCCTGGCCGACGCCAGCGAGCTGCTCTCCCGCTCGCTCGATCCCGACGATGCCCTGCGCCGGCTCGCGGACCTCACGGTGCCCCGGATCGCCGACTGGTGCGGGATCGAGCTGGTCGACGATTCCGGCGGCCTCCGCCACGTGGCCATGGCCCACAGGGATCCCGAGCGGGTCGCGCTCGTCGAGCGGCTCCGCGCGCGCTACCCGGTCCAGGACTCGGCGGAGACGGGAGTGCCGAAGGTGATCCGCACGGGCGAGCCGGAGCTCTACCCGGAGATCACCGACGAACTGCTCGCCCACGGCGCGCACGACGAAGAGCATCTGCGCCTGATGCGCGAGCTCGGCCTCCGGTCGGCGATGATCGTCCCGCTGCAGGCGCGCGGGAAGACCCTGGGCGCGCTGAGTCTCCTCTCGGGGAAGTCCGGGCGTAGCTTCGACGAGGACGACCTCGCCCTCGCGGAGGATCTCGCCCGGCGGGCCGCCCTGGCGATCGACAACTCCCTGCTGTACCGGCGCGAGCACGAGGCCGCCGTGACCCTGCAGCGCGCGCTGCTTCCCGAGTCGTTGCCCGAGGTTCCCGGGATCGAGTTCGCGGCTCGCTACGAGCCCGCGGCGCCGGGACTGGAGGTCGGGGGCGACTGGTACGAGGTCGTGCCGTGCGAGGACGGGACGTTCGGGATCATGATCGGGGACGTCGCTGGGCGCGGGATCCAGGCGGCATCCACGATGGGCCGGCTGCGACCGGCGCTGCGGGGGTTCGTTGCCGACGGTCATCCGCCGGCCGAGGTCATGCGGCGCCTCGACGCGCTGATCAAGGAGGCCGACCGGCCCGAGCTGACGACGGTCTTCTACTTCCACTACGACCCCCGCAGCAGGGTCGGAGAGTACGTGCGCGCCGGCCACCCGCCGGCGATGCTGCGGCTCCCGGACGGGAGCGTGTCCGAGCTTCGCGGCAGGGGGGGCCCTCCCCTCGGGATCCTGCCCGATATCGAGTTCGCCGTGCATCGCGTCGAGGTCCCGCCCGGAAGCCTGCTGCTGCTCTACACCGACGGTCTGATCGAGCGACGGGGCGAGGACCTCGACGAGGCGCTCGCACGGCTCCGAGAGGCGGTCTCCGGCTGCACGGCCGGCGCGGCGCGCTGCCTCGACGCGCTGGCGCGCGCATACGGCACCGACCGCGTCCCCGACGACGTCGCGATGCTCGCGATGGCCGTCAGCGAGAACGGCGCCGGCGGCTAGCGGAGTGACCTGATCCAGTCGGTGCGGACGCGGCCCATGCGGATCCGCTGTGGGTGGTCGCCGACCTCGATGTGGCCGATCTCCTTGCGCTTGCGGTAGGAGATCACCGAGATCGAGTCGGTGCCGCTCCAGGAGACGAAACAGCGGCGGCCGTTGTTGCTGGTCGTCGACCAGTAGGGCTTCTCGCCGAGGTGCAGGAGCCTGTAGCGCAGGCTCTTGCGCGAGACGATCGCCGCGTAGTCGGACATCGTCCCGGCGACGCAGAGCCGCTTGCCGTCGCCGCTCATCGCGATCCCGTGATGGGCGGAGTCGAGCAGGTACTGCTCGCGCGGCATGCCCTGGACCTCGGCGCTGACCGGGAGGTTGGCGACCCTGGTGACGCGGTCCTGCTTGAGGTTGTACTCGACGAACCCGTGGAAGAACGAGACCTGGAAGTAGACCTTGTTCTCGTTCGGCGTCAGCGCCATCGGCCGCACTGCGGAGCTCATCTCCGGATAGCCGGCCTCGGCGAGCTTCTGGCCCATGTCGATCCGCTCGAGGATCTCGTTCGTGTCCGCGTCGACGATCTGGAACCAGCGGTCGCCCTTGCTCGTGTCCGTCTGCGGGTCGTCGGCCGGCGTGTAGACGAGGCCGATGGAGGCGTGGTAGATGAGCTCGCCGTCGGCCGAGTAGTTGTTCTCGTGCGGCGAGTCCCCGGACGCGAAGCGACCCACCTCCTCGCCGGTCAGGACGTCGAGGATGTGGACGACGTTGCCGGTCGAGGCCGAGACCGCGACGTGGCGGCCGTCGGGCGAGATCGCCATGTGGTCGGAGCGCTGGCCGTCGACGACGAAGCGCCAGACGATCTCGCCGCTGGCGATTTCGATCGCGACGACGTCGGCGAAGCTCGGCCGCGAGACGATCAGCAGGCGCCCGTCGTTGCTCGAGTACATGTCGTCGACGAACTGGTCGTTGCCCTCGCCGACCAGCTCGCGGATCCCGAGGAAGTAGCCGAGGTCGACCGGGTTGGTCGCGATCTCGGCCATTCGCTCGTCGTAGTCGGGGATGATGTCGAGCCGGGCGATGCGGTTGAAGTCGCCGCGCGGCGAGATCACGTCGGCGGTCCCCGCCCAGTTGTTGCCGACGAAGATCACCGACCGCGTCACGCGGTCGATCGGCGGCGGCTTGCGCGGGTCGGCCGCCGCGGGCGACGCGGCGATCGCCGCGAGCACGGTGGCGAGGGCCACCAGCAGCACGATCAGCAGTCTGGAACGGGTTCGCATGAGACGTGGCCAAGATAGCCGCGCGCACCCGCCTGCGCGCTGGTTCGGTCAGGGGTTCGGGCAGTCTCCGAACAGGGGCATGCCGAGCTCGAGCACGTCGTCGGAGGCCTGGGCGGTCCTCAAGAGGTCGGAGAAGAAGAGCTGTTTGGAGATCCCCAACGGGGTGACCGTGCCGTCGTCCTGGACGGGTGGGGGCGGTGCTCCGCTGCTCGGCGTCGGGGGCACCGCGAAGATCTGGTCGAGGATGCCGGGAGGCGGCGGCTGGGCGGAGAACTCCCCGGCGTCGTTGTTGTAGGTGTGAGCGAGCGCGTAGGCCTCGAGCCCGGTCCGGTTCGACGACGTCGGCGATTCGAGCAGGTAGGTGTAGTCGGCTGGGTCGAAGCCGCGGAACGCGTAGATGAAGTTGTCGCCCGCCGAGCACACGTACTCGGGTACGTTGACGGGTGGGGGATTGTCCGCGTACGGATTGCCGGTCACGCCTAGGTGCGCCGGCGGAAAGTAGCTTCGGATCAGCATCCTCCACACCTCGTAGTAGGCGCCGAGGGTGAGGGTCGTCTGGTTGTCGGCCATCGACGTCGAGATGTCCATGCCGGATGCGCTGAACCGCCGCAGGCGGATCCAGTCGCTCGCGATCTGATCGCGGGGCAAGGCGAGGCTGGCGGCGGCGTCCTGCCACTGCTCGGTGAGCTGGAGCGCCAGGGTGGAGGCGTTGATGTCCGGCGGCAACGGCCCGAGTATCGGCGCCCCGCTGCTGTCGGTTGCCACCTGGGAGGCGAGGTCGAAGCTGCCCGAGAGCGCCCAGCTCGCATTCACGAACGTGTCCGTCGCGCCGCCGAGTCCCGAGATCGCGGTGACGAGGTTGAGGATGCTCGAGACGATCTCCAATCCCTCGCCGGCAAGCGAGGTCTCCTGATTCCCGAGCCGGTCGTTCAGGGAGTTGACGATCCCGCTGACGTTGGAAAAGGCGAATATCGCCTGACCTTCGAACACGCTCTGCAGCGTGTTCGCCTGGCAGTTGACGTTGTCGACCATCGCGAACTCGCCGTCCGGGCCGGCGAGCTGGCTCTGCACGGCGGCCCAGGTCGCCTCGTCGAAGTTGTGGCCGGCAGCGAAGCCGATCGCGGTCAGCTTCGGACCGTAGGTCGTCGTCCAGGTGTTCGTGCAGGCCGCTCCCTCGCCCCCGTCGCAGTAGAGCGAGCGGATGTCCCCGTACTTCGTCCCGAGGATCGGGGGCACGTAGCAGAGGTCGTTGCCCTCGTATTCCAGCCTCAGCTGCGCGGCCGCGTAGTGCATCGCCGCCTGCCACTGCGGATCGGCCGCGCCCGGGAACGGCCCGGGCTGGTAGCCGTCGGCGGGGTCGATGTAGGCGCTGACCGTGTTCAGCGCCTGCATGGCCTGCTGGTCCGCACCCAGTAGGTCTCCTGCAGGGGTTCCGATCCCTGGCTCCAGCCGCCACTGGCGGTCAAGCGACAGGTAGCCGGCGAGCTGGGCCGGGGGAGAGTTCGGGGCTGAGCCGGTGACCTCGGTCAAGACTCGGGCATCGCCGTCGCGCGGCCAGGTCTGGCCGACGAACGAGTACCCGGCGCCGGCGCTCGCCGCGGGGTTCTGCGCGAACGCCTCGGGGCTGCCGCCGAGCTCGCCGAGCTGCAGGGCGATCTCCTCGATCACGCCGGCAAACGCATCGTTCTGTTGGTCGGCGGGCGGAAACGCCAGGCCGACCCCCTGGAGGAAGACCAGTGTCGGCGGGTCGGCGGGCCCGGTTCCCACCGAGGCCAGGACGTCGGCCAGGGCCTCGGCGTACATCAGGCTGTCGCCCGCGGTGCACCCGTTGAGCCAGAACGTGTCGCCGTTGCCGAGTAGGCTGCCGTCCGGCCCCGGCACCTTGGCGATCGGGACCTCGGTCAGCGCGCCGTCCCCGCTCGCCCCGAGCGCGAGCAGCTGGAAGCCTCCGAAGCCGGTCTGCGGATCGCCGCCTGAGCAATTGGGAGCCCCGGCCGGGTATTCGACGGGCGGGGTGTCGAGCTCCCGCTGCGGGGGCGGGACTGTGATCCCGGTGTCGTCCATCGCGAAGTTCAGCTGGGCGTTGCCGGGTCCGTAGGCGGGGATGGTGCTCGGTCGGAAGGTGTAGCTGCCGAACGTGGAGCCACTGCTGCTGCTGCCGTCCGGGACGAGCACGCCGGCCAGCCTGCCGGCTTGCGAGCTGCCGTCGAACTCGGGGGAGTTGGTCCAGCCGTTTCCCTGCGCCAGCGGGTCCGCGGGATCCGGGATCCAGACGGCCCAGAACGGCTCGTCGGTATTCGGAGACAGGAACTGCTGGCCGACGGACAGATTCAGGAACATGGACGCCAGGCCCGCGTCACCGTAGTCCGCGCCGGCGGTCACGACCAGGAGGTTGCAGCCCCCGTTGCGCTGCTGCTGCTGCTCGATCGCCGCGATCACCTCGGCAGCCTCCACTGGCTGCGTCCAGATCTTCTGCAGCAGGTCGAGGGTGCAGCGGTCGAAGATCAACGTCGCGATCGGCCCCGCGGATCCGGCGGCGTCGCCGATCGCGTAGGTGCCCGCGTTCTCGCCTCCGTAGATATGGATCGCGGTCGGATCGCCGTCGCTGCCGAACGGATCGGTGCCGATGAAGATCCCCGCCCTGGTCATCTCGGCCGCCTGCACCCTGAACTCCGTCACGTCGGAACGCGCCCGCGCGGCTCCCGTTCCGCGTCCGCCTTTCTCGACCCGTTGCAGAGCTCGTGCGGTGACGGCGACGCGGTAGGTGCCCGCGCGGTCGGGGCGCAGGCGGGCGCGGCGGCTGTTCGCGTTCTCGAGGCCCGCGTGGAAACCTCGGGGCGCCTCGACGACGTGCCAGCGGTAGCGCACCCGGCCTGCCGCATTCTGGCCGTGCCGGCGACAGAGCCGGGCCGTCCCGCGCAGCTTCAGCTCGGCGCTCGCGTACGCGGTCCCGCCCTCGCCCGCACCGACCAGCGGGCGACCGCGCCCGAGCTCGAACCGGCGCACCCGTCGCACCCGCTTGCCGTCCGGGTAGAGCGCCCTCGCCTCGAGTACGTTGCGCCCGCATCGCAGGCCTTCGTCGAGCCCGACGATCACCCTGCGGCCGGTCGGTGGGGTGTAGTCGAAGCGGTCCTCGATTCGCTTCCCGTTCAGCCGGATCGCGAGCTGGATCGGCTCCTCGTGCGGGGTCAGCGTGACTCCGACCTTCGCGCCCTGCTCAACGACACGCAGGCCGAGCCGCCCCTGCTTGGCGACCGCGGGTGCGCAGTAGGCCAGCGCGGCCGGCACGACAAGGAGCGCTCCTCCCGCACGGACCCACCTGCCCCGCTGCCGCCCCGTTCGCCTCACTCGGCGATCGTACGGCCGGCCCACGCCGCGCCACAACCGTAGTTTCTACGTCGCCTGCCGCCGGCCGCATTAGGATCGCGGCGTGACGTCGCGCGCGCGCACGGAGACCCTCGTGGCGATGGTCTGCGCGGCCGGGATCGTCCAGCTCCCGACGGCGGCGATCGTCGTCGCCTTGAAGGAGATCCACGTCGACTTCGACACCTCGACGGCCGAACTGGCGTGGACCGTCACCGCCTTCTACATCCCGTTCGCCGCGCTGCTGATCGCCGCCGGCCGCATCGCCGACATCTTCGGCCGCCGGCGGATGCTGTTCGGCGGGTGCGCCCTGTTCGCGGGCGGCTCCGCGCTCGCCGCCGCGGCGCCGGACATGCAGTTGCTGATCGCGGGGATCGCGCTCTCGGGCGTCGGGGGCGCGGCGCTCATGCCCGCCTCGATGTCGCTGCTCACCAACGTCTTCACCGGCGCCCGCCGCGGCTTCGCGATCGGGATGTGGGGGGCTGCGACGGAGCTCGTCTCCGGGATCGGCATCCTCGTCGGCGGCGTGCTCACCGGCGAGCTCAGCTGGCGCTGGATCTTCATCGTCAACATTGCGTTCGCGGCCCTGATCGCCGTCCTCGCCTGGCGGGGAACACCCGAGTCGCGCGACCCGACGGCACCGCGCCAGGTCGACGTCCCGGGGGCCGTGCTGACCGCGACCGGGCTGACCGCCATCACCCTGGCGCTGATCCAGGGGGCGACCTGGGGCTGGGGATCCGCGGTGATCGTCGGCCTGCTGGCGGGCGGCCTTGCGTGCTTTGCTGCGTTCATCCTCGTCGAGCGACGGACGGCCAATCCGCTCGTCAACCTCGACTTCTTCAGGCGCCGCAACTTCACCGGGGCGACGACGACGATCTTCGTGATCGACTTCTCGTTCGGCGCGCTGCTGTTCTTCCTCCCCGAGTACTTCGAGGAGGTCCTCTCCTACTCGCCGACCGAGACGGGGGTCCTGCTCCTGCCGCTCACCGGGCTGATGGTCGTCGCGTCGCCGCTCGGGGGCTGGATCGCGGCACGGACCGGCCCCAGGCCGCCGATCGTCGTCGGCCTGACCGGGATGCTGATCGCGATCTACTGGATCTCGACTCTGTCGCTGGAGACCGACTACGCCGAGCTCTGGGCGCCGACGGCGATCATGGGCTTCGGGATCGGGCTGGCGCTTACCCCGATGAACCTGGCGGCGATGAACGCCGTCTCCCGTCACCACGCCGGAGCGGCCTCGGGGATCCTGGTCACGCTCAGCGGGCTCGGGGCGACGCTCGGCGTCGCGGTCACCAGCGCGATCTTCGGCGAGTTGCAGACCCAGAAGACGGTCGACCTGGTCAGCGACGAGACCGGCACGACGATCAGCCGCGACTCCGCGCTCGAGCTCGAGGGCATCCTCTCGGGCACCCCGGGAGCCCAGCAGGAGCTCGACAAGCTCGCCGGACACGACGTCAGCGGGGTAGAGCACGCCGTTCGCGAGGCCTTCGTCTCCGCGCTCGGGACGAGCCTGAAGATCTCGGCGGCGCTGGTGGCGGCCGGGATCGTGCTCGCGGTCGTGTTGCTGCGCAAGTCCGAGCCGGTCGACGCCGAGCCGATCGCCGAGCTCGCGCCCTCGGTCACGCCGCGGCCCGCTCCGCTTCGGGTCGCCGACGACCCCGAGCCCGCCTGATCGCGAACGTCCCGCGTTCCACCCAGGGCGACGGGAGCCGGGACGTTCGACGCCGGATTGGCGGTAGCTTGCGCCCGTGGGTTTGATCGACCAGGTCACGGCCCCGGTTTCGCGGCTGGGCGCGGCCGCGCAGAACGCCATCGAGGTGGCGCGGTTCGGTGGCCTGGAGACCGACGAGCAACCGTCGCCGTTCGAGGTCGTCGCCGAGCGGTCCGTCTTCCGCCTTCGCCACTACTACGCCGAGGACGCGGTCGGAGCGCCGATCCTGCTGGTGCCGCCGATGATGCTCGCGGCCGACGTGTACGACGTCTCGCCGGCCTCGAGCGCGGCCACCGTCCTGCACGAGCACGGTGCCGATCCGTGGGTGGTCGACTTCGGCTCCCCCGAGCACGAGGAGGGCGGCCTCGAGCGCGACCTCGCCGACCACGTGGTCGCGGTCTCGGAGGCCGTCGACCTGGTCCGGGCGGCGACCGGCCAGGACGTCCACCTCGGCGGCTACTCCCAGGGCGGGATGTTCTGCTACCAGGCGGCCGCCTACCGCCGCGGCGAGGGGATCGACTCGGTGGTCGCCTTCGGCAGCCCGGTCGACACCCGCGTCGCGTTGCCTCTGGGGATCTCCGAGGAGGTCGCCGAGTCGGCGGCCGGCCTGCTCGCCGGCATCTTCGGCCGCACCGCGGTTCCCGCCTGGATGAGCCGGACCGGCTTCCGCCTGCTCGACCCGGTGAAGTCGCTGCGCCAGCAGGCCGACTTCATCCTCCAGCTACACGACCGCGAGGCGCTGCTTCCGCGCGAACGCCAGCGGCGCTTCCTGATGGGCGAGGGGTGGGTGGCGTGGCCGGGGCCGGCGGTCGCCGACTTCATGCGCCAGTTCATCGCCCACAACCGGATGCTGCAGGGCGGGTTCGTGATCGAGGACCGGACCGTGACCCTGGCCGACATCGACCGTCCGGTGCTGACCGTGGTCGGCACCGTCGACGAGATCGCGCCCGCCGCCGGCGTGCGGGCGATCACCCGAGCCGCGCCGCGCGCTGAGGTCTACGAGCTCAGCCTTCGCGCCGGGCACTTCGGGCTCGTCGTGGGCTCGAACGCGACCGCCACTACCTGGCCCGCGGTCGCGGCCTGGACGCGCTGGCGGGGGGGCGAGGGGGAGCTGCCGGAGACGATCCACCGAGTCGATGACTTCGATCAGGAGCTCGACTCTCCCGGGGTCGCGACCCGGCTCGGGATCGGACTCGAGCTCGCGGCGGGGATCGGAGGCGGGTTCGCTCGCTCGCTCGCCGGCGCGGCCTCACGCGCGATCGGCGGTGCCCGGGTGCTCGCCGAAGAGGTCACCGGCCAGCTCCCGCGCCTCGCGCGTCTCGGCCGGCTCGAGCCGCACACCCGGGTCTCGCTCGGGCTGTTGCTCGACGAGCAGGCCGCGCGGCATCCCGATGCCGACTTCTTCCTGTTCGAGGACCGCGCCTATTCGCACGCCGCCGCGAAGAACCGGATCGACGCCGTGGTCCGCGGTCTCGTCTCGGTCGGCGTCCACCAGGGCGAGCACGTCGGGGTGCTGATGAGCACCCGGCCGAGCGGGCTGTCGGTGGTCGCCGCGCTCAACCGGCTCGGCGCGGTCGCCGTGCTGATGCGGCCCGACGGCCCCGTGGCCCGCGAGGCCGAGCTCGGCAGGGTGACGAGGATCGTCGCCGACCCGGAGCTCGCCGAGCGCGCGCTGGACGCCGGCGCGCCGGAGGTACTCGTCCTGGGCGGGGGCGGCGAGGAGCGCGACCTCGGCCCGGATGTGATCGACATGGAGCGGATCGACCCCGACCGGGTGCAGCTGCCGGCCTGGTACCGGCCGAACCCCGGCCGTGCCGCGGACCTCGGCTTCATCCTCTTCACCGGTGAGGGCGAGCGCACCCGCGCGAACCGCCTCACCAACGGGCGGTGGGCGCTCTCGGCGTTCGCGACCGCCTCGGCGGCGGCGCTGTCGGACGACGACACCGTCTACGCCGTGACCCCGATCTACCACCCGTCCGGGCTGCTCATGAGCATCGGCGGCGCGATCGCCGGCGGCGCGCGGGTGGCGATCGCCCGCGACTTCGAGCCCGCGACCTTCTGGGCGGAGGTACGCCGCTACGGGATCACCGTCGCCTCGTACACATGGACGATGCTGCGGGAGATCGCCAACGCGCCGGAGGACCCCGCCGAGCACCATCACCCGGTGCGGCTGTTCATCGGCGCGGGGATGCCGCGCGGCCTATGGCGCCGGGTCTCCCGCCGCTTCTTTCCGGCGCAGGTTCTCGAGTTCTACGCCTCGACCGAGGGGGAGGCGATCCTCGTCAACGTCAGCGGCGACAAGCCGGGGAGCAAGGGCCGCCCGCTTCCGGGCAGCGCCGAGGTCCGGCTCGCCGCCTACGACATCGAGGCCGGGCGGCTGCGCGAACGCGCCGACGGTTTCGCGATCGAGTGCGGGCGCGGCGAGGTCGGGATGCTGCTCACCCGCATGCGGGGCGTCGTCTCGAGCAGCGAGACTCCGCTCCGCGGTGTCTTCGAGCCCGACGACGCATGGCTGGCGACCGGCGATCTGTTCCGCGCCGACGAGGACGGCGACCTCTGGCTGGTCGATCACGCGGCCGCCCTGATCCCGACCGAGCACGGCGACGTCGGGTCCTTCCCGATCCTGGACGCGCTCGGCGACCTCGATGCGGTCGACCTCGCGGTCGTCTACGGCGTCCCGGCCCCGGCCCCGGACTCGGACCTCGAGCTCGCGGTCGCGGCTGTGAGCCTGCGGCGGGGTCGCGAGCTCGACGGCGAGTCGCTGGCCGCGGCGCTGGCGGTGCTCGATGCCGACGAGCGCCCGGACGTCGTGCACGTCGTCGACGAGATCCCGGTCACGACCTGGTATCGGCCGAGCGCCGCCGAGCTCCGGTCGGCGGGGATCCCGGAGGGCGACCGGGTCTGGCGACGCGAGGGCGACTCGTATGCGGCGGATAGGATGACGGCCGACACCGCTTCCTAGAGACGACCCAGGAAAGGGGACTCAGCTTGCTACCGATCGCCGACTTCGGACTCGGTGAGGCGCTGCTCACCACGCTCTCGATCTTCTTCTTCGTGATCTGGATCTGGATCCTGATCACGATCCTGACCGACCTGTTCTCCGACCACGAGACGTCGGGATGGGGCAAGGCGGCTTGGGTCTTCTTCCTCGTCTTCCTCCCGTTCCTGACAGCGCTGATCTACCTCGGGGTTCGCGGTTCGGGCATGCGTGAGCGGGCGATCGAGCGTCAGCAGGAGGCGAAGGCGCAGATGGACGACTACATCCGCGACACCGCCGCCTCGCCCGCCGACGAGCTGCACAAGCTCGCCGAGCTGCGCGACAAGGGGACGATCTCCGACGAGGAGTTCGAGAGGATGAAGGCGAAGGTGGTCGGCTGATCGAGCAGGGCGGACTGCGAATCGAGGTCGAGCCCGCCGCCGCGGGGGAGCGCGCGACCGTGCGCCTGCTCGGCGAGCTCGACATGGAGGCCGCGCCGCTGGTGGAGCAGAAGCTGATCGAGCTGATCTCCGGCGCGGCGTCGGAGGTCGTGGTCGACCTTGGCGAGTTGCGATTCATCGACTCGAGCGGATTGCAGTGCCTGCTGGCCGCAGCCGCACACTCGCGGGCGAACGACGGCAAGCTTCGATTCCGGCGCGCCACCGGTCAGGTGGCTGATCTCATCGGCCTGACGGAGGTCGGCGAGATGCTTTCGTTCGTCGACTGAGGTTCGGGTCGCACCGCGCGGGTACCCCGAAGTCGACGCGAGGTGTCGGTCCCCGATATCAACTTCGAGCTTGCGAGCGACTCATCCGCCTCCCGGCTCGGCCGTGAGGGGCTCGCGCCGCTTGAAGCCCACGTGGCACCGGAGACGTTCTCCGACCTGACGTTGATCGTCTCGGAGCTGACCGCGAACGCGGTCAAGTACGGGCCTGGCAGCCCGATCGGCGTCTCGGTGGTGGTCGACGGCGACGGCGCGATCCGCGGTCACGTCGACGACGGGGGCTCGGGTGGCGTGGCGATCACCGACGCGGATCCGTTCGCCGGCACCGGGCTCGGGCTGCTGATCGTCGACAGCCTGGCGAAGGCCTGGGGCGTCGATCCGGGCAGCACTCGCGTGTGGTTCGAGCTGGCGCCGCTCAGTCGAAGGGAAGCACCAGGTCAAGCGCTGTGAGCCGAAACAGCTGAGCCACCTCGCCGGCCCCGCGAGTCATCCTCAGCCTCCCTTCACCGTCGGCGCGGCGCGTGGCGCGCAGGATCGTGGCCAGCCCGGTCGAGTCGACGAACTCGAGCCCGTCGAGATCGACGAGCACGCGGCGCGCGCCGCTATGCAGGGCGGCGTCGATCGCCGCATCGAAGCGCCCTGCCGTGTTCACGTCGAGGATCCCGTGCAGCGTCAGGGTGTACGCGTCCCCGTCGGGCTCGACCTCGATCCTCAGCGACGTGAGCTCGAGGCTCTCGTTCCAGCGGGCGATCTTCATCTGCTGCACCTCCGTCCGTGGGTTGGTGCCGTCCGTCCCAACCTACCGCAGGCACCCGGCTCGCCGCCACCGTTTGCCGATCTGGAGGCCGGGTACTCAACCGTTGAGCTGGCGCTCTTGCTCATCGAGGACGCTAACTCCTCACCGCACCAGAGAGAATGCGGTCCTCGTGCGCGGGCGCTACCGCGCCGCCCTCTGAAGGGGGGTGGGCCTTGGTGATACGGAAGATCCGTTCCTGGAGGCAGAGATGCAATCCACCAGACCCAGTGCACCCGGCAGCGACGAGAAGCTGTTGCAGACGTTCGCGGTCCAGCGCTCCCCTGAGCTGCTCGAGCAGCTCGTGATCCGCTACCGGCCGCTGGCCCGGTCGCTTGCCCTTCGCTACAAGGGCGGAAGCGAGCCGATGGACGACCTCTTCCAGGTCGCCGAGCTCGGCCTGGTCAAGGCGATCCAGGGCTTCGACCCCGCCCGCAAGCGGCCGTTTGCGGCCTACGCGGTCCCGACGATCCTCGGCGAGATCAAGCGCCACTTCCGCGACCGGGTCTGGAACCTCCGCCTACCGCGCGACATGCAGGAGACGTCGCTGGCGGTCGCGAAGGCCCAGCGCGAGCTCGCACACGAGCTCGGCCGCAGCCCGTCGGTGGACGAGCTCGCCGCCCACCTCGAGCTCGAGCCCGCCGCGGTGGCCGAGGCCATGGCGGGCGCCGCCGCCCGGTCGACGCTGTCGCTCGACGCGCCGCGCGGCGATGAGGAGGGCAGCGCCACCGTTGGCGACACCCTCGGCACCGAGGACGGGGGGTACGACCGCGTCGAGGCCGACCTCGCCTGCTCCACTGCGAAGCTCACCGACCGCGAGCGAGTGGTCCTGGGGCTTCGTTTCGAGCACGGGATCGCGCAGCGCGCGATCGGCGCCAAGGTCGGCGTCTCGCAGATGCAGATCTCGCGGATCTCGCGCAGCGCCCTCAAGAAGCTGCTCGCCTCCGTGCGGGGGGAGCCGGCGGAAACCCGCTCCTGAGCTTCGGCAGAGCGCGCTACCAGGACCCGCCGCCGCCGCCGCCGGAGAAGCCGCCGCCGCCGCCGGAGAAGCCGCCGCCGCCGCCCGTGGACGAGCTCTGCGGCGCCACCTGCGAGGAGAAGCCGGAGCTGAAGCTGGAGCCGTCGAAGGCCGCGGAGTTGAATCCGCCCACGAACGCGTAGGAGCTCCAGTGCCCGCCCGTCGACGCGTCTGTGACGACCGGCGCCGGGATCCGGCCCGACTCGATCATCCGCTCGGCGGTGCCGAACGCGACCCCGTAGACGAGGATCCGCTTCCACAGCTCCAGGGTCGCCGGCGGGTCGTCGGCAAGGCGCGGGAAGTCCTCCGTCCAGTGGGCGAACGCCCGCCAGCGCGCGGTGCGCTCGACGCGGTCGGCAGCGAGGCGCTTGAAGCGGGTCGCCGACAGCGCGAGGATCCCGATCACGGTCACGAAGGCGACGATCGAGGCGCCGATCCAGCCCTCCGACTCCGAGAGCGCGAGCAGGATCACCAGCCCGAACGCCAGCGTCGCGGCGAGCGCGGTCAGCCAGCGCGCCCAATTCAGGTTGCGGTCCCAGGCGAGCTCGCCGGTCTCGGCCTCGTCGAGCTTCTCGGTCATCCGCTCCCAGCGTCCGCGCCAGACCTCCGAGTGCTGTGGGATCTCGTCCTTCATGTCGCTCATCGCGATCTGCTTGCCGTCGAGCAGCTGGTCGAAGAACGCGAGCACGTCCTGCTCGTACTCGGTGAGCGCATCCGTGGGTCGGTCGGCCTTCTGCTTCAGGGCCAGGTCGAGCTTCTCGTCCTCGGTCGTCGCCTGGCTGGTCTCGTAGTAGCCGCGGTCGACGAGGTCGAGCAGGGTCGCAAGCACCGTGTTGGTGCTGTTGCCCCCCTCGTGCGCGAGCCCGTAGGCGACCGCGGGGTCGGCGTCATCGGGCGGCTCGGGCAGGTACTCCGGCACCCCGGTGTCGCGCTCGCGGGCCAGCCAGGCGAGCAGCAGGGTGATCAGCCAGGCGATCGCCGCGATCCCGAGCGAGAGCACGAAGGCGTGTTTGGCCGCGAAGCGCTTGAACCGGTTCCACGTCGAGTTGAAGTCGTCGGTCAGGCCCTGTTCGAAGGCGAGGATCTCGGGCAGGCCCTCGCCGCTCTCGTGCCGGGCGGCCGGGTAGTTCCGGGCGGGGTCGCGCGGCATCGTCACCCGGAGCTCGACCCCGGACCCCGAGTCGACGTTCTCGGCCTCGAGCGTCGCCTTGCCGGCGCCGCGCACGGTCTCGCCGTCGATGCGCTCGGCTTCGTCGACGTTGACCACGTGGCCCCAGACGCGATAGAGCGGGTCGTCCGGGTCAAGGGCCGGGTTCGCGAAGCTCGCGGTCAGGCTGTCGAGGTCGAAGTCCCACTGGTCGCCCCACACGCCCCAGCCGATGTCGAGCACGTCGTCGTAGGCGACCACGGCGTCGATCACCCGGTAGCCGATCTCCGTCGTCCGCTGCTCGTCGGTCGCCCGGTAGTGCCAGACGATCCGGAAGGTGTCGCCGAACTCCTCGGTGCCGTACACCGCCGGCCGGTCGTGGCTGCCCAGCGCGGTGTTGCCGCCCGGCTCGAACCTCCGGCCGTCCTGGCTCAGGGTCACGTCGGTGATCCGCTCGTCGTGAAGGAGCACGATGTCGCGGTAGGAGCCCTCGAAGTGGCCGTCGTAATCGAACGTCAGCCGCTCGGTGACCAGCAGGCTGCCGTCGGGAGCGAGCCGCAGCGCCACGTCGGCGCCCTTGATGTCGGCGCTGCGCCCGAACGCCGGCGCGGCGAGCAGTAGCGCCAGCGCCAGCGCGAGCAGTGCGGTGAGCGGGACCCGGCGCGCGCTCATGCGGGACCGGGGGAGAGGCTGACCTGCGGAGCGATCTCGGCCGCCGCCGGCGCGTCGAAGAACTCGCGCCGGTCGAATCCGAAGCTCCGGGCCACGATCACCGCCGGGAAGACCTGGATCAGCGTGTTGTAGGTCTCGACCGTGTCGTTGTAGACGCGGCGGGTGATCGCGATCTGGTCCTCCGCTTCGCGGAGGTCGTCCTGGAGCTTGGAGAAGTTCTTCGACGCCTCGAGCTCCGGATAGGCCTCGGCGACGACGAGCAGCTGCTGGGTGCCGCGGCCGACCTCGACCTCGGCCGCGGCCTTGCTCGCAGGGCCCTGGGCGGCGATCGCGCTGCTCCTGGCCTGGGTCACGTTCTCGAACGTCGTTCGCTCGTGGGCCGCGTAGCCCTTGACCGACTCGACCAGGGCGGGGATCAGGTCGTGCCGCCGCTTGAGGGCGACCTCGATCTGCGCCCAGCTGTTCTCGGTCGCCTGGCGCTTGCCGACCATCCGGTTGTAGGTCAGCCAGACGAAGGCCACGATTGCGACTACTACGACGGCGGCGACGATCAGGCCGATCACGCCGCGCAACCTACCGTAGGCTGCCGACATGCAGGGGGCGTTTCAGCACGGCGTCGCCAGCGGCGACCCGCTCGCCGACGCGGTCGTGATCTGGACGCGGGTGACGAGCTCGGATCCCGAGGTCGTGGTGCGCTGGACGGTGGCCCGCGATCCCGGGCTGACAGACGTCGTCGCCGCCGGCGAGACCACGGCCGCGGCCGAGCGCGACCACACGGTCCACGTCGACGTCGGCGAGCTCGAGCCGGCCACCACCTACCACTACGGCTTCGAGGCCGGCGGCGAGCGTTCGGGGGTCGGGCGGACGCGGACGCTCGGAGGCCCGGCGCACGCGCGGGCCCGGTTCGCCACCTGCTCGTGCGCGAAGCACAACGCCGGCTACTTCAACGCGTACGCGCGGATCGCCGAGCGCGACGACCTCGACTTCCTCCTCCACATGGGCGACTACATCTACGAGGCGGCGAACAAGCCGGCCGCGGGCCAGACGCCCGGCGCCGACATCGGGCGGCCGTTCGAGCCCGACGGCGAGTGCCGGACCCTGGCCGAGTACCGGACGCGCTACGCCCAGTACCGCCGCGACCCAGATGTTCAGGCCCTCCACCTGGCGCACCCCGTGATCTGCGCGCTCGACGACCACGAGCTCGCCGACGGCGCCTGGGCTGGTGGCGCGGACGCCCACGACCCGGACCTGCACGGTCCCTGGGCGACGCGACGCGACGCGGCCTTCCGCGCCCGCTGGGAATGGCTGCCGGCGCGCCCGCCGGACGACGCCGACCCGACCCGGGTCTTCCGGGCCGTCGATCTGGGCGGCGCCGCACAGGTCCTGATTTGCGACATCCGCAGCCGCCGGTCGCGGCCCGCGCTCGAGCCCGAGGCCTCCGACCCGCAGCGATCGATGCTCGGCGCCGAGCAGCGCGAGTGGCTGTTCGGCGAGCTGGAGCGGGACGACTCCCGCTGGCGGCTCGTGGCCAGCCCGTCGGTCGTCCACCGGACCTGGTCGGAGACGCACGAGGAGCCGCTGCGAACCGCGCTCGTGAAGCTCAAACTGGTCGACGAGGACGGCGACGGTCCCGACGAGGACCAGTGGGATGGCTATCCGGCCGAGCGCCGGGCGCTGCTCGAGCGGCTGGCGAACGCCGGCGACGCCGCCGTGCTGAGCGCCGACATCCATGTCTCGGTCGCCTCGCGCCTCGAGCTCGACGGCGAGCCGGTCGCGGTCGAGATCACCGCGCCGAGCCTGACCTCGCAGAACCTCGACGACAAGCTCGGGGTCGAGGCCCGCGGCCCGGAGATGCTGGCGGCCGAGCGGGCGATGGCCGCGGGCCTCGACCAGGTCGAGTGGTGCGAGCTCGCAGGGCACGGCTACTGCGTGATCGACGTCGACCCCGATCGGATCCGCGCCGAGTGGTGGCTCGTCGACGGCGTGCTCGAGCGGCTGACGGGCGAGTCACGGGCCGCCGCCTTCGAGCTGCGCCGCGGCTCCCGGCGCCTCGTGCGCGAGAGCTAGGGGGCGATCCGCCCCAGCAGCCACTCGGCGTGGGCGAGCAGGCGCTCGGGCGGGTAGGTCTCCGGGTCGGTGAGCAGCAGGCGCGCCGCCTCGTCGGAGACGACCGACAGGGTGCGCGCGGTCAGCTCGGGGTCCGGTGACTCGGTGCCCGGGCCGAGGCCGGGGCGGACGACCTCGGCCAGCGTCGCGACGACGGCCGCGCGCCCGAGCGTGATCCGGTCTCGCAGGACAGCCGGCGCGCCTTCGGGTGGCATCAGCACGAGGCGCCAGGTGACCGGGTCGGCGCGGACGGCCTCCAGGTAGCCGCGCAGGGCCACGAGCAGGTCGTCGCGGAGGCTGCCCGAGGGCGCCGCCGCGTCCGGCAGCACCTCGGCGAGCTGGGCGAGGGCGCGGGCGCCCTCGCGGTCGACCATCGCCTCGAGCAAGCCGGGGAGGTCGCCGAAGTGGCCGTAGACGACCGGGCGGGTGATGCCCGCGCGGCGGGCGACCGCCTCGATCGAGACGGCGTGAAAGCCCTCCCTCCCCACGATCTCCTTGGTCACGTCGAGCAGCTGCTCGCGCCGCTCGGGGGCGCTCATTCGCTTCCGTGTCGCGCTCGCGTCCATGATCTGCTAGGTTACATCACTGTAACTTACACTTCTGTAACTAAGGAAAGCGAACACATGGAACGAGAGACTGACATCGCGATCGTGGGCAGCGGCTTCTCCGGCCTGGCGATGGCGGCGCGGCTGAAGCGCGTCGGCCGGGAGGACTTCGTGATCCTCGAGCGCGCTCGTGACGTGGGCGGCACCTGGCGCGACAACAGCTACCCGGGCTGTCGCTGCGACGTCCCGAGTCACGTCTACTCGTTCTCGTTCGCGCCGAATCCGGAATGGAGCGAGTCGTTCTCGCCCCAGGGGGAGATCTGGGACTACCTGCGCACGGTCGCGGCCGACGAGGGACTGCTCGAGCACGTGCGCTTCGGCTGTGAGCTCGAGCAGGCGACCTGGGACGAAGAGGCGAAGCGCTGGCGGCTGCGGACCTCGAGCGGCGAGCTCTCCGCCCGCGTCCTGATCGCAGGCGCCGGCCCGCTGCACGAGCCGAAGCTGCCCGACGTCCCGGGCCTTCACGACTTCGAGGGCACGCTGTTTCACTCCGCGTCCTGGGACCACGACCACGAGCTCGCCGGCGAGCGTGTCGCGGTGATCGGCACGGGCGCGAGCGCGATCCAGTTCGTCCCGCAGATCCAGCCCGAGGTCGAGGCTCTGCACCTGTTCCAACGCACGCCGCCGTGGGTGATGCCCCGCCGCCAGCGCCGGATCACCCGCCTCGAGCGCGCGCTCTACCGGGGCTTCCCGGCGCTGCAGCGCGCCATGCGCTCGGCGATCTACTGGGCGCGCGAGGCGTTCGCGATCCCGATGCTTCGCGTCGCCCTGGCGCCGGCGCTCCGGCGCGTCGGCCTCGCCCACCTGAGGCGCTCGGTCCCCGACCCGGACCTGCGCGCGCAGCTCACCCCCGACTACCTGCCGGGCTGCAAGCGGATCCTGGTCTCCAACGACTACCTGCCCTCGCTGGCCGAGCCCAACGTCGAGGTGATCACCGAGGGCATCGCCGAGGTTCGCGGTCGCACCGTGATCGGCACCGACGGCAGCGAGCGCGAGGTGGACACGATCATCTGCGGCACCGGCTTCCACGTCCTCGACATGCCGATCGCCGACCGGATCGCCGACGGCGCCGGCCGCTCGCTCGCAGAGCACTGGGACGGCAGCCCGCAGGCGCACCGCGGGACGATGGTCGCCGGCTTTCCGAACCTGTTCCTGCTGCTGGGCCCGAACACCGGGCTCGGCCACAACTCGGTCGTCTACATGGCGGAGGCCCAGGCCGGCTACGTCTCGCGGGCGCTCGACCACATGCGCACCGACGGCCTCGAGACCGTCGACGTCCGCCCCGATGTCCAGAGCCGCTGGAATGACGCGATCCAGGAGCGGATGGAGGGCACCGTCTGGCTCGAGGGTGGATGTCAGAGCTGGTACCTGGACCGCAACGGGCGCAACACCTCGCTGTGGCCCGACTTCAGCTTCCGCTTCGCCCGCGCCGTGCGGCGATTCGACCCGGCCGAGCACCTGGGTGCGCCACGGATCGAACCGTCCGTGGTAGGTGTAGCGGGTGATCGCACTCCTGTCACGTAACCGAACCGATCGCGCCCGGGTCCGGCTGATTCGCACTGGCGAGACGGAGCGCGTGCCCGAGACCGGGGCCGTGGCGTCCGTCCAGGAGGCCGAGGTGACGATGCCGCGCGAGCTGGTGGCCGAGCTCTGGAGCCCGGAGAACCTCGAACGCCTGGCGCGCGCGTACTGGGCCTGGCTCAGCCGGGTCACCCTGGGACTGATCCGGGTGCTCTACGGATCCGACTCGCGCCAGATCGTGCTCCTCAGCCGCCGCCTGCCCCTGCTGACCTTCCACGCTCCCGAGTACGAGACCGGGCCGGGGTCCGGCCAGGTGACCTGGGCGATCGACCACGGGCTCCTCGTGGCGCGCGAGGGCCGCGACCGCAACGGCTTTCTGCGAATCGCCGTCTCACGTCCCGACCCGGCGTCGGCGGCGACCGAGACGCTGCGGGTGAGGCTCGAGGTGCGCAACTTCTATCCCTGGCTGCGCGGCTCGGGACGGTTCGCGCGTTTCGGAGCATGGCTCTACGGGCAGACCCAGCTGCGGATCCACGTGCTCGTCTGCAACGCCTTCCTGCGCTCGCTCGCTCGACTCGAGCTGCCGCCCTCGCGGGTCGGAGCGCTGGCGTGACCGACTCGGCCGGCGGGACCGCCCTGGTCACCGGGGCGACCGGCTTCATCGGCGGGCTGCTCGCCCGACGGCTGCTCGAGGACGGCTTCACGGTTCGCTGCCTGGTCCGTGACCCCGAGGCCGACGCGGCCCGCGAACTCGCGGACCTCGGCTGCGAGGTCGCGGTCGCCGACCTCACCCGCCCTGCCGGTGTGGCGCGGGCGCTCGAGGGCGTCCGGGTCGCCTACTTCCTCGTCCACATGATCGGCGACGACGAGGACTACCCCGCGATCGAGCGCGCCGCCGCGGGCCGCTTCGGCCGCCTCGCCCGCGAGGCGGGGGTCGAGCGGGTGATCTACCTCGGCGGGCTCGGCGAGCAGGGAACCTCCAAGCACCTGAGCGCGCGGCACGAGACCGCCAGGGCGCTGGCGGACGAGGGTCCCCCGCTGACCTACTTCCGCGCCGCGATGGTGATCGGGCCGGGCAGCGAGTCGTACGAGCTCCTGCGCGGGATCGTCGAACGCATGCCGGTGCTGCCGGCACCTGACTGGCTGCACACCAAGACCCAGCCGATCGGGGCCGAGGACGTCGTCGACTACCTGCGCGAAGCCCTCGACGTCCCGGAGTCCGCGGGTCGCGAGATCGAGATCGGCGGGCCCGAGGTCGTCAGCCACCTCGAGCTGGTCAACGAGATGGCGCGGGCGCTCGGACGCAGGCCGCCGCGACTGATCCCGATGTCGGGCGAGGTTGCCCGGCCGGCGACTGTCGCCGCCGGCGCCGGTGCGGTGACGACCGGCGACCGCGAGATCGCCTCGCAGATCAGCCTCGGGCTGACGACGCCCACGGTCGTTCACGACGACAGCGGCGCGAAGCTGTTCGACATCAGGCCGGAGCGGCTGGACGCCGTGCTGGCCGAGGCCGTCGACGCTGCCGCCGCGGCGCGCGGCTGATGGCGCGCAGCGTCCGCGAGACGGTGGTGCTCGCGGCGGAGCCGCAGCGGGTCTGGGATACGGTCATGGACCCGGCGCTGCTGGAGCGCTGGGTGACGACCCACGACTCGTACGAGGGCGCGACCGCGGGACCGCTGTCGCAGGGCGACGAGTTCACGCAGAAGTTGCGCCTGGCGGGCAAGTCGTTCACGGTCCGCTGGCGCGTCGTCGAGGCCGAGCCGCCGACCCTTGCGAAGTGGGAGGGCGACGGTCCGGCGGGATCGACGGCGAAGGTCGTCTACCGGCTGACCGCCGAGGACGGCGGGACCCGGTTCGACTACGTCAACGAGTTCGCCCTGCCCGGCGGCGTGCTTGGCAAGGCGGCGGGCGGCCTGCTCTCGGCGGCCCCGGGCGGCCGCGAGGCGCGCCGCTCGCTCGAGCGCCTGCGGGCGCTGCTCGAAGGCTGAACAACTCCCGCCACGTCCTCGGCTTCGCCTCCGGGCGTGCGGGGCTAATTCTGGAGCCGTTGCTCCCGCTCGGCTCGTCGATGCCGCGCGAGGGCGAGCAGCGGGAAGACCAGCACGGAGAGCATCCCGGCGCCGACCAGCGATACCGCGACCTCGGGCCGCATCGTTTCCGTGTCGAGGCCGATCTGCGTGATCGCCACCAGCAGCGGCAGCGCGGCGGCCGAGAACAGCGCCAGCGAGAGGCGGTCCTCACGCCCCAGCTCCCCGCGGTAGAGCAGCATCGCCGGGAGGCCGCGGCCGAACAGGAACAGCAGCGCGAACCCGGGAACGAGCAGGAGCGAGCTCGCGTTCGAGAACAGCGCGTCGAGGTTGTAGTCCATGCCGGTGGCGATGAAGAAGACCGGGATGAGGAACCCGAACCCGACGGCGTCGAGCTTGCCGAGGAACTCCTCCGCGTCGGTGCCGCGGATCACGATCCCGGCCACGATCCCGGCGGCGAAGGCGCCGAGGATGACGTCGAGGCCGAACTCGGTCGCGAGCGCCGCGAGCCCCACCACAAGGAGCACCGAGAGCCGGATCGCGAGCTGCCCGCTGGTCCCCATCGTCGTCTGCACGAGGCGGACGACCCGGGCCGGGCGGGCGCGCAGCGCGAGCAGCGTCGCGAAGACGACGATCGCCGCGAACACGAACAGGAGCAGGGCCCGCAGGGGCTCGTCGGCCTCGAACGCGAGGATCACCGAGACGATCACCACCGGCCCGAACTCCCCGACCGCGCCGGCGCCGAGGACGAAGCCGCCGAAGCGCTGATCGAGGATCCCGGTGTCGCGGAGGATCGGCATCAGGGTGCCGAGCGCGGTCGTCGTCAGCGCCAGCGCGACGAGCACCGTCGCGTCGATGACCCCGGCCAGGTGGAGGACGATCGCCGCCACGGCGCCGATCCCAACCGAGGTCAGCCAGCCGAGGACGCCAAACCGGACCGGGTTGCCGCGGATCCGCTCGAAGTCGATCTCCATCCCGGCGAGGAAGAACAGGAAGGCGAGCCCGAAGGTCGACAGCGACTCGATGAAGTCGTCGGTGGCGGCGAGGTCGAGCACCTCGGGCCCGACGATGATCCCGAGGAAGATCTCGGCGACCACGATGGGCACCCGCTTCGAGAGGTCGGCGAGGACCGGCGCGAGCACGGCGACGGCGGCGACGATGAGGATGTCCGTGTGACTGACTTCCACGCCGCCGCGAGCCTATTCATCTCTACAATCGCCGCCCTGCTAGGGGGATCCCGACGATGGAGGTATCGATGAAGGCAGGAAGCAGGATGGCCGGTGCGCTCGCATGCGCGCTCGCCGCGACGGCGATCGTCGCGATCCCTGCCGGGGCCGAGCCGGCGAAGGGCGGCGCGGCGAAGTCCGCCTGCGCCCTGACCAGCGCCGAGCGGAACGGCGCCCTGGGGGCCGACTACGTGTACTCGCTGCGCGTGCGCAACCTCGGTTGCGACAAGGCGAAGCGGTTGGTCAAGAAGTTCCACGCGTGCCGGCACGACAACGGCGGCGCCAACGGCCACTGCTCCGGCGTCAAGGGGTACAGCTGCAACGAGAAGAAGCTCGATTCCTCGCCGCAGCTGCTGCAGGCGAAGGCGAAGTGCACGAAGGGCGCGAAGAAGTTCAAGCAGACGTTCGGCGAAACGCTCTGAGAACAATCCGACGACTGCTCGGCTTCGCCTCCGCCGCTACCGCGTGAAATCGTCGTCGATGCGGTCGATGACCGCGTCGGCGGCGATTGACGAACCCCGGTCGTTGAGGTGAATCCCGTCCGATTCGCGGACGATCGTCTCGGAGCCGTCGACCTCGATCGCGTCGCGATAGGTGCCGCCGGGGGTGAAGATCGGGACCGTGTCGACAACGCGGACCTGGTCTCGCCATGGCTGCGCGGCGACCTCGATCGCGGCGTTGACCATCCTGATCACCTCCGCCGACTGCGGATCGCGCGGCGTCATCACCGTCAGCCAGTAGACCTTCGCGGCCCCACCCTGGCGGTAGGTGTTCATGACCTGGCGGACCCGGTTCGCGAACGCCGCCGCGTACTCGACGCCGCAGCACTCGATCTCCGTCCCGTTCGGCCCGGGCAGCGGAAATCCCTCGTTGGCGCCGATGAACACGACCACCGCGTCCGGCTGGTCGCGGGCCACCTGCGCGGTCGACAGCTCGCCCCAGTCGGCGATCGCGGTGCCCGAGATCGCGGTCCCGAGGTGCGGGTCGCGGATCACCTCGACGCCGTCGCCGACGAGCCGCCGGGCGAGCTCCGTATCGAGCGGTGTGGCGAGCGAGTCGCCAGTAACCAGCAGCGTGTCGAGCTCCTGCTTCGGTGGCGCGGGAGCGCCGATCTCCGCCGGGTCGAAGGCGTCGGGACTAACTCGCGGGACCTCGGCCCCGGTGGTCGAGGAGGCGAGCTGCTCGTCGAAGCCGCCGCCGCCCAGCTCCTCGTCGGGGGACAGGCCGCCGGTGAGCTCGTGCTGGGCCTCGTCGAGGGGGAAGCGGTCGGCGATCCACTCGGTGGGCCCGCCGACCGCGTCGACGACGTCGCGGCCGATCCCCTCGTCGATCTGCGCGGTCGCGTCGCGGATCGACCCGCCGGCGAACAGCACCAGCAGCAGGGCGACCACGGCGATCGCGCCGACCGCGTCGCGGGCGCTGTAGCTGTGCTGGCCGTGCCGCTCGAAGCGGCTCATCTCGCTGTCGTCTCGGTGGGTCGTCATCCGGGCTCAGAATTGAAAGTAGATGAACGGCGGCACGCCCTGGCTGGGGACGGTGGCGCCGACGGTCAGGATCACCGCCGCGAGCCCGACCGCGAGCGCCACCGGCCGCAGGCGCTCGATCCGCAGCTGGAGTCGCTCGAGCGGGCGCGGCGGCAACAGCTGCATCCCGATGACGACCGCGACCATCAGCACGATCGGGACCGTCCACAGGGTCGCCGCGCCCGGGTCGACCAGTCGCCCGAGGAAGGTCCAGAAGACATCGAGGTCGGGCGAGCGGAAGAGGATCCAGCCGAAGCAGACGGCGGCGAAGGTGCCGAGCCAGAGCGCCGCCCTGGGCAGCACGCGCCCGAGCCGCCCGTCGAGGGCGTGCTCGGTCACCAGCATCGCGCCGTGGAACGCGCCCCAGAGGACGAAGGTCCAGGCGGCGCCGTGCCAGAGCCCACCGAGCACCATCGTGATCATCAGGTTGCGGTAGGTGAACAGCCTGCTCCCGCGGCTGCCGCCGAGCGGGATGTACAGGTAGTCGCGCAGGAACCGCGACAGGGTCATGTGCCAGCGGCGCCAGAAGTCGCGGAAGCCCGTGGCCCGGTACGGGTTGTTGAAGTTCTGCGGGAAGACGAACCCCAGCAGGAGCGCGAGGCCGATCGCGATGTCGGTGTAGCCGGAGAAGTCGCAATAGATCTGCGCCGCGTAGGACAGCGTCGCGAGGATCGCGTCGGGGGCGAAGTAGGCCTCGGGGACCCCGAACACCGGGTCGACGACCTCGCGCGCCAGGGTGTCGGCGATCAGCACCTTCTTCAGCAGCCCGAGCCCGATCAGGAAGAGGCCGGCCCCGACCGCGACCCGATGCGGGTCGCGCGGGGTCTTGAGCTGGGGCAGGAACTCGCTCGCCCGCACGATCGGCCCGGCGACCAGGTGCGGGAAGAAGCTCAGGTAGACGGCGGCGTCGACAAGCGACGCGGGCTCGGCGTCGCCGCGCTTGACGTCGACCACGTAGGTGATCGCCTGGAAGGTGAAGAAGCTGACCCCGATCGGGAGCGCGATCGTCAGCAGCGGCAGCGGCATCCCGAGCGCGATCGAGTCGAGCACGTCGCCGACGTCGGTGACGAAGAAGGCGTAGTACTTGAAGACGCCGAGGGTGAGCAGGTCGAGGACGACGGCGGCGGCGCAGATGCGCTTGCGCGTCAACTCGTCGCCCGAGCGGGCGATCAGGACCGCGGCAACCTGGTTACCGACCGTGATCCCGCCGAGCAGGAGGCAGAACATCGGGTCGGCGGCGGCGTAGAAGGCGTAGCTGGCGACGATGATGAACGGCTTCCACCACGCCTGGCGCGGCATCAACAGCCAGGAGAGGGCGAGGACGATCGGGAAGAAGATCGCGAACTCGATCGTCGGGAAGAGCATCGTCGGAAGGGTGCTTGTCGGGGCCCGCCGTCGGGTAGGTTTCCCCCCTTGAAACGAGCGGCGATGCTACATGTGGTCGTGCTGCTGGCGCTCGCCGCGCCCGCGGCCGACGCCGCCTGCGGCGGGCCGCAGCAGGAGCGTCCGCGCAAGGACGTCACCCTCGGCCGGGCGCCGATCGCGATCGGCGACTCGCCGATGCTCCTCGCGCTCGGCGACCTCGCGGCGGTGGGCTACCGGGCCAACGCTCGCGGCTGCCGGCAGTGGCCGGAGGGCCTCGCCCTCATCCGCCAGCTTCGCAACGAGGACCACCTGCCGCGGCTCGTCGTCGTCGCCCTCGGCTCCAACGGCTCGGTCACCCGCACCAACATCCACGACGCGCTCGACCTGGTCGGCAAGAAGCGCAAGCTCGGCCTGGTCACGCCGCGCGAATCGGGGGGCGGCTCGTCGCAGGACGCGGACATCGTTCGCAGCGAGGCGCGCAAGCACAAGAACCGAACCGTGCTCCTCGACTGGGTCTCCTACAGCGCCGGTCACTCCGCCTGGTTCCAGGCTGACGGCCTGCACCTGACCTTCGATGGGGCGGCGGCGTTCGCGAGGCTGCTGAAGCGACCGCTCAAGCACCTGCCGCCGCCGCACAACGCGCTGTAGGCGCGCTAAGCGACGCTTATATAAGCCGCTGCTAAACTAGCCCCGCGATGGAGGTGTTCGAGGCGATCGCCCAGCCGAAGCGCCGCGAGATCCTGCGGCTGCTGGCGGGCGGCGAGCGAAGCGCCGGGGAGGTCGCATCGCAGTTCTCGGTCACCCAGCCGGCGATCTCCCAGCACCTGCGGGCGCTCAAGGACGCGGGGCTGGTGAGCGAGCGCCGCGACGGCACGCGGCGCCTCTACAGCGTCCGACCGGAGGGCCTCGCGGACCTCAACGACTTCCTCGCCGAGATTCTGCCCGCACGCCTGCAGCGCCTGAAGCAGGTCGCCGAGGCGGAGGAGAAGAGCCACGGTGCCCGAGGCGCCTCCCGGAACTGAGGTCCTCGAGCACGAGGTCCGGATCGCCGCGGGTCCGGAGACCGTCTTCGCCTACTTCACGGACCCTGCGAAGCTGGTCGAGTGGATGGGCTCGGAGGCGACCGTCGATCCGCGCCCCGGCGGGGCGTTCAGGCTCGTCTTTCAGCCCGCGCTGCTGCCGTTCGAGAACGTCGTGCTCGGTGAGTTCGTCGAGGTCGAGCCCTACCGCAGGATCGTCTTCACCTGGGGCTGGGAGCTGGAGCAGCTCGCCGTGCCGCCGCAATCGACCGAGGTCGAGGTCTCGCTCGTCCCCGAGGGCGGCGAGACGATCGTCCGCCTCGTGCACCGGCGCCTGCCGGCCGCCGCGGTCGACTTCCATCGCTTCGGCTGGACCCACTACCTCGCCCGCCTCGCCGTCGCCGGGGCGGGTCGCGACCCCGGGCCCGATCCGCTCGAGTCGGTTGCCGGTTGACTTAGGTAGCTAGAACTTATATAAGCTAAGCCTTAATGATTGGCTGGCTCGCAATCCCGCGCGAGTGGTTCGGCTCGCTCGGCGACATCGCCCGCTTCGGCGGACAGGTGATGGGGAACGTCTACTCGGGCCGGGTGATGCAGTTCTTCGGCGAGTCGCTGCGCCAGGCCGGGATCCTGATCCTCGGCTCGACGATCGTGATCTGGGGGCTGATGTTCATCTTGGGCCTGCAGTGCGGGATCGAGGGCGCCTATCTGTTGCGGGCGCAGGGAGCGCCGTCCTACGCCGGCGTCTTCTCGGCCTGGTGCGACCTGCGCGAGATCGCCCCCTATGCCTTCGGATACATGATGGCCGCCAAGGTCGGCACCGGAATCGTCGCCGAGCTCGGCGCGATGCGGATCTCCGACGAGGTCGACGCGCTCGAGGTGATGGGCGTGAAGCCGCTCACGTACCTGTGCGCGACCCGGCTCTTGGGCGCATGGATGACGCTCGCATTCATCTACCTCGGTGGGATCGGCGTCATGTACCTGGCCTCGTATCTCGCCGTGGTCGAGCAGATCGCCGAAACCTCGTCGGGCGGCTACTTCCTGATCTTCTGGATGTTCCAGAACCCGCCCGACCTCTTGTTCAGCCTGATCAAGGGGATGGTGATGGCGACCGTGATCGTGCTCGTCGGGTGCTACTACGGCTACACGGCCTCCGGCGGCCCGGTCGGAGTTGGGACGGCGACCGCGAAGTCGATGGTCCTCAACATCGTGCTCGTGCACGTCGTCGGGATGATGGGGACGCTCATCTTCTGGGGCGCGAACCCGAGGGCGCCGATCGGTGGCTGAGCGATGATCACCCCCGTCCTCTGGCATCTGAAGGCCTCCCACTACAACGAGAAGGCCCGGTGGGCGCTCGACCACAAGCGTGTGCCGCACGTGCGGCAGGCGGCGGTGCCCGGCCGCCATGCCGAGGTCGCGGAGCGGCTCGGCGCCGGACGGACGCTCCCGGTCCTGGTGCTCGACGGGCGCGCGATCGGCGGCTCGGCGCGGATCATCGACGAGCTGGAGCTGCGCCACCCCGACCCGCCCCTATACCCCGCCGACCCGGCGGACCGCCGCCGCGCGCTGGCGCTGGAGGAGTACTTCGACGAGCAGTTCGGCCCCGAGCTGCGGCTGGTGGTGATGAACCGGATGCTGTCCAAGCCGGGCATCATGCTCGGCGCCTTCGTCCCGGAGGTGCGCGGTCCGCGCCGCGTCGTGGCTCGGCTGACCTTCCCGGCGATCCGCCGCCGGATACGCGCCAGCCTGGAGATCAACCGGCTCAGCGTCGAACGCGCCTTCGAGCGGATCGAGGTCGTCGGTCGGCTGTTCTCAGACGAGCTGCAGCCGAACGGCTACCTGGTCGGCGACGGGTTCACGGTCGCCGATCTGACGATGGCCGCCCTCTGCGCGCCGGCGGTGGCGCCGGAGCAGTTCCCGTATCCACAGCCGCAGCGCGACCACCCGCTGTTCGACCCGGTGCGCGAGGCGCTCGGCGCCCACGGGCTGGTCGAGTGGACGCGCGAGACGTACGCCCGCCACCGCGGCTCGTCGGCGGAGATCGCCGCTACTGACGCGACAGCCCGGCGCGCAGCTCCCGCACCCGCGCGACCGAGTCGAGGAACCGATCCCGCGAGCGCCCGCCGCTGACCATCGGCCGCAGCGCCTTCGCCGCGCCCTTGGCCGCGCCGAGCGTCGCGAACAGCAAGAGGTCCGTCCCGGCCCGCGCCGCGAGCTTCGCGGCCCGGGTCGGCCCGCCGATCGCCTCGGTCGACGCGGTCTCGAGCGCATCGGTGATCGAGACGCCCCGAAAGCCGAGCCTGTCGCGCAGCTCGCCCGTCGCCAGCGAGCGGCTGAAGGCCGCCGGGCGGTCCGAGAACGTCGGGTAGACCGCGCTCGAGATCATCACCAGCCGATCGCGCGCCCCGCCGGCGGCGAACCGGCGGTACGGGCGCTCGTCGATGCGGCGCAGCCGGGACTTCCGCAGATCGATCCGCTGCACCGCGGCGTCGGTGTTGAGGCGCGCCGGGCCGAGCCCCGGGAAGTGCTTGGCGGTGGGGGAGACGCCGTTGCGCTCGAGCGCCGCGCCGAACGCCCCACCGCAGGCGGCGACCAGGTCGGGATCGCGGCCGAAGGAACGGTTCTCGTCATCCATCACCGAGCCCGCCCGGGCGACGTCGAGCACCGGGGCGAGGTCGACGTTCACCCCGGTGCGGGCGAGCATCCTCCCGGTCGCCGCGCCCTGCTTGCGGCAGGTCGAGCGTCCCGCCGCTCCCATCTGCTCGGCAGAGAGGCTCGGCGGTCCAGGCAGCCGCTTCACCAGACCGCCCTCCTGGTCGACCATCACCAGCAGCGGATCGCGCAGGCCGCGCGGGCGGTCGATCGCCTGCAGGTCGGCGATCAACTGCCGGGCCTCCGAGCGCGAGTCGAAGTTGGAGTCGAAGAGGATCACCCCGGCCAGGCGGCCCGCGGCGATCCGCCGCCGTAGCTCGCCGGGGACGCCCTCACCCTCGAACCCCGCGACGATCCGCTGACCGACGAGCTGGGCGTCGCCAAGATTGTCAGCCGGCGGCTGGCCGCCGGCTAACGAGGCAGCGAGGGTAACCGCGGCGAAGAGCTCAGCGAGCACGAGTCGCATCTTGGCGAGTTTGGGTCGGATAGCGACCCAAACTCGCCAATCGCCCGGCGGCTAGCCCTTCGGGATCGTGAAGAGCGAGGCGGCCGAGGCGGCGAACATCAGATCGCCCTTGATCTTCAGCTTGCCGCTCATGAACAGCATCGGCCCGGCCGCGTTGCCGGTCACCAGGCGGAGGAAGTCCGCGCCCCCGATGGTGAACGTCACCCGTGCCTCGTCGTGTTCGTAGCCTTCGTGTGCGTCGCACGTTCCGTTCGCGATCACCGTCTCGAACCGGTCGTGCTCGCCATCCTCGCGGCCGCCGATCCGCCAATGGATGACGGCGTCCGTGTCACGGGCAGCGTCCGCGCGGAAGTGCTCCGCCATGCGGCGGAAGATCTCGGCCAGGATCTGGCCTCGCATCGGACCCGCCATCAGCTCGGTGAGTTGCTCATCGGTCGCCTGCGCCATGTTGCGCGCCAGCTCGTTCGCATCGATCTGGGACGGATCGACATCCGCGGCACCGTTCGTCGAGGCCGCCTCGGCGGCCGCACCCTGTTCGCTCATCCTCTCCTCCTCGCCCATTACTTGATCTGGACCCCTGAGATCGCCCGCGAGATCACGAGGCGCTGGATCTCGGCCGTGCCCTCGAAGATGTCGTAGATCTTCGCGTCGCGGTGCATGCGCTCCACCGGGAACTCGCGCGTGTAGCCGTTGCCGCCGAGGATCTGGATCGCGCGCTCGGTGACCCAGACCGCGACCTCGCCGGCCTTGACCTTCGACATCGAGCCCTCGGCGTTCGTGAACTTGATCTGGTTGCGCCCCATCCAGGCGGCGCGCCAGACCAGCAGACGGGCGGCCTCGATCTCCGTCGCCATGTCGGCGAGCGTGAACGCGATCGCCTGGTTCTCGATGATCTTCTTGCCGAACTGCTCGCGCTCCTTGGCGTAGTCGAGCGCGTACTCGTAGGCCGCGCGGGCGATCCCGAGCGCCTGCGAACCGACCACCGGCCGGCTCGCCTCGAAGGTCTGCATCGCCGCCTGCGACTGGCTCTTCTTGCCCTCGCGGACGCGGGCGAGGCGCTCGTCGAGCTTCTCCTTGCCGCCGAGCAGGCAGGAGCCCGGCACGCGGCAGTCGTCGAGGTGGACGTCGGCGGTGTGCGAGGCCCGGATCCCGTGCTTCTTGACCTTCGCGCCCTGCTCCAGACCCTTGGTGCCCGGCGGGACGATGAACGCGGCGTGGCCGCGCGAGCCGAGCTCGCGGTCGACCGTCGCGATCACGACGTGGACGTCGGCGATCCCGCCGTTGGTCGCCCACGCCTTCTGGCCGTTGATCACCCACTCGTCGCTGGCCTCGTCGTACTTCGCGTTGGTGCGGATCGCCGAGACGTCGGAGCCGGCGTCCGGCTCCGAGGAGCAGAACGAGGCGACCTTGGGATCGTCGGCGGTGCCGAAGCACTGCTGGATCCACTCCGCCATCTGCTCGGGCGTGCCCTGCCCGAAGATCGCGGCGACCGCGAGCGAGGTGCCCATGATCGACATCCCGATTCCGGCGTCGCCCCAGAACAGCTCCTCGTTGACGATCGGCAGGGTCAGCCCGGACTCGTCGAACCAGAACTGCGCCAGGCCCTCGTAGCCGTAGAGGCCGATCTTGGCGGCCTCCTTGATCACCGGCCACGGCGTCTCCTCGCGCTCGTCCCATTCGGCGGCGGCGGGGCGGACGACGTCGGCGGCGAATCCGTGGACCCAGTCGCGGATGTCCTTCTGGTCCTGGGTCAGCTCGAGCGAGAAGGTGGGAGTCGAGCCCTGCCCGGACCCGGCGACGGCCTGCTCGACCAGGCCCTCTGCGGTAGTTGCGTTCAAGTTAGAGGCGCTCCTGATTACGACATCGGCTTATGTAACATCGTTAAGGGTAAGGGTTATCCCAGGGCATGTCAACGATCAACGAAATCGAGCTTCACGGCCACCGCGTCTGCTTCCGCCTCGAGGGCGAGGGCCCGGTGATCGTCCTGATCCACGGGATCACCGGCCGCTCGGACCAGTGGGCGCCGGCGATCGAGCACCTGGCGGCCGAGCACACGGTGCTCGCGCCCGACCTGCTCGGCCATGGCGAGTCGGCGAAACCGCGCGGCGACTACTCGCTCGGCGCCTACGCGAGCGCCATCCGCGACACGATGGTCGCGCTCGGCCACGACCGGGCGACGGTGGTCGGCCACTCGCTCGGCGGCGGGATCGCGATGCAGTTCGCCTACCAGTTCCCGGAGCGTTGCGAGCGGCTCGCCCTCGTCTCGTCCGGCGGGCTCGGCCGCGAGGTCCATCCGCTGTTGCGCGCCTCGACCCTGCCCGGCTCGGAGTGGGTCATGCCGTGGCTGATGCACGACCGGGTGCTCGGGGCCGGCGAGGCGATCGGGCGGATGCTCGGCGTCCTGCGCCTGCAGGCCGGGACCGACCTCGCCGAGGTCGCCCGCGGCTTCGCCTCGCTCAACGACGCCGAGGCCCGCTCGGCGTTCATCGCCACGATGCGCGCCGTGCTCGACCCCGGCGGCCAGCGCGTCTCCGCGCTCGACCGCCTCTACCTGACCGAATCGCTGCCATCGCTCCTGATCTGGGGCTCGAACGACCCGATCATCCCGGTCGACCACGGTCGCTCCGCCCACGAGCTGATGCCCGACAGCCGCTTCGAGCTGCTCGACGGCGTCGGCCACTTCCCGCAGCTCGAGCGCCCGCACGAGTTCGCCCGCCTGCTCGCCGATTTCATCGCGGCGACCGAGCCGGCGGAGCTGAACACGGCGACGATCCGCGAGAAGCTGCTCGTCCGCGCGGTCGAGCAGGCCGCCGTCGGCTAGGCCGAGACGACGAGAAGGGCCCTCCCGGTGCGGGAGAGCCCTTCCCAATCGTCCTCGTGAGCTAGGCGCCTACTGGTAGACCTTCACCTCTGTCTCGGCGACCTTGTCGAGGTCCCAGCAGGCGATGAAGCACGACCGGTCGACCTCGCCCGCGTCGTGGCCGGCGCCGCCGTTGACCGTGTCCTCGACCCTGTCCCAGGCCCGCAGGTAGTCGCCGTCGTTGTCGCCGTAGATCCCGTCGGTGCCCCCACCGCCGGAGACGTCGTCGTTGCCGTCACCGCCGTGGACGGTGTCGTCGCCCTCCTGGCCGTTGACGTTGTCGTTGGCGGGGCCGGCGTCGATGTTGTCGTTGCCGTAGTAGCCGCGGATCGTGTCGGTTCCGCCCTCGCCGAGGATGCGGTCGTCGCCGCCCTCGCCGTCGATGTAGTCACCGCCGTGGACATCGCCGGCGATGTCGAACGCGTAGTCGCCGTTGATGTAGTCGTTGCCATCGCCGCCGTAGATGGAGTCGGCGCCGCCGCGGCCCGTGATCGAGTCGGCGCCGCCGCGGCCCTCGATCGTGTCCGCCGCGTTGCCCCATCCGCCGGTGATCGTGTTCGGGCCGTCGTTGCCGGTCAGCGTGTCCGCATCGCGGCCGCCGAACAGCTGCTCGACGTCGCCCCGGACGTTGTCGCCCTCGCCCGTCGCGCCGTCGTTGGCGGCGTCGTCGAGGCTGATCGCGAGCGGCACGACCCGCTCGTCGTACCAGAGCCGGTCATAGTCGGACCCGCCCGTGATGTCGTCGGCGCCGTCCGCGGTCTGCGACTGGACGTACAGGTAGTCGCCGCCGTCGCCGCCGTTCCAGACGTCGTTGCCGTCGTCGGAGTACAGGGCGTCGACGCCTGCGCCCGCGAGCAGCTGATCGTCGCCGCCGCCGCCGTGCAGGTCATCGCCGTTGTCGGTCTCGTCGCCGCCGCGAAGCACGTCGTTGGCGCCGTAGCCGTAGAGCGAGTCGCGCCCGCCCTTGCCGATGAACTCGTTGGCGGCCTCGCTGCCGTAGGCGAAGTCGCTGCCGTCCGTGAGCACGGCCCGCTCGATGTCGGAGCGGACGTTGTCGTTCTCCGCCGGGCCCCGCTCGCCGTCGTTGGCTGCGTCGTCGAGGGTGATCCCGACCGCGTCGAGCCGTGGCTCGTAGGAGACCGTGTCGACACCGGTGCCGCCGCTGAGGTCGTCGTTGCCGTCGGGGAACCCGCCGAGCTCGCCGCCAGACACGCCGAGCTGGTTCAGCGCGTCGTCGCCGTTCGCCCCGCGCTCGGTGTCGTTGCCCGCGCCGCCCTCGAGCGTGTCGTTGCCGTCGCCGCCCTCGAGCGTGTCGTTCTCGCCGTGGCCGGTGAGCGAGTCGTCGCCGAGCTCGCCCTCCAGCAGGTCGTCGCTCCCATAGGCGACGATGCGATCGTTGCCGGCGCCGCCGCGGATGCGGTTCGGGCCGCCGTCGCCCTCGAGCTCATCGCCGGCCTGGCCGCCGATGAGGTTCTCGACCGCGGTCACGTTGTCGGCCTCGGCGCTGGCCTTGTCGCCGTCGTTGGGCGTCGTGTCGTAGGCCGTCACCTTGACCGCAGCGGACCGCCGCTCGTAGGAGAGAGTGTCGATCCCGGGGCCGCCGTTGAGCGCCTCGCCGGGGTTCGGGTTCGCGCCCTGGAGCACCGTGTCGTCGCCGTCGCCGGCGTCGATCGTGTTGGTGCCCTCGCCGTCATCGACGAGGTCGGCTCCCGGGCCGGCGCTGAGCTGGTCGCCGTCGGCGTGGCCAAGGAGGACGTCGTCGCCGTCGGCTCCGAGCAGCCTGTCGACACCGGAGTCGCCGAGCAGCTCGTCGGCGCCGCCGAGGCCGCGCAGCACGTCGTCACCGACCCCGCCCATGAGCACGTTCGCGAGGGGGCTGCCGACCAGGGTGTCGCCGCCCGCGCCGCCCGCGGCGCGCTCGACGTCGCTGCGCACGTCGTCCGCTCCGGCGTCGATCGCCGAGCCGTCGTCGGCGACGTTGTCGATCCGCACCGAGACCGCCTCCGTGCGCGACCGGTAGTTCGCCGTGTCCGCCGTGCCGGGCCCGCCGCTGAACACGTCGGCGTCGGCGCCGCCGTCGAGCTGGTCGTTGCCGGCCCCGCCCTGAAGCGTGTCGTCGCCCTCATCGCCGAAGAGCCAGTCCGCGCCGGCCTCGGAGCGCAGCAGGTCGGCACCCGCGCCGCCCCTGATCTGGTCCGCGGTCGGCGTCGTGATCCGCGCCTGGTCGTCGCCGTCGCCCAGCCGGGCCGCGACCTCGGTGATCCCGGCTGCCGGGCACGTGGCGCCCGCCGGGCCGATCACGCAGCCACCGGCGCCGTCGCGGTCGGTGATCGCCGCTCCGGGGTCCCGGACGACGAACGAGGCGCCCGACGGCGTCACCGTCAGGTTGTTGGTTTCGCCGGCCCTCGCCGTGTAGGTGAGCGACGAGCCGGTGAGCTCCACCGAAGCCGCGGAGGCGGCGGCCGGCGGCAGCGCGGCGATCGCGAGGGTGACGAACAGGGGGAGGCGTACGAGCTTTCGGGTGGTCATCTTGGCTTCCTTGCGTCGGGGATCGAACTGCGGCGATCGTCCCCGGCCGCGCCCGGGCCGTCATCGGGGAGCACCCCAAACGCGAACCCTGAACTTCCGAGTGAGCTCCGCGACTAGGGGGTCCGACCCCCACTAGGGGACCGGTTAGCGGCGGCGCTGGATCCGCTCGACCTCGCGGCCCATCCGCTCCTCGACCGCCTCCGTCATCACCAGCTGGAACATCGCCAGCAGTGCGTCGGAGGCGAGCGGCCGCAGGCGCTCGAGCGCGTCGCGGACGACCGGCAGGTCGTGCTCCGGTCGCCCCTGGTCCTCGAACGGCTTCCAGACCTGCTTGACGAACAGCTCGACGAAGACCTTCGCGACCGCGCTCGAGTGCTTGCGGATGTCGGCCGCGACGTCGAGGGCGGCCTCGGCCGGGATCCCGAGCCGGGCGAGCTCGGCGCTGGCGCGGCCGAGCGTCGGGCTGAGCTCCTCGAAATTGCCGTCGGGGAGGGGTCGCAGGATCCCCAGCTTCTCGGCCTTGCGCAGGAGCGCGGGCGCCGCCTCGCCGGCGTCCCAGCGCTCCGCCAGCTCCTCGGCGGTGACGATCTGGGGCTCCTCGTCCTCGAACGGCGCCTTCAGCGAGCGGGTGAAGCGCAGCACCTCCTCACTCGAGCCGCCGGCGCTCTCGACCAGCCGCCCGATCGCCTCGAGCTTGTAGCCGTCGGCCTGGAGCTCGCGGATCAGGTTGATGCGCGACTCGTGCTCGGGGCCGTAGAACCCCGTGCGACCCCGGACCTGGGGGGCCGGGAGAAGGCCGCGCGACTGGTGGGCGCGGATGTTCCGCACCGTCATCCCGGTGCGCCGCGCGAGCTCGTCGATCGTCAGCTCTTCGGTTGCCTGCGACATCCCGACCGAGTCTAGGGCGGGCCATGGCGCATGGCGCGATGTCACATGCGTTTGGGCGCTGCCTGTCGGCCGCCCCCTGGGCGTCAGCCGTCCGTGGGCTCGGAGCGAGGCCGGCCGCCGGGCAGGCGGTCCAGCGCCCGGCCGAGCCGCTCGACGGTGCCCTCGAGCGGGCTCGCGATCGCGAGCGCGCGGGCGATCGACTCCGATTGCTCGGTGACCGCGCTGCCCAGCGTGAGCATCCGCTCGCCGAGGTCGATCATCGACTCGCCGCGCGCCTCGACCCGCTGCGCCATCTCCACCATCGCGGCGGTGTTCGCGGCGATCGTCTCGCCGAGGGTGATCGCTCGGTCGAGCTGATCCTGCATCCGGGCGGCGCGCTCGTCGAGCTCCTGCATCCGCGCCGGCAGGTCGCGGGTCACCCCGGCGATCGCGCCGAGGTCGTCGATCGCTCGCTGAACAAGGCGGGCCGAGAGCTCGAACGGCTGCGTCAGCAGGCTCATCCCGGCCACATTAGACCCCGATCCGGATCATCCCTCGCCGGCCAGCTGATCTCGCGACAGATCGTCGAGCAGGTGGCGGAGCTCGGGCTCGCCGTCGTCGCCCACCACGCAGATCGTCCCGGGCCAGTAGGGGCTCACCGCCGCCGTGGCGCCCAGCAGGGCGGGAGCGTGGACCCAGCTGCCGGTGTTCCACAGCTTCGTGGCCTCGCCGCCCCCGGGCCTCGGCCACGCCTCGGGCCCGCCGCGCCGGTGAGTGTGGCCGAAGACCACGTGGTCGGCCTCGATCCCGATGCTGTCGACCACCGCGCCCACCGCCTCGAAGCCGGCGCGGCCGATCGCACCCGCGGAGAGGTCGGAGCGCACCGGGCCGAGCCCGAGCCGGTTGGCGACCCCGACCGCGCCGGGGACGGCGACCGAGCCGACCAGCCAGCCGCGCAGCCGCGCCGCACGGGTCTCGCCGCCACCGACCAGCTGCCAGATCCGGATCGAGGGCGAGGCGGCGCTGCGGCCGGCTCCGGTCGTCGCCTGGGCGAGGCCGTGCAGGAACGCGTACACGGGGGTCTGGACCCGCTCGTACTCGTCGATCTCCGCCGGCGAGTGCTGGTCGGGCGGAAGGAGGGGGTCCGGGCCACCGGCCGGCATGCCGAGCACCCGCTCGACCAGGGCGACCCCGAGGCGCTCGATCGTCGGCACGGTCAGGTGCCGGTCGAGGTAGTGGCCGTGGAAGGCGTACACGTCGTCGCGGATCCAGATGCCCGGATAGGCGAAGCGGACGGTCGCCGGGCGCCCGTGCGCGCAGAGGGCCGCGAACGCGGGGCCCTCGGGTTCGCCGACCTGCTCGAGCTCGAGCCGACCGCCGGCGAGCCGCCGTCGCTCGAGCCAGGGCTCGATCAGGTGGTGGTCGTGGTTGCCGGGCACGATCACCAGCTCGCCGCCCGCCATCGCCTCACCGAGCGCGGCGATCGCCGGCGCCGCGAGCTCCAGCACCTCGCGCATCGGGCGGTCCCGGAGCTCGAGCACGTCGCCGAGGAGGACGAGCCGGTCGACCCGGTCGAGCGCCTCGAGCAGGCGGGCGCGAAAGCCCTCCCGGCGCAGCAGGTCGGCGCCCGTCCCGAGGCCGAGGTGGAGGTCGGAGACGATCGCCGTGCGCATGGCCGGGATCCTCTCAGGCCCGCGCGCGGCGTCTAGGGTGTGGGCATGGCGAGACGCGTGGCGGTGCTTCTCATGGTCGTCGCGGTGTGCTGCTCGTCGGCGGTCGCGGCGAGTGCCGCCGGCCCGCGCACCGGGCCGGCGCTCCGCGCGGCGCTCGACGAGGTGATCGAGGCGCCCGGGGCGCCTCCCGGGCTCTCGGTGCTGATCACTCGCCCGGACGGGGCGCAACTCCTGCGCGGCGGCGTCGCCGACCTCGATCGCGGTACCCGCCCGACGGCGAGGATGCGCATCCGGATCGCGAGCATGGCGAAGGCCTTCAACGGCGCGATCGCGCTGGCGCTGGTCGACCGCGGCAAGCTCGGGCTCGACGACACGATCGGCCGGTGGCTGCCGGGGCTGCTGCCGATGGCCGAGCAGGTGACCGTCCGCCAGGCGCTCCAGCACACCGGCGGGCTCCCCGACTACATCCGCGACCCGGAGTTCATCGCGGAGCTGCAACGGGATCCGGCCCAGTACATGACCCCGCAGCAGCTGCTGTCCTACGTCGCCGACACGCCACTCACCCACGTCCCGGGCACGGAGTACGAGTACTCCGACACCGACAACATCGTCGTCGGGCTCATCGCCGAGGCCGCCGCCGGTCGTTCCTACGACGCACTGCTGCGGCGGCTGATCACCCGGCCGCTTCGGATCGGCAAGACCACCCTGCCGGTCACGATCGAGATCGAGTCGCCGTTCATGCACGGCTACGAGGTCGTCGAGGAGGGGCCGCCGATCGACGTTTCGGAGACGATCAACCCGGCGCTCGCCTGGGCCTCGGGCGGGCTCGTCTCGACGCCGAGGGAGGTCGGGCGCTTCTTCCGCGCCTACGTCGGCGGCGACCTGTTCGGCGGCAGGGCCCGGCGGGCCCAGAACGACTTCGTGATCGGCTCGTCCTCGCCGCCGGGACCGGGGCGCAACCGCGCGACGCTCGGGCTGTTCCGCTACGTCACCCGATGCGGCACCGTCTACGGCCACACCGGGTCGTTCCCCGGCTATCGCCTGTTCGCCGCCTCGACCGCGAACGGCAACCGGTCGGTCGTCTTCACCGTCAACGCTCAGATCGTGCCCGGGCAGGGCTCGCAGGAGGTCTCCGACCTGATCCGCCACGCCCAGGAGGACGCCGTCTGCCACCTGCTGCGGTGACCGGCGTTCGCTGACGCGCCCCCGCCGCCGTTCCGACCGCCCGGGGCGCGACCATCGTGCGGATGTCCGAGGCTCGGCCTCCAAGCGGACGGCGCCCGCCGCTCCCCGCGCGCCTGCTCGGCGCCGGCGCCCGCGCGGGCGAGCGGGTCGCTTCGGCCGCCGGGATCGACACCGCGGTCGAGAGCGCGACCGAGGAGGCGATCGTGCGGGCGCTCGAGAGCCCCGCGGTCGAGCGGGCGATCGTCCGCGTGCTCGAGTCGGATGCGACCCAGGAGGCGCTGGAGCGCACGCTCTCCAGTCCCGCGGTGGAGCGCGCCGCCGTCAAGGTGCTGGACTCCGAGCTCGTCGATCACGTCTGGGACCGGTTGCTCGCCTCCGAGGAGGCGCAGAAGCTGGTCGAGCGAATCGCCACCGCGCCCGAGGTCCGGGCCGCAATCGCCTCGCAGGGCGCCGGCCTGATCTCCGACATCGGCCGCCAGGTGCGGAAGATCGCCGACCGCCTCGACGGCGGCGTGGAGCGGTTCGTGCGCCGGGTGCTCGGGAAGCCCCGAACCGCGGCCAAGGACTCGGTCGGCCTCGTCACCCGCGGGATCGCGTTCCTGATCGACGGGGTGATCCTGAACGGCATCTTCCTGCTCGCCGCCGCCGTCCTGGCGGCGCTGCTCGGCCCCAACGACGGCGTCTCGGCGACCGGCTTCGTCTTCGGCGCCACCGCCTGGGTGATCTTCGGAGGCCTCTACCTGTTCACGTTCTGGTCGCTGGCCGGCCAGACACCGGGGATGCGCTTCCTCTCGATCCGGATCGAGCACCAGGGCTCGCACCGCCTCGGCCCGCGCGTGGCGCGGCGGCGCCTCGTCGGGCTCGTGCTGTCGCTGATCCCGTTCGGCCTCGGCTTCCTCGGGGTGATCACCCGCGACGATCAGCGCGGGTTCCACGACCGCCATGCCGACACCGACGTCGTCCGCGTCGAGCCGGCGGCGGCGCCGTGGTCGCAGCCCGTGGCCGAGTAGAACCTCCTCCTATGAGCGAGCCCACACCCCGGTTCTCGCCGCTTAAGGTCGCTCCCCGCCCGGCGCGGATCGCCGTGGCGATGATCGGCCCGCTGCTCTGGCTGGCCGGGTTCGGCCTCGTCGCCATCGTCGCCGACGAAACCGAGGCGATCGCGCATGGTCTGGCGATCGCCCTGGGGTCCTTCCTGGTCGCGGTGCTGGTGCTGATCCCGATGCGACGCCGGAGGATCCGCGAGGAGGGAGAGGGCGAGCCTGGACACGATCATTGAGATCCTGCTCGGGTTCGTCGGGCTGTATCCGATCGTCACCGCCGGCGCCTGGGTGGCGGGCGGGTTCCTGTTCGCGCTGCTCGACGAATCCGTCGAAGCCGAGGCTCCGGCCGGCGGTTGGCCGGGCGTCACCGTCCTGATCCCCGCCTACAACGAGGAGCTGGTGATCGAGCTGTCAGTGAAGGCGGCGCTGGCGAGCGACTACCCCGAGCTCGAGGTGATCGTCCTCGACGACGGCTCCGCCGACGCCACCTCCGCGGTCGCCAGGGTCGCCGGGGGCGGGGACCCGCGGCTGGGGGTGGTCCGCGACGAGGTCAACAAGGGCAAGGCGACGCAGCTCAATCGCGGCTTCGAGCGTGCCCGCCACGAGCTGATCGTGGTCACCGACGCGGATACCCACCTGCATCCGATGGCGCTGAAGCTGCTCGTCACCAGGATCGGGCGCTCGGCACGGATCGCCGCCGTCGCGGGCGGCCCCCACGTCACGAATCGCGGCCGCCTGCTGCCCGCGATCCAGATCCTCGAGGCGGCGTCGATCATCGGGCTGATCCGGCGCACGCAGGGGCTGTTCGGACGGGTCGGGATCGTCGCCGGGGTCCTCGGCGTGTTCAGGCGGGGCGCGGTGGTCGGCGTCGGCGGCTACGACGAGCGGATGGCGACCGAGGACATCGACCTGACCTGGCGCCTGCTGCTCGCCGGCTGGCAGACGGACTACGAGCCGAACGCGCTCGTCGGCATGGAGGTGCCGTCGACGCTCTCCGCTCTCTGGGCGCAACGCCGCAGGTGGGCGCGCGGGCAGGGCGAGGTTCTGCGTTCGCGCCTGGGTCAGGTCTGGCGGTGGCGAAACCGGACGATGTGGCCACTGGCGGCCGAGGCCCTCGGGTCGCTCGTCTGGGTCGTGCTCGCCGCGTGCGCCTTTACGCTCGCGGCGATCGATCTGCTCACCGACAGCGACATTCCGTATGTCCGCCTCGGGGTCGCCTGGGGGGTCGCGATCTCCGTCGTCGCCACGCTCCAGCTCGCCTTCGCGATCGGGGTCGAGCGCCGTTACGATCCGACCGCCCTGCGGGCGTTCCTGCTCGGGCCGCTGTACCCGCTCGGCTACTGGGCGATCTCGGCGGCGGCGGCGATCCGCTCGGAGCTCCCGGCCCTGGTCCGCGGCCCGACCGACAAGCACGTCGGCTGGGACCAGCCGCGGGAACGGCTCCCGGACCCGGAGCAGCCCAGGGAATAGACTCGCGCCATGTCCGACGGATCGGCGATCGCGGTCGAGAACCCGGCGACCGGGGAGACGATCGGAACCGTTCCGGAGCTCGGGGCCGAGGAGGTCCGCGAGGTGGTCGCCGCGGCGCGCGCCGCGCAGCCGGAATGGGAGGCGCTCGGGTTCGACGGCCGCGCCGAGGTGCTGCTGGCGGCGCGCCGCTGGATGGTCGCCAACGCCGAGCGCGTGATCGGCACGATCGTCGGCGAGACCGGACGGCCCGCGGACGAGACGCAGTTCGCGGAGCTCTCCTACGGCCTCTCCGCGCTCGAGTTCTGGGCGAAGAAGGCGCCCGAGTACCTCGCCGACGAGGAGGTCGAGTCGGCGTCGCCGTTCGTGCGCGGCCGCCGGATGGTCGTCCGCTACGCGCCGCTCGGGGTCGTCGGCGTGATCGGTCCGTGGAACTACCCGCTCAACAACTCCTTCGGTGACTGCATCCCGGCTCTCGCCGCCGGCAACTCGGTCGTCATGAAGCCGTCCGAGGTCACGCCGCTCACCTCGCTCCTGATGGCGGAGATGCTCGCGGACTCGGGCCTCCCTGAGAACGTCTTCCAGGTCGCCACGGGTCGTGGCGAGACCGGCGCGGCGTTGATCGACGAGGTCGACTTCGTGATGTTCACCGGCTCGGTCGCGACGGGCAAGAAGGTGATGGCCCAGGCCGCGCAGACGCTGACCCCGGTGAGCCTGGAGCTAGGCGGCAAGGATCCGATGCTCGTGCTCGCCGACGCCGACCTCGAGCGGGCGGCCAACGCCGCGATCTCCTACGGGCTCAACAACTCCGGGCAGGTCTGCATCTCGGTCGAGCGGATCTACGTCGAGGAGCCCGTGCACGACGAGTTCCTGGAGAAGCTGACCGCGAAGGTCCGGACGCTGCGACAGGGCCCGCCGGGCGAGCCCGGCTCCGTCGACGTCGGAGCGATCATCTTCCCGCCGCAGATCGAGCTGATCGAGGCCCACGTCAAGGACGCGGTCGAAAAGGGGGCAAAGGTCGTCACCGGGGGCGAGCGTTCCGCCGGTCCCGGGCGCTTCTACCCGCCGACGATCCTGGCCGACGTCGACCACTCGATGCGCTGCATGGTCGAGGAGACGTTCGGCCCGACCCTCCCGGTGATGCGCGTCGCCGACACCGAGCGCGCGATCGAGCTCGCCAACGAGGGGCCGTACGGGCTTCAGGCCTCCGTCTGGACGCGGGACGAGGAGCGCGGCGAGGAGGTGGCCCGGCGGATCGAGGCCGGCTCCGTCTGCGTCAACGACGCCCAGGTCAACTACGCGGCGCTCGAGCTGCCGATGGGCGGCTGGAAGGAGTCCGGTCTCGGCTCACGGCACGGTCGCGATGGGATCCGCAAGTACACCCGGCGTCAGTCGCTGATGATCGTCCCCGGCTACGCGCCGTCGCGCGATCCCCACCACTTCCCGTACAGCGCCCAGGCGAGCCAGGCGATGGGGGAGGCGTTCGCGGCGCTCGCGTCGAGCGACCTGCTCAGCGACCCGCAGCGGGCGACCCTGGTGGCGCTCTGCGACACGTTCATCCCCTCGCTGGCGCCGCCCGACGGGGAGCCCGACCCGCACGGCTTCTGGCGGCGCGCGGCCTCTCACGCCGCCGTCCCCGAGGGGGTCGAGATCGCCCTGCTCCAGGCCGAGCTGCCGGCCGAGCAGATCGACGGGCTGCGCGATCTGCTCGATTCGCTCGCCGAAAGCGGGATGGCGATGGCGACGCCGCCGGAGCTGCGCGAGGAGATCGTGCTCGGCTTCTGCGACCAGAGCCCGGAGGCGCTGGCCGGGATCTCGACGCTTCGCAACATTGCCGCGACCCTCTTCTACGCGCTGCCCGACCTCGGCACGGGCCGGAACCCGACCTGGGACGCGATCGGCTATCCCGGCCCGATCTCGCCGCCGCCCGACCGTCCGCGGCCGCTGGAGATGCACCGCCCCGAGGGCGCCGAGGAGGTGATCGAGGCCGACGTCTGCATCGTGGGATCGGGCGCCGGCGGCGGCGTGATCGCCGGCGAGCTCGCTGCCGCGGGGAAGTCCGTCTGCGTGCTCGAGATGGGCGGCTATCACGACGACCGTGACTTCGATCAGCTCGAGCTCTCCGCCTATCAGCGCCTGTATCTGAACGGCGGGCCTTTCCCGACCGCCGAGGGCCAGGTCGGGCTCGTCGCCGGCACCGGAGTCGGCGGCGGCACCGTCGTCAACTGGACCAACTGCCTGCGCACCCACGACTGGGTGCGGCAGGAGTGGGCGCGCGAGCACGGGCTCGAGGGGCTCGACGGGCCCGAGTTCGACGCTCACCTGGACGCCGTGTGGGAGCGACTGGCGGTGAACGCCGACTGCTCGGACCTGTCCGGTCCCCACCGCCGGCTCCAGGAGGCGAGCGAGAAGCTCGGCTACGACTTCCGCCCGATCACCCGCAACGCAAACGGTGATGCCTATGACCCCGCGTCGGCGGCCTACATGGGCTTCGGGGACCAGTCGGGGTCGAAGAACTCGACCGCGAAGACCTACCTGCTCGACGCGCAGCGCGCCGGGGCCCGCATCGTCCCCGACTGCCGGGCCGAGCGGATCCTGGTCGAGGGCGGGCGCGCCGCCGGCGTCGAGGCGGTCTACACAAATCCGGCGGCTGCGCCGCCGGGTGACGCCACTTCGAACGGCGCGGCGAGCACCCGCGTGATCGTCAGGGCCCCGGTCGTCGTCGTCGCCTGCGGCTCGCTCGAATCCCCGGCCCTGCTGCTGCGCTCGCAGATCGGCGGCCAGGCGACCGGCGACTACCTCCGGCTGCACCCGACGGCAGCCGTCACGGCCTACTACGACGAGCCCCAGGAGTGGAACTGGGGGCCGCCGCAGGCGGCGCTCTCACACGAGTTCGCCAACCTCGGCGACGGCCACGGGTTCCTGTTCGAAGCCGCGCAGGCGACGACGGGCTTGTTCGCGGGCGCGGTGCCCTGGCGATCGGGCCGCGCCCACAAGGAGATGATGAGCCGCTGGGACCATGCGGCGCCGCTGATCAGCCTGCTGCGCGAGCGGGGCCACGGCCGGGTCGTGATCGACGCCGATGGCAACTCGGTCACCGAATATCCGGTGACCAACGAGCTCGACATTCGCGACATCCGGGCCGGTGTCGAGCACCTGGTCCGCATCCACGAGGCGGCCGGGGCCGCGGAGATCGTCGGCAGCCACCGGCAGGCCGGCGACTGGAGGCGAGGCGACGATCTCGAGGCGTTCATCGCCGACCTCAACTCGCGGCCGATCGCGCCGCGCGACTTCCTGCTCTTCTCCGCCCACCAGATGGGCAGCTGCCGGATGGGCGCCGACCCGCAGACCTCGGTCGCCAACCCCTGGGGGGAGCTGCACGACACGCCGGGGGTCTGGATCGGCGACGCGAGCGCGTTCCCGAGCGCCTCGGGTACCAACCCGATGCTGACGATCATGGCCCTGGCGCGCCGCACGGCGCACGCGATCGCCGCGGCTTAGATGGAGGCGGGACAGCTCACGGTCGCGGTCACCGGGCCGACCGGTGACATCGGGCGCACGGCGATCCGGGTGCTGGAGGAGCGCCCGGAGGTGGGGCGGATCATCGGGATGGCCCGCCGGCCCTTCGACCCCGCCGAGCACAACTGGAAGCGGACCGAGTACCGCCGGGGAGACATCCTGGACCGGAGCTCGGTGGAGGACCTGGTCGCCGAGGCCGACGTCGTCGTCCACCTCGCGTTCATCATCTTCGGCGACCACGAGGAGGCGCACCGCGTCAACCTGGAGGGCTCGCGCAACGTCTTCGAGGCGACCGCGGCGTCGGGCGCTCGGCGGCTCGTCTACACCTCCTCGGTGGCCGCCTACGGGTTCGAGGGCGGCGATCGCGGCTGGCTGACGGAGGAGATGCCGGCCGTGGGCTCCGAGAGCCTCTACTACTCCGCCCACAAGGCGGAGCTCGAGCAGGTCCTGGTGGACTCGCTCGACGGATCCACCACCGACGCGTACGTGTTCCGCCCCTGCGTCGTCGCCGGCGCCGACGCGCCGACCCTGGTGACGATGCTGACCACCGGGAACCGGCTCACCGCGGCGCTGGCGCCGCTGCGCAAGGGACTCGAGAAGCTGCCGCTCGTGCGGCCCGTGCTCCCGGACACGGGCGTGCCGTTCCAGCTCGTCCACACGGACGACGTCGCCGCGGCCATCGCCGCGGCTGTAGCGGGCGAGGGGGAGCCGGGCGTATACAACCTCGCCGCCCCGGACGAGATCACGACCGCCGACCTCGCCCGCGAGCTCGGCTGGGCCACCGTCCCGGTGCCGAAGGCGGCGATCTCGGCGGTCGCCGCGGCGATCGAGCGCGCGCCGCTCACGCCCGCGATCGCCGAGTGGATCACCGCTTTTCGCACTCCCGTGCTGATGGACAGCTCGAAGGCGGCGCGCGAGCTCGGGCTCGGCGGCTGGCGCTCCGGCGCCGAGACCCTGGCCGAAACGGTCGCCGGGGCCCGGGAACGCGGCCTGCTCTGACCCGGCGCTAGGTTGTCGGGAGGCATGGCCGTCTTTCGCACTCCGGACGAGCATTTCGACGACCTTCCCGGCTTCGACTTCGAGCCCCACTACCGTGAGGTCGAGGGCCTGAGGCTCGCCCACATCGACGAGGGCGAGGGCCCGCCGGTTGTCTTCTTCCACGGCGAGCCGACCTGGTCGTACCTGTGGCGGAAGGTGATCGGTCCGGTCCGCGACGCCGGCTATCGCTGCATCGCCCCCGACTACGCCGGGTTCGGCCGCTCCGACAAGCCGACCGATCTCGACTGGTACTCCTACGACCGCCACACCGAGCTCACCGCGACGCTGCTCACCGACCTCGACCTCCGCGACGTGACCGCGGTCGTTCACGACTGGGGCGGTCCGATCGGCCTGCGGCTCGCGGTCGAGCACCCCGACCGGATCGCGCGCATGGTGGTCATGGACACCGGCCTGTTCACAGGCGAGCAGCCGATGTCCGAGGCGTGGAAGAGGTTTCGTGACTTCGTCGAGCGCACGGAGGACCTGCCGGTCGCGTTCCTCGTCAAGGGCGCCTGCGCGCGGGAGATGAGCGACGAGGTCCTGGCCGGTTACGCGGCCCCGTTTCCGACCCCCGAGTCGAAGGCTGGCGCCCGCGCCTTCCCGCTGATGCTGCCGACCGACCCGGAGATGCCCGGCGCCGCGGCCGGGAAACGGGTGCTGAAGGCGCTGCGCACGGACCAGCGCCCGAAGCTCCACCTGTGGGCTGACTCGGACCCGATCATCCCGTTCAAGGTCGGCGAGCGGTTCGCGGCGGCGATCAACGCCGATCCCCCTGAGGCGATCACCAACGCTTCGCACTTTCTTCAGGAGGACGCCGGCGAGGAGATCGGCGCGCGGATCGCCGCCTGGCTGAGCGAGGCCGAATGACGGGACCGCTCTACCGGCTCGGCGGGTTCGCGGCGCGCCACGCCGCGGTGGTCTTCGGCGGCTGGCTCGTCTTCGCGGTCGCGATCACGCTGATCGCGAACGCGACCGGGCGGCCGACCTCCGACGACACCACGATCCCGGGCTCGGACTCGACCGCGGCCACTGACCTGCTCGAGGAGAAGCTGCCATCGCAGGCCAACGGGTCGGTTCCGATCGTCCTCGAGGCGAAGACCGGCAAGCTGACGGAGGGCGCCAACAAGACCGCCGTCCAGAAGACCGTCGACGCGCTGAAGGCGAACCAGTACGTCGACAAGGTCGTCAGCCCGCTGTCCAGCGAGGGCTCGAGCCAGCTCGCCGAACACGACACGCTCGGCGTCATCAGCCTCTTCCTCACCCTCGGCACAGGCGACCTCGACGACGAGTCGGCCGAGTCGGTGTTCGACGCGACCGCCCCCGCGTCGGACGCCGGGCTGGAGGTGTCGGCCGGCGGGTACCTCGGCAGCCAGCTCTCCGAGCCGAGCACCCGGCTGAGCGAGATCGTCGGAATCGTCGCGGCGATGATCGTGCTCGTCTTCGTGCTCGGCACGGTGCTCTCGATGGTGATGCCGATCACCACCGCGCTCGTCGGCGTCTTCTCCGGCCTCGCCCTGGTCGGCGTCGTCGGCACGGTGATCGTCGTCCCCTCGATCGCGCCGACCCTGGCGATCATGCTCGGGCTCGGCGTCGGGGTCGACTACTCGTTGTTCATCGTCAGCCGCTACAGGGCGCTCTACGACGGGGGCATGGAGTCCCACGAGGCGGTCGCACGGGCGGTCGCCACATCCGGAGGCGCGGTGCTGTTCGCCGGCAGCACGGTCGTGATCTCGCTGCTCTGCCTGTACTTCGGCGGCATCCCGCAGGTCCGCGACCTCGGCTACTCGGCGGCGATCGCGGTCGCGGTGGTGATCGTCGCCTCGCTGACCATGCTGCCCGCCGGCCTCGCGCTGCTCGGCGCGCGGATCAACGCGCTGAGGATCCGTCACGTGCCCGAGGAGGGTGAGCTCGACCCGGACGACCCCAACCGCTGGGCGCGGTGGGCGCAGGGGATCGGCCGCCACCCGCTGATCGCCGCCCTGGCCGGGATCCTGGTCCTGCTGGTGCTCGCGCTCCCGGTGCTCGACATCAACCTGGGCGCCCAGGACAACGGCCAGATGCCGAAGTCGACCACGATCCGGCAGGCGTACGACGGGCTCACCAAGGGATTCGGGGTTGGCTACAACGGGCCGCTGCTGGTCGCGGTCGACGTCAAGCCGCCGGCCCAGAACGACCAGAAGTCGCTCAATCAGCTCGAGGCGCAGGAGCAACAACAACAGCAGCAGGAGCAGCAACAGATCGAGCAGCTCACGCAGCAGCTCACGGTCCAGCTGGAGGAGGAGGGGGTACCGCCGGACCAGGCGGAGCAGGAGGCGCAGCAGCAGGCGACCCAGCAGGTCGAGGCGCAGGGCCCGAGCCAGGCCCAGCAGGAGCAGACCCAACAGCAGGAGGAGTTCCTGAAGTCACCCGCATCCGACCCGCGGCTGGTCAAGCTCCAGAAGGACATCTCAAAGGCCCCCGACGTCGACACCGTCTCGTCCGCGACCCTCAACTCCGCGGACACGGCGGCGGCCTTCAGCGTGATCCCGAACTCGGCGCCCTCCGCCGAGCGCACGCAGGAACTCGTCACCGACCTGCGCGACGACGTCGTCCCGAAGGCCCTGAAGGGCACCGAGATGACCGCCTACATCGGCGGCACCACCGCCGCCAACATCGACCTCGCGGACAAGATCGGCGAGGAGCTGCCGCTCGTGATCCTGATCATCGTCGGGCTCAGCTACCTGCTGCTGACGCTCGCGTTCCGGACCGCGGTCGTTCCGGCGCTGGCCGCGGCGATGAACCTGCTCGCGGTGGCCGCGGCCTACGGGATCCTGGTCGCGATCTTCCAGAAGGGCTGGGGCGTGGAGCTGCTCGGGCTCGACCACGCGGTTGCGATCGTCAGCTTCGTGCCGCTGATGATGTTCGCGATCCTGTTCGGGCTCTCGACCGACTACACGGTCTTCCTGCTCACGCGGGTCTCGGAGGAGAACGAGCTCAGCGGCGACCACCACCAGGCGATCATCAGCGGGCTCGGCCGCGCGATCCGTGTGATCATCGCCGCCGCATCGATCATGATCCTCGTCTTCTCGAGCTTCATCATCAGCGGCGACCCGACCGTGAAGCAGTTCGGCGTCGGTCTTGCAGCCGCGGTCGCGGTCGACGCGGTGATCGTCACCCTCGTCCTGCCCGCGCTGATGCTCCTGGTCGGCAGGGCTACCTGGTGGCTCCCGGGCCCGCTCGAGCGCCACATGCCGCGACTCGGGATCGAGGGCGAGGAGTACTTCCAGCGGCGGGACGCCGCCGACTCTGAGCCCGGCCGCCAGCCGTGATCCCGCTCGCCTCCTTCATCAGCGATTTCTGGAACGACGAGCTGGTCGCCCACGATCGCCAGTGGCTGTTCCTGGTCCTCGCCGGCCTGCTGATCTCGTTCGGGTTCATCCGGCTCTCGACCCGGCTGATGCGAAGCCCGAAGGTGCCCTGGTGGCCGGGGAGCGTGGTCTCCGACAGCGGCGTGCACGTCCACCACCTCGTTTTCGGGATCGTGCTGATGATGATCGCCGGGTCGATCAGCTTCGCCGGCTTCGCGGTCAGCCCGATCTACGAGATGTGCGCCTTCGCCTTTGGCGTCGGCATGGGGCTGACGATCGACGAGTTCGCGCTCTGGGTCTACCTCGACGACGTCTACTGGGCGAAGCAGGGCCGGACCTCGATCGACGCCACGGTGCTCGCCGTCGCCTTCCTCGGGCTGGTGCTGGTCGGGACGCGGCCGTTCGATGTGGACACCGACAACACGCTCACGGTGGTGCTCTCGATCGCGAGCCTCCTCCTCGCGCTCGGCTGGGTCGTGATCGCGATGCTCAAGGGCCGCGTGCTCCACGGGGCGGTCGGCCTCTTCCTGTTTCCGTTCGCGCTCTATGCCGCCTGCCGGATCGGCAAGCCGGGGTCATGGTGGGCGCGACGGTTCTACGGCGAGCGCAACCCGGGGAAACAGGCGAAGGCCGAGCAGCGCTTCCGCCCCGACCGGCGGACCGAGCGCTTCAAGGAGAGCATCCGCGACATCATCGGCGGCTCACCCGAGGACGTTTACCTGGCGAAGATCGAGCGCCACGAGACGGGCTCAGGTGGGCCCGTCCCGTAGCTGGAAGAAGGCGATCACGACGGCGAGGGCGTAGAGCGGCGTCGCCAGCATGTCGGCGACGACGGCCGCACCCCAGTCGACGAGGAAGCCCGAATGGATCCCTAGAGCCTCCTTGGACTGGACGAGGCCGGAGATCAGATCGTCGAGCACGACCAGCGGCAGAAGCAGCAGCAGGACGCGAAGCAGGTTGCCGCGCACGAGCTCGCGGCTCCGCCGGAAGGCGTCGAAGAGCCGCCGCTCCTCGAGCTCGATCGCGGGCGCGATCAGCGCGAACCAACCAAACAGGATGAGCCCGGGGATGACGACGAGCAGCAGGCCGAAGCCCACGCAGAGGGCGAGCAGGACGTCGGCGGCGGCGAGCCTCAGGTAGGGGAGGCTGCGGGCGGTCTCCCGCAGCGAGCGGTGCTCGCCCTGGCGAACGGCGACGACCGCGCGCGCGACGATGCCCGTGTAGAGCACATCGCCGAACAGGGCGACGCCCGAGTGGCCGAGTGCAGCTGCCACCAGGGCCGCGATCTGCCCCGTGCTGAGCTCGACGTCGACCTCGGAGAGCGGCTCCTGGACCCGCTCGTCGAGCACGTCGACGAGCCCGAGCGGAATGAAGACCAGCAGGCCGGCGAGGAAGAAGACACCCGGTCGCGCGCGCAGTGTGCGCCAGGCTTCGGCGACGACGCCCCCGACTCTCAGGTGTTCGCGGCGCTCCGAAGCGTCGATGGCGCGATCCTTACAGCTGGACGACGATCGCGCTCGTGAGCAGCTCGGCGAGGGGACCCGCCGGGATGCCGCCCACCGTGCCGCCACCCGAGACGACCTGGATGCGGCCGCCGTCGGAGGTCAGCTCCATGTCGAGGTCGATCGGCACGGTCACGTTGGTGTCGATGCCGAGCAGGTCGAGAGCGGTGTCAACGATGCTCCCGCCGGGGAGCGCGAGGTCGTCGACGCCGTAGTCGACGAGCTCATCCGGCGAGGTGGTGCCGGTTGCCGTGAGCCGGTAGGGGGCGTCGCCGTCACGATGCAGCTCGAAGCTGGTGAGCTCGAACGGACCCGCGTGCGAGCTGGCGATCGAGACGTCGACGATCGTGAAGCCGTCGAGGTTGTCGAACACCCGATCATCGGGATCGAGCGCCAGGTCGAGGTCACGCGCGGTGACGTCGAAGCGCTCGCCGTCGCTGAACAGAAGGCGCGCCGCCGGCACGGCGCCGAGCGTCACGTCGGCCGTTCCGCCGCCCTCGGTCAGCCGGTCCTCGACGCGCCGCTCGCCGATGTCCGGGATCAGGATCTGCCCGGCGACGAGCAGGAAGACGACGATCCCGGCCACGGTCAGCCCCCACTTGGAACGCGACATCGGCAAAGCTTGGCAGGCCGTGGCCGCGGACCTCACACCAGCCGTGCTGCAGTGGCGCGCCGAGGGCCGCCCGGAGGACTTCCGTGGGCACCGGATCCACGTCTTCGAGCGCCCGGGCGACGGCCCGCTGCTCGCGATGCTCCACGGCTTCCCCTCGAGCTCATACGACTGGCGGACGCTGCTGGCCCGCGAGCGCGATCACGCCGTCCTGGCGCCGGATTTCCTGGGCTTCGGGCTCTCGGCGAAGCCGCGCGACCACGTCTACAGCCTGTTCTGGCAGGCGGACCTGGTCGAGGAGCTGGTTCGCCGCCGCGGGCCGGACGGACCGGTGTTCGTCGTCGCGCACGACATGGGCACTTCGGTCGCAACGGAGCTGCTCGCCCGCGACCTCGAGGGAGAGCTCGGCTTCGAGCTCGGGGGCGCGATGCTCTTCAACGGCAGCATCGTGCTCGAGCGCGCCTCGCTGACCCTCGGGCAGAAACTGCTGCGCTCCCCGCTCGGCGGACTGTTCGCGCGCCTCTCCAGCGAGCGCGTCTTCCGCCAGCAGTTCGGGGCGGTGTTCTCCGACGCGCATCCGCTCGGCGACGCGGAGGCCGCCGACCAGTGGAGCTTGATCTGCCACGGCGGCGGCCGCACCCTGGGCGACCGGCTGATCCACTACCTCGACGAGCGCGAGCGCTACGCCGACCGCTGGCACGGCGCCGTGCGCGACTGGGACGGACCGCTGAGCTTCACCTGGGGGACCGAGGATCCGGTCGCGACGGTTGCCGTGCTTGATGCGCTCATCGAGTTGCGGCCGGCGGCGCCGGTCGAGCGGCTCGCCGGCCTCGGGCACTACCCCCAGCTCGAGGACCCCGACGCGATCGCGGCGGCGCTCAGTACGGCGCTCGCACGGGCGGGATGAAGCGCCGGTCCTCGCTGACGGCGACCCGCGCGATCGTGGTCAGCGACTGGTAGTAGACGTCGCGCCCGAATCCCGGGGCGGGGAAGAGGAAGCCCTGCGAGGGCGAGGGGACGGAGGCCCGGGACTTCTCGGCGCCGGTGTCGAGATCGAGGACGACGAGCTCGTCGTGGCCGGCGGCCAGCGACGCGCGCCGCGCGGCCGGCGAGCGACCGAGCACCGCGGTCACGCCGCGGGCGAGCCGGCGGACGACCGGCCCCCGCAGCGCCGCGAGGTCACGCCAGTCGCCGACGATCAGCTCGCGCGTGTCGGGGTAGAGGATCAGGTGGCCGGCGTGGGCGATGCCGTCGCGCCGCCAGAGCGACTCCAGCTCATCGCCCGCAAGGCGCCAGGCGCGAACGACCGCGTTGCCCGCGTCGTAGGCGACGACGATCCGCCGATCGGGATCCCAGGCCGGTGGGTTCGACTCGGTGCCGTACGGCAGGCCGCTGATCTCGACCGAGCGCACCGCGGTGCCGTCATCGAGGCGTGCCCACCACAGCCGGACCGGGCTCGGCGCCGCGCCGCTGCCGACCATCGTCCGGTCCACGTGGTTGCGGCCATTGTCCATCCAGAACACGTGCTCGTCGGTGATCACCGGGTCCCAGCCGAAGCTGCGGTCCGGCTCGGGCCCGTAGCTCGGGCGCCAGGAGTCGTCGATCTCCAACCGCCCGGCGCCGCGGTCGAGACGCAGGCGAAAAAGGGCGGTCGTCCCGACCGCGATCACGGACTCCCCGTCGGACGACAGGCGGGCGATCGACGGCTCGGGCAGCCGCAGGGGCGGCGCCACCGCGAGCAGCGTCCCGGGGTCGAGGACGGAAACCGTCGACGGCTCCAGCCCGGCCGGTGCGTCGCAGTCCTTGGTCACCAGCTCGCCGCCGTCGAGCACGACGAACGAGTTGTGGGGCTTTGGCACCGGAAGCCGGTGTGATGCGAGCACCCGGAGCCCGGGGCTCAGCCGGTGCGCCCAGCGCCCGAGGACCATGTGCAGGTCGCCGTTCGCGTGAGCCGCGATCCCGCCGGGCCACCAGGCACCGCCGGGCAGCCGCGGCGAGGACGCGGTCGCCGCCAGGGTCTCGGGGTCGAGGCGCTCGACCCAGCCCTGAACCGGCGTCGACTGGATTCCGCGGAGCGGGATCGGGTGGCGAAGCGCGTACAGCTCACCGGGCTCGCGGCGGACGAGCAGGTCCGTGGCGAAGGCGTCGCGGACCGCGGCGACCTCGAGTCGCTCGCCGGGCCGGATCCCGGGCCCGGGCTGGCCCGCGGCCGAGCCCCAGCGCCGCGGCCCGCCGTCCTCACAGGTCCAGGTCCGGGGCCAGTAGCCCTCCGTCATCGAGTCACTCACGGCCGCTGAGCGCCGCGACCCAGATCTCCGTCAGCGTCTGGACCGCGGTCTCGGGCGCGACCCGCGGCTCGCGCCCGAACGCGTCGAGCAGGTAGCTCTCGTTGAGGCGGTTGAGGGCCCGCGCGGTCTCGTCGAGGTCGGCGAAGGTCCCCTCGGCGTTGCGAAGGGCCTCGGCGACGAGCTCGTCGAAGCGGCGCCGGACCGCCTCCTGATCCGGGGTCAGACCGGGATCGGCGGCGGACGCCTCGGCGACGGCTCGCAGCACGGGGCCGTGGCGGCGATAGATCGCGACCGGCAGCTCGATCGCCTCGCGCACGGCGTCCGGGCCGTGGTCGATGCGAGCCGCGGCGAGCTTCGACTGCGCCTCGTACAGCTCCTCGATCGCCTGGCGCCCGGCGCGTACGAGCAGATCCCCCAGGTCGTCGAAATAGCGGTAGAAGAGGGTCCGCCCGATTCCCGCTCGGGCCATCACCTCGGCGACGTTGAGCTCGGCGAACGAGCGCTCGCGGACCAGCTCGCTCGCGGCCTCGATGATCCGCTGACGGCTCCGTTCGCGGGTCTCGCGTGTTCTTGTCTTCTGTGAGCCCGGCATCTGAGTTGACACAGTGTGACACAGCATGTTACCGTAGGCAACGGTGACCAGGGACGGCGCGAGAGTGACGGCGGTGGCGGCGGTGCTGGCGCTCGCCTTCGCGGGCGACGCGAGCGCCCGGCCGACCTCGGCCGACTCGGACGGACGGCCGAACATCCTCGTCGTGATGACCGACGACATGAGCGCCGCCGACCTTGAGCTGATGCCGAACGTGCAGAGGCTCCTGGCCCGGAAGGGCACCACCTTCGACGACGCGGTCGACTCGTTCCCGCTCTGCTGCCCGGCGCGTGCGACGTTCATCACCGGCCAGTACGCGCACAACCACGGCGTCAAGGGCAACTTCGCGCCGTTCGGCTGGTACGGGATGCGCAAGCGCGGCAACACGCTGCCGTCGTGGCTGCAGGACGCCGGCTACCGGACCGCGCTGATCGGCAAGTGGCTGAATGGCTACGGCGCCCGCGACGCCCACGGCGAGGTGCCGAAGGGCTTCGACATCTGGCGCGGCCTGCTCGACGTCTCCGCCTACGACTACTCCAACTTCGTGATGAACGTCGACGGCAAGCTGAAGGCGTGGGGCGACAAGGAATTCGCCCGCAAGCTGGTCGAGTTCGCGATCATCGAGGTCGACGACGAGCCGGACTCGCTGCAGTCGATCTTCGCGAAGCTCGAGGAGTTGTTCGGGCCGCGCCCCTACACCTACTGGGGCGCCGAGGCAACGGAGGCCTACTCGCCCGACGTCACCGGCAAGATCACCGAACGCCTCGTCGCGCGTGAGGAGGGGAGGCGCAAGCCGTTCTTCATCTGGTGGACGCCGGCGGCGCCGCACCGCGAGGACGTCGCGACGACGCTGATGGGCCGCCCCGGGCCCGACCCGCGCCCGGCGCCGCGCTACGAGGAGGCGAGCAAGGGCTACACGCTGCCGCGCCCGCCGAGCTTCAACGAGGCGGACACCTCCGACAAGTCCGCGAACTTCCAGAACAAGGCGGCGCCGCTGAGCGACGAGCAGATCGCCCAGCTGCAGCTCGACTACGAGGGGCGCGCCGGCTCGATGCTCGCGGTCGACGACCGCGTCGGCGACCTGGTCGAGACCCTGAAGCGGACCGACCAGCTGCGCAACACGATGATCGTCTTCCTATCCGACAACGGCTGGATGCAGGGTGAGCACCGGATCCCGGGCGACAAGTTCCTGCCCTATGAGGAGTCGCTGAAGGTGCCGCTGGTGATCCGCGGGCCCGGGGTGCCCAAGAACCAGGTCGTCCAGGGGCAGGTCTCGAACATCGACTTCGCGCCGACCCTGGTCGACGCCGCGAACGCCGAGGCCGGCCGGACGATGGACGGCGTCTCGCTGTTGCCGACGATCCGCAACCCGAAGCGGCGCCCGAGGCGGGCGATCGAGATCGAGGCGCTCGCTCCGCTGTTCGACAGCCCGACGATCCCCGTCAACGGCTGGGACCGGCCGTACACCGGCGTGCGCACCGACCGCTACACCTACGTCGTCTGGACCGAGACCGGCGAGAAGGAGCTCTACGACCGCGCCGTGGACCCGTACCAGCTCGACAACGTCGCCGGCGATCCCGCGTACGCCGCCGTGGAGGCGGACCTGGCGGCGAAGCTCGAGCAGCTCGCCGACTGCCGGGGCGCCGCCTGCAACGTGAAGCAATGAGGGCCGGCCGCGGGCTCGGCGCGCTCGCCCTTGTGGCGGCGCTGGCGGTTCCCGTCGCGGTTGCGAAGCCGCCGCTCGACTTCCACGACGCGCGCTATTGCGAGGTCCTGATCCTCCGCGGCGAGGTCCCGGACGCGACGGTGACCGTCTTCAACACGATCGGCATCAACCAATGCCCGGCGGCGAAGTGGGAGGCCCTCGACGCTGGAGCGCTGGCGCAGGAGCTCGGCGCGAAGGTGGTGATCCTCAACGGCCCCCGGCACTTCCTGATGGACTCCGCGACCGGGGACCCGGGCAGGACCCGATCGTTCGGCGCCCTGCGGATGCGGAAGGTGGCGACGATCTCGATCGACAGCAACGACGACCTGGTCCCGCGCACCTACACCGAGCGGACGATCGAGCGCCACAACACCTGGACCTGGGAGGCGGGTCGACGGGTCTACGAGCTGCGGGCCCCGACCGGCCGCACGTACGTGATGCAGAGCTACTCGCAGATTCGCGACCCGCAGCTGATGATCGGCCAGCTGCGCACGCTCGGTGCGCGGCTTCCGCTGCCGGACGGATGGCGCTATCGCAGTCGCGTGCTCGAGCGCGACCTCACCCTGCGCGCCCGCGGCACGGCGACGGTCGTCCAGGACGACCTCACCAACACGTACCAGCGCCTGCCGCCTGCGGCGAACACCACACGCGCCCCCGCCAAATAGGCTCCGCCGCGGATGCCCGAGCGCAACCCACGGGTGCTGGCGATCGATGCCGGCGGGACGATGACCGACACCTTCATCGTCGACGAGGCGGGCTCGTTCGTGGTCGGCAAGGCCCAGACGACGCCCGATGACGAGTCGGTCGGGTTCATGGAGTCGGCGCGCGACGCGCTCGACCAGTGGGGGTCGAGCCCGGCGGACGCGTTCGGCGGGATCGCCTCGGGCATCTACTCCGGAACGGCGATGCTCAACCGCCTGCTCTCGCGCACGGGACGGCAGATCGGCGCGATCGTCAGCGCCGGCCAGGAGGACTACCTGCGGATCGAGCGCGGGATCCAGACCTACCTCGGCTTCTCCTACTCCGACCGCCTTCACATCGCGACCCACTTCCACAACGAGCCGATCGTCGAGCGCGAGCTGGTCAGGGGGGTGCGGGGGCGGATCGACGTGCTCGGCGCCGAGGTGCTCCCGCTGCGCGAGGCCGACGCCCGTGAGGCGGCGGAGGCGCTCATCGACGCCGAGGTCGAGGGGATCTGCGTCTGCCTGCTGTTCGGCTACCGCAACGCGGCCCACGAGATCCGGGTCGGCGAGATCGTCGCCGAGGTGAAGGCCGAGCGGGGGGTGCCGGACCTGCCGGTCTACCTCGCCTCGGAGCTCTATCCGCTGCGCCGAGACCTGCCGCGCCTGAACTCGACCCTGATCGAGGCCTACGCGGCCGAGCCGTCGCGGGGGACGATGCAGAGGGTCCGCGACGAGACCAAGGCCGCGGGCGCGGGCTTCGAGCTGCGGGTGATGGCCTCCCACGGCGGGACGATCTCGATCGAGGCCAAGGAGCTGGCGACGACGCTCGTCTCCGGCCCGATCGGAGGCGTCGTCGGCGGCCAGTCGCTGGCCGAGCGGATGGGGCTGCCGAACCTGCTCTGCACCGACATCGGCGGCACCTCGTTCGACATCGCGCTGATCACCGACGGCCGGTTCGAGATCACCCCGACGCCCGACATCGCCCGCTTCATGCTCAACATGCCGCTGGTCCGGATCGACTCGATCGGCGCCGGTACGGGCTCCTTCGTCCGGGTCAACCCGAACTCCAACCGGCCCGAGCTGGGCCCCGACTCCGCCGGCTCGCGGATCGGCGTCAGCTGGCCCGAGGGCGGTCTCGACACGGTCTCGATCACCGACCTCAACGTCGTCCTCGGCCGCGTCAACCCGGACTACTTTCTCGGCGGCGACGTCACGCTCGATCCCGAGCGCGCCCGGGCGGAGGTCAAGCGCCAGGTGGCCGACCCGCTCGGGCTCGGAATCGAGGAGGCGGCCACCGGGGTGATCGAGCTGTTCGAGCAGACGCTTCGCAACGAGGCGGTCGGCCGGATCCTCGGCAAGGGCTACTCGCCCGCCGACTACGCGCTGCTCTGTTACGGCGGCGGCGGGCCACTGCACGTCGCCGGCTACACGGAGGGCGTGGCGTACCGCGACATCCTGATCCCCGCCTGGGCCGCCGGCTTCTCCGCCTACGGCTGTGCCTGCGCCGACTTCGAGTACCGCTACGACCAGACGGTCGACATGCCCATCCTCCCGACCGCCGGTGAGATGGAGAAGGCCGGGATCGGGATGATCGTCACCGGCGCGTGGCAGGGGCTGCAGGAGCGGGTCGCCGCGGAGTTCGCGAAGTCGGGTGTCGGGGCGGAGCGGATCAGCTTCACCCACGCGGTGCGGATGCAGTACTACGGCCAGCTCAACGACATCGAGATCGTCTCGCCGCACCTGGAGATGGAGTCGGCCGAGCACGTCGACGCCCTGATCGACGAGTTCGAGCAGGCGTACGCGAAGGTCTACGCGCGCTCGGCTCGCTCACCGGAGCTCGGTTACCTGATCACCCAGGCCATCGTCCACGGCTCGGTGGACGTCGAGAAGCCGGCGCTGCCGGAGCTCGACGAGGTCTCGGGATCGCCGGCCGTCAGCGCCACCCGCACCGTCCGCTGGTCGGACGGCGACGCCGAGACGGCGATCATCCGCCTCGAGGGGGTCGAGGCCGGGCACGAGATCGAGGGCCCGGCGATCGTCGAGCACTCGGCGACCACGTTCGCGATCCCGCCGGGGCGGTCGGCCCGGCTGGACCGCCACGGGATCTTCCACCTCACCGCCGGGTGAGCGGCGGTTCTACCGCGCGGCCCCGGTCGCCATCAGCACTGCCTCGGTACACGACCGCAGATCCATCTTCTCGCCAGTACCGGTGAGCAACGGGCCGGCGGCTTGCGACGGCACGAGCCTCGGAGTGCCGGACCGGAGTCGAGGAGCCGGCGAGATATACGTCCCGTCGGGACGCGCGAATCGGAGCTGGCCCTCGGAGTCTCGCGACAGGGAGTAGCCACCCTCATGGACCAGACGGTGGTGGTGGCGGCACAGAAGAACGAGGTTGTCGAGCTCGGTCGAGCCGCCCTGGGCCCAGTGGACGATGTGGTGGGCGTCGACGAAGCGGTGTCGCTCGCAGCCGGGGAACTGGCAGCGCCCGTCTCTGGCGACCAGGGCGCGCCGCACCGAGGGTGGGATGGAGCGCGTCCGCCGCCCGACCCCCACCGCGGCGCCGTCGCGCTCGGCGATCGCGACGATCGATGAGTCGCAGGCGAGCCGGCGAGCGGTCTCGGGCGCGATCCCGGGCCCGTCGGCGATCGCGCACGATCCCGGGCCGGTCACGCTCGCGCCGGGCGAGTCCGTGGAGAGGGTGGAGGCGTCGACGTGGAGCAGGAGTTGGTAGCGCTCGCCGCCGGTCAGGCCGGTGGGCGGCCGCGCCAGGGCGGCCTCGGAGATCGCGGTGAGCGACTCGGAGTTGGTGGGTGAGGGCGGCGGGGTCGGCGCGGGGGAGGGCGAAGACGTTTCCGCGGAAACGTCCGCCGCCGGCTCCGGCGCCGCGGCGTCGCCGCGATCGTCGTGCAGCTGGGCGAGCGAGTCGCGCGCCGCCTCGAGCGCCCGCAGGAAGATCGCCCCATCCTCGGGCGGCAGCTTTGCGTCCAGGTGCAGACAGCCATCGTCGTCATCCCAGTACCAGCGCACGTAGCTGTCGCGATGAGCCGCCTCGGCCTCCGCGGCGCTCACCCGCCGCGCCGCGCGCACCATCCGCTCGAGCTGAGCTGCGGTCGCGTGGCGGGCGAGCTCGAGCAGGTCACCCTCGCTCTCGTGGTCTGCGACTCGCGTCAGTGCGCGCACCTTCGAGTAGCTGAGCTCGCCGCGAGCGAAGGCGGACCGGATCAGCGGTAGGTCCCGGATCGCCCGCGCGACGCGGACCTGCTCCCGCGCGGAGCCGGGGGTGATCGCGCAGCGCCAGGCGACCCACTCCGCCGTCGAGCGACAGCCGCTGCCGCCCCAGCCCTCTCGGCGGTCGAACTCTCCGACGAGCTCGAGCCAGCGCGCGCTGCCCGCTGTGATCTGTGCGGCAAGCTCCTCGATCTCCCGCTCGATCATCTCGAGCGGCAACTCCGCGGCTGAGGCTTCTCGGTACACGAACACATGTTCGCATCCCGGTCGGACGGAACGCGCGTCAGGAAATCGCCGCTGGTAGTCGCGTCGGCTCAGCGCGGCGGCCGGAAGGGCCGCGTCCCGCAGCGGAAGAAGTACGGCAGGCGCTCGAGGGGCGCCGTCACCTCGCGGGTCGCCGGGCCCCGAACGCGGCGCCCGCCGTCCGGGCTCCTCCAGCAGCCCCTCGGGAAGTAGACCTCGCGCGAGGTCGCGCCCTCCTCGACCACCGGCGCGACGAGGACCTTGGCCCGAGCATCCACTCCTGGTCCTGCTCGGCGGCCCGGCGCGTCGCCCGGGTAGGCGAGCCAGAGCGGCCGCGTGATCGGCATCCCGGTCCGGTGCGCCCGCCGCCAGAGGCGCATGATCAGCGGCGCGGGCGCGCAGGTGTAGCCGCGACGAGGCGCTTGTAGATGCGCGACCGTCTCGTCGTCGTAGGACCACGGGGTGTGGGTGCCGGCGCCGACCGAGCCGTGGAGGCGGAAGAACGGCGACAGCGCCGCCCACTCGGCCCAGCGCAGGAACAGCTCCTTCGTCGTCGGCTCGTACGGGCCGACGTCGAAGAACCCGCCGATGTCGGTCGTGAACCCGTAGGCGCCGCCGATCGCCGCGGTTGAGCATGTCGGGGGTCAGCGAGGCGAGGCCCGGCGGCACGGGTCCAGTCGGTGGTCTCGTCGCCGGGGAAGTTCGCGTACTCGTAGCGGGCCGAGCCGGGCGTCCCGGTGTAGCCGGCGCGGGTGAAGTAGAAGATCTCGCGCCGCGGGTGGCGGCGCTCGAAGCGCCGCACGGCCTTCATGGTCGCCCGGTGGAAGAGCGACGGGCAGCCGGTTGTGCATCGTCTGGCCCGTCGAGCCGTCGGCGAAGTGCATGTCCTCGAAGACCTGCTCGCCGAAGTCCTGCATGAAGCCCGTCGGCGCCGAGCTCCAGCGCGCTGCGCACCCGCCCCTGCCACCAGCGCACCGCCTCGGGGTCGGTGAAGTCGATCACCGCCGCCGTCGGCGTTGAAGTTCGAGGTGAAGACGTAGGGCGAGCCGTCGGCATGGGTGGCGACGTAGCCGCGCTCGACGCCTCGTCGAAGGCGGCGGGGTCGTCGGTGCCGATCTCGTCCTTGCCGACGAAGGCGCGGAAGTAGAGCATCGGGTGGATGCCGCGGCGCCTCAGCTCGCCGATCAGCCGTGCGAGGACGTCGTCGGGCAGGAACTGCCAGCCCTCGATCCGGTAGCCGTCGAGCGGCAGCCGGTAGCGGTCGATGTTGGCGAGGTCGTCCTCGCACCGAGGCCGCGTAGTGTTCGGGCGGGTCGCTGGGAAAGGCGACCAGCCGGTCGAGGATCGTGCCGAGCGCCCACCGCGGCGGGACGCGGTGGCGGCCGGTGATCGCGGTCAGCCGCCCGATCGCCTTGCGCGGGCGGCCCGGGGCGACGACGTAGTCTGATCTGCGGCCCGAAGGCCTCGACCTGCCAGGCGTCGGGGCGGTCGGAGGCGAGCCGCCAGTCGCGAGATCTCGTCGCGGTCGAGCAGGAAGCCGTAGCCGGCGGTGGAGATGAACGAGGACTGCACGTAGTAGGCGGCGGCCTCGCCGTTGGGGAACAGGTACTCCGGCCCGAACCCGGGCGTGACCTGGGTCAGCCCGTCGGCGCTGCCGGAGCTGAAGTTCTCCTGCTGCAGGTAGTTGTAGAACTCGTTGCCGCGCTGGTCGATCGCGTTGTGGCGGCCGCCGAAGCCGTGGAAGGCCTCGTTCGCGGGTGACGCGAAGCTGTCGAGCATCGTCGCCACCCCGGCCGGGTCCTCCGGGCGCGCCGTCACCCGGAGCGTCTCGCCGCGGTACGGCGTGATCGTCACGGTCAGCCGCCGCCCGCTCGGGTCGGAGGTCGAGACGACGAGCTCGGCGCCGCGGCCGCGGCGCACCGCCGAGACGACCTCGTGCGCCCCGTAGACGGTGCCGCTTACGGTCACCGAGCTCAGGTTGCCCTGCCAGATGTAGGTCGGAAACTGGCTCACGGAACGACTTCCGACCGTGAACGCAAACGGGGAGTAGAGCGTCGGCGGCGCCGGGCCAGGGGATCCGAACTGGTTCCGCGCAACCGGCGGGCGGATCGCCGACGCCGACGCGTCGCCGGGCAGCTGGGCGAGCACGGTCCGGTGCGACGGTGTCTGGAAGCTGATGCGCAGCGGCGAGCGCTCGATCACCGCCCGGGACCCGCCCGCCGCCGTCACGACGACCCGCTCACCGTCGATGCGGACGGTGCCATGGGCCGACGGCGCAACCGCGAGCGCGACGGCGATCGCAGCGGCGAGCGCCGGCCCGCGCGGCGCCATCAGCCTGCGTCGCAGCCGCGGGCCTCGAAGTCCTCGACGCTCGAGTAGCCGGCCTGCGGGAAGTACCGCCCCATCACCTCGGGCTCCGTCCCCGCCTCGGTGACGCGCTGGATCGCGCGCGCGAAGCTCGGCGTGACCAGCATGTTGCGCATGATGAGCAGGCCGTAGCCCGTGTCGCCGACCCCGTCGCCGCGTTCCGGCCATTCGAGCCAGGCAATGCCGCAACGACGGTCGGCGTTGGCCGGCCGGTCCGCCTTCTTGCTGACGACGATCGTGTAGTTGCGGCCGCTGCGCCGCAGGACCTGGCGGTCGGAGAGGCAGTCCGGGGTGAAGGTCGTCACCCGCGACTCGCCGCTGCAAAGTGACCAGAAGCGCATCTGCCTGCGGGTCATGACCTCGAGCCCACCGCGCGTTTGCGGTGTTCGGGGCAGCCTGCCGGTGACGACGAACACCGGGCCGAACTCCGCCGCGAGGTGCGTGTAGATGTAGGCGCTGTCGCGATTCGAGTAGTTGCCGCCCTCGACCGCGGGCGTGTCGGCGTGCCGCGCCTCGCGACCGGCATCGGTGCAATCGCTGATGACGGAGAGCGCGGCGTACTCGTAGGTGAAGAAGCGCTCCCAGCGTGCCGGGTCGTAGGCGGGGTTGGTGTCGCCGTCACAGGGAGGGGCCCCGCGCGCGGCTTTCCACTGCTCGGCGGGTGTCGTATCCACGGTGATCTCGCGGTTCGGGTCGTTGATCGCCTCGCACGCCGCCTCGCCCCGCAGCGCGCTGCCGTCGGCGCGCTGGAGCTCGATCTCGGGCAGCGCCGTGCCGCCCAGGAAGCGGCCGTAGCCGCGGTCCGGCTCGTACACGCGGTAGAAGACCTCGATCGCCGCGCCGGCTTCGGTCGCGTTCGGCGCCGCGTAGAGCGTGTTCGGCTCGCGATCCTCCGCCGGCGGCTCGTCGAGCACCGTCACGTGCCACGACCGCTTGGGCAGATCCCGTCGGTTGCCGCGGACGAACGGATTCGTCGAGCCCGGGTCCGGCTCGATCGCGACGTCGCTCAGCGTGTCGGTCGGGGCCGCATCCGAGTACGCGTTGAGCGAGATGTAGCGGGCGTGCGGATAGCGGCCGTGAAGGACCAGCTTCGATCCCGCCGGGAGCGTGAAGCGGGACATCCAATAGGTGGCCGACTCCTCCGGGAAGTTGAAATAGCTGCCGTCAAAGCCGCGCGTCGTCGGCCGCTTCATGGAGATCGGGCCCTCCCAGAAGCAGGTCGCCGGCGGGTGCGCCACCGTGGTCTCCGACCGCCGGTCCTCCCCCGACGCGCCGGCGATCCCGACGAGCACCGCCAGCAGACCCGCGATCACGACTCCGAACGCTCCGATACGTTGCATGCGCAAAGCGTATGGCGATTGCGCGAACAGGGGAGCAGTTCACCAGCGTCGGCGAGATCGAGCTCGCCTACGAGACCTTCGGCGAGCGCGCCGACCCGCCGGTGCTGCTGGTCATGGGCCTCGGGTCCCAGATGATCTACTGGCCGGACGAGCTCTGCGAGGCGCTTGCCGCCGACGGGTACCTGGTCGTCCGGTTCGACAACCGCGACGCGGGCCGCTCGAGCGTCCTCGACCGCCATGAGCCGCCGGACCTGCGCCGGGTCGTCGCCGGCGAGCTCGAGGCCCCGTACCTGCTCGCAGACATGGCCGCCGACGCGGTCGGCCTGCTCGACGCGCTCGAGATCGACCGCGCCCACGTCGTCGGCGCCTCGCTCGGCGGGATGATCGCGCAGCGGGTGGCGATCGACCGCCCGGACCGGGTGCTGTCGCTGGCCTCGATCATGTCGACGACCGGCGACCCGGAGGTCGGCCGGCCGACGCCCGAGGCCATGGCGGTGCTGATGACCCGCGCGCCCGCCGATCGCGAGGGCTACATCCGCGCGACGCTCGAGGCCCGCGCGGTGATCGGCTCACAGCCGCCGGACTCGCGGCGGATCCTCGACCTCGCCGAGCGCACCTACGACCGGGGGTTACCACCCCGAGGGCACCGCGCGCCAGTTCGCCGCGATCGTCGCCTCGCCGGACCGGACGGCGGAGCTGCGCGAGCTCGACGTGCCGGCGGTCGTCATCCACGGCGCCGAGGACGGGCTGATCGGGCCCTCGGGCGGAGAGGCGACCGCGGCGGCGATCCCCGGCGCCGAGCTGGTCGTGATCGACGGCATGGGTCACGACCTGCCGCCGTGGGCGCTGGAGCGGATCCGCGAGGCGCTGGAGCGAAACTTCGAGCGGGCGGCGGCGACCGCGGCCTAGACCACGGTCACGGGGTCGCGATCCAGAGCTCCTCGCCGTGGGTGGGCTCGAAGGCGCTGAAGAAGAGCCTGCCGTTGATCGCCTCGAGGTCGGCGGGGGCCGAGCTGGCCGTACTCGGGTTGATGTCCCGGACGCGAGTCGTCCCGACGGACGTCCCGTCGCTCGTCCAGAGCTCGATCCCATGGGCGTCGGTACGCGCGCTGAAGAACGCCGTGCCCCCGACCGCGGTGATCTCCTCGGGCTCCGACGAGTCCGTGCCCTGACGGATGTCGCGCACGCGCACGGTGCCGGCCGCCGTGCCGTTGCTCTTCCACAGCTCGCGGCCGGTATCCGCTCGATCGCCGTGAAGAACAGCGTCCCGCCGACGTCGGTGAGCTCGCTCGGTGTCGAGCCCGCCGAGGAGATGAGGTTGCGGACCATCCGCGTCCCCGTCGGCGTGCCGTCGCTGGCCCAGAGCTCACGGCCGTCGACGCCGTTGTTGGCGGCGAAGAAGAGCGTGTTCCCGACCGCTGTCAGGCCGCCCGGGCTCGAGTCCCCGGCCCCGGGGTTGATGTCCTTGACGCGCACCGTTCCCGCCCGGGTCCCGTCGCTCTTCCAGAGCTCGCTGTTCGTCTCCAGGGAGCTGTTGCGCGCCGAGAAGAAGAGGGTCCCGTTGACGTTCGTGAGCTCGGCCGGGAACGAGTCCGCCGCCCCGCCGTCGTTGGTGTTGATGTTCTTGACCATGCGCGTCCCGGCCGCCGTCCCGTCGCTGCGCCACAGCTCGACCCCGTTGACGCCGTCGTCGGCCGCGAAGTAGACGATGTTCCCGATGGCCGTGAGGTGCTGGGGGAACGACGTGTCATCTCCCGGGTTGATGTCCTCGATCAGACGCGTTCCGGCCGCGGTTCCGTTGGTCCGCCACAGCTCGAACCCGGGGCCGGGCCCGTGGCTGGCCGCCCGGAACATCGCGAAGCCGCCGACCGTCGTGATCTCGGCCGGCTGGGCCGGCTCGTCGGCCGGGTCGACGACCCCCGTCCCGGCGTCGGTGCCGTTGCTCTTGTAGAGGTTGTTCTCAGCGAAGTTGATCCGGGCGTTGAAGAGGAGCTGGCTGCCGAGCGGCTCGAGGCCGTTCGGCGACGAGCTCTGAGAGCTGGGGCCGATGTTCTTGACCATCCGGGTACCGACCGCGGTCCCGTTGCTGCGCCAGAGCTCCTCGCCGTTCGTGCCGTCGTTAGCCGCGAAGTAGGCGATTCCGTCCATCCCGGTGAAGCCGGTCGGCTCGGAGTAGCCGGCGTTCGGGTTGATGTCGTCCACCATGCGCGCGGTGGCGGCCCCGGCGGGCGTGGCCGCCAGCAGGCAAAGGGCACAAACTGCGAGCAGAACGCGGAAAACGGAAACCGGACGCCTGTACAAAGCGATGCCTCCTCGATCGATCATCCCCTTCCTGCGCCCAGACCGTAGAACGCTCGTGACGAGCGCGCATCCGTAGTTAGCCGAAGACTGCTCCGTAGCCGGCCGGCGACGGCGCCGGCTACGGGATGCTGGTGACGACGTCGAGCCCGGTGTCCCACTCACCGTCGTCGGTCCCGGCGCCGCCGCCCAGATGATCGAGCTCGCCCTCGTCGGCCTCGAACGTGTCGTTGTCCGCCTGTCCCTGCATCGTGTCCTGACCGGCGTCGCTGGTCGGGCACTCGGCGTCGGGGGCGGCCTCCGGCGCAACGGTCCCGAGCAGATCGTTGCCGGCCGCACCGAGGAGCGTGTCGTCGCCGGGGCCGCCGACGAGCCCGTCGTCGCCCGCGGCTCCGTCGAGAGTGTCGTTGCCGCCGGAGCCGCAGAACGCGTTGTAGGCGTTGTCACCGACGAACGAGTCGTTCCCCGAGCCGCCGATGACGCGCTGGGTGCGGACGATGTTGTCGCCCTCTTCTGCCGTTCCGTCGTTGTCCAGGTCAGCCCCGTCGTTGGCCAGTCCGTCGAGCTGGACGAGGACCTTGGTGGTCCGCGACCCATAGGTCACGGCGTCGCAGCTGACTCCGACGCCGCCGTCCATGGAATCCGCGCCGTCACCGCCGTCGAGCAGGTCGCATTCGTACTGCCCGTCCATGGTGTCGTTGCCCTCCTCGCCGAAGAGCCTGTCGCCGTTGCGCCCGCCGAGGAGCGTGTCATCGTCCGGGCCGCCGCGCAAACGGTCCGAGCCGTCGCCAAACCCCGGCGGGATGAACTCGTCGTTCGTTCCGCCGACGAGCGTGTCGGATCCGGTTCCGCCCTCGAGAAAGTCGCTCTGGGGACCGCCATTCAACCCATCGTTGCCGGCGTCCCCGAACAGCGCGTCTCCGCCCGTGGCTCCCACCAGCGAATCGTTCCCAGCATCGCCGTGAACGAAGTCCGTCTCGAAGCCGATGCCCCCGTCGTCGTCCCCTCCGCGCAGCGCGTCGTCGTCGGCGCCCCCGTTGACGGTGTCAGCGCCACCCTGACCGTTGAGGGTGTCGTTGCCGGCGCCGCCGTTCAGCGTGTCGTCCCCGAACACGATGGTGGTGGAATCCGTGTCGTCGCCGGCGGCGACATCCGCGCCGGTGCCGCCATCGATCGTGTCGTCGTCGTCTCCGCCCTCGAGGTTGTCGCCCCCCGCGTCGCCGTTCATGGCGTCGTTTCCGCTCCCTCCCTGGAAGGCGTCGTTGCCATCGCCGCCGCGGAGGGTGTCGTCGCCGTTGACGCCGCGCAGGATGTCTCCACCCGCGCTGCCCGAGAGGACGTTCGCACCGGCGCTCCCCTGGATGTCGTCGTTGCCGGCGCCGCCGATCACCTGCTCGACGTCCGTGTGGACGTTGTCTCCCTCGGTGTAGGCGACGTCGGTCGCCCCGTCGTTCGCCGCGTCGTCGATGTTGATCTTGAGGCTCTGCGTGCGGGCGCCGTAGCCGGCCACGTCAGCCGAGCCCTCATCGCCGAAGATGTGGTCCGGCTCGTCCGGGAGGCCGCCGGCCGCCCCGTTCTCGTGGAAGATGTCGTTGCCGGACCCGCCGTGCTCGATGTCGGTGCCGTCGCCGCCGGTCAGGTCGTCGTTACCACCCCACGCCTCGAGCCTGTCGTCGCCGGCGTTTCCGTGGAGCTGGTTGGCCGAGCTGTCGCCGCTCAGATGGTCGTCGTTCGAGCCGCCGAAGATGTTCTCCACGTCGACGTTGTCGCCCTCGTCCGCCGTCCCGTCGCCGTTGGTGTCGGCACCGTCGTTCGCCGTGTCGTCGAGCCTGACGACGACCGGATCGGTGTAGGCGTCGTACTCGACGTTGTCCGAGCCCGCGTCCCCCTGCAGGAGGTCGGCGCCTCCATCGCCGTCCAGGAAGTCCGGCCCGTCGCCGCCGTACAGCTCGTCGTCCCCGGCGAGCCCGTCGAGGTGGTCGACCCCCGCAGTACCGTAGAGCTTGTTCGGGCCGACGTCGCCGATCAGATGGTCGTCTCCGCTTCCGCCCACGACGTCCTCGACGTCGGACCTGACATTGTCGTTCTCGCTGACCGCCGCGTTGCCGTCGTTCGCAACGTCGTCGAGCGAGACGTCCACATCGCCGATGTGATCGTCATAGAAGGCCCGGTCGCTGTCCGCGCCGCCCGCCATGACGTCAGCGCCGCTGCCGCCGCGGAACGTGTCCCTGCCGCCGAGACCGCGCAGGTCGTCGTCGCCGCCCTTCCCCCACAGGCCCTCGATGAAGGCCGAATCGTCGCTTGCGACCAGCCGGTCGTTGCCGGAGCCGCCGACCAGCCACTCGACGTCCGGGCGGATGTCGTCGCCCTCTTCGCCGACCCCGTCCGCGTCGGCGTCCGTGCCGTCGTTCGCTCCGCCGTCGATCGAGCCGACCACGCGGATGCTCCGGCTCGAGTAGTCGACCGTGTCGTAGTTGCCGCCGCCCTCGAAGCGGTCGGCACCGGTCGCGCCATCGAAGAAGTCGTTGCCCATGCCCCCCGTGAAGCGGTTCGCGAACGGGCTTCCGTAGAGGCTGTCATTGCTGCTGCCGCCCAGGACGTTCTCCACGTCCTCGAGGACGTTGTCGAGCTCGCCGTCCTGGCCGTCGTTGGCGATGCCGTTCAGCGAGACCTCGAGCGGGGCGGTGCGCGACGCGTACGTCGCCGTGTCGACTCCGGGTCCTCCCACCAGCACGTCCGGGCCGAGACCCCCGTCGAGGCTGTCGCCTGCGCCGAGGCCGAGCAGCCGGTTCGGCCCCGGGCTGCCCACCAGGACGTCGCCTCTCGTGCCGCCCCGAGCCGATTCGATGTCCGTGTGAACGTTGTCGCCCTCGGCGCTCGCTCCGTCGTCGGCCGTGCCGTCGATGGTCACGCGGATCGTCGTCGTGCGCTGGTTGTAGGTGACGAGGTCGCCGATCGTCGTCGCGCCGTTGTCGGCCCCCCCGAAGAAATCGTCGGCGCCGTTGGCGGCAGCATCCTCGGTGAACGTGTCGTTCCCGCCGTCGCCGTGCTCGTCGTCGTTGCCGAGGCCGCCCGCGATCGTGTCGTTGCCCGGACCGCCGTGGATGACGTTTGGAGCACCGCTTCCCGTCAGCGAGTCCTGACCTGAGCCACTGACGAGGTTCTCGACGTCGGTCCTGACGTTGTCCCCCTCTCCCGTCGACCCGTCGTTCGCGACGCCGTTGATCGTCACCACGACGGCAGTAGCGCGAGCGGCGTACGTCGCGGTGTCGGTGCCGAGGTCGCCGTCCATGTCGTCGGCTCCAAGGCCGCCGTCCAGAAGGTCGTCGCCGTCGAGGCCGACGAGGTCGTCCGCGCCCCCGCCCCCGGTCAACGTATTCGACGCGGTGCTCCCCGTGAGATCGTCGTTCCCCGCCCCGCCGACGAGCTTCTCGACGGCGGCACTCACGTTGTCCTGCTCGGCTGCCGCCGGAGCGCCGTCGTCGGCGACGCCGTCCAGGTCCACGACCACGCGCGCGGCCCGCGCTCCATAGGAGACGGTGTCGACGTCGAACGAGCCGTCGAGCGTGTCGTTGCCGTTCGCGGCGGCGTCCTGCAGGAAGGTGTCGTTGCCCGATGCACCCGCCTCGTTGTCGTTCCCCGGGCCGCCGGTCATCGTGTCGTCGTCGAAGGACCCGGAGAGGATGTCGTCGTCCGCCTGACCGAGGAGCCGGTCATTTCCGCTGCCGGCCTGCAGCCAGTCGTTCTCGGTCCCGCCATAGAGGAGGTCCGGGCCGTTGTCGCCGATCAGGTTGTCCTCGCCCGCCACGCCGTAGATGGTGTCGACGACGCCGCCCCCCGTGAGGATGTTGTCGAGCGCGTTTCCGGTGATCTCGTTGGGGCCGGAGGACGCACCGGTTACGTCCTCCACGTCGGAGCGGATGTTGTCGCCCTCCTCCGCGGCGCCCCCCGGCGTGGTGTCGGCGCCGTCGTTGGGGAGGTTGTCCCCCGCGGTCACCACGAGCCCGGTTGTGCGGCGGTCGTAGCTGACGAGGTCCTCCTCGGACCCGCCGGCGAGCTCGTCGGCGCCGTTCGGGCCGGTGATCGGCGACGCATCAACGTCGACGTCCTCGAAGAACCGGTCGAGCCCGGACTCCCCGAACTCGTTGTCGTCGCCGTGCCCGCCGATCAGGTCGTCGCCCTGCGGGCCGCCACGCATCGTGTCGTTGCCATTCTCCCCGTAGAGGCTGTCGCCGGCCGGCCCCCCGGTGATCGTGTCGTTGTCGGCGCCACCGTAGAGGGTGCGGGTGACGAAGACGGCGGAGTTGGCGGAGATCGTGTCAGCACCCGAGCCCCCGTGGACGATCCGGATGTCCGAATGGGCGTTGTCGTTCTCGGCTCCGGGCTGCCCGTCGTCGGCGACGTCGTCGAGGTCGACCGAGACGCCGACCGCGCGGTCGCCGTAGTCGAGCGTGTCGTAGGGACCGCCGCCGCCGACGAAGTCGTCCGATCCATTCGCGGCGGCCTCCTCGTCGAAGATGTCCTGGCCGTTACCGCCGTTCTCGGTGTCGTTTCCGATCCCGCCGATGAGCGTGTCGCCGCTGTCACCCCCCGTGAGCTGGTCCGGCCCCGGGCCTCCGCCGAGATGGGTCTCGAGCCCGATCGGGAAGGCGCCGCCGACGTCCGCGCTCGCGGCGCCCGAGATGACGTCCGGCCCGCCCTGGCCCGCGAGCTCGAAGCGCTCCGCCCGGATCGTCGTGGTACCGCCCGCCGAGGGCCCCGTGATGTCCGCGTCGTTGTCGCCGTTCAGGTTCACGCCGAGCGTCCCCAGCCGGAGAGTGTCGGCGGCGTCCGTCGCGCTGACCGAGACGGTGTCTCGCTGCGACGTCGACTCGTTGCCCGACAGCAGATCGATCTCGAACTCGATCTCCGACGCGCCGCTGCCCTCCGCGGTGGCACCGGGGGCAAAGCCGCCGTTGTCGAGATCGATCCGTACGCCCTGACCGCCGAGCGCCCCGGTCACGGTGATCTTGTTGGTGTTCGTGACGGTCGCCGCTCCGCACTGCACACCGCCCACCTCGATCTGGCCGCCGGCCGTCCGCGCGATCGTGGCCGCCTCGTTCGGGCTCGTGATCGTGACCGAAGCGGTTCCTGCGCTGAACGTGCAATCGACGGTGGCCCTCGCCCGCGCGCCGTCGAAGACGACCGAGGCGAGGAGCGCGAGGGAAAGGGCGGCGAAGCCGATGACCCCTGCCCGGGCGTGCGTACGGATCTGGTCTGACATTGAAAGGCCTTTCCCTGGCTCTGAGTCGGTGAGCCGAACATAGGAAGGCGCGCTTATCAGCCGCTTATCGCGGTGCGGGCGTCCGTGGACCGGCCGGCCGGGCCGCCACCCGATACCGTTCGCCCGGATGGCGATCGTCGAGGCTACGCGCGACCTCGAGCCCCCCGCTGGGGCGCCGATCGGATGGGACGGGCGCCGCCTCGACGAGATGCTCGCCGAGTCCGAGCGGCTGTTCGCCGAGACCGGCTCGTACGCAGGGCTGCACGGCGGGCTGCCGCTCAAGGATTCCGAGCCGATCGAGTACGAGAAGCTGTTCAGCCGGCTGCGCGGCGGGCTCGTCTCCGCCCGTGAGACGGCGCTCAACATCTCGGCCTCGCCGATCGTCCGCGAGCTCGGCGAGCTCTGCTTCGCCCTCTACACGCCCGAGGGCGACTCGATAGCGCTCTCGACCGGGATCATCGTCCACGTCCACACGATGTCGGACGCGATCAAGTGGATGGTCCGCCAGGGCTACGAGGACAACCCCCGGATCCGGCCCGGCGACATCTTCGCCAACAACGACCCGACGATCGGCGACGTCCACAACGCGGACGTCCAGACCTTCGTCCCGATCTTCTGGGAGGACGAGCTGGTCGCCTGGGCCGGCGGCGTCACCCACGTGCTCGACATCGGCGCCTCGACCCCGGGCGGGGTCCCGGTCGGGCCGACCAACCGCCTCGACGACGGCATCGACATCCCCTGCATGAAGATCGGCGAGGGCGACGAGATCTCGCGCTGGCACCTGGAGCGCTGCGCGAAGCAGACGCGCGCCCCGATGTACTACCTGCTCGACGAGCGCACCCGGCTGGCCGGCTGCCACATGATCCGCGAGGCGGTCGAACGCGTGATCCTCGAGGAAGGCATCGAGAGGTTCAAGGAGTTTTCCCGCGAGGTGATCGAGGAGGGGCGCCGCTCGTTCAAGAGCCGGATCCGCGAGCTGACCGTGCCCGGCCGCTACCGGGCGGCGTCGTTCCAGGACGTCACCTACGCGGACAAGGTCCAGCTGCCGGCGCGGGCGCGCCGCGACTTCGTGATGCACGCCCCGTTCGAGGTCCGGATCGGCGGGGACGGCGACTACGCGCTCGACCTCGACGGCTCGTCGGCGTGGGGCTGGCACTCGATGAACTGCACGCCGTCGGGGATGCAGGGGGCGATCTGGGTGATGTTCACCCAGACGCTGATCTGCAACGACAAGGTCAACGACGGTGCCTACTTCGCGGTCGAGACCAACTTCCCCGAGGGCTCGGTCGCCAACCTCGGCCAGGCCGAGGGCTCGACCGGGATCGCGTGGGCGTTCCTGCAGCCGGCGTTCACCGGCTATCCGCGGACGCTGTCGCGGGCGCTGCAGTCGCGCGGGTTTCTGGAGGAGATCATCGGTGCGTACTCCGTATCGGGCAACGTGATCCAGGGCGGCGGGATCGACCAGTACGGCAACTCCTCGGCGATCATGAACTTCGAGATCGCCGCCCAGGGAATGGGCGCGAAGTACGTGCTCGACGGCACCGACACGTGCGCGGCGATGTTCAACCCCGAGGGCGACGCCGGCGACGTCGAGATGTGGGAGCTGATCTGCCCGATGGTCTACCTCTCGCGGCGGATCAAGCCGAACACCGGCGGGCCCGGGCGGCACCGCGGCGGCTCCTCGTTCGAGTCGCTGCAGATGGTCTGGAACACGCCGTTCTGGGAGCTGCAGAACCTCGGCACGACGCGGCTGTTCATCTCGCAGGGGATCTTCGGCGGCTATCCGGGCTCGGTCGCCTACATCCACAACATCCGCGACAACAACCTCCGCGAGCTCGCCGAGGCGGGCGAGGCCTATCCGGTCGCCGACGGGCCGTTCTCCGATCCTGCGCTGCTCGCGATCGAGGGCGAGCGCGAGCTGAAGCTCGACAACTTCACGATGCTGGCGCCGTTTGCGTCCGGCGACCTCTACCACTCGGTGATGAAGGGCGCCGCGGGGCTGGGCGACCCCCTCGAGCGCCCGGCCGAGTCGGTCGAGCGCGACGTCGCCGAGGGTCACATCGAGGCCCAGTTCGCCGACGCGGTGTACGCGGTCTCCGATCGCGATGGGGCGCGGGCGCGGCGGCTCGAGCGGGCGCGGCCGGCGGCCGAGTGGTGGGCCATCGAGCGCGAGCGGGTGCTCGCCGGTGACCTGATCGACCCGGTCAAGGTCAGCTACGCCGAGTCGATGAAGCTCTCGCCGCGGTGGGCCGCCGAGTACCGCGGGTTCTGGGACCTACCCGAGGACTTCGCCTTCGAGATCGACACGCCAACGGTGCCCGCAGATCTCGTCGCTCAGCCGGGCAAGGTGACCCCCGAGGAGTCCGCGGCCGAGTTCCTCGCCGCCTCCGAGGTCGACCGTGTCGACCCGCCGCTCGCCGCCGGCAAGCCGCTCGAGCGCGAGACGCTCGAGGCGATGCTCGACGAGCGGCTCAGCCGCCGCGAGGTCAAGGACATCCAGTCCGGCTACAAGGACCCCGGCCGCTTCGACAACTGGATCGCGGTGCTTCAGGACCGAGTCGAGTGGGACGACCCGATCGTGCTCCCGGTGGGAGAGGGGCTGAACGTGGTCCGGCGGCGATCCGATGGTTCGCTCGTCATTCGCTCAGACGCCGGCCACGACTTCTGCCGCTTCGATGAGAACTGGAAGATGCGGGCGCCGGTCTTCGTGCGCGACTCGGACGAGCTGCTCGGCGAGATCTACCCGAAGCTCGCCCACTGCGACCCCGAGTGGATGGAGCTGCGCGAGTTCTACTGCCCGCTGTCGGGGCGGTTGCTGGAGGTCGAGGCGGTGACGCGCGGCTACCCGGTGGTCCACGACTTCCTCCCGGACGTCGAGGGCTTCTACCGCGGCTGGCTCGGGCGCGAGCTTCCTGACTGACTAACCTCCCGGCATGAGCGACGCCGTCGTCGACCGCGCCACCGGCGAGCAATTCGCACCCGCGAACGGGATCGAGCTCTGCTACGAGGAGCTCGGCGACCCCGACGGCGCGCCGCTGGTCCTGATCATGGGCCTCGCGACGCAGATGATCCACTGGGACGAGGACTTCTGCGCCCTGCTGGGCGAGCGCGGCTACCGGGTGATCCGGTTCGACAACCGCGACATCGGGCGCTCGACCAAGATCGACTCGTCGCCGCCCGGGGTAGCGCGGATGATGCTCGGCATCGGCAGGCCCGCGTACCTGCTGCGCGACATGGCCGACGACACGATCGGGCTGCTCGATCACCTCGGGATCGAGCGCGCCCACGTCGCCGGCGCCTCGATGGGCGGGATGATCGCCCAGCAGCTGGCGATCGACCATCGCGACCGCTTGCTCTCGCTGTGCTCGATCATGTCGACGACCGGCAGCCGGTGGCTGCGGCTGCCGCGCTGGCGGGCGTTCGGCGCGCTGATGGCGAAGCCGCCCTCGAGCCGGGAGGGCTACGTCGAGCAGGCCGTGAAGACCTTCAAGGTGATCGGGTCGCCCGCCTACCCGATGGACGAGCCGCACTTCCGCGAGGTGGTCGGCAGGGCGTACGACCGCTGCTTTCACCCGCCCGGAGTGGGGCGCCAGCTCCACGCGATCAACTGCTCGGGCGACCGGACCCGGGCGCTGCGGCGCGTCGACCTGCCGGCGGTGGTCATCCACGGCACCACCGATCCGCTGGTGCGGCTGCGGGGGGGCAGGGCGACGGCGCGCGCGATCCCCGGCGCCCACCTGCACCTGATGGAGGGCATGGGCCACGACCTCCCCCGCCAGCTCCACGGCAAGCTGGCGGAAGTGATCGACGCCAACGCCCAGCGGCGTGCAGCTCACTGAGCTGGTCGATCCTGAGCCCGCGACGGGCCGGGTCTTCGAGCGCACCCTGATGCCGGGGATCGCCGACGGGATCGGCGACATGCGGATCCGCCTCGACGCGATCGCGCGCTGGCTCCAGGACGTCGCCTACGCCGACTTGCTCGACGCCGGGTTCGAGCAGGAGGGGATCTGGATCGTCCGCCGGGTGAGGCTGCGGGTCGAGTCGTTTCCGCGATTCGGCGAGCGGGTGACCGTGCGCACGTTCTGCAGCGGGGTCGGGCGGTTCTCGGCCGAACGGCGGACGGCGGTGCGAAGCGCGAGCGGCCACGTCGACGCGGTCGCGCTCTGGGCGTGGATCGACGCGAGCGGCGAGCCGGCCAGGTTCCCGCCACGTTTCGTCGAGCTCTACGGCGAGAGCGCCGCTGGCCGCGGGGCGCCCGTCCGGCTCCGCCATCCGGAGCCGCCGGCCGGCTGCGAGCGGAGCCCGTGGTCCTTCCGGGCCGCGGACGTCGACGTGGCCGGGCACGTCAACAACTCGCACTACTGGGAGCCGGTGGAAGACGCGCTCGCCGGTACCGAGCCGGAGGGGATCGACGCCGAGATCGAGCACCGGGATCCGGCCCTGCCGGGGGCGGCCGTCGTCCTTCGTGACGGGACGGGGATCTGGATCCAGGGCGCGAACGGCTCGCTCCACGCATCGATCCAGCACGCCGACGCCTGAATCGGCCCCCTGGCCGCATTGGCCAGTGCCCTGCGTGCCGTTGTAGGCGGGCCGCGGCCCGGTCGATGAAGTTCATGGATGGAGTTCCAGCAGATCTGGATCTGGCTCTCCGTGGTCGTGATCGCCGGATTGGCGGTCTGGCTGCTGCTTGCCCTGCGGGAGGCCCGGCGGCTGGCCGCTGCCCTTCGCCACGAGGGGACGACCGACTCGCTCACCGGCCTGCGCAACCGTCGCTCGCTGATCGAGATGCTAGGTCGCGCCGCGCACGGCCCGCGCGAGGTCGTGTTCGCGATCCTCGACCTCGACGGGTTCAAGGCGTACAACGACACCTTCGGCCACGCCGCCGGCGACGCGTTGCTGCGCCGTCTGGGCGAGAACCTGGCCGCGGCGGTTGCCCCGCGCGGAATCGCCTTCCGGCTCGCGGGCGACGAGTTCTGCATCCTCGTGCCGGGGGGTCGCGAGCAGGTCGAGGAGGTGGTTGCGGCCGCCCGCGCCGGGCTCACCGAGCGCGGCGAGGGCTTCGAGATCACCGCGACGTACGGCGCGGTGGTGGTGCCGACCGACGCCCCCGGCCCGACCGAGGCGCTGCGGATCGCCGACACCCGCATGCGCACCGCCAAGGGCCTGCGCCCGAGCTCGCCGCATCGCCAGACCCATGACGTCCTCGTCCATATCCTGCGCGAGCGCGAGCCGTGGCTGGGCGACCACCTGCGCGGCGTCGCGCAGCTCGCCGCGGCGGTCGGCCGGGCCGCGGGCCTGGAGGACGACCAGCTCGACGCGCTGATCCGCGCCGCCGAGCTGCACGACGTCGGCAAGATCGCGATCCCGGACCGGATCCTCCACAAGCCGGGGCCGCTCGACGGCGGCGAATGGGAGCTGATGCGCAGGCATCCGGCGATCGGGGAGCGGATCCTCGCCGCCGCCCCGGCGATGGGCCCGGTTGCCGCGCTGGTCCGTTCGAGCCACGAGCGCTGGGACGGCGGCGGATACCCGGACGAGCTGGCCGGGGAGGAGATCCCGCTCGGCTCCCGGATCATCTTCGTCTGCGACGCGTTCGAGGCGATGATCGAGCAGCGTTCGTACCGCGAGGCGCGCAGCCCCGAGGAGGCGCTGGCCGAGCTTCGCCGCTGCGCCGGGACGCAGTTCGACCGCGGGGTGGTGGAGCTGTTCGCCGAGCACGTGTTCCCGCACCTCGACGCCGACCCGTTCGTTCACCCGGCTTCGCCGCTACAGCCGAACGGAAGCTAGCCGCGTTCGTCCGCCGTGCGCTCGCGGCGGGTGATGGCCCGGATCTCGGCAAGGTCGGGCCACTGTGAGGGGTCGCCCGGCGGGCGGCGGACCCGCCGGTCGTCGCCGGGCGGCAGCTTCGCGAGCAGGTCGGCGTGCTCGGACTCGGCGAGCTGGGCGGCCACCGTGCGCCTGGCGGTCGCGATGACCGGGTTGCGATCCTTGCGACTCATCAGGTTCGGCCCCATCGCGACCAGGTCCTCGCCGGTCGGCTGGATCAGCAGGACCTCGGTTCCCGCGGCGCGCAGCGTCTTCGCCTCGTTGCCCAGCAGGCGGCCGGAGTGGTCGCGGAAGAAGCCGTTGACACGCTCGAACGGATTCCAGGCTCGCGCGGGATGCAGCGAGGACGTCGGGTTGAGGCAGATGACGAGGTCCAGGGCCTGGTCCCGCAGCAGGTCGAGGTTCGAGGTCGAGTAGATGCCGCCGTCGACGTAGCGCCGGCCGCCGATCTCGACCGGGTGGTAGAAGGCCGGGATCGCGCACGATGCGGCGACGGCGTCGGCCAGGTCGGGGCGGCGGGCACCGGCCCGGCCGAAGGGAACGCGGCGGCCGGTGGCGTAGTCGCAGGCGACCACCCAGTGGTTGGGATGGTCGGTCCAGCCGCTCGGTACGACACGCCTGATGATCTCCTTCAGGGGCTCGGTCGAAATGAAGCCGCGCGGCGCCCAGCCGGCGAACGCGGCGCCGGGGGTGAAGCGCTGCGGCTCGCGGAGGCTCCGCAGCGCCAGCGGCCACGATCCCGGGCCGAGCGGCGGCCACGCGCGCTGGAGGCGGAACTGGGCCCCGCCCGAGCGGTCCGCCTCGGCGGCCGGGCGCCCCTGCGCATCGACGACCCCGTCGAAGGTCTCGCCGGCCGAGTGGGCGACCATGAACCAGGGCGGGATTCCGGCGACGCAGAGCGAGCCGACCACCGAGCCGGCCGAGGTCCCGACGACGACGTCGGCGCTCGCCGGGTCCCAGCCGGTGGAGGCCGCGAGGGCGTCGAGGCCGCCGGTCAGCCACGCTCCTCCCTGGACGCCTCCCGCTCCGAGGACGAGACCCACCCTCATGGGAAGAGACTAGTCGGAGGTTCGGCGCCGATGCGACAGGTCGTAGACCGGAGGGCGGTAATGGAGGACCGGGTCGCCGGAGGGCTCGATCCCGTCGACGACCCGTATCGGGTCCATGACGATCGAGTCGTCGGCGTCACCGTCGATGGCGGTGATCTCGAGCGTGCCGACGATCACGCGCTCGCGGTCGTCCGGCCACACGGAGTTCGGCTCGTCCACGGCGTCGGTCTCGGCCGCGATCTGGACCTCGAGTTCCATCCGCACCGGTTCGCGATCGAGGCGGCCGGCGAGCTCCTCGAACAGGTAGTCGGGGCCGCGCCGCTTGGCGTCGGAGCGGGGAATGTCGGGCTCGTCGACGGTCGGCAGCCAGGTGTAGCGGACGTAGCGCTCGCTGCCGTCGGCGGCGACCCACTTGTAGGCGTGGAACGGGTGGTAGGTCCTGGCGGCGAAGCTGGCGCAGCGGCTGAGGATCTTGTTGACCTTCGGCAGTTCGGCGACCGCGCGCGGGTAACGAACCGCGAACCCGGGGAGCTTGAGCAGCGCCGAGGGCGACGGCTTGGAGATCGCGAGCGTGTCGAGGAAGCCGCGCTCGTCCGGGAATGCGTAGCGGGGCAGGGTCTGGGCGAGGATGTCGGTGCGGGTGCCGTCGGGGAGGTGGAATGCCACCGCGAGTCCGCGGACGTCGGGCGCGTAGTCGGGCACGGTCGGGTCGCCGCCGCCGTTGGAGAGCCGCGCCGTGGTCGGGATCGGGTCGCCCGTCATGTGGCCCGCCCGGGTCAGCTCCGAGGCGCGCGGCGTCGCGGTGAACGTCGAGGTGCAGATCACGCCCTTCGCGTGCAGGGCCCGGTGGCCGGCATGGGCCCCGAACCGGGCGTGGATCGCCGCCAGTCCCTCTTCCGGAGTGGTCATGCGCTGAGCTCGCGTTCGCGTTCGCGGAGCTCGATCCGGCGGATCTTCCCGGTGAGCGTCTTGGGCAGCTCGTCGGTGAACTCGATCCGGCGGGGATAGGCGTAGGCGGACAGGCGCTCGCGGACGAACCGTTTGATCTCGCCAGCCAGTTCATTCGAGGGCTCATGGCCCTCCGCGAGGACGATGAACGCCTTGACCACGTTGCCCTTGACCTCGTCGGGAGACGCGACCGCGGCCGCCTCCCGGACGGCCGGGTGCTCGATGCACGCCGATTCGACCTCGAACGGGCCGATCCGGTAGCCGGCGGCGATGATCACGTCGTCCGCGCGCCCGGCGTACCAGACGTAGCCGTCCTCATCCATCGTCGCCGCGTCCTTGGTGTGGAACCACTCGCCGCCGAAGGTCTCCTCCGATGCCTCGGGCAGGTTCCAGTAGCCGAGCGGGTAGTGCGGGTTCGAGCGCGCGCGCAGACAGATCTCGCCGCGCTCGCCCTGCGGCACCGAAGCCTCGTCCTCGTCGAGCAGCTGCACGTCCCAGCCGGGCATCGTGCGGCCCATCGAGCCCTCGCGCACCTCCGTGAACGGATAGTTCGCGCAGAGGGGATAGGACTCGGTCAGGCCGTAGTAGTCGAGGACGGTGACCCCGTATTGCTCGCGAAACCAGCGGATCGCCTCCGGGTTGAGCGGCTCGCCCGCCGAGCAGACGATCCGGAACTCCTGCGGGTAGCGCGCGCCGGCGTCGGCGATGGCCATCATCGCGCGCATCGCGGTCGGGGTCGTGAACACGTTGGTGACGCGGTGGCGGGAGAGGAAGTCGAGCTGATCGGCCGGGACGAATCCGGCCTCGCGCTGGAGCACGTACTGGACCGCGCCGAGGCGCCAGGGCCCGAGCAGCGGCGAGATCCCCGCCGCCCACGCCCACTCGCCCATCCCGTGGAACCGCTCGCCGTCGCGGACGTCATGGCAGTAGACGAACTCCTCGTGGGCGAGGATGTAGCGATGGGCGTGGACGATCCCCTTCGCCTTGCCCGTGGTCCCGGACGTGTAGTAGAGCTGGGCGGGGTCGTCGGCCGAGGTGTCCTCGCAGACCGCATCGGTGGGTAGCCCCGCCAGCGTCTCCGCGTCGAGCACGATCATCGTCTCGACCAGCGACGTGTCGAAGCGGCCGGCGTTGGCACGGTCGGTGACCAGGACCTTCGGGGTCGAGTCCTCGAGGCGGTGGCGGATCCCGTCGTCGCCGTAGAGGACCGACATCGAGAGCAGGATCGCGCCGAGCTTCCAGGTCCCGAAGAAGATCGCCGCGGTCTCGGGGGTGGGGGGAGGACGACGGCCACGCGGTCGCCTCGAACGATGCCGTGGCCGCCCAGCAAACTGGCCGCCTGGTTGGAGAGGTCCTGCAGCTCGCCCCAGTCGAGCTCCCGCGTCGCGCCGTCGTACCGCTCCCAGACCATCGCCGGCTTGTCGCGCGGGTGCTTGTCGCAGACGTCGGCGGCGATGTTGTAGCGGTCGGGAACGATCCACTCGTGCTCGGCGCAGGCCTGCTCGTAGGAGTCGAACACGCCCTCACCCTACTCCGGCCGCCGCGTCGCGAACTCGTCACGTTCCGGCGCAGTATCGACACAATCATCGTCTCACCTGCGCGCCCGATTCCCGCAACTTGCGGGAATGCACCCGCCCGAGCTCAAGCAGGCCGCACTCGACCTGATCGCCGCCGGCCACAACGACTGCGCGGTATCGAGGCGGCTTGGAATTCCGCGGCGGACGATTGCGGACTGGCGCCGGCCTTCCTACGTCGCCCAGCCGAAGGAGACCTGCCCGCGCTGCTGGCGCTCGGCGAGGCCGATGCGCTTCGCGGATGGCGACTATGCGCAGTTACTCGCGGTCTACCTCGGTGACGGGTGCGTCTCCGAGGAGGCGCGGACGTCCCGTCTGCGGGTGTTTCTCGACAGCCGCTACCCGGCCATCAACTCCGAGATCACGTGCGTGATGGAGCGATGCTTTCCTGCCAACGTGGTCTCGGTAACGCGACCGAGCCCGAGTGCCTGGTCCGGACGGGACGACACCTGGATCGTCCTATCGACCTACTCGCTCCATCTGCCGTGCCTCTTTCCCCAGCACGGCCCGGGCCGCAAGCACACCCGTCCGATCGTTCTGGAGCCTTGGCAAGCCGAAGCCGTCTCTGCGCACCCGTGGAGCTTCATCCGCGGTTGCATCCAGACCGATGGCTGCTCGTTCATCAATCGGACCGACATCCACCGACCGAGGCCCTACGAATACCGCAGCTATGACTTCTCCAACAAGTCGCGCGACATCATCGGCGTGTTCGTGCGCGCCTGTGACGAGGTTGGCGTGCAAACTCGAGTTACTGGCTCGCTGGAACGCGGCTGGGGCGTGAGGATCAACCGTCGCGAGAGCGTCGCGTTGATGGAGGAGCACGTTGGCGTGAAGGCGTGATTTCCCGCTAGATTTGAACCGCACAGGCGGCTGTGGCGGAACGGTAGACGCGATAGCTTCAGGAGCTATTGTCCGAAAGGGCGTGGAGGTTCGACTCCTCTCAGCCGCACTTTGTTGTGACCCCTGACCGGCGACTATCGTGGCGCCGATGCCCGACTCCGGACCACTCAATCCGCTGTCGCCCTGCGCCCCCCGGCGCCCTTGGGTTCGTGCTCATCCAGCTCTCGTGCCGCGCGCAATCCCACTCGGCTGGCTCCTGGCCGTGGCGGTGCTCTCGGGGCCGGCCGTCGCGCACTCGGCTGCGGACCGAGGCCCGAGGACCTGGTTCGTCGACGCCGATGCGAAGCGGGGCGGAACGGGCGATCGAGGTGCCCCGTTCGCCAGGCTTCGCCACGCCGAGCGTGCGTCGGCGCCCGGCGACCGGATCGTCGTCCTGCGATCGCGCCGGGCGCTCGACGGCGGGATCGCGCTGAAGCCGCGCCAGCGGCTGATCGGCGCGGGCCCGGCGCTGAGGAAGGTCATCCGGCGCTCGGCTCCGCGGATCACCAACACGCGTGACGGGCGCAACTCGGGCGATGCCGTAACGCTCGCCGACCGCGTCCGGGTGCGAAATCTCGTCATCGCCGGCTCGCACCGGGGCGCGATCTACGGGCGAAACGTGAGCGGCGTGCGCGTGCGGGGCAACGATGTCTCCGCCCACAACGCATCGTGTACCGAGGGATTCCACATCCCGTCGTTCGAGGTGCCGACGACGGCGCCCGGCTTGGGCATCCCGATTGCGGACGGTCTCAAGAACGGCTGGGCCGGGATCATGGTCGATGCCGATCGCGGGAGAGGCAGGATCAGGATCGCCCGAAACCGGGTCCACGACGCGGAGTGTGGTGACGGGATCGACGTCCGGCTCTCGGGAACCGCTCGATATCGGGCAACCGTGCGGGCCAACACGGTCGCCGATCTGCGGCAGGGCGAGAGCCTCGAGTCGGTTCTCGCGATCGGGCTGCAGACGCTCGACCAATCCCGCCTCGTCGCCAGGCTCGCGCGAAACAGCCAGGCGAATCTCGGCAACGAGGAGGACGTCGGCGCCGGGCCCGCCGGCGCTGATACCGAGGGGGTGTTCGTCAATCCGGCCGAAGGCTCGCGGATGAAGGTGACGGTGACCCGCAACACGTACACCAACCCCGATGGCCTCGGCGGCTTTTCCGGCAACGGGCTCGAGTACGTGACCATGGGTGACGGCTCCCGCTCCCGTGTCGTCGTGCGCAAGAGCAACTTCTCCCGCGCGCCGGGCGACGTGCTCGAGCAGCTCGGCCTTGGCACGAACGCGGTCATGGAGCTGAAGCTCGTCGAGGTGACCGCGACGCGATCGCTCGGCTTCAGCGGCTCGGGGTTCGGCAACACCGTCCTCATTCCCGGCAACAACGCGGACTGCCTGCTGGCCGCGAGCGGTGGGGCCGGCAACTCGATCGAGACGACGGTCAGAGGCGGGGAGTTCAGCGGCTGCGCCAACAACGGGATCACCTTCGGCTCGGCGGTCGCGAACGGCGAGGGCCCGACGACGAAGCTCCACCTCGATATTAGGGGCGCGCGCATCACCGCCAATCGAGGCGCGAACCTCCGGGTCGGCAACGAGACCGCGCTCGACGAGCTCTCGGTCAGGGTCGAGGACGCCAACCTGAGCGACAGCCGGGGAACCGGATCGGGCGCCGCGAACGTTTCGTTCGAGGACCTGGGAACGACCGGCCGGACCGCGATCGACCTCGGTGGCGGCGCCCTCGGCAGCGCCGGCGGCAACTGCATCGCGGGCGGCTCGCTCGCTGCCGTCACCGTCGGCTACGCGGTCAGCGCCAAGCACAACTGGTGGGGCGCGCCCGCGGGGCCGGCCCCCGGCTCCACGGTGAGCGTCGCGGGTGCCCTCGACTCCGGCTCGCCGCTTGCCGCACCGCCGCCGAGCTGCTGAACAGCGCTCGCCGGTCCGCTAGGCCGACTCGAGCGGCGCCGGCCGGCCGAGGTGGAAGCCCTGGGCGAAGTCGGCGCCCATCGAGGTCACGAGCTCGAGCGTCTCGGCGTTCTCGACGCCCTCGGCGATCGTCCAGAGCCCGAACTCGCGGGCGATGTCGATGATCGCCTTGACGACGTGGCGGTCCTCGGCGGACTCGACCAGGTCGGAGACGAAGCTGCCATCGATCTTGATGAAGCTGACCGGCAGCGACCGCAGATAGGTGAAGGAGCCCCAGCCGACGCCGAAGTCGTCCAGCGCGAGGCGCGCGCCTGCCCTGGTGATCTGCTCGGCGAACGCCCGCGCCGCCTCCAGGAACGTCGCGTCGGCCGTCTCGGTGATCTCGAACACGACCCGGCGCGCCGCCTCGGGCGCGGCCGCGAGCATCGCGGAGATCCGTTGCCGGGCCGCCGTGTCGCACATCGTCACCGCCGAGACGTTCACCTGGGCGGGCATCTCCGGCGCGAGCTCCAGGGCACGCTTGACCATCAGCAGGTCGATCTGGCGGACCAGCCCGTAGCGCTCGGCGGCCGGCAGGAACGCCTCCGGGATCGCGAGCTCCGTCGTCGCTTCCCGCATCCGCATCCGGGCGAGCAGCTCGCTGGCCGCCTGGACGCCGGTCTCGAGGTTGACGATCGGCTGCGCGAACGCGAGGAGGCGGCCGTCGGCGACCGCCGAGCCGATCCGCTCGGTCCACTCGATCCGGGTGCGCCGCTCGCTGTCGCGCTCCTTGCGCTCGGTGATGTCGGTGGCGATCGTGCAGGTCTCGGCGGGGACCCCGTGCTCGTCGGGAAGCGCGAAGGTGACCGTCATGTAGGTGCGCTCCTCGCCGTCGCGGGGGAGCACGGCCTCGTCGTACACCGGCTCGCCCTCGCTCGCCGCGCGGCGGTCGTTGAGCCGCTGGCCGTCGGCGACCTGCGGTGGGAAGACGTCGGCGCACTGCCTACCCGTGAGCTCGTCCTCGCGGATTCCGATCACCCGCTCGGACTCCGGGTTGCTCATCAGGTAGCGGCCGTCGAGGTCCTTGACGGTGATCATCGACGGTGTGTTGTCCATGATCGCCCGCATCCGCCGCTCGCTCGTCCCGCGCGCCCGCTCGGCCTTGGCCCGCTCGGTGACGTCGTGGCAGATGCCGACCAGCGCCTCGGCGGCGCCGTCCGGTCCCGCGATCACCCGGCCCTGCGAGAGCAGCGTCCGCTCCACGCCATCGGGGCGGACGATGCGCTCCTCGAAGACGAACGGCTCGAGCGTCTCGAGCGAGTCGGCGATGTTCGACCAGACCCGGTCGCGATCGTCTGAGTGGACCCGCTCGATGAACGCGTCGACCGTGCCGCCGAACTCTCCGGGCCGCAGGCCGTAGATCCGATGCAGCTCGTCCGACCAGTGCACGCGACCGCTGGCGACCTCCCACTTCCAGATCCCGAATCCGGCGATCCGCTCGGCCTCGCCGAGCAGGTCGACGAAGTCGTCGGCCGACAGCGGGTCCGTGGTGGTCTGGGAATCGAGCTGACCCATCGTGCGCAACGTCACTTGGGCGGTCTGGCAATCCTATCCCGGGGGCGGCGACTGCACCAGCCGCAGGCGAGGCGGTGGACCAGGCCGCCCAACGTCGAGCGCCCCGCCTCATCCACGCCGGAGCCCGCGGCGAGCCGGTGCTCGCCGCGGGCTACCAACGGATCCGCTCACCGGTTTGCCTGCGCCGGCGCCGGGATCGAGGGACCGGGCCGCCGGGCATCCGCCTTCGCGTCCCTCACCTTCCTCCGCACCAGCTCGGCCAGGTCGGCCTGGGCGGCGCGGGCCGCCGCCCCGCGGCTCGGAGGCGCCGCCAGGTCGAGCCCGAGGGGCGTCGCGTGCGGATGGCCGAAGAGCTCCGGATGCAGGTACTCCCCGGCAGCCGCGCCGGTCTTGCGCTCGATCACCTGCAGCGGGTGCGCCCGCGCGTACGCGTCGTCGCGGATCCCGGTCACCTGCCAGGAGACCGTGATCTCGGGCTCATCGGTCCTGATCGCGAACGTGTCGCCGCCGTCGTCGACCGGATCCGAGACGATCGCCTGGGCGAACGTATCCCCGACGATCGTCAGCTGGTAACGGGGATCGCGGTTCAGCTCCCCGAAGTAGGACGGCAGCGTTACCGTCGCCTCACCGTCGTCGTCGGTGGTCACGATCCCGTCGTAGACGTTCTTCATCTCCGGCGCGGAGACCCCGGCGTGGCGCAGGTAGGAGCCCGACGGGTCGGCCGGGTTATCGATCATCGGACCGCAGCAGGTGCCGACGACGTCGAGGTTGCCGGTCACCCGGGCGTTGCCGTTGACGTCGAGGAACCCGAACGTCTCGATCGCCTCATGACTGAGCTCAGTGCTCCCAGCCGGCGTGCTCGCGGTGATCACCGCCGCGTTGTTGGTGTCGTCGCTTGACGCGTTGATCGCGTTGTTGGCGTCGTCCGCGGCCGTGCCGTTGCCGTCGGTGTCGCCGGTCAGGGTGACCTCGAGTCCAGTGCCGCCCAAGTCGTTGACGTTCGCGTTGAGGGCGACGTCGCCGGTGAACGAGCCCGCCGTGCCGCTGGGCGCACTGTTCGAGGCGGAGAGGGTGTTGTTCGTCGCGCTGCTGTTGCCCGCGCTCACCGCGACGCCCGGTCCGGCCGAGCTGACCACGCCCGCCCCGCCTCCGCTCGCAATCGCGAAGAGCGAGAACGCTGCGCCGCCGGTCGTGGTCCCTTGAAGGGCGTCGGAGATGCCGCCCGAGGTGTTCGCCTGGACTGCGTCGCTGGCCTCGGCCCCCGTCGTCGAGCGGACGCCGACCGCGCTGGCCGCGGTCACGTTCGAGTCGACGCCGAACGAGCCGCCGCTCGCCTCCAGGCCGGTCAAGCCGCCATTGGCGTCGACTCCGATGCCCTGGGCGCCGCCGGTGAAGTTACCGCCCCTGCCACTGGCAGTGGTCGCGGTACCGTTGACGCCGACCGCCGGGCCGTCGCCGGTGACGCCGAAGCCGCCCGCAGTGATCGAATTGCCCTCGACCCCGTTCGGGCCGGCGGCCTCGATCGCGCCGTCGAAGCCGTCCGGCCCGATCGCGGTGTCGTCGATGTCGTGGCTGCGCCCGAGCGCGGCGAGGCCCACGCCGGCGGTCCCAACCCCGGTGGTCCGGTTGGAGAAGAACCCCCCGTAGCCGTCGGGCGAGACGACCTGGCCCGAGACCCCGCGCGTGTTGCCGGTGATGTTCGAGGAGGAGGCGAAGAACGGGAACACGTCCGCGAGCACCACCGCACCGCGGCCTGTGCTCGCGTTGTTGACCCTCAGGACGCCCTGGTCACCCACGCTATGACCGATCACGTGCAGCGTGCTCGCGTCGGCCTGGGCCGCGAAGTTCTCGAGTCGCAGAAGCTGCCGGGGTGCAGCCGCGGTGTCCCCCCTCAGGGTCGTCCTCACATCCGAGGTGTTCGTCACGCCGAGCTCCAGCGGTGCGGCGCTCGCGGATGTGCCCAGCGTCACGGCGCCGATCAGCCCGACACCGAGGGGCAGGATCGCTCGACTGCCCAGCCTCGGCCAACACAGACGCCTCCGCAACCACACGGTCGTCCTCGACATAGGAACCTCCCCACGGTTGGCGGCGCGGCGGCCGCGTCTGTATCCGAACGTACCACCGGCCGGGCCGATTTCCTAACGTGGCGGCGGTGCATGACCCCGGGCCACCGAGCGGGCGGTCGCTCTGCTGTCCCTCGCGCGCCACCTGATCGACCAGTTCTCGCGCGATGGGCAGCCGTTCTACCCGCAGATCAACGAGTTCGCCCCGCACGTCGAGGCCGAGCGCGCGATCAGCAAGGGGCGCTGCGGCGGCGAGGCGGTCCCCGCGCCGCAGGACGACCGGCGCTTCGAGGGGCTCGGATTGCCGAACTCGCCATCCGTCAACGAGCGCGACGTCTCCGACAAGCCGGACTTCGTCTTAACGGGCCGGGCCCGCGGCGGGCAACTTGCTCGCCGCGGGCCCGTTATTCGACGGTCGAAGGGACCCGTCTATCCCTTCCGCGGCGCCGACCGCGCGGGCTGCTTGCCCTGGGAAGGCGCACCATCCGGGGCACTGGCCCCTCGCAGGCTGCGCAAGGTGGCCGCCACCTTCCTGCGGTCCGCCTCCGCCTGCGCCAGCGACTTCGCCGACGACGCATCGGGCGTGACCGGCTGGTCCTCGTCGGGGATGAACATCGACGGTGACTTGCCGAACGCCTGCGGGGTCAGGTACCTGCCCACCGCAGAGCCGGTCTTGCGCTCCACGACCTTGAGCGGGTTGGTCCTCGCGAACGCGTCCTTGCGGATGCCCGTGACCTGCCAGGACACCTTCGTGTCCGGCTGGTCGGTTCCGATCTTGAACGAGCGGCCTCCGTCGCCGATCTCCTCCGCAACCCACGCGTCCACGTCGCCGCCGATCGCGGTGAGCTGGTAGCGGAAGTCCTTGTTGAGCGCGCCGAAGTAGTCCGGCAGCTCAACGGTGGCATTCCCGTCACCGTCGGTCGTCACAACCCCGTCGTAGAGGTTCTTCAGCTCCGGCGACGACACGGATGTGTGCCGCAGGTAGTAGTTCGCTGGGTCCTGCGGGTGATCCATCACCGGCCCGCAGCACGTGCCGACCACGTCCAGGTTGCCCGTCACGCGAGCGTTGCCGTTCACGTCGAGGAACCCAACCGTCTCGACCGCCTCGTGGCTGGCCGCTGTGCTTCCCGCCGCCGTCGAGAAGAAGCCCACGGCCTGGCTGTTTATGTCATCGCTGATGCCGTTGATTGCCACGTGCCCGTCGTCGTTGGCGGTGCCGTTGCCGTCCGCGTCACCGCTGACGTCGCTGTTGATGGCCTCGCCGAACGTCGAGCCAGTCCCCGACAGGTCGACCCTGATGCCGGTGTCGTTGCCGATGAACTCGGCGGCCGTGGCGCCGTCGGCGGTGTTGGTCCCCTGGACGCCCTGATCGGTCGGATCGGAGCTCGAGGCCCTCAGGCCATCGTTCCCGCCAGACGTTACGACGGCCCCCGTGGCGCCCGTCGTGCCGCTACCGATGCCGAACAGTGCGTACGCGCCGCTGCCGGTCGCGGTGCCCTGGACAGCGTCGCCGATGCCGTTGGCGGAGTTGCCCTGGATGGCGTCGTTCGACGACGCACCGGCTGTCCCCGACACGGCCACCGCGCCTGCGGCGGTCACGTCAGCGTCCACGGCGAACTCGGTCCCGCTTGCCTGGAGACCGGTGAGGCCGCCATTGGCGTCGACTCCGATGCCCTGGGCGCCGCCGGTGAAGTTACCGCCCCTGCCACTGGCAGTGGTCGCGGTACCGTTGACGCCGACCGCCGGGCCGTCGCCGGTGACGCCGAAGCCGCCCGCAGTGATCGAATTGCCCTCGACCCCGTTCGGGCCGGCGGCCTCGATCGCGCCGTCGAAGCCGTCCGGCCCGATCGCGGTGTCGTCGATGTCGTGGCTGCGCCCGAGCGCGGCGAGGCCCACGCCGGCGGTCCCAACCCCGGTGGTCCGGTTGGAGAAGAACCCCCCGTAGCCGTCGGGCGAGACGACCTGGCCCGAGACCCCGCGCGTGTTGCCGGTGATGTTCGAGGAGGAGGCGAAGAACGGGAACACGTCCGCGAGCACCACCGCACCGCGGCCTGTGCTCGCGTTGTTGACCCTCAGGACGCCCTGGTCACCCACGCTATGACCGATCACGTGCAGCGTGCTCGCGTCGGCCTGGGCCGCGAAGTTCTCGAGTCGCAGAAGCTGCCGGGGTGCAGCCGCGGTGTCCCCCCTCAGGGTCGTCCTCACATCCGAGGTGTTCGTCACGCCGAGCTCCAGCGGTGCGGCGCTGGCGGATGCGCCCAGCGTCACGGCGCCGATCAGCCCGACACCGAGGGGCAGGGCCGCTCGACGGACCAGCCTTCGCAACGACAAGGGCCTCCGCGACAACACGGTCGTTCCGGACATTAAGAACCTCCTCCGATTGGCGGCGCGGTGGCCGCATCTTTATCCGACCCTAATGCCGGTCGGGCCGATTTCCAAAAGGCCCTTGACGTTCGTCGCCCGAGCGGGGCTAGGCTTCCGCCCCGATGACGTCCGGCCCGGAGCACCGCGCGCTGCTGGAGCTCATCCTGCGCCACGGCCAGACGTACGGGGGGATCGCCGCCGTGATCGGGATCCCGCCCGCGGAGGCTCGCGCACGAGCGCACGACGCTCTGGCGGATCTCGCAGGTCGCGATCTCGAGGCCCGAGCCGACCTCGGCGACTTCCTGCTCGGACAGCTCGAGCCGCCCGCGTGCGACCGGGTGATCGAGGCGCTCAGGAGTGACCGACCCGCTCATGAGCTGGCTGTGGACCTGTCGGCCAGGCTCCGCGAGCTCGAGCCGCACGCCGAGCTCCCGGAGCTGCCGGGTGAGCCGGCGTCCGCCCCGCGGCGGCGGCTGCGGTCGGATCCGCGTTCGCGACGCCTGCTCGCCGCCGGCGCGGTGGCCGCAGGGGCCGGCCTCATCGCGATCCTGGCCGTGAGCGGCGACCAGGGGGACGGCGATGCGCCCGCGAGTACCGCGACCACCGCCACCACCACGGCCACCGGCGCCGGCGAGCCCGCCCCGGTCGTGCTCGAGCTCGCCGCAACCCGCGTCGCGCCCGAGGGCGCGGTGGGTGGGGCAGCGATCGCCCGGACCGCCGACGGGGTGGTGCTCGAATACCGGGCGACCGGGCTCGAGGCGACTGCGGGCTCGGAGCGTTACGTCGTCTGGCTGTTCAACGGGCCCGACGCTGCCGTCCCGCTGACCGCGGGCCGCCGCGTCGGACCCGACGGCAGGCTCACCGGTCTGGCGTCGGTCCCGCCGGCACTCGTCGAGGCGCTGCCCAGGACGCGGTTCGTCGACATCTCCCTCGAGCCGCGGCCCCAGCGGCGGGGCTCCCCGGCCTACCGGGGCCAGAGCATCCTTCGGGGGGCCCTGGCCGAGGTATCCGTCTCAGGAGCGGCGCGACGGCCGTAGCCGGACCGCTTGGCGTGACCTATCGTGGCGGCGGTGCATGACCCGGGGCCACCGAGCGGGCGGTCGCTGAGCGCCATCGGGACGGTTGCGTTCCTGCTCTTCCTGGTCGGCGGCCTGGCCGTCGGCCTCGCCCTGCGCCACGGCCCCGATTCGTCCACCAGGCGTGTGAACCCGAACGTCGTCGTCGTGATGACCGACGACCAGACGGTCGAGCAGATGAGCGCGCTGCCGCGGACGCGGAAGCTGATCGGCGCCCGGGGGGTCCAGTTCGAGCGCTTCTACGTCACCGACCCGCTCTGCTGTCCCTCGCGCGCCACCTTCCTCACCGGGCAGTACGCCCACAACACCGGCGTGATCTCGAACGGGGGCCCGAACGCCCTCGACGCGCTGGACGAGTCGGACACGGTCGGCGTCTGGCTGCAGCAGGCCGGCTACCGGACGGCGTTCGTCGGCAAGTACCTCAACGACTACGGCACCGACGACCCCGAGCACCTGCCGCCGGGGTGGAGCGAGTGGCGGGCCCTGCTCGAGCCGACGACCCAGAACTACTTCGACTACGACCTCAATGAGGACGGCGCCATCACCCACTACGGCACCGCGCCGGAGGACTACAAGACGCGGGTCATCGGGCACCTCGCCGTCGACGCGATCCGCCACGCGAGCCGCGGCGATCGGCCGCTTTTCCTATACGTCGGCTTCAACGCCCCGCATGCCCCGAGCACCCCGGCGCCGCGCGACGCGGGGTCGCTCGAGGGCGTCAGCGCCCGGCGCACGCGCGCCTTCGACGAGCGGGACCTCTCCGACAAGCCGAGCTTCCTGCGCGACCGCCCGCCGCTCGGCGCCGGTGCCGTCGCCCGGATCGACTCCAGAAACCAGCGGGCCCTCGAGTCGCTCGCGGAGGTCGACCGCCAGATCGCCCGGATCGTGGAGGAGCTGCGGGCCAGGGAGGAGCTCCGCAACACCTATCTCGTCTTCACGTCCGACAACGGCTATCTCGACGGCGAGCACCGGATCGAGTTCGGGAAGCTGCTCCCCTACGAGCCCGCCGCCCGGGTGCCGCTGCTCATCCGCGGCCCCGGCATCCCCGCGGGCGAGACGTCGGACGCCCTCGCCGGCAACATCGATCTGGCGCCGACGATCGCGCAGGTGGCCGGCGCCAAACCAACGCTGTCCACCGATGGGAACTCGCTGCTCTCGTTCGCGCGCAATCCGAACCGCTCCAGCGACCGCGCCCTGCTGCTCGAGTCGCTGGTTCGCGACCGCTCCACCTACTACGGCTACCCCTACGCCGCGGTCCGCAGCGGCCACCTCCTGTACGTCGAATACGAGACCGGCGACGAGGAGCTCTACAACCTGGTCCGCGATCCCCACGAGCTCGAGTCGGTCGCCGGCGAGCCGGACTACGCCGACCGGCAGGCGGCGCTCGCCGCCGCGCTCGAGCGGCTCCGCGACTGCCGCGGGCGCGAGTGCGAGGTCCAGGTGCGGCCGAGCGAAGGCTGAAAACCCCCCCTCAGGACTCGCCGAGCCACCGCTCGATCGTGGGGCCGACCGTCGACAGGTCGAAGACCGCGACCCGCTCCCGGGTGCCCAGGTTCTCCAGCGTCGAGGGCCCGTCGGCGTGGACGTGGATGACGAATGTGTGACGGCTCATCCTCGGGGCGGCGTCAGGTCCGTCCCCCTCGACATGCGCCCCGATTTGCTTCTGCATGCAAGCTCCGTTCGCCGGTTTCGACTGGTCGCGCCAACGCTAACCGCGAGCGCTTGCCAGGCGCTTATCGCGCCCGCGTGATTAGACGCTCTCGCCGGCGAGCAGGCGCGCCTGCAGGCGCGAGGTCGCCTCGGATGGCTCGATCCCCAGCCGCTCGACCAGCTCGCGCCGGCACTCCAGGTACTGGCGCAGGGCGTGGCCGGTGCGTCCGGCGCGCGCGTAGGCGACGATCAGGGCACGGTGGGCGCCCTCGTTGAGCGGGTCGATGTCGACCAGCTCGCGGGCGAGGTCTGCGGCCCCGGCATGGTCGCCGGCCCGCTCGCGGACCTCGACCAGGGCGCTGAGCACGGCGATGTAGCGGTCGATCAGCCGCTCCCGGTACGCGGCCGCCCAGTCGGAATAGCGCTCCTCGGGCAGCGGCTCCCCCGTCCACACCGACCGCGCCCGCTCCAGCAGCGCCCCCTGTCCCGGTCCGCGCTCGGCCAGCGCGAGCTCGGCCGCGGCCCGGAACTCCTCCGCGTCGATCGCGACATGCTCGCCGACGTCGAGGTGATACGCGTGGTCGCCGCTCTTGATCATGCTCGTCTCGGCCACGGGCAGGTCGAGCACCCCGCGCGCCCGTGAGACCGCCACGTGAAGGCTGTCGCGAGCGCTCGTCACCGAGCGATTCGGCCACAGCGCCTCGAAGATCACGTCCTCAGGCACGGGGCGACCGCCGTTGACGAGCAACAGCCGCACGAGGCGAGCGTCGATCGGCCGTTTCCAGCTCTGATCGCCGATCTCCCACCCGCCCCGAGAGACCCGGAACCGGCCGAGGAGCGCGAACCTGAGCTGCGGCGGAGAGGCATGCAGGCGATCGCGGGCCGCGACGGCCACGGACGCAACCTGCTCGTCGGGATCGGAGGCCAGCTCGGCGAGGCGCGTGATGACGGCCGGATGGTTCGAGGCGAGCGCCGCCGACAGGGCGGCCCGCCGGACGGTCGGGTCCGGATGGTCGGCGAACGCCGCCAGCGCCTCGCCCTCCGGAAAGGCCCGCTGGAGCGCGCCGACCATCTCGTTCGGATCGATCGCTCCCTCGCTGAGCGCCTGCCACAGGAGCGGTCTCAACTGGCGCCAGTGGGCGCGCACCAGCTGATCGGCGTTGTCGCCGGCCTCCGCCAGGCATCGCCGGACGCCGTCGCGGGCGGTGCCGAGCTCGCCGGAGCGGTGGTCGAGCCACGCGCGCATGGCGATCAGCCGCGCGCGGTGGTAGTGGCCCGATTGGCCCGGGTACTGCTGGTCGAGCGCCGACTGGACCTCGGTGATCGTGTGGCGGGCGAGGCTGGGCGACCCGCTCTCGCCGAGGGCGATCGCCACGTCGACCGCGACCCACACCCGGAAGCAGACGGGTCCCGGGCGAACCTGGGCCAGCGCACGTTCGGCCGCGGCCGCGGCCTCCCGGGCGTCCCCGCGGGACGCCGCGACGAACGCTTCCAGCGTGTGGTGGCTGATGCTGCGCCACCCGGTGCCCTGGTGCGTACCGGCCCGGGCCAGCTCGAGCTCGGCATCCGCGAGCTCCCCTCGCTGCGCGAGGATGACCGCGCGCCGAAGATGAGCGTCCTGCGCGACGAACCGCAGGCCCCGCCGCCTCGCCTCACGCTCGGCGCGCTCGAACCAGCTCATCGCCTCGGCGACCTGCCCGATGTCGAGGTGCCCGAGCCCGGTGAGCACCTGGGAGATGGCGAGGCGTCCGTGCGGATCGTGGCGCTCGAATGCGCGAATCGCGGCGTCCGGAGCGGTCAGCGCGGCCTCGGCGCGGCCGGCCGGGAGGTCGACCAGCATGTCCGCCAGATCGCCGAGGTGCTTGAACTGGGCGGTCGTCTCAGGATCCTGCCGCAATGTGCGCGCCAGGCGCTCGGCCTCATCCCTGCGACCCAGCGCGGTGAGCGCGATGACCCGGTACCACGCGACCCCGATCACCCTCACGAGCCCCTGCGGCGCGTCCGGGCCGTCCCAGCCGTCGGCCAGCTCGAGCATCTCCTCGAACCGGCCGGCGGAGAACAGCGCCTGGGCGAGGAAGAATCGCGCCAGCCATTCGCGTTCGGGCTCCCGCGCTTCGCGGTACCCCCCGACCGCCTCGCGGAGGGGGCCGAGCGCGCGCTCGTGCTGGCCCGCGGCCCACTCGAGCTGCCCCTCGAACATCCGGATCGTCGGCACGGCCTGCGCCTCCGCCGGAAGGACGGAGATCCAGCGCTCGAACAGCTCGGGCGAGGTCCTGAGCACCGCCGGGCCTTCGCGTTCGATCGTCCCGATCGCTTCGTCCCACTTCCCCGCCTCCAGCCAGTGCTCGATCTCGCCGATGGCGTCGCCGTCCTCCGCGACGGCCGGCGCCGCGGTGGCGTGGAGCTGGCGGCGCTCCGCCTCGCCGCACTCGGCGCGGAGCCGCTCCCGCAGTAGCTCCCGCAGGAGCGGGTGGTACGTGAAGCCCTCCGCCCCGTCCAGGCCACGCGTGAGCACGCCGGCCCGCTCGATCCGATCCCTGAAGTCCTCGGGCAGCTCGAGCGCCGCCGCCACCGCCGGGGTGATGGCCCGCGCGACGCTCGAACGGATCGCCGCCGCGCGGAGTTCCGGGTCGAGCGAGTCCAGGAACTCCTCGGAGAGGTAGGCGCGCAGGTCGGGGGCCGACGCCAGATCGTCGAGCGACCCGGCTCCGCCCGGTTCGCCTCGCTGCTCGAACAGCGCGGCGGCGAGGGCGATCCCGAGCGGCCAACCCTCGGTCGCCCGCATCATCTCGTCAACTTGCTCGGGCGCCGGCTCGATGCCGGTCCGCTCCCGCAGCAGGTTCGCGCATTCCTCCGAGTCGAAGGCGAGGTCGGCGGCGTACACGTGTTGCAGGCGACCGGCCGCCCGCGGCTTGGCGAGGCGGAGGTCGAGCGGCCTGCGGGTGGCCACCGCCACGTGCAGCGCACCCTGCTCGGCCCGGAGCAGCTCGCCGAGCAGGTGCAGTGACTCGTCCCCGCCGTCCAGGTGCTCGGCGTCGTCGATCACCAGGACAAGGGGTTCGACCAGCAGCCGGTCCAGGTCGGCGACCAGTTCGTGCGTAGCGGCCAGCGGGGCGAATTGCTCCGGGCCGGTCTCCAGCCGCTCCGCCAGCGCGTCCGAGGCGCCCGGGACCGCGGCTGCGATCGCCCGCACGATGCGCAGCAGCAGCACGCCCGGCGCCCGGTCGCTGTCCGAGCACGCGATCCACGCGCTCGGCGCCGGAAACCCCTCGAGCGCCAGCTCGAGGATCGTCGTCTTGCCGCAGCCGCCGCCCGCGGTGAGGATCACGCCCCCCGCGTCGAGGGCATCGCGAACCCGCCCGGCCAGCCTTGGCCGTGAGAGGCGGCCCCCCTTGACCGCGCCGCCCGGTTCCTTCGCGGGCATTGCTAAATCCGTGCTAGGCGTGCGCCGATCATACGCGCGGCCGCGCGACCGGGCAAGAGCGCTGGCCGTCTGTCCCGGTGGCGCCTAGGGCTTGCCGCTCAGGGGAGGGCGATTTCGCATCCGACGTCGACGTCGCTCGGATCCTTGGCGACCCGGTCGCCCGTGCCCGCTCCGCACTGGAGGGTGTCGATCGCCGCTGTGCCGTCCCGGGCGAGGAGCGTGTCGTCTCCGCCGAAGCCGCGGAGCAGGTTCGGGACCGAACCCGTCCGCGCGCGCAGGATGTCGTTGGCGGATCCGCCGTCGGCGTTTTCGATGCTGCGGTCCAGATCCCCCTCCTCGGCCGTCGTGGACGTTCCGTTTCCGTCCCGGTCGGAGCCGTCGTTTCGCGCCTCATCGAGGTTTACCGCCACCGGCACGGTCCGACCGAAGTAGACGATCGTGTCGACTCCGGCCTGTCCGTTGAGCGTGTCCGCCCCGAGCCTGCCGTTCAAGGAGTCGTTTCCGTCCTCGCCGATGAGGCTGTTCGCGGCGCTGCTGCCGATGAGCTCGTCGTCGCCCGCGCCGCCGCGCACGTTCTCGACGTCCTCCACGACGTTGTCGCCCTCGTTCGTCGCGCCGTCGTTTGGGAGGTTGTCGATCTCGACGACCAGGTCCGCCGTTCGCGATTGGTAGTTCGCGATGTCGAGGTCGTCACCACCGTGCATCTCGTCGCCGCCCGGACCGCCGTCGAGGCTATCGTTGCCGCCCTCGCCCCGGAGGATGTCGTCGGCGGTGCCGCCCAGGAGGGTGTCGGCCGCGCCCTGCCCGTCGACCGAGTCGCTACCCGCGCGGCCCTCGAGCACGTTCACGTCCGCGGTGCCCACCAGGTTGTCGGGCCCGTTCGAGCCGATCACGTTCTCGATGTCGGCGCCGACGTTGTCGCGGGTCCCGGTCGCGCCGTAGTCGATCCAGAAGTTACCGTCGTCGGGGCTCCCGTTCGGGATGCTCACGGCGCCGTGGGCTGTTCCGAAATCGTCGACGAACCAGTGGTCGGTGTAGTCGACGGTGTCGGTCCCGGCGCCCCCGTTCATGACGTCGGCGCCCCAGCGTCCGTCCAGGGTGTCGTTGCCGTTCTCCCCCTCGAGCCGGTCGTCGGGGTTGTGGCCGAGCAGGACGTCGTTACCGCCGCGGCCCCACGCCTCGCCACCGTTGAAGCCGATTTCGAGCCTGTCGTTGCCCTCGCCGCCGAAGATCCGCTCGATGTCCGAGTGGACGTTGTCGCCCTCCCCGGCCATGCCGTCGTTGGGCGCATCGTCGGCGGCCGTGACCGCCAGCGCCGCCGTGACGCCCTCGTAGTCGACGTCGTCGGTACCGCCGCCGCCGTACATGTCGTCCGCGCCGAAGCCGCCGAACAGGTCATCGTCCTCGGTCCCGCCGTCGAGGTAGTCGGCGTCGAAGCCGCCGAGCATCATGTCGCCGCCCCCGCCTCCGAGGAGGGTGTCCGTTCCGAATCCCCCCTCGAGGTGGTCGCTCGTGTCACCGCCGTCGAGCGTGTCGGGCCCGCCCAGCCCGCTCACGTCGTCGAAGCCGCCGAGCCCAACCAGCGTGTTCGCGCTGTTGTTCCCCGTCAGCGTGTCGCCGGCGTTGGTCGCGCGGACGACCTCGACGTCCGCGTACACGTTGTCTCCCTCGCCGAAGCCGCCGTCGTTCGCGCCGTCGTCGAGCGAGACGTTGACCGCCGTCGATCGCGACGCGTACGAGACGGTGTCGTTCGTGGCGCCACCGCCCGCCATGAAGTCCGCGCCTCCCCTTCCGTCGATGAAGTCGGCTCCGTCCGGGCCGGGACTCCCGTAGAGCGGATCGCCGATGATCTCGTCGTTGGCGCTGCTGCCTTTGAGGAGGTCGGATCCCGTTCCGCCCTCGATTCGCGACCGGCGATTCGTCCGCATGTCGACCTGGTCGTCGCCGCCACGACCATCGACATCGACGTCCCAGACGACTCCGTCGGAATCGGGGACCATCGGGCAGGTCACCTCGACGTCGGACAGCTGCGTGCACCTCGGGTCCGCGAACGTGATCGTCGTGCCGGGCGCCATCTCCTGGATGCGGTAGGTGCCGCCGCTCTGGGTGACGAGCACGTTGTTCCCCTCGCTGCCGGCGCCTCCGTACGTGTAGTTGGCGTCCTGGCACGGCGGGGGATTGCAGCCCGTCGCGTTGTTGTGGATCGATGCCCCGGATGCCGGGCCCGCCGTCAGCGCGAGCCAGCCGGCGACGGCGACGATCCCAAGTGCAACGCCCTGTGCCACGGAGGTGAGCCTCATGCTCTGCACGCTGGCGACCGTATGCGGCGCCGCTTATCGAGCGCTTATCGCGAGGGCACGAGGCTGAGGGTGAACACAGCGCCGCCGCCGTTCGCGTTGGCTGCTGTGACCCAGCCGCCGTGGGACTCGGCGACCTGCTTGACGATCGCCAGCCCCAGCCCCGAGCCGGGCACGTCACGCACCCCGGCGCCGCGCTGGAAGCGGTCGAAGACCCGCGGCAGCTCGTCCTCGGCGATCCCGTCACCATGGTCGCGGACGACCAGCCGACCGTCGCCGACCGAGACCTCGATCGGCCGGTCGGCCGGCGAGTACTTGACCGCGTTGTCGAGCAGGTTGTTGACCGCCCGCGCCAACCGGTCGGCGCGGGCCTCGACCACCGTCGGACGCAGTGCGAGCTGGAACGACCGCTCGGGAGCGTGACCGCGCACCCGCTCGACGGCCTCGGCGGCCAACAGGTCGAGGCGAACGTCCGACAGCGCCCCCTCGACCTCGTCGCCGCGGGCGAGCTCGATCACGTCGGTGATCAGCGCCCCCAGCTCGGCGATCCGGGCGTCGACGTTGGCCAGCATCCGCCGGCGCTCGGGCTCGGGCAGGTCGGCGTTCGCGCGCAGGACCTCGATGTCGGTGCGCAGGCTGGCGACCGGCGTGCGCAGCTCGTGCGAGGCGTCGGCGACCAGCTGGCGCTGCGAGCGGACCGAGTCGGCGAGCTCGGTGCGCGATCCCTCGAGCGTCGCCAGCATCGCGTTGAAGCGGGCCGCCAGGCGCCCGACCTCGTCGTCGCCACCGGCGTCGATCCGCCGGCTCAGGTCCTCTGTCTCCGAGATGTGCTCCGCGGCCTCGGTCAGCCCGGTGATCGGCGCGATGATCCGGTCCGCCACCCGGCGCGCGAGCAGCGCCGCGAGCCCGATGCCGCCGCAGATGACCAGGAACAGCACCACGCGCAGGTTGGAGAGCACCTCGTCGGTGCCCTCGAGCGACCGCGCGGTCTGCACCGCGCCCTCGGCGCCGATCCCGACGGTCAGCACCCGGACGTGCTGGCCTGCGACCTCGGCGTCGCTGAACTCGCTGCCCGCTCCCGCGGCGGCGATCGACCGGGCGCTGTCCGAAACCGGGATCCGCTCGCGGGCCGGGCCCCTCTCCGTTACCTCGCCGGTGGCGCTGACCCGCTGAACGAAGATCGGCGCCGGCCCGAACGACCCGGGCGCGTCGAGCGGCGGCAGCGGCAGCTCCTGCGGCAGCCGGCCACCGAGCGCCGGGATGGCGAGCGCGATCCGGTCCCCCTCGGAGCGCATCGCCTCGTCGACCTGTCCGCGCAGCTCGCTGCGGACCGCGACGTAGACGATGACCGCCGCGAGCACGATCGCGAGGGCGACCGAGCCCGCGGCGAGGAGGGTGAGCCGGCGGCGCAGGGTCATCGCCGGATCACTCGCGAAGCGCGTAGCCGACGCCGCGAACGGTGTGGATCAGGCGCGGCTCGCCCTCGGCCTCGGTCTTGCGCCGCAGGTAGCCGACGTAGACGCCGAGCGAGTTGGAGCTCTCGCCGAAGTCGTAGCCCCAGACCGCCTCGTAGATCTGCGACCGGCTCAGCACCTGGCGCGGATGGGTCAGGAACAGCTCGAGGAGCGAGAACTCGGTCCTCGTCAGGTCGAGCTCGCGGCCACCGCGACGGACGTCGCGCGTGGCGCGGTCGAGCGCGAGGTCCGCGAACCGCATGAGCGGAGCGTCGCCGGGTTCGCCGCGGCGCAGGAGCGCCCGCAGCCGCGCCTTCAGCTCGGCGAGGGCGAACGGCTTCACCAGGTAGTCGTCGGCGCCGGCGTCGAGGCCGTCGACCCGGTCGGCGACCGCGTCGCGCGCCGTCAGCATCAGCACCGGCGAGCGGTCGCCGGCGACTCGCATCCGCCTGCAGACCTCGAGCCCGTCGATCCCGGGCAGCGCAATGTCGAGCACGGTCGCGTCCACGGCCGACTCGGCAAGCCGCGTGAGCGCCGCCTCGCCGTCGGCGGCGAGCGCGACCGCGTAGCCCTCGAGCGCCAGCGCGCGCTCGAGGGACTCGCGGATCGCGGGCTCGTCGTCGACGACGAGGACTGTGGGCATCCCCTAATCCTGGGGGATCGCCACCTCCGGCGGCCGTCCCGGCGGCGGTGGGCAGTCGCCGAGGGGCGGGCCGGGCATCAGGTCACCGCACGCCTCGAACGCCTCCCGCTCCTCCGCGCTGGGCCCGCGCGGTGCGCGCTCAAGCGACCGCTCGCCCGGATCCGGGAGCTCGACGCCGTGCTCGGACATGCAGTCCCGGAGCTTCTCGAGCGCCTCCCGGTCGGCGGGGGCCGCGAAGAGCATCGCGCCGTGCGGCGGCCGGGGCAGCTTGCCCTCGCACGCCTCGAAGGCGGCCTTCTCCTCGGCGCTCGGCTCGTGGACGCCGGGCGGGCCGTCGAACGGCTCGCCGGGCTCGGGTACGTCGACGCCATGCTCGGACATGCAGTCCTCGAACTCGCCGACGATGTCCGGGTCGGGCGCGAGCGTGACGTCGCCCTGGCCCTCGGAGTCCGCGCCGCTCGCGGTGGCCACGGTCACGGCGATCGCGGCGGCCGCGAGCGCGGCGACGCCGAGCATGGCTCGGGTCCACGGAGAGATCTGGCGGAGGTGGGACATCTGGTTCCTTTCGGTCGTGGATGACGACCTGGAGATCGAATCGCGCGGCCGTAAGAGCGCCCGAAAGGGCGCCTAAGAAACGCCGAAGAACGCCTCCGGCGAGCCGAATCGAGGCCGCTAGACTGGCCCCCTCGCGCCGCTATCGTCTAGGGGACTAGGACGCCGCCCTCTCACGGCGGAAACCCGGGTTCGAATCCCGGTAGCGGTGCCTCACGATCCGGCTCCAACGAGCCGGCCTCCGTCGGTAGTTCCCCTGCCCGTCGCACGGACCCTAGTCCGTCCACCGTTGAGCCCGTGGCATGCGGGGCGCGATCTGAGGCGCGGGCCCAGGCCCCCGCTGTCTGCGGGAAAACCCTGATGCAATCGCAGCTCCCAACGGCGAGTGTGGGTGGTCCACCGCGTCGAGGAGGCCACCATCCGAGCCCATGCCCATCGCGTTGTTGCCCACCTGCGAGCCCAGTGGACGGGCACGCTCGCTCTGTTCCTCGTGATCGCAGGCGGAACCGCCTACGCCGCGAACACGGTCGGAAGCGCGGACGTCATCAACGAGTCGCTGCTGTCCCAGGACCTCAAGAACAACAACGTCACCGGCGCCGATGTGCTCGAGTCGAGCCTCAGGCAGGGCACGACCTGGCGCTTGGTGGGCGCCGCCGGCCAGCCGGCGTTCGGCGATCACCCCAATTGCAGGTGGGCGAACTACGACTCGGTCCATAGCTCGGCCGCGTTCACCCGCGACGCCGCCGGGTTCGTGCACCTCAAGGGCACTGTGGACCCGGACGACGTTGGTTCCAGCAATGGCTGCGAGTCCGGGGAGATCAACCGCAGCGTCTTCGTACTTCCGCCCGGCTATCGGCCCCAGAGGCGCGAGCAGATGCCGGTGGTGGGCCGCAATCCCGACCTCTCTGTCTACATCGATGGCCCGCAGCTCACCGACGCCCCCGCCGGCTCGGTCTCGATCGACGGAGACATCTCCGGCATCGACTACCTGTCGATCGACGGGACCAGCTTCCGCTGCGCCCCAGCCGGCGTGAACGGCTGTCCGCCGGTGGGATAGCGCGGTCCGATCCGGTCGAGCATCGCGTCGAAGCCAGCCGTAGCGACCTCGATCGGTAGTTACCCGCAGCGATCTACGTTCTTCTACGTATTGACCCGGGCGCGGGGCGCTGGAGAATCGGGTTCGATGGGCAGATGGAGCACCCGCGGATGCGCGGCTGGGATAGCAGCAGCCGCGGCCATCGCCGTCGCCGCTCCAAGCGCCGCCGAGGCAGCCTTCCCCGGGGCGAACGGCAAGATCGTCATCGGGGCGGGCGCGGCCGGCGGCGACATCTTCACTGTCAACCCGGACGGGAGCGGCGTCGACAACCTGACCGACTCGAACAACGGGCAGGTGACGAACGAGGTGCCGGCTGTCACCCCGGACGGGAAGACGATCTACTTCCTGCGCTTCAGCCCCCCGAGCAATCGCGGGTTCTGGCGGATGAACGTCGACGGAACAGGGCAACAGCAGGTGACCGGCGCCGGCGACAAGTTCTTCTCGCCGACGGTCTCGCCGCGAGGTGATCTGATCACCGTCGCGATCGAACCGACGAGCCCACCGATCCGCACCGATGTCTGGGTCATGAACGCTGACGGCTCCAACCTCAGGCGCCTATTGCCGTCGACGCCGAACAACAACGAGGTCCCGCTGGACTGGCGCGCGCTCCCGGCCGACGTCGACCCGACGGGGTTCGGGGAGCTCCTCTTCTATCGCACCACGGACTCTCCCTCGACGACGACGCTCTGGCAGTTCTCGAGGCCGGTGAACCCGGCGACGGGGGTCGTCCAGGACCGGCAGGTCCAGCTGACGCCGCCCGTCACCAACCAACACGACACCGTTGCCGAGTACTCGCCGGACGGGAGTCAGGTCGTCTTCTCCCGGGGGAGTACGACGGCAGGACAGCCCGGGGTGTGGACGATGGGCTCGTCGGGCGGCGGCGCGACCCGGATCACCGACGGCCAGTTCGACTCGCCGGCGTGGGCCCCGGACGGCACCCGCATCGTCACACGCGGCGGCGGCACGTCGACCTCGGTGACAACGATGAGCCCGCAGGGCACGGATCGGCACACGTTCCAGATCCCTGACAGCCCGAACCCGGGCAACCTCGCCTGGCAGCCGCGCAAGCGCCTGTCGCTGACCCTCAGCGGCGGCGATGATGTGAGCGCCAGCGAGACGTTCACCGTCAAGCTCGAGCTGGAGGCAGGGGACGACCCGGTCAGCAACATCCGGCTCGCCGACCCCGCCGGGGTCGGGATCGGCAATGGCGGCTTCCCGGAGGGCGAGCGCGGCGAGGTCTCCCTGCTCTCCGGCCCGCAGCCCCCGATCCCGGACGCCCTTGCCGCTGGCGAGGTGAGCACGCACACGCTGCAGCTCCGCGCCGAGATCGAGGGCCGCGCCGCCGTCTACGCGAAGGCGAGCGCGACCGGGCCGGGCGGGTCCACCCAGACGGACGGCCACACCCTGATCGTCGACACGATCCCGGTCCAGGCGGAGACCGACGCGGACTGGGCCCGGTATGGCGCCCTCGGAGTCGCGGACCACCTGTGGGTGGAGTCCTTCCGCGTCTTCGACGAGGACCTGACGCGACGCGCCGCGATCATCCAGACGAAACTCGCGAAACGCCTCGGGTCGCAGGACCAGAAGCTCTACTTCGGCGACAAGAAGAAGCTCGAGATCACCCCGCTCGAGCGGCTGATCGCGGACCGGCGCAACTGGCCGCCGAAGTTCGTCGCGATGGTGACGCCGAACAAGAGCGTCAGGTCCGGAGACGAGAGGTTCACCGCCGAGGAGCTCGACCAGGTGTACGAGGAGGCCTTCATCGAGGAAGCCTCGAGGGGCCTCACCGAGCACATCGAGGGCTACAAGAAGCTCGGTAGGGCGGCGAAGAAGCTCGTCACCGACACCGGCGCCGAGCTCGCGATGAGCTGGCGCACGATGTGGGGAAGCGCGACGACCGAGGAGCGCGCCCAGATCGAGGCCCAGTTCATCTCCTTTCTGGAGGAGTACGACGCGACGTTCAACGAGCGACTCCCGAACCTGATGCACACGACGCTTCGGGAGACGTTCAGCACGTCCACGTACCGTTACGCCGGCGAGGCGATCGCGAAGTCGATCGGGGATGCGACCCTCCTGAGCGACGAGATGCAGGGACTGCTCGCGCAGCAGAGGCTGAAGGAGCTGCGCATCCTCAAGCTGGCGGACTCGGACCCGGTCGCGTTCCAGCGCGCGATGGCGGAGGTCAACGCCGAGTACTACACGTTCGGCATGTCGACCGCGCTCGACCAGATCATCGGCGGCGGGGTGGTGCGGATCCCCGCGGCGTCCAGGGCTGTGGTCAGCGGCGCCGGCGCTGGGTTGATGCGGTTCGGGCGCGCCGCCGGCGTCCTGAAGGAGAACGGCTCGGTGATCGGCGGCGTCCCGCACGCGATCGAGCTGGCGCCGGCCGGCGGGCCGCGCGGCCTGAGCGCGGCCGAGCAGCTCGCGCTGCGCTCCTCGAACTTCCTCGAGAACGTCGAGGGGGCGACCGTGATCCGCAGCGCGACCGGCGACATCTTCGAGCTGCCGAACGTCGGTGGCGTCCCCTTCTCCGACATCCGGGTGAAGCAGGGGATCCTGGGTCAGCTCGAGGCCGAGGGGGCCGCGGCCGGCCTACCCGTGGAGCTGGCCGAGGTGGCGAAGCCGGGCAGCGCGCTGCGGAAGCTGGGCGGCGTGGCGAAGACCGAGGTGACCAAGTCGAAGACCGGCAAGCCCTCGATGGTCGACGGAGGCATGCCGCTCCCGGCCCTCGGCGAGGCGAACGTCTGGACCGCGGACAGGCCGGGTGGGCTGGCGTTCCGCCTGATGAGCAAGGTGCGCCAGCAGGCAGCGCTGAAGGAATGGGACGCGGCGAAGCAGGCCTGGGCCGAGTACAACAACCCGGTCCCCGGCAGCCCGCTGGCGCAGTTCAAGAACGCGGTCGGCTCCCGCACGACGATCCCGCTCGGTGGCGGGGCCGGCGGGCTCGAGCGCGAGGCGGTCTGCCAGTTCGAGGAGGTGCTGGTGCGCGGTCAGAACGGCGCGAAGGCGAGGCTCTTCCGGGTCCAGTACTACGAGGTGCGCGAGGTGATCGACGGCAACATCGTCAACAGCAGGGTGATCCACAACTACCGTAAGGGGGTGCCTCAGACCCCCGACGCCGACGCCGTCGGCCTCGGGAAGATCATCGATGGCGAGGTCGCGCCGCTCACCCGCGCCGAGAAGGAGTTCTACATGCCGCGTTACCGGCGCCTGAACACGAACGCGGCGCGGGCTGGGAACTTCGCCGGCGCCGAGCACGGCACCACGCTGGTGATGGACGACGCCGGCACGAACTCGTCGGGCTACCTACTCGGGAAGTTCGGGCTCGGCTTCATGAGCGAGGAGGTGGCGGCGCCATTCGCGCGGAGGATCGCGCCGTTCACCGGACTGTCTCCCGAAAAGCTGCTCTCCCTGACGAAGGGTGAATTCGGACAGAAGGCGATCCTGATCCGCTCGTCGGTCGACGCCTACTACGGCGAGATCCCGTTCGCGAGCTGGTAAACGAAGGCGCCAACGGCCCGCGGCCGCTGTTCGAATCCCGGTAGCGGTGCCTCGGAAACCCGCTCGTCGAGCGGGTTTCGTCGTTATGTGATGCAAGTCCTTGCATCTCCGCGGGTCAGGCGAGAGAGTGGGCCGACCGTCCACGGAGGGAGAACCCCATGCGCACATCCAGTCGATCCCGGTTCACCGAGCTTGTACGCACGCAGTGGGCCGGTCTGCTGGCCCTGTTCCTCGTGATCGCCAGTGGCACGGCCTACGCGGCCAACACGGTGTTCAGCTCTGACATCGTCGACGGCCAGGTCAAGCTTCAGGATCTGGCGTCCAGCAGCGTCACCGGCGCGAAGGTGCGGGATGGTTTCCTCAACGATGAAGACGTCGGCCAGGGGACGTTCGTCGACTTCGCCGCCACCGTCGGGACGATCGAGCCAGACTCTTGCGGCAGCTTTCGGCTCCAGGGCATAGGCGCCCAGGGCGATCACCTGCTCCTGACCCCCTCCGACGCCGACCGGTCGTACGGGCTGGACTACTCCGCCGCTTATACACCGGACACGGAGGCGGCGCGGCTGTTCGTGTGCAACCAGACCAACTCCACCATCGACGACAACACCACCCACTTCAACCTGCTCGTGATCGACGCGCAGTAGCGAGTCAGCTTGGCGCGTTCACGTGTAGTTCGGAACCCGGGTCCTGCGCTGCGCTAGTTGCTCCTGGTCGCCTGGATCAGGCCGGCGCAGTTGTCGCTGCCGCCGCCCAGCTCCACCCCCGCGGCCTCGGCGGTGATGACGGTTCCCGAGTCGCCCAGCGGGGAGACGTAGAAGCGATACGTCGAGATCTTCGCCGCAACCGACCCGGTGCTGGTGTTCTGCGGCAGCTCGACCCTCGTGATGTTGTGGTCGTTGACGCTGTTGTCGACGGTGGAGGCATTCACCCGCTCGACGAAGACCTGCAGCGGGTCAGCGGCGATGTTGACCACGCCGATCGTAACCCTGTCGTCCGAGTCGACCCCGCTGGTTCCGTTGTCGTCGCAGTTGATCACGAACAGGGCGCCGAGCGTGGCGTTCAGCTCGTGGCGATTCGCGATGCCCGGGGCGAAGGAGCTGTTCGCGTGAGCGAACGTCCGCGGGAACGCGCTCGAATCGTTGCCGTCGAGCGCGTCGGCGTCCGGCACCTTGTCGAGGCTCGCCTCGTCGATGTCCACGCCGGTCAGCGCGCCGTTGACGACCTCGCTGGTCCCGACGGACTGGGCGCGGAGGTCAGGTGCGACCAGGCCCCCGCCCACGATCGTGTCGTCTCGGACCTCGGCCGGGCCCACCGCGCCCACCCGGAGGTCCTGCGCGACCAAACCGCCTCCGGGCAGGGTGTCATCCCGGATCTCGCTCGAGCCCACCGCGTCCTCGCGGAGGTCGTCCGCGGCGAGGCCGCCGCCGGCCAGCGAGTCGTCGCGGACGTCGATGCTCCTGACCTCGTCGTCGATGATGTCGCCCGAGCTGATCGAGTTCGGGTCGCCGTGGGTCGCGTAGGCCGTCCCGCCCGAGACGACCAGGAACAGGGAGATGTACCCCACGACGTTCTGGCGAAGGTGTTGCCGGATCCTTCCTGACATTCTCGAACCTCGTCCCGGGTTGGTGTTGTGCGGGACACTGAGTGTCGCAGATCCCCATCCGCGAGTTGAACCCCCTCCTAGCGGGTAACTGGGCGGTGATGGCCGAAACGTTCACGCCTGTCGAGATGGCTTCGGCCGGGCGCGCGGCGCGATCGGTCGAGGTCCAGGTGGAGCTGGCGCCGGTGCCGGCCGCATCCTCGGCGGCCCGCGAGGCGCTCGAGGCCTTCGGCGCGCCGCTGTCGGAGCGCGCCTACGCCGACCTGCGGGTGATCGTCACCGAGCTCGTCACCAACGGCGTCAAGTACGGGCCCGGAGGCCCGATCGAGCTCTCGGTCGCGCTCGACGCCGACGGCACGGTGCGCGGCGACGTCGACGACGGCGGCAGCGGCGGGGTGCGGATGCGCGCTCCGGGCCCGCTGGGCGGCGGGCTTGGGCTGTTGATCGTCGACGCGCTCGCCAGCTGGGGGGTCTATCCCGACTCGAGCCACGTCTGGTTCGAGTTCGAGACCGCCTGAGCCTGAGTCCTCCCGGCGCCCTGTTGGCAAGCCGCCAATAGGATGCCGCCTCCAGGCAACCGGCGCGCCCGCGCCGGCATGCGTCTAGTTTCGGCACCGGGAGCGCAAGGGGAATGGAGGCATCGAGGGTCAAGCTGGGACGACCGCGCCCCGCTGCCGGGCTGTCCGGCATCCGGGAAGCGCTCGCCCGCTCGGACGTTCCTCCGAAGCTCTGGCTGCTGAACGCCGGCGGGATGGCGCTGTTGGCGCTGCGCGTCGGTACCGAGCTGGTCAGCCCGGGGCTCTCCTGGCGGCGCGAGTTCGTGCGCCAGTTCATCTTCGCCCTGCGGGTGACGCTCGGTCCCGCATCGGTCGTCGCGTTCGTGATCGGCTTCTCGACGATCGGGATCCAGGGCGGCTCGCTGGCCTCGGCCTTCGGCGCGATCGACCGGATCTCGGCGGTGGCGCCAATCGCCTTCCTGCGCGAGCTCGGCCCGGTGCTGACGACGGCCATCGTCGCCGGCACCCTCGGCTCGACGATCACCGCCGAGCTCGGCGCGCGCAAGATCCGCGAGGAGCTCGACGCGCTGTCGGTCCTCGGCATCAGCCCGGTCCGCAACCTCGTCCTGCCGCGGGTCGTCGCGCTCGCGCTGATGATGCCCGTGCTCAACCTGCTCACGTTCTGGGCCGGGATCTTCGGCACCTTCGCCGCCGCGACGCTTCTGTACGGCTCGACCCCGAGCGCCTTCTTCGACAACCTGCTGCTGCTGACGACCTACATCGACCTCTGGTCGGCGGTCCTCAAGGTGTTCCTGTTCGGGGCGATCATCGGCGTGATCGCGTCCTACAAGGGCATGAACGTCGGCGGCGGTGCCGAGGGCGTCGGCCGGGCCGTCAACGAGTCCGTCGTCTCGAGCCTGGTCGCGATCTTCATGATCAGCGTCGTCTACACGCAGCTCTTCCTGGCGCTGTACCCCGAGGCGAGCCTCGGCGGCGGATGAGCGCTCCGAACAAGACACCACAGCGCCCGGGGGTCCGTGAGGCGATCGAGTCGCCGAAGCGCGTTCCGGTCGTAGATGCGGCGGGCGACTACGCGGACTTCGCGCTGAAGGGCTTCGCCGGCCTGCGCCGGGTCGGCGACTACGCGGGCGAGGCGCTTCGCCAGGCCTCGCTGATCGCGCTCGGGAGCATGCTGGTGATCCTCTGGATCTCGTTCCTGGCCGGCGCGACCTGCGGGCTCGAGGGCTCCGCGATCTCGCGGGCGCTCGGGACCGGGATCGCGGCGCCGATCTTCAGCGCGTTCTGCACCACGCGGGAGATCGTCCCGTTCATCTTCGGCTTCATCGTCGCCGCCAAGATCGGCGGCGGGATCGTGGCCGAGCTCGGGGCGATGCGCGTCAACGAGGAGGTCGACGCCCTCGAGGTCATGGGCGTGCCGTCAATCACCTACCTGGTCTCGACCCGCATGCTCGCCGCGGCGTTCATGTTGCCGATCGCCTACCTGATCGCGCTCGCGGCGGCGCAGGGCGCGGCCTGGCTGGCGTCGTTCGTCCGCTTCGGCGACGTCTCGCAGGGAACCTGGGAGTTCGCCTTCTACACGGCTCTGGACCCGATCGACATCGTCTACTCGGTCATCAAGGGGCTGGTGCTGTCGTTCGCGGTCATCGTCACCGCCCTCTACTACGGCTACCGGGTGCGGGGGGGCCCGGTCGAGGTCGGGGTGGCGACCGCCAAGTCGATGGCGACCAACCTGATCGTCGTCACGGTGCTCAACATGCTGATGACCTTCGTGTTCTGGGGCTTCGACCCGAACCTCCCGATCGCATGAGGGCGCGGATCGCCCTGCTCGTGGCGCTCGGGGTCGCCGGGGTCGCCGTGATCCTGGTCGCCTTCAACAGCAAGGGCACCTACGAGGTCCACGCCGTCTTCGACGACGTGCGCGGGCTGATCGACGGGGGCGAGGTGAAAGCCGGCGGCCTGGAGGTCGGGAAGGTCACCGAGATCGAGTTCACCGACGACGGGATGCCCGAGGTGACAATGTCGATCGACTCCGACTTCCGGCTGCGCCAGGGCGCCTTCGCGAACCTCCGGCTGGCGTCGAACATCGGCGTGATCAACCGGTATGTCGACCTCACTCAGGGCGACGGCCCCGAGCTGTCCGACGGAGCGACGCTGGGGCCGAGCAGCACCGACCAGCCCGTCGACCTCGACCTCGCGGTCTCGACGCTGGACCCCTCGACGCGGCGCCAGGTCGGCAGGCTCCTGGCCGAGCTCGACGCCTCGACCGCGGGGCGCGGGGCTGACATCGGCGCCACCGTCCGCCACAGCGGCGACGCCCTCGGCGAGACCGCCGACCTGCTCGCGGACGTGACCGCCGACCAGGCAGCGCTCGAGCAGCTGGTCACCCAGGGCAGGACCGTCCTCGCCGCTCTCGCCCGGAGCCCCGACGATCTCGGCCAGACGGCGGACCGCCTTGCCACGACCCTGGATGCCGCCGCCGCCCGCCAGACGGAGCTCGCCCGCACCGCCGACGCGATCGGCCCCGGGCTGGCATCCGCGCATCAGACCGTCGACCGGTTACGGGACGTCACCCCGGACCTGCGCGAGCTCGTCGCCGTCGCGGGGCCCGTGGTCGCCGAGCTCGCGCCGACCGCGCGCGCCCTGCGTCCGGCGCTCGACGCGCTGGGCCCGCTCACCGAGGAGGCGCGGCGGCTCGCGGCCCCGCTGCGTGAGCAGCTGCGCGCGCTGCGCCCCGTGATCGGAGCCGCCATCCCGGTGGCGGGGCGTCTTCCGGACATCCTGAACCTGCTGACGCCGCTCCTCGACCACCTGCGCGCCCGCGGGCCCGAGGTCATCAACTTCTTCACCCTCTTCGGCGACGCGAGCTCGAGCTACGACGTCAACGGCAACATGATCCGCGTCTCGGCGCTGCTGATCCAGCGGCCGCGGCACCTGAACGAGATCGACGCCTCGAGTGACGCCGCCGGCCTCGTCGCCCGTCCGTTCGACCGCGACCCCGGAACCAACGAGGGCGAGCCGTGGAAGCGGTACTGGCGCAGCTTCATCGGCGGCGGCAAGGCGCCACGCAGCTACCTCGACGAGGAGGAGCTCCAGCCGTGAACGACCTGATGGCGCGCCTGGTCGCGATCACCACCGCCGTCCTGCTGGTTGGGACGCTCGCCGCCGTCTACATCAGCTCGCATTCGGGCGGCTCCGGGGCCACCGTGAAGGCCGAGTTCGACGACGTCTATCCGCTGCTGCCGGGGATGCACGTCCGCGTCGACGGCGCGATCGCCGGGTCGGTCGGCGACATCGAGATCACCGACCAGGGCACGGCGCTCGTCTCCCTCGAGCTGTTCGAGGGCACGGCGCCGCCGAGCGCCGACGCGACCGCCGCGATCCGCCAGCAGGACATCACCGGCGACAGCTACGTCGCGCTCGAGCCGGGGGACGACGACGAGGCGCTCGGCGACGAGGTGATCGGGACCCGCCGGACGGTCGTCGCGCCCCGCTTCGACGACCTCCTCAACAGCTTCAACGAGCCGGTCCGCCAGGGGCTGAAGCTGATCCTGATCGAGCTCGGCAAGGGGCTCGAGCGGCGTGGCGCCGACCTCAACGAGGCGGTGCTCCAGCTGCGTCCTGGCCTGCAGGCGGCCGGCGAGGCGCTCGCCGAGGTTCGCTCCCAGAACGCCGCGCTGCGCAGCCTGATCGGTGACGCCGAGGCCGTGACCGGAGAGGCGGCATCCCATTCGCGCGAGCTCGGCGGGCTCGTCGACTCGCTCTCGACCACGCTGCGGACGACCGCCGAGCACGGCGCGGCGCTGGACGCCGCGATCGAGCGCCTGCCCGAGACGGCCGAGCGCTCGCGCGTGACGCTCGGCAAGCTCGCCAACCTCGCGACGGAGGCCGAGCCGCTGGCGCGGGTCGTCGCCGACTCGGCCCCGGACTTGGCGATCACCTTCCGCCGCCTGGGCCCGTTCCTCGACGACGCACGGGCGACCATGGACACGGTCGGGCCGACCCTCCACCTGGTCGACAGGCTGCTCACCGCGAGCCTCCCGACCCTGCGCGAGGCGCCCTCTCGCGTCCTTACCGCGCCACTCGACATCGCCGCCGCCGCCGGAGCGGTACTCAACGCGCTGCTGGGCGAACGGCAGCTGCAGCGGGCGCTGTTCTCTGCCGACGGTTACGGCCACGGCCCGAAGGCGGAGGACGACGTCGGTCTCGGCGCGGTCGGGGTCGAGACGGGCAACCAGGCCGGCTACCCGGAGGACTACGACCCGGACCGCCGGTTCCTGCGGGCCGAGACGGTGCTCACCTGCGAGAGCTTCGGGCTGCCGATCGAGCCGGGCTGCCTGAACGATGCGATCGTCGGCGCGCGGGGCGGCGGCGACGACCGCTCGGGCGACCACGGCGGCAACGCACCCGCAGCCGGCGGGCCCGTCGACGTCGGCGGCGACGGCGATGCGCCCGCCGCGGGCGGCGTCGGCGACGGCGACCCGCTCGGCCCCGTCACGGACGAGGTCGGGAACGCGCTCGACCAGATCAACGGCATCGTCGACGGCGCGCTCGGCCAGCCCGGCGGCGGCGGGAACGGGCATGACAACGACCAGGACGACGGGCCCGACCTCGGCGCGGCAGAGGACCTCCTCGACTTCCTGAGCGGACCATGAGCGCGCGGCCGAAGCCACCGGGAGCGTTCACGCGGACCGTCCGCCGGACGGCGCAGCGGTTCGAGGGCCGCGAGCTGCTGCTCGGCCTGATCGTCGCCGCGGTCGGCGGGTTGCTGGCCTGGGTGGCCTGGGCCTCGGTCAACGGGGTTCCGCTCCAGAACCGCTACGAGGTCAACGTCGAGGTCGCGGCGGACTCGCCGATCCTCAAGCCGGGCGACACGGTCCGCGTCGCGGGGCGCCTCGCCGGCCTGATCACGGACGTCGAGCCGGACGACGGGCACGTGCTGGTCACCGCCGAGCTGCGCCCGGCCTTCGCGCCGATCGGAACCGACGCGCGCGCCAACGTCAAGGTCCGCTCGATCGTCTATCTCACGTATCTGGAGCTGCGCCCGGGGGACGTCGACGACCCGATGCCGGAGGGCGGCACGATCCCCCTGGCGCGCAGCGGCTCGGGCGTCGACCTGCTCGAGGTCGTGCAGATCTTCGACCGCCGGGCGCGGGCGGCGCTCCAGGACATGGTCACCAGCGGCGGGGTGGGCGTGGCTGGGCGCGGGGAGGACGTCAACGCAACGCTCCAGGACCTGGGTGCCTCGAGCGCCGACATGACGTCACAGCTCCAGGCGGCGACCTCCCAGCCGGGCGCGATCGCGGAGATCATCCGCGGGTCGGCGCGCACCTTCCACGGGCTTGCGCGGCTCCGACGCGAGCGACTTCGGCGGCCTCCTCGTCGAGGCGAGCGCGGTCGCCGGCACGATCGCCTCGCGCGACGCCGAGCTCGCCGACTCCCTCGAGTTGTTGCGGCCGTTCGAGGACGAGCTCCTGCGCGCGGCGCCGCTGGCCGACCCGCTGCTGGAGGACTCCGCCGCGGCGGCGCGCGAGCTCACCCCGGCGGCCCGCGAGCTCGCCAAGGCGCTGCCGGACGTCAACCGGGTGCTTGCGCTCGGCGACGAGATCCGCACCGAGACGGCCCGCCTGACCGCGGCGATCAACCCGGTGCTCGTGGCCGCGGCGCCGATCCTCCGCGACCTGCGCCCGACGGTGGCGTCGATCAAGCCGCTCCTCGGGCCGCTGCGCCGTCTCGTCGACGGCGTCGCCCCGTACGCGAGGGACATCCGCCTCGCCGGCAAGGGAATCATCGGCGCCACGAGCAACTCGATCCCGGAGGGTCAGACCGCCGCGGGCAACCCGGCTCTCCGCTTCGCGCCGATCTTCACCTGTCACCGGGCCCGCGATCCCTATCCGGAGCCGGGCGAGCCGCTGGAGCACTCGCAGCCGTGTTGAACGGCACCTCCAGACTCCGCCGTCGCCTGATCGGCATCGGGATGCTCGTCGCGATCGCGATCGGGATCGTCCTCGCGGTTACGAAGCCGAACCCGTTCGCCGACCGCCAGACCATCTGGGCCGAGTTCGACAACGTCAACGGGCTCGGCTCGATCGATCGCGACGTCCGCGTCGCCGGGGTCAACGAGGGCGAGATCGGCGAGGTGATCCGCGTCGGCGACGACGCGCTCGTCGAGCTCGACATCAACGAGGAGATCGAGGTCCACGCCGACGCCCAGGTCGAGCTGCGCCCGCACACGCTCTTCGAGGGCAGCGCGTTCGTGGACCTGCACCCGGGCAGCCCGAGCGCGCCGCCGCTCTCCGACGGCGCGACGATCCCGCGCGGTCAGACCAGCGTCTACGTCTCCTTCGACGAGGCGCTGCGGGTGCTGCGCACCCCGGTGCGCCGCAGCCTCCGGGAGCTCGCGGTGACGACCGCCGCGGCGCTCTCGGGCGACGCGCCCGGCAACCTGCAGGCGACGCTCAAGCGGACGCCGCAGCTGACGCGCGACGTCGCTCCTACTGCCAGGGCGCTGCAGGGCAGTGGGGGCGACGAGCTCGGGCGGGCCCTGCGCAGCAGCTCCGTGACGATCGCGGCGCTCGCGCGCCGCGAGAGCTCGCTGGTCCCGCTGGCCGAGCGCGCCAACCGGACCCTGGCCGCGCTCGACGTCGACGCCGCCGGCCCCCTCGACCGCGCCCTTGCCGCGCTTCCCGGCCCGCTCGAGACGCTGCGCGACCGCGGCGCGGTGCTGACCGCGTTGATCGACCGCACCGGCGAGCTCGCCGTCCAGCTGCGCCCGGCGCTCGTCGAGCTCGCCCCGGCGCTCCAGGGGCTCCAGCCGCTCCTGCGCGAGGCGACGCCGGCGATCCGCCGGGCGGTCCCGCTCGTCCGCGGGATCGCCACCATCCTGCGCCGTGCCACCAGCGCCGCGCCCGCGCTCGTCCGCCTGCTCGACACCCTGAGGCCGACCGGGCCGATCCTTGGGGACCGGGTGCTGCCCGCGATGCACCGCGACTCGAAGCTCGGGCTCCCGACCTACCTGCAGCTGATCTCGGCCTTCGCCGGGGGCGACGCGGCGCTACGGCCGTACCAGAACGCTGCCCAGGGGGCGCTCGGGACCGGCCACGTGATCCGGCTGGGCTCCTACTTCGACCCCGAGGGTGGGAGCGGGCTCGGCGGCGTCCTGCCCTGCGACCTGATCGCCGAGCTTTCGCCGGAGGCCGCCGTCGTGCTCCAGGGCCAGGGGTATTGCACGTGATCCGCCGGTTCATCCACCCGCATCGGACGGCCGGGCGGATCCCGTACGGGCGCCTCGTGATCTGCCTGCAGATCGTCGCTGCGCTGGCCTTCCTCGGGTACACGCTGACCAAGAAGTCGATCCGCCTGCCGGGGTCGAGCGCCCCCTACACGGTCGAGGTCGAGTTCACCGACGCCAAGGGGCTCGACCGCGTCGACGAGCCGGGCGCGGCCGTGGCCGGAGCGCTGGTCGGCCGCGTCATCGGCACCCGCTACGAGGACGGCCAGGCGGTCGCGACGCTGAGCCTCGAGCCCGACGTCCGCGGCAAGATCTTCGCGGACGCCAGCGCCGAGCTGCGTCCGGCGAGCGCGATCCAGAACCTGATCGTGAACGTCGACCCTGGGGATCCCTCCGCGGGCCCGCTGCCCGACGGCGAGCCGATCCCGTCCGGGCGGACGACCGCGTTCGTGGCGATCGACGAGCTGACCAGCGTGCTCGACGCCGACACCCGGGCCTACACGCAGATCCTGATCGGGGAGCTAGAGGGCGGCCTCGACGACCGCGCCGGCGATCTGCGCGGGGCGCTGCGCCGGCTCGCCGCTGTGACCGACGATGCCCGGCCGATCGCCCGCTCGCTTGCCACCCGGCGGCAGCTGCTGGCGCGGCTGGTCGACGACCTCGACGACGTGACCGCGACGCTCGCGGACCGGTCGGTCGAGCTCGGCAACGCCGTCGCGGCCGGCAGCGACACCCTGGCGGTCACCGCGTCCCGGGAGCGCGAGCTGGCCGCCGCGACCCGGCTGCTCGGGCCCGTGCTGGAGGAGGCGGACCGCTCGCTCGACGCGGGAGCCGACCTCGCCGAGATCCTCGTCCCGGCGCTCGATCGGCTGATCCCGTCCGCCGGTGGGCTCGGCGAGGCGAGCGCGAAGCTGAGGGACCTGCTGCCCCGTGCCTCGCAGCTCGTGGGCCAGTTCGACTCGCTCACCAAGCGCGGCGCCGAGCCGACGCAGCTGATGCTGCAGGGGACGCGGGGGTTGACCGCCAAGGCGAAGGGCCTGATCCCCACCGCCGTGGACCTGGTCCGGCTCGCGCACATCATGGACGAGTACCGGAAGGGCGGCGCGCAGCTCGCCGACACCCTGAGCGGCGCGACCTCCGTCAACGACAACGGCGGCGCGTACGGCCAGGTCAGCGTGCTGGAGATCGAGGACCTGAAGCCCGAGAACTTCGGCCTGCCCGAGTCGTCGACCCGCAGCCGCGACGGCCGGCCCTCGGAGCTCCAGCGGAAGCTGGCGCTGGCGCTCGAGCTGGCGTGCAAGCAGAACGCCGCCGCGTGTATGGCTCGGTTCGAGGTCCCGGGGCTGCCGGACCATCTGGTGAGCCGCGGGGGAGGCAGCTAGATGGACCATCGCCTCCCGAAGGTCGGCCTGGTCTTCGCGCTCGTGTGCACGGCGCTCGCGGCGGTCACGCTGATCGCGCTGAACGAGGCATTCGACGGGCCGAGCGTCACCGGCACGGTGGGCGGCGAGCCGTACCACCTGACCGCCACGTTCGCCGACACCGAGGCGCTGCCGACCAAGCAGCCGGTCATCGTCCGCGGCGTCCAGGTCGGGAAGGTGACCGACGTCAGCTTCGACCACGACACCTCGAAGGCGACGGTGACGTTCACTGTCAACGACACGCTCGAGGCAGTGCACGAGGACGCGACGGTGACGATCGGCGAGCGCACGCTGCTCGGCGATCCCTACCTCAACCTCGACCCCGGCAGCCCGCGCGGCGACGAGCTCGACTCCGGCGCGAAGGTCCGGGCGCTGCCGAGCGTCGACTTCGACGAGGCGTTCGACTTCCTCGACGCCACCGGCCGGCGGCACGTGAGCTCGATCCTCGACACGCTCGAGCGGGCGACCGCGTCCGAGCGCTCCGGGACCGAGCTCAACGTGACGGTCGGCGAGCTTGCGCGCACGGTGGGCGAGCTGCGGGACCTCACCGAGGCGCTGCGCGGCCAGGAGGACGAGATCGCCGGCTTCGTCTCCTCCGCGAGCACGGTGGTCGGCGAGCTCGGCAGTCGGGAGCAGGCGCTGCGCCGCGTCGTCGCCTCCGGGCACGCGGCGCTCGCCGCGCTCGCCTCCAACACCGCCTCGCTCGAGCAGGGGATGGCTGAGCTGCCCGGGGTCCTCGGTGACGGGACCGAGGCGCTGCGCGTTGCGCGGCCGCTCCTGCGGGAGGCGCGCCCGCTGGTCCGGGACCTGCGGAGGGCAGCGCCGGAGCTTGCCCCGGCGCTCGCGGACATCGGGCCGCTCGCCTCCGACACCGTCGAGACCGTCAAGCACGTCTCCGGGCTCCCGTCGCTGCGCAAGCTGCTCCGCCTGGTCATCCTCGGCGGGCCGACCGTCCCCGGCCTCGAGGCGTCGGTTCGCAACCTGGTCCCGTTGCTCCGGTACGCGGCGCCGCGGGTCAAGGGGATCGACTCGTTCTTCGCGAACTTCGCCGGGCTCACATCGCACGGTGACTCGGACGGCGCTTGGGCGCGCTTCGCGATCATGTTCATCCCCGACGAGGTCGACGACGTGTCGGCGGGCTCGAGCTGCCTGGAGGGGGAGGCGCCGCCGTCGCCTACGGGGGTCTGCCACAACGCCTACCCGGACCCCGGGGACGCGGCCGACCCGCGGCCGTACGAGCCGGGGTCCTACCCGCGCCTGAAGCCGTACAAGCCACCGCCTGCGAGGTAGGCACCTTGTTGGCAAGTTGCCAATAAGGTACGCTGACGGGATGCCGACCGCCAGCCAGACCCCGGAACAGACGCCGCGGTGGTCGCGGCTCGACGTCGCCGAACGCCGGCGACAGATCCTGTCCGCCGCGCGGCGGCTGTTCTCCGAGCGCAACTACGGGGCGGTCTCGACGGCCGACGTGGCCGCCGAGGCCGGGGTGACCCGCGGCCTCGTTCATCATTACTTCGGCGGCAAGCGGGCGCTCTTCCTCGAGGTCGTGCGCTCGATCCTGCAGCTCCCGGAGGGCGTGTTCGCCGCCGAGATCGCCACCGGCGAGCCCGAGACAGCGCTTTGCGCGGCGGTCGAGCGGTGGCTCGACGTCACCGAGCGCAGCGGCGAGATGCTGCTCGCCATCCACGGCGCGCAGGGCTTCGGCCGCGACCCCGAGCTCGAGGAGATCTTCGACCAGGCCCGTGAACGCACCGCCGACCAGGTGATCGAGATCCTGCGCCCGGGCCGGCCGCCGGCGGCCGCGAGCGCCGAGCTGCGGGCCGCGGTTCGCGCCTACGCGGGGTTCGTGGAGGCGGCGACCTTCGACTGGCTGCGCGGGGGCCCGCTCTCGCGCGACCAGCTTCAGGAGCTGCTCGTCGGCGGGCTGCTGGCGCTGGACCGCGAGGTGCTGCCCGCGGTCGAGAAGGCGGGTGGACGATGAGCGAGCGGGTCCCGATCCTGCCCCCCGAGGACGAGGCCGCCGAGCTCGTGCTCGGCCCCGACTCGTTGTCGTGGCGCAAGCTCGGCGACCCGCGCTACTTCTTCGGCGCCGGCTACGCGCTGATGCTTCAGGTCGCCCACCCGACCGTCGGCTCCGGGGTTCGCGACCACTCCAACTTCCAGGAGGACCCCTGGGGCAGGCTGATGCGGACCACCGACTACCTCTACCTGCTCGTCTACGGCGGGAAGGCGGCGGTGCCGGTGGGGCGGCGGCTGCGCGAGATGCACAAGTCGATCAAGGGCGTCAACCCGGACGGGACCCGCTACCACGCGCTCGAGCCCGACGCGTACGCCTGGGTGCACGCGACCCTGATCGAGGCCACCTTCGCCGCCGGCGAGCGCTTCGTCGGGCAGACGACAGCCGCGGAGCGTGACCGCCTCTACGCCGAGTACATGCCGCTGGGGCGCCTGGTCGGCGTCCGCCCCGGGGACCTGCCCGAGAGCCGCGCCGAGTTCCACGACTACGTGGAGACGACGATCGCGGAGCGGCTCGTGCGCCACGAGACCGTGGACGTGCTGCTCTCGCTGCTCGGGCGCCCGGCGCCGCCCGGGCTGCCGGTGATCGACCAGCTCTGGCCGCTGCTGCGGGTCGCGCCCTCGCGGGCGCTGAAGACCGCGACCCTGGGACTTCTGCCGCCCGTGCTGCGCGAGCGCTTCGGGGTCCGCTGGAGCGACGCGCAGCAGGCCGAGCTGCGCGCGCTCGGGGCGGCGTCGCGTGCCCTCACCCCGGTGATGCCCGCCCGATTGCGAAACGTCGGGCCCGAGTACCTGCGCCTGCGTCGCGAGGCGATCGCCCGCGGCCCGCTGGGGTCCGATGAGCGGGCTCTCGCGGGCGTGCCTTAGGCCCGGGGGATCGGCGCGAAGCCGGCGTCGGCGGTGGCCCGCAGCGGCCTTTGGGCTGGGTGGGGAGGTGCTGCCGGGTGTGACAACACCGCAAGCGCCGCGCCGAAGACCGATGGTTGCGGTGTTTTCCTCGCTATCCGAGGTCAATACCGCAAGCGTCTGGCAACGGGCCATCGTCGCGGTGTTTCCCAGGCCTCACGCGCCCACCTATTGCCCCGCCGGCGCCCCGCGACTGCGATCAGCCGGCGTCGCTTGACAATTATCAACCGGTTGGTTAATAATTGCGGCGACGGCGCAAGACCCACCGAGGAGGCACCCATGGCGATCACGAGCGGCAACGGCGGAGTGGCGACGGGAGACGAGCTCAGCGCGCTCGACGTTCTGCTGGACGGCGACATCGACAAGGTGATGGCTCAGCTCGACAAGGTCGTCGAGGCCGCGCCGTCGTACCGCAAGCTGATCTCGCGGTGGGAGAACCAGGGCTGGAGCTCGGAGACGTTCGACTTCAGCCGCGACGCCGAGGAGTGGGCGGACGACGGGATGTGGAGCGAAGAGCAGCGGCGGTTCATGAACTGGATGCTCTCCTCGTTCTTCATCGGCGAGGAGCGGGTGACGACCGAGCTGCTGCCGTTCGCGATCGCGGCGCCGACCGACGACCAGCGGATCTTCCTCGCCTCGCAGATCGCCGACGAGGCGCGCCACTGCGTGTTCTTCGACCGCTTCTACCGGGAGGTCCTGAACTCCGGGACGACGACGATCGCCGAGAACCTCGCCGCGGAGCGCCCGAAGATGCACAACGAGTATCTGGCGCTGTTCGACGGCATCCTCCATGACTGCGCCGAGACCCTGCGCAAGGACCCCGGCGACCTGGAGGCGCTGGTCCGCGGGATCACCGTCTACATGATCGTGATCGAGGGCACCCTTGCCCTGACCGGGGCGCGGTTCATCCTCCGCTATCTGAAGCAGGCCGACCGGCTGCCCGGCTTCCGCGACGGGTTCACCCACGTCAACCGCGACGAGTCGCGCCACGTCGGCTTCGGCGTCAAGTTCCTGTGCGACGCGATCAAGGAGGACGAGCGCTACCGCAAGGTGGTCCAGGACACGCTCTCCGAGACCCTGCCGACCGCGGTGCTGGCGTTCTCGCCGGACTGGGTCGAGAACCGCTACGACTTCGACACCCCGTTCGGCTACCACTCCTCGGAGATGTTCGAGTACGCGATGCGCTCGCTGTCGAAGAAGCTCGCGGCGATGGGGATGTCGACCGACGCGATCGCAGCGCCGGCTTGAGCGAGACGGCGCAGCCCCGGCGCGGTCCCGGGCGGCCCGCGAGCGATGCTCCGGAGCGCATCCTCGCGGCCGGCTACGACGTCCTGAAGCGCGACGGCTACGCCGGACTGACGACCGCGAAGGTCGCCGCCGCCTCGGGTCAGAACAAGGCGCTGATCCCGTACTACTACGGCTCCAAGCAGGGGCTGGTGGCCGCCGTCGCGCGCCGGGTCTCCGAGACGATCACCGACGAGGTCCTCGGCCAGGTCGGCGAACCGAGCTCGGCGCGGGAGCTGATCGAGGCGGTCACCGACGGGCTCTGGCGGGCGATGAATCGCGACGCCGGCCTCCAGCGCGTGTACTTCGACCTCTCGTCGCAGGCGGTGGTCGAGACCCGCGTCGGCGAGATCATGGCCGAGATGAAGCAGGGCCACCGGGCGATCGTCCGCGAGCTGTTGCGCGGGCTGGAGCTCGGGATCGGCCCCGCCGAGCTCGACGGAATCGCGACCTACGTCGTCGTCGGGCTCGAGGGGCTCGCCCTCGAGCGGCTCGACCGGGGCGACAGCCCGGCGCTGAAGCGCGCCAGGCGGATCTTCGTCGACTCCGCCGTCGCCGCGATCGAGCGCCGCTGAGCGCTCCCGGCTAGCTTTGCCGGCGTGTTCGCGCTGCTGAGAAAGGCGTCCGAGCTCCACCCGCCGCCGGCGTTGCGCTGGCGCCTGGTGCGATGGATCACGGGAGCGGCCGTGCGCGAGTTCGCGTGGGCGTTCCTGGTCGCGACCCTGCTCGCGATCGCCGGCGCGATCGCGCTCGAGGCGCTCGGCGGCTGGTTCGGGGTCGCGATCGTGGTCGCGCTGACGCTCTGGGCTCTGCGGCTCTGCGTGCTCGCGTGGCAGAGCCTGACCAGCGCCCGCGCGGTCCGCGATGCGCTCGCCGAGCTCGAGCCGCCCGAGGCCGAGGAGCGCTCGGACTTCCCCTTCAGCCACCTGCTGTTTCCGCCGCTCATGCTGTGGCCGCGGGGCGTGCGCCACCGGCGCGGGATCGAGTTCGCCCGCTACGGCGAGCGCCCCTTGCGCCTGGACGTCTACGAGCCGCGCGCGCCGTGGGTGGCGCTGCGGCCGGCGATCATCCAGGTCCACGGCGGCGGCTGGATCGTCGGCACCCGTTCCGAGCAGGGCATCCCGCTGCTCAACCACCTCGCCCTCCACGGCTGGGTCGGGTTCAACATCGACTACCGGCTGAGCCCGGCCGCGACCTTCCCCGACCAGCTGGTCGACGTCAAGCGGGCGATCGCCTGGGTGCGCGAGCACGCCGGCGAGTACGGCGCCGACCCGAACTTCATCTGCCTGACGGGCGGCTCGGCCGGCGGGCACCTGTGCGCGCTCGCGGCGCTGACCGCCGACGATCCCTCCTACCAACCCGGGTTCGAGGACGCCGACACCTCCGTGGCCGCGGCGGTGCCGTTCTACGGCGTCTACGACCTCACCAACGCCGAGGGCGACTACTACGACGAGCTGCAGTGGGTGCTCGAGGAGCTGGTGATGAAGGTCGCGCTCGCCGAGGACCGGGAGCGCTACGAGAGCGCCTCGCCGACCCATCGCGTGCACGCGGACGCGCCCCCGTTCTGCGTCCTGCACGGCGACCGCGACACGCTCGTCCCGGTCGCTGACGCGCGCCGCTTCGTCGCCCAGCTGCGCGCCGTCTCCCGGCGGCCCGTCGTGTACGCCGAGCTCGCCGGTGCCGAGCACGCCTTCGACATCCTGCCGAGCCTCCGCACCGCGAGGGTCGTGGAGACGATCGAGCGCTTCCTGGCGACGATCAAGGCGGGCGAGCCCGATGCCGCGCCCGCCGAGGCGATCGGTTAGGTTCCCGACCTACCAACCGAGCGGAGGAGACCCGTGGACGTAAGCGCCCTCAAGAACACGCCCCTGTTCGCAGACGTGCCGGACGACGCCCTGACCAAGGTCGCGACCTTCGCGAGCCTCGAGTCGGTGGCCGAGGGCAAGACGATCATCCGCGAGGGCGGGTACTCGAACGACTTCTACATCATCGAGGACGGCACGGTGAAGGTCGAGCGCGAGGGCGAGCACCTCGCCGACCTCGGCCCCGGCGACGTGTTCGGCGAGCAGGGCCTGCTCGAAAAGCAGGAGCGCTCGGCGACCGTGGTCGCCACCTCGTCGGTGCGCCTGATCAAGATCGAGCACTGGGAGCTCTCGCGGATGAAGCAGGCGATGCCCGAGGTCGTCGAGCAGCTCGCGAAGAAGGTCGAGGAGCGCACGAGCTGAGGCTCGTGCCGGGGTAGTATCCCCGGCGACATACGACCGGTGGTCGTGGGAAGTCCGGTGTGAAACCGGCGCGGTCCAGCCACTGTGGACGGGCATCAACGGCGTCGCATGACGCGAGTCTGCCACTGAGACGCTAGGCGTCTTGGGAAGGCGCGACTGCCGGCCCGCGAGCCAGGAGACCAGCCTCCGGTCAGCCAACACAATCCCTCTTAGGAAGGGGTGGCTCATGACCACACGTATTCGTTCGGCGCTCCTGGCGCTCCTCGGACTGCTCCTGCTGGCGCCCGCCGCATCCGCGACGGTGACCGCTCACCTGCGCGTGCTGACGGCTGACACCGTGCTCGACCAAGGCACCACCTACATCGTCGACGAGGGGGTCACGGTGCCGACCCGGCCCGACGCCGACTGCTTCGGACCCCCCGGCGGCTCGGGAGCCGAATACACCTACGACAAGCCCAACGCGCTGAGCCTCCTGGCCACCGCGGGGCGGACCACGAAGCCGGTCTCGCCGCTCTCGCTCACCGATCAATTCGGGTTCGGCCTCGGGATCTGCGGGGTCGGCGGCGTTGAGGCGAAGTCGGGCGAGTCGTTCTGGTACTTCAAGGCCAACCACCAGGAGTCCACCGTCGGCGCCGACCAGCTCGAGATCCGCGACGGCGACACGGTGCTCTTCTACCTCGCGCCGGACAACTTCCCGAACCCGAACCCGGCTGAGCTCGAGCTCGACGCGCCGGCGCGGGCGAAGGCCGGCGAGCCGTTCACGGTCTCGGTCACGGAGCACAAGTGCGTGACCGACCCGAATACGTTCGAGACCAGCTGCGCAAGCGCCCCGGCCGCCGGCGCCGCGGTTACGGGTGGCGACGCGGCCGCGACCACCGGAGCCGACGGCACCGCCCAGGTGTCGGTCGCCGAGGTCGGCGAGGCGACCCTGACCGCGACCCGGGGGACCGACATCCCTTCTGAGGCGCTTGAGACCTGCGTCGGCCCAGAGGCAGATTCGTGCCCGGCCGAGCGGGGGATCACGCTCGTCGGCAGCCCGGAGGGCGACCGGATCAAGGGCACGGCCGGAGACGACGCGATCCGCTCGCGCGGCGGCGACGACAACGTGGACATGCGCAAGGGCGGCGCCGACCGGGTCAACTGCGGCAAGGGCGACGACACCGTGCGCCTGAAGCGCAAGTTCGCCAACGACGGGCTCGTGATCAAGGGCAGCTGCGAGCGGGTCAGAAGGCGATGAGGCGCGGCCGCAGCGCGGTGGCCTGGGCGGCGGTCGCGATCGCCGCCGCGGCCACCGGCTGTGGCTTCGGGCCGGGCGAGTCGAGCGAGGGCGAGGCGACGTTGACCGTGACCCACGAGTACGGCGCCGAGCCCGTGCTCTCCGTGTCCGAGCAGGACCCGGCCGCGAGCGAGACCGTGATCCGGTTCCTCGATCGCGAGACCGAGATCACGACCCGCTACGGCGGCGCCTTCGTGCAGTCGATCGAGGGCGTCTCCGGCGAGGTGTCCGGCGGCCGTTCGAGCGACTGGTTCTTCTATGTCAACGGGCTCTGGTCGGATCGCGGCGCCGCCGACGTCGCGGTCCGCGGCGGCGACCGGATCTGGTGGGACTACCGCGACTGGACCGACGCGACGCGCGTCTCGGCTGTGGTCGGCTCCTGGCCGGAGCCGTTCCTGCAGGCGTCGACCCGCGAGGACGAGCGACTCGACGTCGAGGTCGGATGCATGGGCACGCGTCCCCCGTGCGAGGAGGTCGCGACGAAGCTCGACGAGGCCGGGGTCGAGGCCCGGGTCGTCAGGGGCCCCGGGAACGAGGATGCGGCGCGAATCCAGGTCGGCACGGTCCGCGATCTCGCCTCGGACTCGATCTCGCACGCGCTGGCGCTCGAGCCCGACTTCAGCGGGGTCTTCGCCCGCCTCGATCGCCCGAGCCCCAACGCCCCCCTGTTCACGCTCGATGCCGAGGCGGAGCCGGTCCGTGAGCTTGCCCACGACGAGGGACTCATCGCCGCGCTGCGGCTGAGCGATGAACCGGTGACATGGCTCGTGACGGCGACCGGCGCCGCGGGGGTGGATCGGGCCGCCGAGGCGCTGGACCCCGCCACCCTCGCTGACCACTACGCCGTCGCCGTCGGCCGCGATGGCGCGATTCCGCTCCCCGAGACGGAGGGCGGATGAGATCGCCGATCGCATACGCGCCGCGCCCCGGACCGCTCGCGGCGGCGAGCGCGGTGGCGGCGAGCGCGTACCTCGGCTCGATCGCGCTGGTCGCCTTCGTCTACTCGAACCCGATCGTGCTCGCCGGCGCCGGGGCGGCGGCGACGGTCGCCGGGCTGCTCGCCGGGGCCCGGTCGGCGGTTGCGGCGGCCTGGCGGTGGGGAGGGACGCTCGCGATCCTGATCGTCGCCGTGAACGCGATCGCCTCGCAGCGCGGCGACACGATCCTGCTGCGCGGGGGACACGTGCCCGTCCTCGGCCAGATCGACGTCAGCGGCGAAGCGCTCGTGGAGGGCGCCGTCCTGGGTCTGCGGATCGCGGTCGTGCTCTGCGCCTTCGCCGTGCACTCGGCCTGCGTCGACCCGGACCGGCTGCTGAGGCTGCTGCGGCCGCTGGCGCGCCACTCGGCGCTGACCGCGACCCTGATCACGCGGCTGGTCCCGCTCGCCGCCGCCGACCACGCCCGGCTTCGCGACGCCCAGGCGCTCCGCGGCCCGGCGGCGGCCCCGGTCGGCCGCGCTGCCCTGATCCGGCGCCTGGTGGCGGGCTCGCTCGACCGGGCGGTCGACGTCGCGGCGGCGCTCGAGCTGCGGGGCTACGCGCGCGGCGCGGCGCGCGGTGCCGGGCGGCGGCGCGCATCCCGCCACGGGTGGCGCTTCGCGGCCGCCGGGACGGCGATCGCGGCGCTCGGGATCGCCGCCAGGATTGCGGGGGTCGGTGGCTTCGAGGCGTACCCGACGGTCGCCCTCGACGCCGACGCGGCCACCCTCGCCCTGGCCGCCGCCCTGCCGCTCCTGGCGGCGGCTCCGTACATCGGATTCGACCGCAGGTACCTGCGCCATGGCTAGGTGCGAGCCGCTGGTCCGCATGGACGCGTTCTCGTACGCGTATCCCGAGGCCGGCGAGCCCGCGCTGCGGGAGGTCGACCTCGAGCTTGCCCCTGGCGAGTTCGCGATCCTCGCCGGCCGCTCGGGCTGCGGGAAGTCGACGTTGCTCCGTGCCTGCTGCGGGCTCGTGCCTCACTACCACGGCGGCGAGGTCTCGGGCGCGCTCGGGGTCTGTGGCCTGGACGTCCGCGAGCACGGCCCAGCGGACCTTGGCGGGCTCGTCGGGCTCGTCGGCCAGGAGCCCGAGACGCAGGTCGTCTCGGCGACCGTCCGCGGCGAGCTCGAGCTGCCGTTGGAGCTGCGGGGCGAGCCGGAGGCCGCTCGCGCCCGCGCGATCGAGGAGGTGACCCTGGCGCTGGCGATCGCACACCTCGTCGACCGGCCAACCGACTCGCTGTCCGGCGGCGAGCTGCAGCGCGTCGCGCTGGGCTCGGCGCTGGTCCTGCGTCCGCGGCTGATCCTGCTGGACGAGCCGACCTCCCAGCTCGACCCGGTTGCCGGGGACGAGCTGATCGGGCTGTTGCGAAGGCTGAACGAGGAGTGGGGGATGGGGGTCCTGCTCGCAGAGCACCGGCTCGAGCGCTGTTTGCCCGCCGCGGACCGCGTCGTCGCGCTCGATCGCGGCCGGATCGTGTTCGACGGCTCGCCGGGGGGCTACTGCGAGTGGGCGCTGCGCGCGGACCCGGAGCTGGCGACGCCGGGCGCACGGCTGTTCGCGCTCGCCGGAATTTCGCCGCCGCCCGTCTCGGTCAAGGAGGCGCGCCGGACGCTGGCGCTCGCGGGGATCGAGCCGGCGACCGACCGCACCGAGCCCCGCCCGGACCCGCGCCGCCGCCCGTCGCGGCGCTCGCGGGGCCGGGCGCTCGACGTCCGCGACCTGTGGGTCGAGCTCGACGGAGGCGATCGGCCGCGCGAGGCCGTGCGCGGCCTGGATCTGGCGATCGAGCCCGGCGAGCGGGTGGCGCTGATGGGACGCAACGGCGCCGGCAAGAGCACCCTGCTGCGCGCGATCGCCGGGCTGGTCGAGCCCGCGCGAGGCTCGCTGTCGACGCCGGCCGGCAGCGCCCTGCTGCCGCAGAGCCCCGCCGACCTGCTGGTCCGCGAGCGGGTGGAGGACGAGCTCCCGGCGGAGGCCGGGCGGCGGGCGCTCGAGGCGGTCGGCCTGGGATGGGCGACCGCGAGCGACCCGCGTGACCTCTCCGGCGGCGAGCGCGAGCGCCTCGCGTTGGCGATCGTGATGGCGGGCCGGGGCGAGGGCGAGCTGCCCGGCCTGATCTGCCTCGACGAGCCCACCCGGGGCATGGACGGCGCCCGCAAGCGCGAGCTCTGCGGCTGGCTCGGCGAGCTCACGGGACGCGGCGCGGCGGCGCTGGTCGCGACGCACGACGTCGAGTTCGCCGCGCGACTCGCCTCGCGCGTCGTCCTCCTCGGCGACGGCGAGCTGATCGCCGACGGGCCGGCCGACGAGATCCTCTCCGGCGGCTGGTACTTCGCGACCGAGGTCGCGCGCATCCTGGGCGCCCGGGGCGCGATCACTCCTGAAGCTGGCGCCGAGATCTTGAAGAGCCTCGTTGGCAATAGCGACGAAGTCGCGGTTTACGACCCACCGACCTGCCGTCCCTCAGCAGAGCGCGACCCGACGGCAGCGGAGGCGAAGCCGAGCAGCCGGCGGAGGTATCTACCGTGACCTGGCAGGCCGCAACCTTCGCCGGGCTTGTTTTGGTGTTGGTCGGCGGCTTCTGGTGGTATGAGCGCACCCGCCCCAGCGCCCGCCTCGTTGCCCTCGTCGCCGCGCTGGCGGCGCTCGCGATCGCCGGGCGCCTCGTGCTGGCGCCGATCCCGAACGTCGTCGCGACGACCGACATCGCCCTGATCACCGGGTACGCGCTGGGGGCCGGGCCCGGCTTCGCGGTCGGCGCGCTGGCGGCGCCGGTCTCCAACATCTGGCTCGGCCAGGGGCCCTGGACGGCGTGGGAGATGGCGGGCTGGGGGCTCGTCGGACTCGGTGGTGCCTGGCTCGCGGTGGTCACCCGGCGACGCCTCGGCCGGCTCGGGCTGGCGACCTTCTGCGCGCTCGCCGGCTTCGCCTACGGCGCGCTGCTCGACCTCTCGGTGATGGTCACCTACGGAGGTGAGCAGTCGCTCGACCGCTACCTGGCGCTGTCGGCCCGCGGGATCCCGTTCAACGTCGCCCATGCCGCCGGCAACTTCGTGATCGCCCTCGCCGCCGGGCCGGCGCTTGTGCGAATGATCTCGCGCTTCCGGACCCGGGCGGCGTTCACCTGGCGACCGGCCGGAGCGCTCCCACTCGCGCTGCTCGCGCTCCTCGTCGCCGGGTCGCTCGCGAGTCCGGCCTCGGCGCCCGCCAAACGGTCGGCGTCAGCGTGGTTGGCCGGCGCCCAGAACTCCGACGGCGGGTTCGCCGCCGTCCCCGGCCAACCCTCGAGCCCGGCGATGACGGGCTGGGCGATGCTCGGGCTCGAGGCCTCCGGTCGCAATCCGCTTGACGTCCGCACCGGCGGCCAGACCCCGGTCACCTACCTGCGCTCGCAGGCGGACCGGCTCCGTTCCGTCGGCGACCTGGAGCGCACGATCCTCGCGCTCGCCGGCGCCGGCCTCGACCCGCACCGGTTTGCCGGCACGGACCTCGTCGCCGAGCTGCGCGACCGGCGCGACGGCGACGGCTCGGTCGACGGGCAGGTCAACCTGACCGCGTTCTACGCGCTGGCGATCCGGGCCGCCGACGACGGGGGCTCGCTCGGTCGGACCGGTCGCTGGCTGCGCCGGGCCCAGAATTCCGACGGCGGCTGGGGGATCCAGCCGCGGGCGCCGAGCGAGGCCGACTCGACCGGGGCGGCGCTCCAGGGCCTGGTGGCCTCCGGCTCACGCGGCTCGGCGGCGGCGCGAGGGGCCGCCTGGCTGCGAAAGTCGCAGCGCTCGGGCGGCGGCTGGCCGGTCGGGTCCAGCCGGCGTGCTCAACTCGCAGTCGACGTCCTGGGCGGTCCAGGGCCTCGCGGCGGCGGGCGGGGGAGGGACGGCGATCGGCCGCGCGCTCGGCTACCTCTCCCGGTTGCGGGCCGCCGACGGCCACTACCGCTACTCCGCCTCCAGCGACCAGACGCCGATCTGGGTCACGGCGCAGGCCCTGCTCGCCGCCGAACAACAGCCGTTCCCGCTGCCCGCGGTCGCCCGCTCCCGGGCGGAGTCGGGCTCGGGGGACTCGGCCTCGGAGGAGGCGGAGCAGGAGACGGACACGGCGGGCGAACCGGCGACCGGATCGGCGTCGAGCGGGGCCGACCCGGCGCCCGGCGTGGGCGCCGGCGGCGGCGGGAGCGGCGCCGAGGTCCAGGGCGTTGCGGGCGGCACCGGCGACGAGGCCGACACCGGCCCTTCCCCCGAGGACGTCAGCGCCGCCGCCGGATCCGCGGACCAGGAGCCGGCCGGGACCGGCGAGTCCGGCGACGTCCCGGTCAGCGTCTCCTATCCCGGAGACGAGGGGGAAGACCGGACGACCGCCTATCTGCTCGGGGGGATCGGGATCCTCGGGCTCGTCCTCGCCGGTGGCTACCTCTGGTACCGCCGCCGCGGCCCGTGATGGCCGCCGCAACTTTGCCGGCGGCGAAGGTTTCGTGCAGCGAGAGACGGTGTAAGTGGGCACCGTGAGTTCCTGAAATCCACGGAGCAGGGAGTTGAAGATGCTTGGTGCGTTGGCGTCGGGGCGTGCTGGGACGCGGTTGGCGATCGTCGTTGCGGCCGCCGTCGGAGCGTTGACCGTCGGGGTGGCGAGCGCGAGCGCGGCGCCGGTATCGGCGGGTCACTCGGGCTGGACGTGGGGCAACCCCCAGCCGCAGGGCAACTCGCTCTCCGGGCTCGACTTCGCCGGCACCCGCGGGTACGCGGCCGGCGAGTTCGGCACCCTGCTGCGCACCGACGACGCCGGTGCCACCTGGACCGGCGTCAACACCGGCCTCACCGACCCCCTGGTCAGCGTCCAGGTGATCGATCCGAACACGGTCGTGGTCGGCGGCGCCTGCGCGCTGCGGCGCTCCAACGACGGCGGCGCGAGCTTCACCAGGCTGCCCTGGACGGCCTCCGACGACGATTGCCCGAGCGCGATCGCCTCGTTCAACTTCGCCTCGGGCACGGTCGGCTACCTGCTCACCCGGGACGGCAGCGTCTTCCGGACGGCCGATGGCGGCCAGACGTTCTCCCGCCAGACCTCGGTGCCGGGCACCAACAGCGCGGGCGGTTCGCGCGAGCCGAGCGACATCTTCTTCACCTCCGACACCACCGGCGTCGCGGTGACCCGCGCCGGCGGGAACGGAAAGGTCTTCCGGACCACTGACTCGGGCAACTCGTGGGTCGAGGTCGCGAGCGCCTTCGACGGGCTCAACGGGGTGACCTTCGCGACGGCCAACGACGGCTTCGCGGTCGGGACCGGCAAGGCGCTGCTGGCGACGATCGACGGAGGGGTGACCTGGGACCCGAAGCCGCTCGACGGCGCCCCGTTCCAGGACTACTCGTCGATCGATTGCGCTGACGCGACCACCTGTCTGATCACGGCCGCCAACGGCCACCTGGTGCGGACCGTCGACGGCGGTGCCACCGGCGCCGAGATCACCCCGGCCACGGGGAAGATCAACGCCGCCGCGTTCTCGTCGGCGACCCGGGTCGTCGGGGTCGGCGAACGCGGGGCGACGGTCGTCTCCGACGACGGCGGGCAGAACTACGCGCCGATCGGCAGCGCGCTCTCCGCCTCGGATCTGCGCCTGCTGCGGGCGACGTCCAGCCAGGTGGCCAACGTCGGCGGCGCCAACGGGACGCTGGTCCGGACGATCGACGGCGGCCAGACCTGGTTCACCGTCGGGGTGCCGACCACTTCGACCGTCGTCGACGCGTCGTTCCCGAGCCCGGGGACCGGTTACGCGATCGACGCCCTCGGCGGCGCGTTCAAGACCGTCAACGGCGGCAACAGCTGGCAGATCCTCGACACCGGCACGCAGGAGACGCCGTCGGCGGTCCTCGCGACCACGGCCAACAGCGTGCTGCTCGCCGGGCCGAAGGGCCTGCGGCGCTCGGTCGACGGTGGGACCTCGTTCGGTGCGATCGGCGATCGGGACGTGAAGAAGTCGCGCCTCAACCACGTCGACCCGGCGGGCGGCGCGATCGTGGCCTGGGGTCGTGACGACGTCGTCGCCTCGACCGACGGCGGCGGCACCTGGAAGCAGGTCAAGCTGCCGAAGAAGACCAAGGTCGTCGACGCGAGCTTCGTCAGCGACAGGCTCGGGTTCATCCTCACCAACGACCAGCTCCTGCGGACGAAGAACGGCGGGAACACCTGGAAGGACCGGCCGGCGATCGCGACGGGCGGCGGTTACGGGATCAGCTTCGCCAGCGCGACGGAGGGCTTCGTGACCTCGCACGCCTTCGGCAGCGGGAGCTTCGGCGCCCAGGGCGTCGTCCTGCATACGACCGACGGTGCGGCGAGCTTCCAGCCGCAGCTGGTGACGGCCGAGGCGCCCTCGGACCTCTGGGACGCCGGGTCGACGGCGTTCACGGTGACCCCGAGCGCCTCGTTCCTGTCGACGAACACCGGCGGCCAGGCGGGCACGCCGACGGTCCTGACGCTGAAGCAGGTCGGCGGGCCGAAGGGCAAGCGGGTGGCCAAGAAGGGCAAGGTCAAGGTCGCCGGGACGCTGAGCCAGGCCGAGGGCGGCGAGAAGATCGCGGTGATGTACCGCGACAAGGGCCGCTGGCGGGCGCGGACGGAGGTCGCGGCGACCAACGGGCAGTTCACCAGCGCCTTCAAGGTCAAGCGCGAGACCGTCGCCGTGGCGCAGTGGCTGGGTGACGACACGCGCTCCGGGGACGGCACCGCGGCCGTCCGCGTGAAGCCGGCGAAGAAGTAACGAAACGTCCGCGGACGAAGTTCCGCCACCGGCCTCCCGGCGTCCTCCGGCCGGGAGCGCCGGTGGCGTGTAGTTGACGTCCACTAGCGTGTCGCCGATGGACGTCGAGACGGCGATTCGCACCCGCCGCACGCACAAGGCCTACGGCTCGGAGCCGATCGACCGCGAGACGCTCGACGAGCTCCTCGAGCTCGCGCGCTGGGCGCCGAACCACCATCTCACCAACCCGTGGCGATTTCGCGTCGTCGGGCCGCGGGCGCTCGAGCGCCTCAAGCGGGCCGCCGGACCCGAGGCGGCGGCCAAGCTCGACCGGGCGCCGACGCTGGTCGTCTGCTCGTGCGAGCTGGGCGGCGACGAGGTGCAGGACGAGGAGGACCTGCACGCGACGGCGATCGCCGCGTACATCGTCCTGCTCGCGGCGCACGCCCGCGGGCTGGTCGGCTACTGGCGGACGCCCGGCGTCCTGCGCACGCCCGAGGGGCGCGCCGCGGTTGGCCTCGGCGACGGCGAGCGCTTCGTCGCGCTGATCCACCTCGGCCACCCCGTGCAGGAAAAGCGCCCCCCGGAGCGCGAGCCCGCCGAAACGGTCACGGAGTATCTCGACTGATGCTCGGCCGTGACGCAGCCCTGAAGGCGGTCACCGGCGAGCGCTTCGACCTGGTCGTGATCGGCGGCGGGATCACCGGCGCGGGCGTCGCCCTCGACGCCGCCTCGCGCGGCTACAGCGTCGCCCTGGTCGAGCGCGAGGACTACGCGATCGGGACCTCGAGCCGCTCCTCGAAGATGGTCCACGGCGGCCTGCGCTACCTGCAGAACTTCGACCTCGGCCTCGTCCGCGAGGCTCTGCTCGAGCGCCAGCTGATGGTGCAGCTGGCGCCGCATCTGGTCTACCCGACGCCGTTCCTGGTCCCGACGCTGGGCGAGGGCAAGCGCAGCCGCACGCTCGGGATCGGGCTCAACATGTACGACGCGATGGCGACGACGCGGGTCGGGCTGTCGCGTCGCGAGCGCGCCGAGCGCGTCGCGGGCGACGACTACTGGGCGCCCGACCGACACCGGACGATCGACGCCGAGGAGGTCACGGAGCTGGTCCCGGCGCTCGCCGCGCGCGAGCCGCGCGAGGCATACATGTTCTACGACTGCCAGACCGATGACGTGCGCCTGGTGCTGACGATCCTCGGCGAGGCCGAGCGCTACGGGGCAGTGTTCGTCAACGGCGCCGAGGTCACCGATCTGCTCGACCGCGACGGGGCGGCCGCCGGGGTCGCCTGCGTCGATACGGACAGCGGCGAGCGGTTCGAGGTCGAGGCCGACAACGTCGTCAACGCGACCGGGGTCTGGGCCGACCGGATCCGGCCCGAGGAGATCCACGACGAGGAGGAGGTGCCGAGGATCGCGCCCAGCCGCGGGACCCACGTCACCGTCTCGCTGGACAAGCTCGGGGTCACCCGCGCCGCCTGCGTGGTCCCGGCCGGCGAGGGACGGACGATCTTCGCCCTGCCCTGGTACGGCCGGGCGCTGATCGGGACGACCGACGAGGACTACGACGGCGACATCGCGCACGTCAAACCCGGCGGCGACGACATCGAGTATCTGCTCGACGCCGTCAACTCGTTCTTCGGCGTCGAGCTCGGTCTCGCGGACCTGACGGGCGCCTACGCGGGGGTGCGGCCGCTGATCTCGACCGGCGACCCGCGCAAGTCGGTCGACATCTCACGCAAGGCGGAGCTCTACGAGACCTCGTCGGGGATGCTGACGATCACGGGCGGCAAGCTGACCACCTGGCGGCGGATGGCGAAGCAGGTGGTCGACCGGATGGTCGAGCGCGAGGGCCGCGTCGCCCCCTGCCGCACCGACGACACCCCGCTCGGGATGGCCGCCTCCGAGCACGAGCTCGATCCGCCCGAGGGCCTGACGGAGGACGACCTGCCGTCCGGCTACCGGAGGCTGCTCGCCTTCCGCTACGGCCACGCGGCCCGCAACGTGCTGCGGCTCGCCGGCGAGCGGCCCCAGCTCGCGGCCCCCATCGTCGCCGGGCAGCCCGACATGCTGGCCGAGGCCGCGATCGCCGCCCGGCTCGAGCAGGCGCGCTCGGTCGCCGACGTGCTCCTGCGACGCACTCGGCTCGGGCTTGTGGCAGCGCCCCAGCTGCGGACAGCCGAGGACGTGGCCCCGGTGGCCGAGGCGATCGGCGGCGAACTCGACTGGGACGCTGCGCGGGTGCAGCGCGAAGCGGAGCGGTGGGTCGAGGACGCCGCCGCCGAGGGGATCGATCCGGCCCGACCCTGATCCCGGTAGTTTGCGCGGCCGATGGCCACCGAGCTCGACGATCTGCACCTGGCCGACCTCCACGAACGTGCGGCGGCGGCCGGGATCACCGGCTACCGGCTGATGCGCCGCGACGAGCTGATCGCCGCGCTGAGCAAGGCGGGGGACGAGCAGCCTGAGCCGCGGGAGGAGCCCGAGGCGGAGGAGGAGCCCGAGGCGGAGGCGAAGCCCGAGCCCCGAACGCGACGCCGCCGCAGTCGCAGGCGCCGGCGCCCCGAGCCCGAGCCCGAGCGGAAGGCCGAGGCCGAGGCCGAGGCGGACACCGACGAGATGGCGGTGGTCGAGGCGACGGTCCTCGATGACGCGGCCGAGGAGCCAGTCGAGCTCGAGCCGAGCGGCGCCCCGGAGGACGAGCTGCCCACGGAGGCCGTGCTCGGCGTGCTCGAGCTGACCCGCCAGCGCTACGGCTTCCTGCGCCTCGCCGGGCTCGCCCCGTCCGACGACGACGTCTACATCTCCGCCGCCCAGGTGCGCCGCTGCGAGCTGCGGCCCGGCGACGAGGTGGCCGGACCGGCGCGCGAGCCACGCCGGGGTGAGCGCCATCGGGCCCTGGTCCACGTGGACACCGTCAACGGCTCAGAGCCGCAGACCGAGGCACGCCCCGATTTCGACGGCCTGGCGGCGGTGCTGCCCGAGCGGCGGATCTCGCTCGATGCCTTCGGCGTCGACGTGCTGGCGCGGGCCGTCGACCTCCTCGCGCCGCTCGCCTACGGCCAGCGGATCCTCGTCCATGCGGCCGCGCGCTCGGGACGGACGACGTTGCTGCGCTCGCTCGCCCGCGCCGCCGCCACGGACGACAGCGCGCGCGTGATCGTCCTGCTCGTCGACGAGCGCCCCGAGGAGGCGACGGCCTGGCGCGAGGCGCTGCCGGTCGCCGAGTTTGCGATCGCCACCGCCGAGCTGGCGCCGGTCGAGCAGGTGCGCACCGCCGAGCTCGCGCTCGAGCGCGCCCGCCGGCTTGCCGAGATCGGCACCGACGCCGTCCTCGTCTGCGACTCGCTCTCTCGGCTCGCCTTCGCCGCGGGCGACGTCGCCGAGGTCAAGCGGCTGTTCGGCTCCGGTCGCAACCTCGCGGGCGGCGGCTCGCTGACCGTGATCGCGACCGTGCTCGCCGACGGTCGCGACGAGGGCGAGGCGGAGCAGGCCGTGGCCACGACGGAGAGCTCCTTGATCGCGCTCGACCCCGAGCTCGCGGCCGCCGGCGTCGTCCCGGCGCTGCGCGCGAGCGACTGCAGGGTCTCTAACGAGGACCAGCTCCGCACACCCGACGAGCTCGCGGCCGTGCGCAACCTGCGTTCGCTGCTCGCCGACCTGCGGCCGGCGGACGCCGCCGCGCTGCTTCGCGAGCGGATCGAGGGCACCACCTCGAACGCCGAGCTGCTGCGCTCGCTCTGAGCGCCGGCGGCAGAGGGTTGACCGCTGCTCGGTCCCGTGCGAGGCTTGACGCAGGCGGGTTCTCGGATGGCCTTCGCGCAGCGGTTCAGGAGCAGGATGCGACCCTTTCCTCCGGTCGTCGTCGCCATGCTCGCGCCGTACGTCCTGGCCTTGGCGCTCGCCCCCCGCGCCGAGGCCTACCTCTATTGGACCAACCCAACCGCGATCGGCCGGGCCGATCTCGATGGGTCGGGTGTTGACCAGAGGCTCATCCCGGATGTTCCCTGCTGCCTGACCGGGGTCGCGGTCGACGCTGAGCATCTGTACTGGATCCGCTCGCACTCCGACGAGGGCACGATCGGCCGCGCGAATCTCGACGGCACAGGCGTCGATCAAGCGTTCATCAGCGGCGTGCCGAACGGCCAGGTGGGCATTGCGATCGGCGCCGGGCACATCTACTGGACGGGGTCGACCTGCGGCGACCAAGGCTGCGAATCTCAGATCGGCCGCGCCAACCTCGACGGCACGGGCACGGACGCGAGTTGGATCCACCTGCCGGGAACCGTGTCGCGCATCGCAGTCGACGACACCCACATCTACTGGACGCAGACCGAATGCCAGTCGACCTGCATCAGCTCGATCGGCCGCGCCAACCTGAACGGCACCGGCGTCGAAGCGAAGTTCATCGCCACCGGAGACGGGGCCCGCGGCATCGCCGTCGACCCAGGCCACATCTACTGGAACCAGCACGGGGCGATCGGCCGCGCGAATCTCGACGGTTCAGAACCCGACCAGAGCTTCATCGGAGACCAAACCTTCGCGGGATACGGGCTTGCAGTCGACGCTGCGCATGTCTTCTGGACGGATTCCGCTTACCGCTCATCGACTATCCACCGCACCAATATCGACGGCACGGGCAGCGACTGCTGCTTCATCTACACGGAGCCTCAAGGAGCGGGCGTGGGTGGCGTGGCAGCTGACAACCTCGGGACCGCCAGATTGGAAGGCGGCGCGAGCTCCAAGACGACCCAGACGCAGCGGGGCCAGCGCGTTCAGGTCAAGGTGAAGGTGAGCGCCAGGGAGGAACTCACCGCCAAGGCCAAAGGCAAGATCGAGATCAACCCGACCTACAAACTCAAGCCGCAGACGGTGGAGCTCGCCGCGAACAAGACCAAGACGCTAAAGCTGAAGCCCAAGAAGGCGCAGGCGAAGAAGATTGCGAAGGCGCTCCAGAACGGCGACAAGGGGACCGCGAAGCTCAAGGTGAAGCTCACCGACGTAGCCGGCAACACCAGCACCGAGATCCTGCGGGTGCGCCTGAAGAGCGACCGCTAGCGCCGGTACGCCAGCGCGGACCAGCTCGGCTCGCGCGAGAGCTCGATCGGCTCCGCGTCGCGATCCGGCTGCACGTAGCCGAAGGTGTGGCTGTCGTCGTCGAAGACGACGTCGAGCTCGCCCTCCTTGACGCGCTGGTCGAGCCAGGCGCCGCGGAAGACGAGCCGGCGGATCCAGTGCACGAGGCTGCGGTTGGCGGGGCCGACCAGCTCGGTCCAGTGCTCGTTTATGTGCTCGCCGAGCGGCGAGCTTGGCTCGCGGATCTCACCGTTGACCGCGAGCTCCAGCAGGTCGTGGAGCTCCTCGCCCTCGAGGCCGCCGTCGACGAAGTCGAGCTTCACCGCGGCCTGTTCGACCCGCTGTCCGAAGTCCTGCTCGTTGAAGGAGAAGCGGAGCTCGCCGTACTCGAGGACGTAGTCAGACCCTGACTCGTAATTCCCTCTGCGAGTTGCCTTCTCCACCAGATCTCCGTGCTCCGGCCCCGGTCCTTTACCAGTCTTCCCAGCGGGGCCTTCCCAGGTGCGTGCATCTTTGCCGATGCGCGCCGGCCGCGCAGGTGTGCCCCCGGACCTGAAAGAGGGTTTGCACCCCGGGGGTCGAAACCAACCGGTTTCAGATCTCCAGCCGCGAGTCCTCGAGGTCGAGCTCGCGCTCGATCCGCCGCAGGACCTCGTCGTTGATCTGGCCCTCGTTGCGGAGCTCGATCACGGTCGAGCGCTGGGCCTCGAGCACCTCGCGGACCAGGCGCTGGTAGGCGATCGAGCGGGTCTCGTAGTCGATCCCGTCGCCCTCGATCCCGCCGTCGAACTCGCCGTCCCGCGAGCGGGCGCGGAAGCGCCGCTGCCTGTAGGTGTACGCGCCACGGACTCGGTCGACGGTGTCGTCGAGCGCCCACTCCTCCGCCGCGAGCTCGTCGAGCCGGGAGAGCGCCGCCTCCGCGGCGGCCAGCCGCGCCTCGATCTCCTCGTATTCGAGGTCCTCGTCGTAGTCGTCGATCCCGAGCCAGCGGATAAGCATCGGCAGGGTGAGGCCCTGGAGCAGGAGCGTGGCGAGGATGACCGCGAAGGCGCAGAAGATGATGAGGTCGCGCTCCGGGAACGGGGCGTCGGCGTCGGTCACAAGCGGCAGCGCCAGGGCCGCGGCGAGCGAGACCGCGCCCCGCATCCCCGTCCAGGCGATGACGAGGACGTCGCGCCAGGGCGGGTACGGCTCGCGCTCCCGGATCCGGCGCGAGAGCCGCCGTGGCAGGTAGGCGAACGGGTAGGCGAGCAGCAGGCGGACGACGATCACGGTCGCGGCGACGAGCGCCCCATCGCGGATCAGCTCGCCCGTGGAGTGGTCGCCGATCCCGTCGATCACGGTCGGCAGCTGCAGGCCGACGAGGACGAAGAGCGCCGAGTTGAGCAGGAAGGTGACGATCTCCCAGACCGCATGGCCCTGGATCCGCGTCGTCGGCGTGGTCAGGGTCGAGGTCAGCCGACCCATGTAGATGCCGACGGTGACCGCGGCGAGGATCCCGGAGACGCCGATCGCCTCCGCCGGCAGGTAGGCGAAGTACGCCGAGAGCAGCGCGATCGTGATCTCGACCGGCGGGTTGTCGATCCGCCTGCGAAGCGCGGCGATGACGGCGCCGACCGCGATCCCGACCGCGACCCCGCCGGCGACCGTGACGACGAACTCGCCGCCGGCCTCGACGGCGCTGAAGGTGCCGGTGACCACCGCGGCGACGGCGAACTTGTAGGCGACCAGCGCGGTGCCGTCGTTGACCAGGCTCTCGCCCTCGATGATCGTCGTCACGCGGGTCGGGACCCCGAGGCGCCGGGTGATCGCCGTCGCGGCGACGGCGTCGGTGGGGGAGACGATCGCGCCGAGCACGAACGCCTCGGCCCAGCCGAAGTCGAGCAGCTCGTGGGCGACGACCGCGACCGCGCCCATCGTCGCCAGGACGAGCCCGATGGCGAGCAGCGAGATCGTGCGCAGGTGGCGGCGCATCTCCCGCAGCCCGGTGAAGTACGCCGCCGCGTAGAGCAGCGGCGGCAGGACGACCAGCAGCACCATGTCGGGGTCGAGCTCGACCTCGGGGATGCCCGGGATCGCCGCCAGGCCGAGCCCGCCCAGCACGAGCAGGATCGGATACGGCACCCGCGCCCACTGGGCGACGATCAGCAGCAGCGTGACCGCGGCGAGGATGCAGAGGAGGGCGACTTCGGTCGACATCGGACTAGTTGTAGCGCCGCTCGACCGACGGCCGCCGGTCCCGCGCTGCGGGAAACCCGCAGAATGTGTACGGGCGACTGCCGACGACACGCGCGCTGCGGCGGGTTACAACTGCGCCCGTGCATCGGGTGTCGCTGATTTTGATCGCGAGCTTCACCGTGGCCGCGTTGGTCACGGGGACCGTTGTCGCCCTGAACGGCACCGGCTTCGAGTTCAACGGCGGGTCGGACGCAGAGACCCGGGTTGGGAGCGACGTCGCCGACCTGCTGAGAGGAGGCGGCGGCGACGACCTGCTCACCGCGCGGGGCGGTCCGGACCGCGTGTTCGGAGACGCGGGGGAGGACACCCTGCTCGGCGAGGCCGGGGTCGACACCATCCGCGGCGGCACCCAGGGTGACGAGCTCGCCGGCGGCGCGGCCGCGGACTTCATCTACGGCGATGACGGCAACGACATCCTGGGCGGAATCGACTTCACGGAGATCGGCGGGTCGATCGAGCACGAATCCGGGAACGACCTGCTGCGTGGCGGCTTCGGCGACGACCTGATCGGCGGCGGGCCTCAGGACGACGACCTCTACGGCGACCAGGGCAAGGACAAGCTGCTCGGCGGGGCGCACCACGACGCCCTCGCCGGGGGCCTGGGCAACGACCTGATGAACGGCGCCGGCGGCATCGACGCCGCCACCTTCGCGGATTCGGCCACCCCGGTGGTGGTGAGCCTCGCGAGCCGAATCGCCACCGGGGAGGGCACCGACCGGCTCTCGGGCCTCGAGGACGCGATCGGCTCCGGATTTGCCGACCAGCTGACGGGCACGACGGACGCGAACCGGCTCGAGGGCGGAAGCGGGGGCGACGGGCTGAGCGGCGGCGCGGGCGACGACGTGCTTCTCGGCGGTCCGGATGACGACGTGCTGGCCGGCGGCGCCGGCGACGAGGCCGTGGTGGACGGCGCTACGACCCTGCCGGGGATCGACGGCGGCACCGGGATCGACACGGCGACGTTCCCGGGCACGACGGGTGGGGCCTTCGTCTTCATGTCCACGGGCGTCGTCGGTGACGCCGGAGGAGGGACGGGCGTCGGCGGGGACAGGATCACCAACGTCGAGAACCTCGACGGGACGCCGCACGACGACGTGTTCTTCGGAGACGCCGTGGCGAACCGGCTGCGCGGAGGCGGCGGCGCAGATCAGCTCAACGGCGGTGATGGGCCCGACGAGCTCAACGGCGGGGACGGAAACGACACCTTGAACGACGAGAGCCCTGGAACGACCGGAGTCGACAAGTTCATCTGCGGCCCCGGGAACGACACGGCGCACGCCGACCCCGGCGACGACGTGAGCTCGTCCTGCGAGGTGGTGCTGTGAGTATCGCCGTCACGAAGAGGCTTCGGACCGCCGGCCTGGTCGCGCTCGCTGGCGTGGCCGCGCTGGCCGGATCGCTCGCCACGCAGCGGCTCGTCGGCGCCGAGGCCAGTCACGAGGATCCGTGTGCCAACGCGGACGTGACCCAGGCCGTGTTCGAGGTGACGGGCGCCGTCCCGCTCGGCAAGGTCTGCAACACGGGCCTTTACAACGGCGGCCAGTGGTCGAGCTTCAACGAGCTCAAGGGCCACGTCACCGCGATCATGGACCGTTGCGCGAGCGCCCCCGGCGGTGCCGCCGGCGGCAACCGGTACCTGGTCCAGGCGATCATCGAGATCACGGGGGTGCCGCCGTCGGACTCTGATCCCGGGGCGGCATGGGGCGCCTGCGACCGCCAGGTCTACGAGGACTTCGTCGACGACACCTTCGGCACGAGCTACTCGATCAACTGGAACCAGTACAAGGGCTCGACGACCACGGTCGAGAGCGTCTTCGACGCCGTGAACCTGACCTTCTCGACCTGTGACCGCAAGTGGATCTCCCAGGCGGTGATCGAGTTCGAGAGCGCCTACCCGGACACTCGCTACGACCACCGACCGGCGGGATCGTTCTCGGGCAACGGGCTCAACGGGCAGTGCAACCCGTGGCTCTATGACAACGGCGCGATCTGGAGCTACTCGCGGCTGAAGGAGAACGTCGAGCTGCGCACGAACGCCGGGCCTTGCAGCACGCTCGGCAACCCGGGGGCCACGCAGATCAACAACGCGTACCTCGCGATGACAGGCTGGTATCCGACGGCCTTCGACTGCGGTGACTTCCAATACGGCGCCGGTTCGTGGGCCGACGAGACCGAGCTGCGCCAGCGGATCTACCACTCCTGGTTCTGCGAACACTTCAACATCGGCCAGATCTTCTGGTTCAGCTTGGGCCGCCGGGTAGACGGCCGCCAGTTCTCCGGCGAGTGCAACCCGCTGCTCTACGAGGACGGGACGGGCATCCCGGGTGCCACGCCGACGGCCCGTTACGTGGAGCTCGAGAACCGCCTCGGCGTAACCACCACGAGCCTCGCCAACGCCGGCATCGACATCGACGACGACGGCGATGCCGAGGTGAACGGGACCTTCGTGCCCAGCGACGAGATCGCGATGGGCAACAACGGGACGGGCAACTTCCGGCTCGGCGACGGTAATCAGCTCCCGCAGGGCCTGGAGATCCCGCCCTCACAGGGCACGCAGATCGCCGGGGGCAACGTCATCGCCAGCGACGGCGCCAGCCTGATCGGCCAGGCCGGCACCAACCTGATCGGCCAGGCGGGCACGAACGTGATCGCCAGCGGCGGCGGCAACGTGATCGCCTCCGGCGGCGGCAACTAGCGCCGCTCGCCGTACGATCACCCTCATCGAGCTTCGGGTCACCGACAACCCCGAGGAGGGCCGCTACGAGGTGTTCGCCGACGGCGAGCGGGCGGGCTTCGTCATCTACCGGCTGGAGCCGGAGCGGATCGCGCTGCTGCATACGGAGGTCGACGACGCGTTCGAGGGCCAGGGGATCGGCGGCGCGCTGATCTCGGGAGCGCTCGACGACGCCCGCGCGCGGGGACTGGCCGTGCTGCCGTTCTGCCCGTTCGTGCGCGGCTACATCTCGAAGCACCCCGAGTACCTGGACCTGGTCCCGGAGGACGAGCGGGAGCGATTCGAGCTGTAGCGCGCGCTGAGCCGAGAGGGGCATCGGACAGGGGGCCGGGGTTGTAGGCGGCGTGACCGCCTCCGCCCACCCGCGTCGCTTCCGCCGGCTCCCCACCGCGGAGGTCGCTTCCCGGCGGGTGCCGGTCGCGGTCACGCTCCCCTCCCGCCTGCTCGGCCTCGCCATGCTGAGGGCCGGGCGGGCGGGGGAGGGACTGCTGATCCCGCGCTGTCGAAGCGTCCACACGTTCGGCATGCGGTTTCCGCTCGACCTCGTCTTCCTCGACCGGGCCCGCCGGCCGCTGGCGATCATGCCGGCGGTCCCACCCAACCGCGTCGCGGGTCACCGCGGGGCGTCGGCGGTGCTCGAGCTGCCGGCGGGAGGGGCGGGATGACCGTTCCACAACCCGAGCCGGCGGCGACCCTGGTGGTCTGCGAGGACGACGAGCCCACCCGGGAGCTGCTGTGCGATCACCTGGGCGCCGAGCGGTTCGACGCCCTCGCGGCACCCAGCGCGTCCGACGCGCTGCGGCTCTGTCACTACAAGCAGCCCGACCTGCTGCTGCTCGACCTCAACCTCCCCGACGCGCCGGGGCTCGACGTCCTCCGCGAGATCCGCGCGAGCGACGGCGCCACCGGCAGCTACGACCCGGAGCTCGCGGTGATCGTGCTCAGCGGTCGCGGTACGGACGCCGACCGGTTGCGCGGGCTCGACTGCGGCGCCGACGACTACGTCGTCAAGCCGTTTGCGATCCAGGAGGTCGTCGCGAGGATCCGCGCCGTGCTGCGGCGCCGCGCCGGCCGCCGCGCCGGGCCCGCTGCGGGTGGGAGAGATCGTCGTCGATCCCTCGCGGCGCGAGGTCAGGGTCGCCGGCGAGGCAGGTTCAGCTCGCCAACAAGGAGTTCAGCCTGCTGCGGATGCTCGCCTCGGAGCCGACCCGCGTGTTCACGAAGGCGGAGTTGCTGCGCGACGTCTGGGGCTTTCGCTCGCTCGGCCGCACGCGGACGCTCGACTCCCACGCCAGCCGGCTGCGCCGCAAGCTCGACCCCGAGTCCGGGCGATACGTGGTCAACTGCTGGGGAGTCGGATACAGGCTGATCGATGCTCCCGAGGTCGGCGGTGATCGAGTCGATCGCTGAGGGGCTCGTGATCGCGTGCCCGCCGGCGCTGCCTGCGCCACCGTGGTGGTCGCCGATCGCGCCCGCCGGCGCCGCCGGCGCGAGCTGCTCAACACGCGCCCTGCACGAGCTCCGCCGGCCGCTGCAGGCGCTGGTCCTGCAGGCGTCCGCCTCGGCGACGCCCGCCCGCGGGCGCGATCAGCTCGCCCAGGCGCTGGAGGCCCTCGAGGGCATCGACCGCCAGGTCAACGGCGGGACGCCGCCACTGCACGCCATTGCGGACCCGAGGGCGCTGGCGGCCGACGCGGTGCGGCGCTGGCGCGGGCCCGCCGCGCTCGAGGGTCGTTCGATCGCCTTCGCGTGGCGCGCGCAACGACTCCCGGCTGCGCTGCGACGAGGCGGCGATCGCGCGGGCGCTGGACAACCTGATCGCCAACTCGCTCGAGCATGGCAGCGGCCCGATCCGGATCGAGGGGTCCGAGCGCGCCGGGAGGCTGCGGCTGACGGTCGCCGACGGGGCCGCCGGCGGTCGCGCCAGACGCCACCGGATCGGCGGCCGAAGGCCGGCGTCCACCGCCGCCGGCAGGACGGCCGCCGCGGCCACGGGCTACGAATCGTCGCCGAGGTCGCCGCCGCGCACGGCGGGCGCTTCGCCGCCTGCGCGCATGCCGAGGGCGCCAGCGCCGTGCTCGAGCTGCCGCTGACGGCGGCGTCCGAACGCGACGCTGCGTAGTCCGGTGAGCCGGCGGGCCCGCGCGATCGGCTTCGCCTCCGCGGCGGCGATCTGCGCCGGCCTCGCCGCAGGCGCCGGCGGCGGCGCCGCGGGTGACGTCTCCGCGCAGTACGGCGAGCTGCGCGAGGTCGTCGCCGCGACACAGCCGCTTCCCGCCGGGCGCGCGCTCGGTCGCACCGCGGTCGCCGAGTCGCTCGAGATTCGCCGCGTCCCGGAGCGCTTCCTTCCGCCGGACGCGCTGACCAGCCCGGCGCAGGCGCTCGGGCGCCGTCCCGTAACCACGATCCCGGCCGGCGGCTACCTGCTCGCCTCCCAGTTCCGAGCGGCGCGTGACGACGGACCCACGGCGCGACCGCGGCTCGCGCGGCGAGCGGACGCCGGTCGAGATCTCGGTCGAGGGCGCCGGCCCGCTCGCGGGCACCCGGCGCATCGCCGCGTCGACGTCGTCGTCACCACCGAGGCCGGGCCGACAGGCGGGCCGGGGAGGACGTTCGTCGCCGCCGAGGCGTCCTCCTCCTCGATCTCCGTACCGCCGGCGGCGAGGCCACCGACCCGCCCCTGCCCGGCTCGCCGGCGAGTGCTGGATCGCCACCCTCGCGCTCAGCCATGCCCAGGCTTTGCGACTGATCCACGCCCAGAGCTTCGCCCGCGAGCTGCGCCTGATCGGCCGCTGAGCCTCAGCTCTAGCCTGCCGACCCGAGCTCGGCCTCGAACGCCTCGCGGGCCTCGTCGCCGTGGACGCAGAAGACGACCCGCTCGAGGCCGCTGCCGGCGTCGAGGTGGCGCCGCACCTCCTCGACCTCGATCCGCGCGGCGTCGGCGAGCGGGAAGCCGCCGACGCCGGTGCCGAAGGCGACGAGCGCGAACGACTTCGCGCCGAGCTCGTCGGCAACCCGTAGCGCGCTCGCCGTGGCGTCGCGGATGATCTCCGCGGACGTGGGATCGCCGAGGTGCATTGTGGCGGCGTGGATCACCCAGCGGCTCGGCATCTCGCCGGCTCCGGTGGCAACCGCCTCGCCGAGCCCGATCGGGGCGCGCTCGTCGCTCTCGTACTGGATCTGCGGCCCGCCGGCCCGGGCGATCGCGCCGGCGACGCCGCCGCCATGCAGCAGCCGGGTGTTGGCTGCGTTGGCGATCGCGTCGACCTCGAGCTGGGTGATGTCGGCGTCGAGGACCTCGATCTCGGCCATCGGCCTTAGTTTGCGCGAAGCAGCTCGAGCGCGCGCGCCTGAGCGGCCGCGGCCTCGGGGTGCACCCACAGGCACAGGTGGGTGCCGCACTCCATCACCGCCCGCTGCGCGCCCGCGATCGTCGCCGCGGCGAAGTCGCTGTGGGCCGGCGGCACGTCGGTGTCGGCGTCGCCGTTGACGATCAGAGTCGGCGCCTCGATCCGCCCGAGCTCGAGCGAGTCGATCGCCGCTGAACCGCGCCCAGTCGTTCTCGATCCCGGCGCTGGCGGCCGGCGTAGTCGCCGACGACGCTCGCCATCGTCAGCACGACGTCGCGTTCGCGCTCGTCGGCCATCGCCTCGGCGGTCAGCGCCTTCAGCTCCTCCTTGCTCAGGTCGCCCTCCGCCTGGAGGGTCGCGGAGATCGTCGTCTTAGGGGCGTGCGCGGCGAGCACCCGGAGGATCCAGTTGCCCGGGCGTCGTCTTCAGCATCAGCCGCGTCTCGAGGTCCTCGTCGAGCGGCTCGTAGGCCTCGCTGACCGCGGCGGCCGCGACCAGTCCCGAGACCCGATCGGGATGGCGGACGGCCAGCCGGTAGCCGCTCGGCCCGCCGCCGGACCAGGTCAGCACCCCGGCGCGCCGTGGCCGAGTGCGTCGAGCAGCGCGGCGTGGAGGTCGGCCTGCTCGTCGATCGCCGCGCGTCCGTCCAGCGGAGTGTCCTGGTAGCCCGGGCGCGCCGGGGCGATCAGCTCGCAGCCGGCCTCGACCAGAAAGCGCCCCATCGCGACGGACGAGTCCCAGCCGCCGGGCGTCCCGTGGATCATCAGCACCGGGGGTCCGGTGCCCTGGCGCACGAGCTCGACCGGCCCGAGCGCGGTCTCGACGGTCTCGGCGCTCATCGGCGGGGCAGGCTATAGGAGGGCCGCACCGATGCTGAGGAGGCCCGCGATCGCCGCCGCGCTGAGCGCCGCGACGTGGTGGGAGTCGTCGTCGAGGCGGCGAAAGACGGCGGCGCCGAAGCGGTGCCCGACCACGAGCGCCGGCACGCAGGCGAGCGTCACCCAGTCGTCCGGGAACGCCTTCGCCGGCGCCGGAGGCGACCAGGACGATCGGCGTCGCCAGCAGGCTGAGGCCGAGCAGGGCGGCCGCGAGCGAGTCGCGCAGCGCGCCGCCGCGAAGGCCGATGCGAGTGAGGACGAGCAGGACCGCCGGGCCGTTGACGCTCACCGAGGTGCTCAGCGCGCCCGCGGCTAGCCCGCCGCCCACCTCGAGCGCCGGCGCGCGCCGCGCCGGCGCGCTCCGCGGCCCCAGGGCCTGCACGCCGGCGCCGGCGAGCACGGCGAGGCCGACGAGCAGCTGCAGCAGGTCGCGATCGGCCTGGGTGACCAACCAGGCTCCAAGCACCATCCCGGGCACGGCGGCGGCCAGCATGATCACGACCGGGCGGCGGGCGGCCTCGACCCGGCGGCGCTCGCCCAGCAGCACCAGGCAGTTGATCGCCACGCCGAGCAGGAGGACCAGGGTCACCGCCTGCTCCGGTGGAAAGACCGCGAACGCCGCGGGGGCGACGAAGAACGCGAACCCGAACCCGATCGCGGCCTGGACCGAGATCCCGACCACGACCGCGGCGACGAGGAGCAGGTCGAGCGCGCTCACCGCGGGGAGGATTGCGGTTCAGTCCGGGGGGCGAGATCCCGCGTCCGCCGACTCATCAGGGCATAGCCACCGCCGACGATCACGCCCGCGCCCTCGCCGGCGAGCTGCGCCTGCGGCTCGTCGACCGTCGCCGCGCCGAGGCCGCCGCGGGCGACCTCGAGACCGGCGTCCGCGAGCTGGTCGACGAGGAGGCCGCCGTGCTCTCGGCGGGCCGGCGCGAGCAGATCGTCGACCTGATCCTCCGCGACACCGCCGGGCTCGGCCCGCTGGAGGAGCTGCTCGCCGACCCCGAGGTCGAGGAGCTGATGGTCAATGGCCACGAGGCCGTCTACGTCGAGCGCAACGGCCGGATCGAGCGCAGCGCGGTCCGTTTCGAGTCCGAGCAGGCGCTGCGCGACACGATCGAGCGCATCCTCGCGCCGGTCGGGCGGCGCGTCGACGAGCTCAGCCCGATGGCCGACGCGCGGTTGCCCGACGGCTCGCGCGTCAACGTGGTCATCCCGCCGCTCGCGGTCGACGGCCCGGCGCTCTCCGTGCGCCGGTTCACCGCTGTGCGGCCGGACCCGGATGAGCTCGTCGAGCTCGGGACCCTGACCGCTCCGCTGCGCGACCTGCTCGCCGAGGCCGTGAAGGCGCGGCGAAGCATGCTGATCTCGGGGGGCACCGGATCGGGCAAGACGACGCTGCTGAACGCCCTCTCTGCCTGGGTCTCGCCCGCCGAGCGGGTGGTGACGATCGAGGACGCGGCCGAGCTTCGCCTGCGCCAGCCCCACGTCGTGCGGCTCGAGAGCCGCCCGCCTTCGGTCGAGGGCCGCGGAGGCGTGACCATCCGCGACCTGCTCCGCAACGCGCTGCGGATGCGCCCCGACCGGATCGTGATCGGCGAGGTTCGCGGCGCGGAGGCCTTGGACCTGCTGACCGCGCTGAACACCGGCCACGAGGGAGCGCTCTCGACCGTGCACGCGAACTCGCCGGAGGACGCGCTGCGCCGGGTCGAGACGCTGGCGCTCATGGCCGGCGTCGGGCTCCCGCACGAGGCGATCCGCGAGCAGCTCGCCCGGGGTGTCGACCTCGTCGTCCACATGGCGCGCGCTCCGGGGGGCGGCCGGCTGGTGACCGAGGTGGCGGAGGTGTTGCGCGCCGCGGCCGGGGTCGGCGTGCGCGAGGTCTGGCGCCGCGAGTGAGCCCGGCCGAGGCGATCGGGGTCGCGGCCGCCGCGCTCGCGGGCGGTCTCGGGACGCTCGCGGTACGCGAGCTCGCTCTTGCGGCACCCGCCCTCGGCCGCTGGCTGAGGCTCGCCCTCGAGCCGCTGGTGCGGGCGGGTCGCGAGGGTGACCTGCCGAGCGAGGTCGAGCGCAGGCGCCTCGCCGCGCTCGGCACCCTGGCGATCTTCGTCTGCGCCCTCGCCGTCCTCGGCCCGGGCCCGGCGCCGTTCCTGGCTGCCGCCGGGCCCGCGGCGGCGACGTGGGCGATCTCGCACCGGCGAGCGAGCTACCGCAGGGCGGTTGAGCGCGGCCTGGCGGAGGTCGCGGTCGCGGTCGCCGACGCCCTCGCGGTCGGGCGCTCGCCGCGGGCGGCGCTGGCCGCGGCGGCGGGCTCGCTCGAAGGCCCGGCGGCGCGCGAGATGGAGCGCGTTCGCGCCGCGCTCGCCCTCGGCGCTCCCACCAGGGAGGCGCTGCGGGCGCTGCGCCGGCGGGTCGACTCGTCGCGGGTGGACTCGTTCGCGGCGGCGCTCGACTCCCAGCAGCTCGCCGGCGGCGACCTCGCGATCTTGCTGCGGCGCTTCGCCGCCGCTGCCCGCGATCGCGACCGCACGGAGGCGGACGCCAGGTCGGCGACCGCGCAGGCGCGGTTCACCGGCCTGCTCGTCGCGGCGATGCCGGTCGGCGCCGCGGTGCTCGCCGAGCTGCTCGCGCCGGGGTTCATCCCCGGTCTGGTGGCGAACCCGGCCTCGGCGACGATGCTGGCGCTGGCCGCGCTGCTGCAGCTCGCCGGCTTCACCGCGATCCGGCGCCTGAGCCGGGTGCAGGAGCGATGATGCCGCTGCTTGCCGCGGCCGCGGTCCTGCTCGCCTTCGCCGCGGCCTGGGAGCTCGCCGGTGGCGCCGGGGAGCGGCTTGCCGCCGGGGCCAGGGCCGCGTTGGCAACGGTCTCGGGCGGGCGCGCCGGGTCGATGGCCGAAGCTGCCGAGCGACTCGGGCTGCCGCGGCGCCTGGAGCGCGCCGGCCTCGCCGGACGGGTCGAGCCGCGCGTGGTGGTCGCGGCGAAGCTCGGCGGCGCGGCGCTCGGCGCCCTCGTCGCGTTCGCGGCGGTGCCGGTCCTCGCCATCCGGATCGGTCTGCTAGTCGCCGGCGTCCTGGTCGCGGCGGGCTTCCTCGCCCCGGATGCGCTGCTCGAACGGACGGCGCGCCGCCGCCGGGCGCGCTTCGTCGCCGCGTTGCCGGACGCCCTCGACATGCTCGCCGTGGGGGCCGCCTCCGGCCGCGACCCCGCCTCCGGCCTGGGCGAGATCGCCGCCGGCGGCAGCGGCCCGCTGGCGGCGGAGCTCGGGCGGACCGTCGCCGAGGTCGAGTGCGGCCGGCCGCTGCGCGACGCGATCGACGACCTCAGGGCGCGCGTCCCGGGCGCCGAGGTCGGGGCGCTGGCCGCCGCGCTGGAGCGCTCGCGGACCTACGGGTCCCCGCTCGCCGAGCAGCTCCACGCGCAGGCGACCGCGCTGCGCCGTGACGCACGCCGCCGGATCGAGGAGCGCGCCGCGCGCTCGGCGCCGAAGATCCAGCTCGTCGTCGCGCTCGTGCTCGTGCCCTCGGTGCTGCTGACGATCGTCGCCGCGATCGTCGCCCACTCCGACGCCCTGCTGGGCGGGTTCGCATAGGGTCGGCGGACACGAACGCAGGAGGAGTCGAGATGGTGGTCGTGATCGCCCGCGCCGGATGCGCGCCGGAGAAGCGCGAGCAGCTTGTCGAGCTGGCGCGCTGGATGCAGAACGAGTCGCGCCAGGAGCCCGGTTGCATCAACTACGGCTTCTATGGCTCGCTCGAGGACCCGACGGAGTTCGTCGCGGTCGAGGAGTGGGAGTCGACGGATGCGTTGCGGACGCACTTCGCGGCCCCCAGCGTCGCCCGCTTCGGCAGCGAGGTCGGCGGACTGCTGGATCGCCCACCGCAGGTCGAGATCCACGTCGTCGAGCGGACGACCGACTTCCCCAACCTCGACTAGCGCTGCGCGCAAATAGACTCGCGCCAATGCCGGCGGCACGAAAGCAGGTGTTGCGCGGGGGGATCGACCTCGGCGGGACCAAGATCCAGACCGCGGTCGTCACCAAGACCGGGATCGTCAAGGGCGAGGCGAGGCGCCCGACGCCGACCGCGGGCGGCCCGGAGGACGTCGCCGAACAGATGGCCCAGGCGATGATCGAGGCCGCGGACGCCGCCGGCGTCCAGACCGACTCGCTCGCCGGGGTCGGGGTGGGCTCGCCCGGCGACGCCGACGAGAAGACCGGCGACGTCAGCGAGGCGCGAAACCTGCCGGGGTGGGAGGGCAGGTTCGCGCTCGGCAGGACCCTCTCGGACGCGCTTGGCACGAAGGTCCTGGTTGCCAACGACGTCGACGTCGCGACCAACGCGGAGTTCAAGCTCGGCGCCGGCAAGCCCTACGACTCGCTGCTGGGCGTCTTCTGGGGGACCGGCGTTGGTGGCGGGGTGATCCTCGATGGCAAGCGCTGGCTCGGGCGCGGCGCCGCGGGGGAGATCGGCCACATGGTGGTCCAGAACGGGGGGGCCAAGTGCCCCTGCGGGCGGCGCGGCTGCATGGAGGCCTACGCCGGCCGCGCGGCGATGGAGGCCAAGGCGCGGCGCGAGGTTGACGACGGAGCGAAGACGAAGCTCTTCAAGATCATGGAGGACCGCGACCGCGACCGCCTGACGAGCGGGATCTGGGAGCGGGCGCTCGAGCACCGCGACCCGCTCGCCGAGAAGCTGATCAAGCGCGCGGTGAAGGCGCTGGGCGCCGGGGTCGCGTCGGCGGTCAACCTGCTGGACGTCGAGGCGGTGATCATCGGGGGCGGCCTCGGGGTGCGCTTCGGCCAGCCGTACGTCGACAAGATCGCCAAGGCGATGAAGCCGCACCTGTTCGTCGACGATCGCCCGCCCGCGATCCACGTCGCCTCGCTCGGCGACCTGGGCGGCGCGATCGGCGCGTCACTCCTGTTCGACGAGTAACTAATCCGGTAACCACGGGTGGCGCCAGCCCCCGTGGCCGTGGAGCAGGTTGCTCGCCGCCTCGGGGCCCCAGGTGCCGGGCTCGTACTCCTCGACCGGGGGCGGGTCGTCGAGCAGCGGCTGGACGATCCGCCAGGTCTGGTCGATCGCGTCGAAGTTCGGGAACAGCTGCGAGTCGCCGACCAGCGCATCGCGAAGCAGCCGCTCGTAGGGCTCCGGCTGGTCGGAGTCCTGCTGCTCGAACAGCAGGTCGAGGTGGACGCGGTGAAGCGCGTCCTCACCCGCCTTCTTCGCCATCAGGCAGAGCTCGGCGCCCGGCTCGGGCTTGACGCGGATGATCATCTCGTCGGGGTCGGGGACCATCCGCCCGCCGATCCTCAGCCGCGGCGGGCGCTTGAACACGACCCTCACCTCCGTGGCCTCGACCGGCATCTCCTTGCCGGCGCGGATGAAGAACGGCACGCCCGCCCAGCGCCAGTTGTCGATCTCGACCCGCAGGGCGACGTAGGTCTCGGTGTCGGAGTCGGGCGCGACGTCCTCGATCTCGCGGTAGCCGCGGTACTGGCCGCGGACGAAGCGGCTCGGGTCGGCCTCCGGCATCGCGCGGAAGAGGTCGGTCTTACGGTCCTGGATGGCGTCGGTATCGGCGGTCCCGCCCGACGGCGGCTCCATCGCCGCCAGGGCGAGCGTCTGCAGGAGGTGGTTCTGGACCACGTCGCGCAGCGTTCCCACGTTGTCGTAGAAGCTGCCCCGATCCTCGACGCCGAAGTCCTCGACCATCGTGATCCGGACTGATTCGACGTACTGGCGGTTCCAGACCGGCTCGAGGATCGCGTTCGCGAACCGCAGGTAGAGCAGGTCCATGACCGGCTCCTTGCCGAGGAAGTGGTCGATCCGGTAGGTCTGCGACTCGTCCAGGTAGTGCGAGAGCTCCTCGTTGAGCGCCCGGGCCGAGTCGCGATCGTGCCCGAAGGGCTTTTCGAGCACGATCCGGGCGCGGTCGGTGAGCCCGGCGTCGTGCAGGTTCTTGACCACCAGGCCGAACATCGACGGCGGGATCTCGAGGTAGAAGACCGCCTGCTGGTAGTCGCCCATCTCGCTGGCGATCCGCTTGTAGAGGTCCGGGTCGTCGAACTCGCCCCGGACGTAGTCGAACCGCTCGTCGAGGCGCTTGACCGCCTCCTCGTCGGGCTCGGAGACCTTGGCCTGGATCGACTCGCGGGCGTGGCCCTCGAGCTCCTCCTCGCTCCAGCGATTGCGCGCGATCCCGAGCACTCGCCGGCAGTTGAGCTCGCCACGGCACTCGAGCCGGTACAGCGCCTCGAAGGTCATCTTCCGCGCCAGGTCGCCGGTGATCCCGAAGATCACCAGGATGTCCGCCTCGGTCGCCATCGGGGCCGGAGACTAATCGGACTCGCGCGTGCGCTTAGTATCCGCGCCATGCAGCTGGGCATGGTCGGTCTCGGGCGGATGGGTGCCAACCTCGTCCGCCGTCTGATGCGCGACGGCCACGAGTGCGTCGTCTTCGACGTCAACCCCGACGCCGTCACCGCGCTCGCGGGCGAGGGTGCGACCGGCGCCGAGTCGCTCGACGACTTCGTCGCGAAGCTCGACAAGCCGCGCGCGGCGTGGGTGATGGTTCCGGCCGGAGAGATCACCGAGAGCACCGTCAACGACCTCGCCGAGCGGCTCGAGTCCGGCGACGCGATCATCGACGGCGGCAACTCCTACTACCGCGACGACATCCGCCGCTCCGCGAAGCTGGCCGAGCGGGGGATCGACTACATCGACTGCGGCACCTCCGGCGGCGTGTTCGGGCTCGAGCGTGGCTACTGCCTGATGATCGGGGGTCCCGATGGCGCGGTCGAGCGGCTCGACCCGATCTTCGCCACGATCGCCCCGGGCGTCGACTCGGCGGAGCGCACCCCGGGGCGCAGCGGTGACCCCTCGACTGCCGAGAACGGTTACCTGCACTGCGGGCCCAGCGGCGCCGGCCACTTCGTGAAGATGGTCCACAACGGGATCGAGTACGGGGTGATGGCCGCCTACGCCGAGGGGCTGAACATCCTCAAGAACGCCGACGCCGGCAAGCACGCGCGGGAGGCGGACGCCGAGACAGCGCCGCTCGCCGATCCCGAGTACTACCAGTACGAGCTCGACATCCCCGAGGTCGCCGAGGTCTGGCGCCGCGGGAGCGTGATCGGCTCGTGGCTGCTCGACCTGACCGCGGCCGCCCTCCAGGAGTCACCCGACCTCGCGGGCTTCGAGGGCCGCGTCTCGGACTCGGGCGAGGGTCGCTGGACCTCGATCGCCGCGATCGAGGAGGGGGTGCCGGCGCCGGTGCTCTCGAACGCGCTGTACTCGCGCTTCGCGAGCCGCGACCTCGACGACTTCGCCGACAAGGTGCTGTCGGCGATGCGCAAGCAGTTCGGCGGCCACGACGAGAAGAAGGACTAGGCCCGGCCGCTTGCGCGAGGAGGTCCTCCCCGACCCCGAGGCTGCGGCCCGCCGCGGGGCCGAGCTGATCGCCGAGGCGGCGCGCGCCGGGCTCGACGAGCGGGACTCGTTCTCGCTCGCGGTCAGCGGCGGCCATGCGCCATGGCGGATGTTCGAGCTCCTCGGCGACTACCGGCTCGACTGGGAGCGGATCGAGCTGTTCCAGGTCGACGAGCGGATTGCCCCGGAGGGCGACGACGACCGCAACCTGACCCACCTGCGCGCCAGTCTCCCCGACGAGGCGATCGCGAGCCTCAGGCCGATGCCGGTCGACGCCGACGACCTCGACGAGGCGGCGGCGCGCTACGAGCACCAGCTCCCAGACGAGCTCGACGTCGTCCACCTCGGCCTCGGCCCCGACGGCCACACCGCCTCGCTGATCCCGGGCGATCCCGTGCTCGACGTGACCGGCCACCTCGTAGCCGTCACCGGCGAGTACATGGGCCGCCGGCGCATGACGCTGACGTATCCGGCGATCGAGGCGGCGCAAAGCGTCCTTTGGCTGGTGACGGGGGCCGACAAGCCGGAGGGCCTTGCGAAGCTGCGCGCCGGCGACCCGTCGATCCCCGCGGGGCGGGTCAGGGCCCGCGACGCGGTCCTGATCTGCAGCGCCGAGGCCGTGCCGGACTAGAGCACCGTGTGCTCGACCGCGTCGCCGCGCGCGACGATGACGTCGGCGACCAGGGCGGGGGGAAAGAGGCCGTGGTCGACCACGCCCGGGGTCGCTGACAGGCGCCCGGCCAGGACGATCGGATCCTTGACCTCGCCGAACCAGTCGGCGATCACGCCGCCGTCCGGCGACGGGTCGGTGTCCTCGCGGAGCACCGCGTCGCGCAGCTCGGTGAGCGTCGCCTCGAGCCCGTAGCGCATGAGCTCGAGCGGGATCGGCGCGTCGAGCTCGTCGACCGGCTTCGAGGAGTCGGCGATCACTACGAAGCGGTCGGCCGCCGCGGCGACGATCTTCTCGCGCGTGTGGGCGCCGCCGCCGCCCTTGACCAGCCAGCCGTCGGGCGCGATCTGATCGGCGCCGTCGATCGCGATGTCGAGCCGCTCGATCGACTCGAAGGGCTCGATCGGAAGCCCGAGCTCGCGGCCCTGCTCCTCGGTCGCGACCGAGGTGGCGACGCAGCGGATTCTCCGGAGCTCGCGCGCGGCGAGCGCCGGCAGCAGGTGGGCGACGGTCGAGCCGGTGCCAAGCCCGACCAGCATCCCGTCGGCGACCAGCTCGGCGGCCGCCTCGGCGGCGAGGCGCTTCTCGTCGTCGGCGGCCACCTCGGTATCTAACCCGATTAGGCTGCGACCATGGCCGCCGACGAGACGCCCTTCGACGAGATCGACGAGCTCGCGGTCAACACGATCCGGACCCTTTCGATCGACGCGATCCAGAAGGCGAACTCGGGTCATCCGGGGACGCCGATGGCGCTGGCCCCGCTGGCCTACGTGCTGTGGCAGAGGTTCCTGCGCTTCGACCCGGAGAACCCGATCTGGCAGAACCGCGACCGCTTCGTGCTCTCCGCCGGCCACGCCTCGATGCTGCTGTACGCGCTCCTGCATCTCGCGGGGGTTCGCGCTGTCGACTCGGAGTACGAGATCCGGGGGCGGCTCGCCGTCACGCTCGAGGACATCGAGAGCTTCCGTCAGCTCGACTCGAAGGCGCCCGGCCATCCCGAGTATCGCTGGACGTCCGGCGTGGAGACGACCACCGGGCCGCTCGGCCAGGGTGTCGCGACGTCGGTCGGGATGGCGGTCGCGGGCAAGTGGCAGGCCTCGCGCTTCAACCGGCCCGGGTTCCCCCTCTTCGACTTCGACACCTACGCGATCGCCGGCGACGGCTGCCTGATGGAGGGCGTCTCGCACGAGGCGGCCTCGTTCGCGGGCCACCAGAAGCTCGACAACCTCTGCTGGATCTACGACGACAACCACATCACGATCGACGGGCACACGGAGATCACCCTCGACGACGAGGTGGGCGAGCGCTTCCGCGCCTATGGATGGAACGTCACCGAGGTGCAGGACGCGAACGACTTCGAGGAGATCACGCGCGCCTTCGAGACCTTCAAGCGGACCGAGGACCGCCCGACGCTGATCGTCGTCCACAGCCACATCGGCTACGGGTCGCCGCACAAGGTCGACACGGCGGCGGCCCACGGCGAGCCGCTCGGCGATGAGGAGGTGCGTGAGACGAAGCGCGCCTACGGCTGGCCGGAGGACGCCCAGTTCCTGGTCCCCGACGGCGTGCGCGAGCGGTTCGCCGAGAGGGTGGGTGCGCGCGGTGAGGCGCTCTGCCAGGAATGGCACCGCTTGCTGGTCTCTTACGAGACCACCCACCAGTCGCTCGAGCTGCAGCTCGGCGCGATGCAGCGCCGCGAGCTGCCCGAGGGCTGGGACCGCGACATCCCCACGTTCGCGGCCGACGAGAAGGGGATCGCGACCCGCAAGGCGTCGCACCAGGTCCAGAACGCGATCGCCGAGCAGGTGCCGTGGCTGGTCGCGGGCTCGGCGGACCTGACCGACTCGACCGCGGTCCGCCTCGACGAGCAGATCAGTGACGGCGACTTCCAGCCCGACGACCGCGAGGGCCGCCAGCTCCACTACGGCATCCGCGAGCACGAGGCGGCGGCGATCTCGAACGGGCTCTCGCTCTCCAAGCTGCGCCCGGCATGGTCGACCTACCTGACCTTCTCCGACTACGCGCGGCCGGCGATCCGGCTCTCGGCGCTCATGGAGCTGCCGGTGATCCACATCTTCACCCACGACTCGATCGGCCTCGGCCAGGACGGCCCCACTCACCAGCCGGTCGAGCAACTCGCATCGCTGCGGGCGATCCCGGGCCTCGACGTGATCCGGCCCTGCGACGCGAACGAGGTCGCCGAGGCGTGGCGGGTGGCGGTCGACCGAACGCACGGCCCGGTCGCGCTGGTGCTCACCCGCCAGGACGTGCCGATCCTCGACCGCTCCCGATACGCCGCGGCCGACGGGTTGCGCCGGGGCGGCTACGTGCTGGCCGACGCCGAGGGGGGCGACCCGGAGGTGATCCTGATCGCGACCGGCAGCGACGTCGCGATCGCCGTCGGAGCCCATGAGCGGCTGATCGCCGACGGGGTCCGCTCGCGGGTCGTGAGCCTGCCCTCCTTCGAGCTCTTCGACCGCCAGGACGCTGACTACCGCGACGCGGTCCTGCCGCCGTCGGTCGCCGCGCGGATCTCGATCGAGGAGGCCTCGACCCTGGGCTGGGATCGCTACGTCGGCCCGGGGGGCAGGACGATCGGCATGCACACGTTCGGGTCCTCGGCGCCGCTCAAGGACGTGCTCGGCAAGTTCGGGTTCACGCCGGAGAAGGTCGTCGAGGCCGCCAGGGAGCTAATAGCCAAGGAGGAGTAGATGAAGCCCACCCAGGAACTGCACGACCTCGGCCAGAGCCTCTGGGTCGACAACATCACCAGGACGATGCTCGACGACGGCACGCTCGCCGGCTACATCGACGAGCTCTCGGTCACCGGGCTGACCTCGAACCCGACGATCTTCGACAAGGCGATCGGCGGCGGGACGACCTACGACGGCCAGATCGGCGAGCTGAGCGCCCAGGGCCTCGAGGGCGAGGAGCTGTTCTTCGAGCTCGCGCTGACCGACCTCCGGCGCGCGGCGGAGCTGTTCAGGCCGGTCCACGAGCGCACGACGATCGACGGGCGGGTCTCGCTCGAGGTCTCGCCGCTGCTCGCCGACGACGCCGAGGCGACGATCAGGCAGGCCGCGGAGCTCTACGGCCGCGCCGAGGAGAACACCTTCATCAAAATCCCCGGGACCGAGGCCGGGCGGACGGCGATCGAGGAGACGATCTTCGCCGGGATCCCGGTCAACGTCACCCTGCTGTTCTCGACGGAGCACTACGTCGGGGCGGCCGACGCCTACATGCGCGGCCTCGAGCGGCGGGTCGAGGCCGGCCTCAATCCCGACGTCGCCTCCGTCGCCTCGCTGTTCGTCAGCCGCTGGGACGCGGCCGTCACCGACGAGGTGCCCGACGAGCTGCGCAACCAGCTCGGGATCGCGATCGGCCAGCGCACCTACGCGGCGTACCGGGAGCTGCTCGACTCCAACCGCGCGATGCGGCTGCGAAACGAGGGCGCCAAGGCGCAGCGCCTGCTGTGGGCGAGCACCGGGACCAAGGATCCCGACGCCTCCGACGTGCTCTACATCGAGGGCCTGGCATCCCCGTTCACGGTCAACACGATGCCGGAGAAGACGCTGAAGGCGTTCGCCGATCACGGCGAGGTCGGTGAGCCACTGCCGGTCGACGGCGGCGACGCCGAGGACACGCTGAAGGCGTTCAACGAAGCCGGCATCGACACCGACGCGCTCGCCGTCCGCCTCCAGGAGGAGGGCAAGGAGTCGTTCAACGCCTCCTGGCGCGAGCTGCTGGGGACGCTCGCCAAGCAGCTCGCCTGAGCATGGAGGGCAGCGCGCTTCGCGAGCGGGCCGGCTGGAAGGCGCTCGAGGCCCATCACGCCGAGCTGGCGCCGCGCCACCTGCGCGACCTGTTCGCCGCCGATCCGGACCGTGGGACAAGCCTCGTCGCCGAGGCTGCCGGCCTGTACCTCGACTACTCGAAGAACCGGATCACCGGCGAGACGGTGGATCTGTTGGTCGCGCTCGCCGACGAATGCGGCCTTGCCGAACGGCGCGAGGCGATGTTCCGCGGCGAGCACATCAACGTCACCGAGGACCGCGCGGTCCTGCACGTGGCGCTGCGGATGCCGCGCGAGCGCTCGCTGATGGTCGACGGGGTCGACGTGGTCAAGCAGGTCCACGAGGTGCTCGACCGGATGGGGGCGTTCGCCGAGCGGGTCCGATCGGCGGAGTGGAAGGGCCACACCGGCAAGCCGATCCGCAACGTGATCAACATCGGGATCGGGGGCTCGGACCTCGGCCCGGTGATGGCATACGAGGCGCTGCGCCACTACTCGCGGCGCGAGATGACCTTCCGCTTCGTCTCCAACGTCGACGGAACCGACTTCGCGGAAGCAACGCGCGACCTCCAGCCCGACGAGACGATGTTCGTCGTGAGCTCGAAGACCTTCACGACCCTGGAGACGATGACCAACGCCCACACGGCGCGCGAGTGGGCCCTGGCGGGGCTGGGCGGGGACGAGGCCGCCGTCGCCAAGCACTTCGTCGCCGTCTCCACCAACGCCGAGGGCGTGGCGGAGTTCGGGATCGACACGGACAACATGTTCGGGTTCTGGGAGTGGGTGGGGGGCCGGTACTCGATGGACTCGGCGATCGGGCTCTCGACGATGCTCGCGATCGGGCCCGAGGCGTTCGGCGAGCTGCTGGCCGGCTTCCACGCCGTCGACGAGCACTTCCGCGAGGCGCCGACGCGCGAGAACCTGCCCGCGCTGATGGGGCTGCTGGCGGTCTGGTACGGCGACTTCTTCGGCGCCCAGACGGTCGCGGTGCTGCCCTACGAGCAGTACCTCAAGCGCTTTCCCGCCTACCTGCAGCAGCTGACGATGGAGTCGAACGGGAAGCACGTGACCCTTGACGGCGAGTGGGTCGACTACGAGACCGGGGCCGTCTACTGGGGCGAACCGGGGACCAACGGCCAGCACTCCTTCTACCAGCTGATCCACCAGGGGACGAAGCTCATTCCCTGTGATCTGATCGGGTTCTACGAGACCCTGAACCCGCTCGGCGACCACCACGACAAGCTGATCTCCAACGTCTTCGCCCAGGCCGAGGCGCTCGCATTCGGAAAGCAGGCGGACGAGCCCTACCGGGTGTTCGACGGCAACCGCCCGACGAACGTGATCATGGCGCAGCGGCTCACCCCGCGGACCCTCGGCAGCCTCGTGGCGCTGTACGAGCACTCGGTGTTCACCCAGGGGACGATCTGGGGGATCGACTCGTTCGACCAGTGGGGCGTCGAGCTCGGCAAGGTGCTGGCGAAGGCGATTATCCCCGAGCTGCAGGGCGAGGACGAGCTGCGGCACGACTCGTCGACCAACGAGCTGATCAGGCGCTATCGAGAGCACCGCGCGGGTGGCTGAACAGCTCGTCCAGGCCCTGCTCTTCGATATCGACGGCACCCTGATCAGCACGGGTGGCGCGTCGGACCGCGCTTGGCATCGCGCTTTCCTCGAGCTGCACGGGGTCGAGGTCAACGTGCCCGACTACACGGGCAAGGGGATCCCCGACCCCGCGGTCGGCCTGCAGTGCTTCCGCGGCGCGATCGGACGGGAGCCCGAGGGCGACGAGATGGCGAAGCTGATGGCGCTGCGCCAGCGCTACCTGGCCGAGGAGGTCGAGACCTCGCCCGGCTACCGCGTGATGCCGGGGGCCGTCGAGACGCTGGACCGGCTCACCGGCGAGGGCCGGCTGGTCGGGCTCATCACCGGCAACACGGAGCCCGCCGCCCACATCAAGCTCGCCCGCGGCGGTCTGAACGAGTACTTCGCCTTCGGCGGCTATGGCTCCGACGCCAACGAGCGCGTCGACGTCTGTCGCAAGGCGCTCGACCGGGCCGAGATCGCCGCCGGCGGGCGCCTCGATCGCGCGGGGTCGATCGCGACCGGCGACACCCCCCGCGACGTCGAGGCGGGCCACGGGGCCGGGATCCGCGTGCTGGGGGTCGCGACCGGCGAGTACTCGGTCGCGCAGCTCGGCGAGGCGGGCGCCGACTGGGTCACCGCGAGCCTCGCCGACGGGCCGCTGCCCTTCTGACGCCTACCTGACGTATGGCGCCAGCGGCGGCTCGCCCTCGGCCTTCGGACCGTTGGGGCCGAGGTAGCCGGCGAGGGTCGCCGAGTAGCCGGCGAGCCTCGAGTTGGCGTAGGCGCGGTCGACGCCCGGCATCGTGTCGTCGGCGCAGGCGGCCGCCGGATCGATCCGGCTCAGGTTCGCCGGGCCGGCGTGGTCGAGCGCGTCGGTGACGATCGCGTAGCCGGGGCCGTCGAACGGCAGGTCGTTGTGCTGGGCCTGGTGGCCGGGGCAGAGGTCCTGCAGCGCTACGTCGGCGATCTGGCCGCTGGTGCCGCCGAGCATCCCCTGCTCGGGGAGCACGAAGACGGCGTCGTCGTTGGTGACGATCGAGGTCATCGCGACCCGGCCGAAGGCGTGGCGCCCTTCGTTCAGCGCCGCCAGGAAGTTCGAGTCGCTGCGCATCTGGTACATCGAGGCCGCGCAGGAGCCGGGCTCGGTGCAGAACCGGTCGGTGAACACGGCGCCGTGATTCGGGGGCACGAACATCACCACGTCGGAGACCAGCCGCCGCAGGTCCGGCCACCACTTCAGCGCCCAGCGCGCCTCGAGGCCGCCCTGCGAGTGGCTGATGATCGCGACCCGCCGGTCGCTTCGCGCCGCCATGCGGCGGATCGCGCGGACGACGTACTCGGTCGACAGCTGGGCGTCACCGGAGGCGACCTCCGGCAGGTCGACCGTGCAGGCGGTCTCCCCGCGCATCTCCGGCAGGACCTTCTGGTAGTTCCAGCGCCAGTTGATCTCCGAGTCGGCGAAGGTGCCGTGGATCAGCAGCACCGGGTTGTGCTCGGCCCCGGCGAGCTTGCCGTTGCAGATCACCGCCTCGCGGACGGTGGACTCGGAGACCGAGAGGCGGGGCCCCTTGGCGTCCGCGGTGGCGGCGAAAGTGAGGAGGAGGACGACGGTCACGAAGAGCGTGCGGTTCGGCTTGATCATGGAATAGACATATAACACTTTTGTCTAGTTACGTCAACAAGAATGCAAATCGTCTAGAATCCCAGGCATGGCAACGCAGCTGGAACGCGCGCTGACCGAGAAGCGACCGGCCCCGCTGGACGCGCTCGATCTCGCGCGCCGCCACTGGCTGGCCGGCGAGCGGCTCGACATGGGCGCGCTGGCCCGCGAGCTCGGGGTCAGCCGGGCGACCCTCTACAGCTGGGTCGGCAGCAAGGAGCGGCTGCTCGGCGAGGTGATCTGGTCGTTTGCGGAGGCCGGGGTGGGCCAGGCGCGCGAAGACGCCAAGGGGACCGGCGCCGCCTACATCGTCGACGTCGTCGACCGGTTCACGCGCCTCAACGCCGAGTTCGAGCCCCTGCGCCGCTTCATCGCCTCCGACCCGCAGCTCGCCCTGCGGCTGCTGACCTCGAAGGACGGCCCGGTCCAGGAGCGGATGATCGCCGTCGCCCGCGAGCTGTTGGAGGAGCAGATCGAGGCCGGAGAGCTGAACCCGGCGCTCGACGTCGATACGCTCGCCTACCTGATGGTGCGCGTCTCGGAGTCGTTCCTCTACAGCGATCTGATCACCGGCTCTGAGCCCGACACCGAGAAGGGCGTCGAGGTGGTGCGGCTGCTGCTCGCGGCGCGTTGATCCCGGACGCGCCTGTGTGGGAGATTACGCGCGTGCACAGGATCGATCTACGCAGGACGGCGAGGCCGTCTGCTCTGCTGGCGCTCGGCGTGCTCGCGCTCTGCGCTCTTGCCGCGACGCCGGCCCGGGCGACCTTCGCCGGGGCGAATGGCGTGATCGTCACCCAGTCCTTCAAGAACAGGGCCGTGCTCAGCAGTACCGACCCTCTCAGTGGAGTGGCGACCGAACTGCCGATACGGGGCGCCAATCCGACGTTTTCTCCCAATGGGCGCACGCTCGCCGTCGCCTGTGGGGCGAGCATCTGCCTGGCCGATCCCGACGGCTCGAACGAGCGCAAGCTGCGCCGTCCGGCGAACGCCAAGGGATACCGCTGGCCCGCCTTCTCGCCGAACAGCAAGCGGATCGCGTTCGTCGAGGGCCAAGGGACGCTCTCGCAGATGCGGGTGGACGGCAGCGATGTCGAGGTGGTGGAGGGCGCCGGCCGGGCCTGGCAGCCGGAGTTCTTCCCGACGGGCGACCGGATCGTCTTCTCTCGAAAGGCCGGCCGTAGCCGCGACATCTACGCGATCAACAGCGACGGCAAGAAGCTGACCCGGCTCTCGAACGCCCCCAGGGGCTTCACCGACATCAACCCGTCGGTCTCGCCGGATGGACGCCTGATCGCGTTCGAGCGCACGGACGGGTTCCTCGACGAGATCTGGGTGATGCGCGCCAATGGCCGCAAGGTGACGCCGCTCGTCACGGACAGCAGCTTTCTCGCGGCCACGCCGGCGTTCTCGCCGGACGGCAGGCAGATCGCGTTCTCCGGGGTGCCGCGGGGGGAAGGCCCGTATCACCTCTGGCTGATGAACGCCGACGGATCGGGCCAGGCCGCACTCAACTCGGAGCCTGCGCTTCAGCCCACCTGGCAGCCGGTCAAGTAGCGGAGCTCCCGAGCTCCCGATCAGCGCGCGACGAGCTTCTTGTAGGTGATCCGATGCGGGCGGTCGGCCGCGGGGCCGAGGCGCTCGCGGCGGCTCTCCTCGTAGGCGTCGAAGTTGCCCTCGAACCAGACCACCTCGGAATCACCCTCGAACGCGAGCACGTGGGTGGCGATCCGGTCGAGGAACCAGCGGTCGTGCGAGATCACCACCGCGCAGCCCGCGAATGCGAGCAACGCCTCCTCCAGCGCGCGCAGGGTGTCGACGTCGAGGTCGTTGGTCGGCTCGTCGAGCAGCAGGAGGTTGCCGCCCGAGCGCAGGAGCTTCGCCAGGTGGAGGCGGTTCCGCTCGCCGCCTGACAGGGTGCCGACCTTGCGCTGCTGGTCGGAGCCCTTGAAGTTGAAGCCAGAGGTGTAGGCGCGCGAGTTCATCTCGCGATCGCCCACCTTGATCTGGTCATAGCCGTCGGAGACCTCCTCCCAGACGGTCTTCTCCGGATCGAGCGCGTCGCGGCTCTGGTCGACGTAGGCGAGCTCGACGGTCTCGCCGAGCTCGAGCGAGCCGGCGTCGGGCTGCTCGTCGCCGACGATCATCCGCGCCAGGGTCGTCTTGCCGGCGCCGTTCGGCCCGATCACGCCCACGATCCCGGCGGGCGGCAGCGAGAACGAGAGGTCGTCGATCAGCAGCTTGTCGCCAAAGCCCTTCCGAAGGTCCTCGGCCTCGATCACCTTCTCACCGAGGCGCGGCCCGGCCGGAATGTGGATCTGGACGTCGTCGAGCTTCACGTTGCGGTCCTCGGCGAGCAGCGCCTCGTAACGAGCGAGGCGGGCCTTCGACTTCTTGCGCCGTCCCTTCGGGTTCTCCCGCACCCACTCGAGCTCGGCGGCGAGCGTCTTCGCCCGCGCCTTGTCGGCGCGCTGCTCCTGCTCGAGCCGCGCCGTCTTCTGCTCGAGCCAGGACGAGTAGTTGCCCTGGAACGGGATGCCGCGGCCGCGGTCGAGCTCCAGGATCCAGCCGGCGACGTTGTCGAGGAAGTAGCGGTCGTGGGTGACCGCGACGACGGCGCCCTTGTACTCCTCCAGGTGCCTCTCGAGCCAGGCGACCGACTCGGCGTCGAGGTGGTTGGTGGGCTCGTCGAGCAACAGCAGGTCGGGGGCCTGGAGCAGGAGGCGGCAGAGCGCCACCCGGCGGCGCTCGCCGCCGGACAGCTTGGTGACGTCGGCATCGCCGGGCGGCAGCCGCAGCGCGTCCATCGCCGTGTCGAGCATCGTGTCGAGGTTCCAGGCGTCGGCCGCGTCGATCCGGTCCTGGAGGCGGGCGAACTCGTCCGCGGTCTCGTCGGAGTAGTTGGCCGCGACCTCGTTGTAGCGGTCGACCAGGTCGCGGAGCTCGCGGACGCCGTCTTCGACGTTGCCCCTGACGTCCTTCGATTCGTCGAGCTGAGGTTCCTGCTCGAGCAGCCCGACCGTCGCACCCGGCTTGAGCTGCGCCTCCCCGCGATAGCCGTCGTCGACCCCGGCCATGATCCGCAGCAGGGTCGACTTGCCGGCCCCGTTGAGCCCGAGGACGCCGATCTTGGCGCCGTGGAAGAAGCTCAGCGAGATGTCGCTCAGCACCTGCTTGTCGGGCGGGTGCGTGCGCGAGACGCGCTGCATCGTGAAGATGTACTCGGCGGACACGGTCCGCCAGGTTAGGGACTCGGCGCCGGTCCTTAGGCCGGCGGAGGCACCGACGGAGGCGTGCGGACGATCTCGTCCGCCTCCTCGGAGAGCCGGCGGGCGACGGCGGCCGACGCCTCGCAGATCTGGTCGAGCTCGGCCGAGGTCTTCTTGTGCCCCTTGACGTTGCACACCAGCGAGCCCGCGGAGAGCTCGAACGCGTAGGCCTCCGGCGAGTGTCCCTCGAGCCAGACCAGGAACGAGGGGGAGAGGATCTGGCGGGCCATGATCATGTCGTCGTTGGCGCCGATGAAGATCTCGAACCTCTTGTCGACCGCCTCCGACTCGTGCTCGACCCGCTGGCGGCGGCGGAAGACGTCCTCGGCCGAGTCCATGAACCGGAAGCCGAAGCGCCGCTGGCAGAACAGCTCCTGGATCATCGCCACCGTGTGGGGTAGCTCGGTCATCGCGATCGTGTAGTGGATGTAGGTCGTCTGGCGGTTGCCGTCGGAGTCGGTCGAGGTCTCCTCGTAGGTGTAGTGGCAGAGGCTCCCGTCCATGCCGCCGGGGAGGATGCCGTTGAAGCGCTGCTCGGCGTAGCGGTTGTCGCCCTTCCGCAGCAGCGGCGTCACCGGGGGCACGCTCGACCTGCCGCCGATCCGGGTCAGCTTGCGCCCCTGTGCGTAGGCGTTGAAGAAGTCCTCCTTCGCGGCGTTGTTCGCGACCGCCCAGACGACGATCAGGACGATCGCGATCGCCCCGGCCGCGGCGCCGCCCCCGGCGCCCCAGTTGACCTGGGTGCCCACCCCGACCAGCGCGAGGCCGGCGAGGAAGCCGCCCACGATCAGGGTGACGGGCGAGGCGAGCAGTCGCCGCAGGTGCGCGCCGCGGGTGTCCGAGGCGTCGTCGGGGATCGGCGGTAGGTCCTCCGGCCTGGCGGGGACGTACTGCTCCTCGCTCATGGCGCGCACCCTATTGCAAGCGCGGTTGCAAACGGAGGGGCCGCGACGCCGCGCGGCGGGGGCGTGCCGGAGGCGCGAAAGCCGCATGGGGATGCGGAAAAACGCGGCCCGCCGGGGCGGGTAGCAAGTCCGTCCGACGGATCGGTTCCAATCCGCATCGGTGATCGTGTTGCAAAGTGGGGCAGAGTGGGTTAGCGTGGCCCAACCAGTTGACCCAGGGACCGGGGTGGTGAGGCTCCTCCCACCTCGCCACTCCGGTCCAGATTTCTTTCGCCCCGTCCTTGCTTCATGTCACCAGCCTTCCGCGGGCAGTACGAACACAGCCTCGACGCCAAGGACCGGCTCACGGTCCCGGCCCGCTGGCGCGGCCCGCTGTCGGAGGGAATCGTTCTCGTCGCCGGCCTCGACCCCTGCGTCGAGGTCTTCTCGCCGCGCGGTTATGACGACTGGAGCGCCCGTTTCCTCGCCGACCTCAACCGGCTCGGGCGCAAGGGGCGGATGATGTACCGCCGCTTCAACGCGTCGGCCTCGGACGAGACGCTCGACTCCGCCGGGAGGGTGCGCCTCGCCAAGCACCTGATCGAGCACGCGGGCCTCGAGGGCCCGTGCATGGTCGTCGGTGTCGGCGACCACATCGAGCTCTGGAACCCGGATCGCTGGACCAAGCACTACGCCGAGCTCGACGAGCAGGCGGACCAGCTCGCCGAGGAGCTCTCCGCCTGAGATGGCCACACTCACGTACATGCCAACCGAGCACGTCCCAGTCCTCGCGCCGGAGCTGATCTCGCTCGTCGATCCGGGTCCGGATGAGCTGGTCATCGACTGCACCTTCGGCGGCGGCGGCCACGCCCGCCTCGCCGCCGACCGGATCGGGCCAACCGGGACGCTGATCGCGATCGACCGCGACCCGGCGGCGGCCGACCGCTTCGGCGAGCTCGAGCCGGAGCTCGGCTGCGAGGCGCGCTTCGAACCCGGCGACTTCGCCGACGTGCTCGAGCGGCTGGCCGGCGAGGGTGTGCGCCCAGATGTCGTGATCATGGACCTCGGGGTCTCCTCGCTTCAGCTCGACAACTGGGACCGGGGCTTCTCGTACTCCTACGACGCGCCGCTCGACATGCGCATGGACCCGGGCCAGTCGCTGAGCGCGCTCGAGGTCGTCAACGAGTGGCCCGCGCAGCGACTCGAGCAGGTGATCCGCGAGTTCGGCGAGGAGCGTTACGCGCGCTCGATCGCCGCCGAGATCGCCCGGCGCCGGCCGCTGGAGACGACCTGCGACCTCGTCGAGGCGATCCGGGCCGCGGTGCCGCCGGCGTACCGGTTCGGCCGCGGGCACCCCGCGAAGCGGACGTTCCAGGCGATCCGGATCGCGGTGAACGGCGAGCTCGACTCGCTCGACCGCGGCCTGGCGAGCGGCTGGACGATGCTCGCCGAGGACGGGCGCCTGGGCGCAATCTCGTTCCACTCGCTCGAGGACCGCCGCGTCAAGCGGTTCTTCGCCGACCTTGCCCGCGGGTGCGTCTGCCCGCCGGAGCTCCCGGTCTGCGTCTGCGGTCACGAGCCCGAGGCGGCGCTCCTCAACAAGCGCGCGGTCAAGCCGGCGGAGGCCGAGGTCGAGCGCAATCCCCGCTCGAGCTCGGCGCGGCTGCGGGCGGCGAGAAAGCTCGCCGACGCAGGAAGTCCCCGCATAACCGACGAAAACCCGCGGAGGTAACGAATGGCGGCGACGGCGACAGCGAGGAGCTCGGCAGCGGCGAGGCGGGTCTCGCCGCGAGCGAGCGCTCGCCGCAAGCCCGCGCCGCGACGCTCCACGGCGGCGTCGTCGAAGCGCCGGCGCAGCGGGCACACCCCGATCACCGGATTCGTCCCGGTCGCCGCGGCAGCCGGGGCCGTCGGCGGGATCGCCGACTCGGGGCTGTTCCTGTGGCTGACCCGCGGCCGCCTGTGGATCGGCCTGCTGGGGACGCTCCTGGTCGGGATCGTCGGCCTCAACGTCTTCGCGCTCAGCTTCAGCGCCTCGTCGAGCAACGCCGGCCAGGCGGCCGATGCGCTGCGGCGCCAGAACTCGGCGCTGCGGGCCCAGATCGCCGGCAAGCTCTCCAACTCCGAGATCCAGGCGGTCGCCGCGAAGCTCGGGCTGGTGATGCCCGGAACCGGCTCGATCGGCTATCTCGGCACTTCCCCCGGCGACGCGAAGACGGCCGCGAAACGGCTTCGCAACGGTGAGCTGACCGTCGCCGAAGCCGCCGTGGCCCCGGAGACCGTGGTTGCCGCGCCGCCCGTCGATCCGGCAGCCGTCCCGGTCGATCCGGCGGCGACGACCGTCCCGCCGGTGACCGATCCGGCGACCACCGAGCCCGCCGTGGCGACCACCGACCCCGCGGTCGCCCCTCCGGCCGAGACCGCGGTCGCGCCCGTCACCGAGACCGCGGCTCCGCCCGCCACCGAAGCGACCAGCGACGGAGCGGTCGGCGTCCCGTGAACCTGATCGACCGTCGCGTCGGTCTGCTCTTTGCGGCGTCGGTTCTGCTCCTCTGCCTGGTCCTGATCCGCGCGATCTGGATCCAGGGGGTCAGCGGGGGCCGGCTCAGCGCCGAGGCCCAGAACCAGCAGGTCGACACGGTCGAGGTGCCCGGCTCGCGCGGGACGATCTACGACCGAACCGGCCGTGAGCTCGCCGTCTCCGAGGACGCGGCGACCGTCTTCGCGACCCCGTACCAGGTGGAGGACCCGGCCGAGACCGCGCACAAGGTCGCGAAGGTCCTCGACCTGGACCAGGACGACGTCCTGGAGAGCCTCGCCGACCGCGAATCGGGGTTCTCATACATCGCCCGCAAGGTGGATCTGGTCGACGCGGAGAAGGTCCGCAAGCTCGAGCTGCCCGGGATCGGGTTGCTCCCGGACAGCCGCCGGATCTACCCGCAGGGCGAGCTCGCGGGGCAGGTGATCGGCACGGTCGGGATCGACAACCAGGGACTGACCGGGCTCGAGGCCTCGGAGGACGAGCTCCTCCACGGCACCGACGGCGAGCGCGAGGTGACCCGCGACGCGCTCGGTGACGAGCTCGAGCGCGACACGATCGCGTCCGCATCGACCGGCGCCGACCTGAAGCTGACGCTGGACGCCAGCCTGCAGGCGGAGACCGAGCGCGTCCTCGCCGAGGTCGGCCAGACCTTCCAGCCCGACGGCGCGACCGCGATCGTCATGGACCCCCGCAACTCGGAGATCCTGGCGATGGCGAACTGGCCCGGAGTCGATCCGTCAAACCCCGGGGACGCGGACCCCGAAGCGCTCGGCAACATGGCGACGGGGTTCACCTACGAGCCCGGCTCGACCTACAAGGCGTTCACGGTCGCCGGGGCGCTCGAGCAGGGGCTGGTGACGCCGTCAACGGTCTTCGAGCTGCCCCCGAGCATCCAGGTGGCCGACCGGGTGATCGAGGAGGCCCACGAGGGCGTCGGCTACGGCAGCCTCACGGTGGCCGACATCCTCAAGTACTCCTCCAACGTCGGCGCGGTCAAGATCGGCCTCGAGCTCGGCGCCGAGCGGTACGACCACTGGATTCGCCGCTTCGGCTTCGGCAAGCCGACCGGGATCCCGTTCCCCGGCGAGGAGCAGGGAATCGTGATCCCGGTCGAGGACTACTCGGGGTCGACGATGGGCAACCTGCCGATCGGCCAGGGGCTCTCGGTGACCCCCATGCAGATGGTCGCCGCCTACGCGGCGATCGCCGACGGCGGCATGCTGCGCGAGCCGCGGCTGATCGTCTCCGAGAACGGCGAGCCCGTCGCCGCCGACCCGGGCAAGCGGGTGATCACGCGCGGCCACGCGGACGAGCTGCGGGAAATGCTGGAGGGCGTGTTCGCCGCCGGCGGCACCGCCCAGGAGGTCCACGTCCCCGGCTACACCCTGGCCGGGAAGACCGGTACGGCGCAGAAGGTCGACCCCGACACCGGGACCTATTCGGAGACCGAGTTCGTCGCGTCGTTCGTCGGCTTCGCCCCCGCCCAGGACCCGCAGCTGTTGGTCTCGGTGGTCGTCGACAACCCCAAGGGGGGCAACTACTACGGCGGGACCGTCGCCGCCCCGGCGTTCGGCGAGATCGCGAGGTTCGCGCTGCCCTACTTGCGCATTCCCCAGCAATAATCGACGGCGATGGAGCTTCGAGAGCTGCTGGCCGGCGCCGACGTGGTGGAGATCAAGGGGGATGCGGAGACCGAGATCGCCGACCTCGCCTACGACAGCCGCCGGGCGGGCCCCGGGACGCTGTTCTTCGCGATCCCCGGCCTGCGCGCCGACGGCCACGGGTTCGCGCCCCTGGCCGTCCAGGCGGGCGCGCCGGCCGTGGTCGTCGAGCGGGAGCTCGAGCTGGAGCCGTTCGTCGTGCAGGCGATCGTTGGCGACGCCCGGGCGGCGATGGCGCACGCCGCCGTCCGCATGTCCGGCGACCCCACCGCCGAACTGCGGGTGGTGGGGATCACGGGCACGAACGGCAAGACGACGACGGCGTTCCTGGTCCGCCACATCCTCGAGCGCACCGGCGTCCAGACCGGCCTGCTCGGCACGGTGAAGCGGATCGTCGGCGGCGTCGACGAGGACGTCGAACGCACCACCCCGGAGGCGATCGACCTCCAGCGCACCTTCCGGCGGATGGTCGACGACGGCGACCGCGCCTGCGCGATGGAGGTCTCGTCACACGCGCTTTCGCTCAACCGCACCGACGGGATCCGGTTCGCGGTCGGGGCGTTCACCAATCTGACCCAGGACCACCTCGACTTCCACGCCGACATGGAGGACTACTTCCTCGCGAAGCGGCGCCTGTTCGCGGGTGAGCGCGCCGAACGCCTGGTCACCAACCTCGACGACACGTACGGCGACAAGCTCGCCGCCGAGTTCGACACGATCACGTACTCGCCCTCCGGCGACCGGCGCGCCGACCTGCGCGCGACGGACCTTCGCTTCGACGCCTCAGGGTCGCGCTTCCGAGTCGCCGCCGCCGACGACGAGGTCGACGTCGTCCTGCCGCTGCCCGGGCGCTTCAACGTGGAGAACGCGCTCTGCGCCATCGCCTCGACCGTCGCGCTCGACATCGATCTGACCGACGCGGTCGGGGCGCTCGCCGACGCCCCTCGGGTCCCCGGACGCTTCGAGCCGGTCGACGAGGGCCAGCCGTTCGCGGTCCTGGTGGACTACGCGCACACCCCTGAGGCGCTGGAGAACGTGCTCGTCTCGGCGCGCCAGATCACCGCCGCCGACGGGCGCCTGATCTGCGTCTTCGGCTGCGGGGGCGACCGCGACCGGGAGAAGCGACCGCTGATGGGTGCGATCGCCGAGCGCCTCGCGGACCTGGCCGTGGTCACCTCCGACAATCCGCGCTCGGAGGAGCCGGAGGCGATCATCTCCGAGATCCGCGAGGGGATGGGCGGCGGGGGCGCGAGGGTCGAGGTCGAGCCGGACCGGCGCGCGGCGATCGCGCTGGCGCTGGCCGCGGCGGAGGCGAACGACACGGTGGTGATCGCCGGCAAGGGCCACGAGCAGGGGCAGGAGTTCGAACACGGGCGCAAGATCCCCTTCGACGACCGCGACGTGACCCGCGACGAGCTGCTCGCTCTGGCGGCCGTCGGCCAGTGATCGAGTTCGCGCCGGAGCGCATCGCGGCCGAGATCGAGGGCGAGGTCGTCCGCGCGGGTGAGGGCGGCCGTCCCGAGCGGGCGACGATCGACTCGCGCGCGGTCGAACCCGGCGATCTGTTCTTCGGCCTCCGCGGGACGCGGACCGACGGCGGCGAGCACGCGGCAGCGAGCCTTGCCGCCGGCGCATGGGGGGTGGTCGTCGATCCCGAGCGCGCGCCTGCCCTCGCCGCCGGCGGCGACCCGGGCTGGGTGTTCGCCGCGGCCGATCCGCTCAGCGCCATGCAGCGGCTCGCGCGGGCCTGGCGGCGAGAGCTCGCCGTCCCGGTGGTCGCGATCACCGGCTCGACCGGGAAGACGACGGTCAAGGACATCGCCCGCGCGCTGCTCGGCGGGCGCGTCCACGCGAGCCCGGAGAACTACAACACGGAGGTCGGGTTGCCGCTGGCCATCCTCTCGGCCCCGCCGGAGACCGAGCTGCTGGTGCTCGAAATGGCGATGCGGGGAATGGGCCAGATAGCCGAGCTGTGCACGATTGCGGAGCCCGACGTCGCCGTGATCACGAACGTCGGCCCCGTCCACCTGGAGTTGCTCGGCACCTTCGAGGCAATCGTCGAGGCGAAGGCTGAGATCCTCGCCGGCCTCCACTCCGGTGGACATGCCGTCGTCCCCGCAGACGACGAGGCCCTCGAGCCGCACCTCGCCGATGAGCTCGAGACCGTCACGTTCGGGTCCGGCGGCGACGTCTTCGTGCGCCAAGCCGAGTTCGCGGGTAACGAGACACGCGCGACGATCGTCACCCCGGTCGGCGTCGTCAGCCTCGAGCTCCCGTTCGCGGGCGCCCACAACCTTACGAACACAACATGCGCGGTCGCGATCGGCGTCGCGCTCGGCCAGCCCGTCGAGCCGATGGGCCGTCGGGCGCCGGACATATCCTTCTCGCGGCTGCGGGGCGAGCTGGTCCATCTGCCCGCAGGCGCCGTGCTCGTCAACGACTGCTACAACGCCAACCCGATGTCGATGCAGGCGGCGCTTCGCCACCTCGCCTCGCTCGACACGTTTGGCAAGCGGATCGCCGTCCTGGGCGGCATGGCGGAGCTCGGTCCCGACGGACCCGCGTATCACCGCGAGGCGGCTGCATACGCGCGCGACCTCGGCATCGAGGAGCTCGTCGGCGTCGGCGAGCTCGCCCGGGAGTACGGCGCCGACCGCTGGGCGGCGGACCCTGCGGGAGCGGTGGACGTCGTCGCCGAGCTGCTCGGCCCCGACGACGCGGTCCTGGTCAAGGGCTCGCGGTCGGTGGGCCTCGAGGCGTTCACCGACGAGCTCGTCGCCCGGGTCGGCTCGTCGTGATCACCGCCGGCGTCCAGATCGGCGAGATCGCCTCGACGGCGATCGACCGCGGCCAGGTGCTGATCGCCGGGATGGCGGCGATGCTGATCACGATCTTCCTCGGGCCGAAGTTCATCGACTTCCTGAGGGTGCGCGAGTTCGGCCAGCAGATCCGCGAGGAGGGCCCCCAGGAGCACCACGCGAAGGCCGGCACACCGACGATGGGCGGCCTGATCATCTTCCTGGCGATCGCGGTCCCGTACCTGGTGCTTTCCGACCGCGACACCGCCAGCCTGGCGGTCTTCGGGGTGGCGATCGGCTGCGCGATCCTCGGCTTCGCCGACGACGTCACGAAGATCTCGAAGCGCCGCTCGCTCGGGCTCTCGGCCCGCTACAAGCTGCTCGGTCAGATCGCCATCGCGCTCGCGCTCTGGTGGATCGCGTACGACGAGCTCGGCCTCGACCCGGCCCTCGAGTCGCGGATCTTCGACACGAGCATCTACCTCGGGCCGGTGGTCTACTTCCTGTTCGTGTTCCTGGTCGTCGCCGGGGCGTCGAACGCGGTCAACCTCAGCGACGGGCTCGACGGGCTCGCCGCCGGCTCCTGCGGGATCGTCCTGCTCGCCTACATGGCGATCACGATCACCAACGGCCAGTCCGACCTGGCGGTGCTCGCGGCGTGCTTCGTCGGCGCCTCGATCGGCTTCCTGTGGTTCAACGCGTTCCCGGCCTCGATCTTCATGGGGGACACCGGCTCGCTCGGGTTGGGCGGCGCGATCGGCGCCTTCGCGGTGATGACGCAGACCGAGCTGCTGCTGATCATCCTCGGCGGCATCTTCGTGATCGAGGCGCTCTCGGTCGCCGTCCAGGTGATCAGCTTCAAGATGTTCCGCCGCCGGGTCCTGTTGATGGCACCCGTCCACCACCACTTCGAGCTCATGGCCTGGTCGGAGACCAAGATCATGCTGCGCTTCTGGATCGTCGCCGCCGTCTGCAGCGGAATCGGCTACGTCCTGTATCAGAACAGCGTCGGGTCCTAGGCGCTCGCGCGTCGGTGAACGAGGCGACCGTCGCGCGCATCTTGTTGCGGCCGAGCATCACGCGCCCAGAACCCGGCCATCGGCCCGTCGACGTAGAGGCGGTGGCTGACCTGCGCTCCAGGGCCGCGCTGGTCGACGGTCCGCTCATGCCCGACCCGGGCGCCCGGCAGCCGGTACTCGGTGACCAGCCGCCGGCCGGGGTCGAGCGCGGTGACCGTCTGGCGCGTGGTCCCGCCCTTGCGGAGCTTGACCCGCAGCTCGGCGCCCTCGGCGAGCTCGCCGTCGGCCTCGGCGCGCTGCGACGCGCGGGTCCCAGTCCGGCCAGCGGTCCAGGTCGCACCACTGGGCCCAGATCGCGCTCGCCGGGGCGCTCGTGCCGCTCGGTGTGCTCGGCCTCGAACAAGCTCAGGTCGGCAGCGGCGAGCCGGCGAAGGCGAAGAACCAGATCAGCATCCCGATCGAGGCGACGACCGCGGTGCCGACGAAGACCGCCTCGACCGGGCTCAGCTTCTGCGTCCCGGGACGGTAGGGCTCGTCGCGCATGCTGCGGTTCCACGGATACCGGGCCGGGGCCCGCTCCTCGTCGTCCTCGCCGCGAGCCTGGATCGCGCCGGCGATCATCAGGATGATCACGTAGCTGGCGAGGATGCCGACGACGAGGATCGCCGCAGTCGAGCCCTCGACGTGCTGGGCGCCGCGCGAGCTCTGGATCAGCGAGCCGATCCAGATCCACAGCAGCGGCACGCCGGCCCCGATCAGCGCCGCGGCGGCGATCTCGAGCAAGAACCGCCCGGTCTTGCCCGAGGCGCGCTTGAGCTTCGATCCGTCGGTCTCGTGCCATGGCCACGGAAGGTAGCGGGGACGGGCGAGGCGAAACTACTCGCATGGCCTCGTTCGAAGCCCCGCCCGGCCGCTGCCGCCGGGCCCGTTCCTGGTCGTCGGCCTGGCCCGCTCCGGCCAGGCGGCGGCGCGCGCGCTCGCCGAGCGCGGCGAAGTCGGTGATCGGGGTCGACTCGGGATCTCCCGAGGGCGCGGCAGGGCTGCGGGGGTCAGGCGTCGAAGTCGTCCTGGATGGGGACGGAGTCGAAGAGCTCGAGCGGGCCCGCTGCGTGGTCAAGAGCCCGGGAGTGCCTGCCGAGGCGCGCCGGCGATCGCCGCGGCGCACGAGCGCGGGCATGCCGGTGATCGGCGAGCTCGAGCTCTCCTGGCGGCTGCTCCCGAACCGCTTCTGCGCGGTCACCGGCACCAACGGCAAGACCACGGTCGCCGAGCTGCTCGGCCACGTCTGGCGCACGGCCGGCGGAGCCGGTCGCGGTCGCCGGCAACGTCGGCACGCCGCTCGCCTCGCTGGTCGGCGAGGTCGGCGCCGGAGGCGACCGTGATCTGCGAGGCGTCGAGCTTCCAGCTCGAGGACGCCGACGCGTTCGCGCCCGAATGCGGGGTGCTGCTCAACCTCGCCCCCGACCACCTCGACCGCCACCGCGACCTCGACCGACTACCGCGGCGCGAAGCTGCGGCATGTTCGCCAACCAGGCCGAGGGCGACGTCGCGGTCTACAACGGCGCCGACCCCGGGCTCGCCGGGCTCGAGATCGGCGGCGCGGGGACGAAGATCGACTTCTCGGCCCGGATCGGCGAGCTCGACTTCTCGCTGCCCGGCCCCCACAACGCCGCCAACGCCGCCGCGGCCGCCGTCGCCGCGTCGGCGCTCGGGATCGGCGACGACGCGATCGCCGCCGGGCTGCGCGAGCTTCCCCGGCGTCCCGCACCGGCTCGAGCGGGTCGCCGAGATCGACGGCGTCCTCTACGTCAACGACTCGAAGGCGACCAACGTCGCCGCCGCGGCCGCGGCGCTGCGCTCCTTCGACGGCGGCGTGCGCGCGATCCTCGGCGGCTCGCTCAAGGGCGAGCAGCTTCGCCGGGCTCGCCGAGCCGGTCGCCGAGCGCTGCGTCGCCTGCTACCTGATCGGCGAGGCGGCGGAGCCGATCGAGCGCGACCTCGAGCCCGCCTGGGCGGCCGGGGTCGGGCGCCGCCGCTGCGACGGCCTCGCCGAGGCCGTGGCGGCCGCGGCCGGCGAGGCCGACGCCCGGCGAGGTCGTCCTGCTCGCCCCGGCCTGCGCCAGCTTCGACGCCTACCGCGACTTCGAGGAGCGCGGCGAGCACTTCCGGGCCCTGGTCGGGGAGCTCTCGCGATGAGCCCGGCGAAGAAGGCCGCGCCGCCGATCGAGTACTCGCTGCTGCTGACCGCGACGCTCTGCCTGCTCGCCTTCGGCGTCGTCATGGTCTTCAGCGCCAGCTCGACCACGTCGCTGCTCGGCGAGTCCGGCGACAGCGCCTACTACCTGAAGCGGACGCTGATCTTCGGCGCGATCGGGCTCGTGCGTCATGCACCTGCTCGCCGGCCGCGGGGTGAAGCTGCTGCGTCCGCTGACGCCGCTGATCCTCGGCGGCTCGATCTTCCTCTGCCTGCTGGTCATGCTCCCCGGGGTCGGGGTCGAGGTCAACGGCTCGCGCGCCTGGCTCGCCGCCGGGCCGCTGCAGATCCAGCCCTCGGAGCTGCTGAAGATCGCCCTCGTCCTGTTCTGCGCCCAGCTGCTCGCGACGCGCCCGAAGGTGGTCCGCGGCGGGATCGGGCCGATGATGCCCGTGCTCGACCGTGGTCGGCGTCGGGGTGCTGATCGTCGGCGTCGGCGACCTCGGCACGGCGCTGGTCACCTGCCTGGCGATCGCGGCGCTGCTGATCGGCGCCGGGGCCCGCCTGCGCGACATCGGCCTGCTCGCCGCCGGCGCGGGGGCGGTCGTCCTGCTCGCGGTGATGATCGAGCCCTACCGGGTCGCCCGGATCACCTCGTTCCTCGACCCGAGCGGCGATCCCGGCGGCGCCGGCTTCCAGCTGATCCAGGCGAAGATCGCGCTCGGCTCGGGCGGCCTGTTCGGCGTCGGGCTCGGCGAGAGCCTGCAGAAGGCCTTCTACCTGCCCGAGGCCCACACCGACATGATCGCCGCCGTGATCGGCGAGGAGCTCGGGATGGTCGGGATCGGCGGCGCTGGTCGGCCTCTACGGCATGTTCGGCTACGCCGGGCTTCCGGATCGCCCAGAGCGCCCGCGACCGCTACGGCAAGCTGCTCGCCGCCGGGCTCACCTCGCTGGTCGCTCGTCCAGGCGCTGGTCAACCTGCTCGCCGTCTTCGGGCTCGCGCCGCTGACCGGGGTGCCGCTGCCGTTCGTCTCCTACGGCAACGCGAGCATGCTGGTGATGCTCGCCGCGGTCGGCCTGCTGCTCAACATCTCGCGCGGCGGCAGCGCACGGCTCGGCGCGCCAAGCCGTCGAGCGGCGGTGGGAGACTGCGCGTCGTCGACGGCGCCTCGACGTCCGAACTCTCGAAGAAGCGCCAGAGTCGTGATAGCCGCGGGCGGCACCGCGGGACACGTCGTTCCGGCGCTGGCCGTAGCCGACGCGCTTCGCGCTGAGGGCGCGGAGGTCACGTTCCTCGGCGCCGCCGACCGCGCCGAGGCGAGGTCGTCCCGGCGGCCGGCTACGAGATCGACCTGCTGCGCGTTCGCGGCCTCGACCGCACGCAACCCGCTGCGGCGCGGCGGGAGCGCTGCGACTGGCGGCCGCCGCGGTGCCGGCGGCGAGGCGGGTCCTGCGCGAGCGCGGCGCCCAGGCGGTGCTCGGCGGCGGCGGCTACGTCGCCGGGCCGGCCGGGCCTCGCGGCGGCCTCGCTGCGGCCTGCCGCTGGTGCTGACCGAGGCCGACCGCCACCTCGGGCTCACCAACCGGATGCTCGCCCGCCGCGCGCGCCGGGTCTGCCTCGCGTTCCCGATCGAGGGCCGGACCGGGCCGCGCTACCTGGTCACCGGCCGCCCGGTCCCGGCGGCGATCGGCGCGCGCCGACCGCGGCGCGGCCCGGGCGCGGTTCGGGATCGCCGCCGCCGACCGCTGCCTGCTCGTCTTCGGCGGCAGCCAGGGCGCGCGGTCGATCAACCTCGCGCGCGCTCGAGGCGTTCGCCGGGCCCGGCGCCGCCGGCCGCGACTTCCACGTCCTCCACATCAGCGGCAGCCGCGACTACGCCGAGGTCCGCGTCGACGCCTCGCGGAGGCGCCGAACCCCGACCGCTACACGCTGCTCGAGTACGAGCCCGGGCTCGCCGACGCGCTCGCCGCCTCGGACCTCGTGCTCGCCCGCGCCGGCGGCTCGATCTTCGAGATCGCCGCCGCGAGGCGCCGCGCGATCCTGGTCCCGTATCCGCACGCGACCGGCGACCACCAGCACGCGAACGCGCGCTGGATGGCCGACGGCGGGCGCGGCGCGTCGTGCGTCGAGGACGCCGAGCTCGATCCCGAGCGCCTGCGGCGAGCTCGTCGGCGAGCTGCTCGGCGACGCGCAGCGGCTCGAGCGGATGGCCGCCGCCGCGGCGCGCGCTCGCCCGCCCGGACGCCGCCGAGCGGATCGCGAGCGAGCTCCTGAGCGCGATCGGCAAACCTTGGTGACGATGACCTCCGAGAGACTGGAGCGGGCGCGAGCTGCACTTCATCGCCATCGGCGGCGCCGGGATGAGCGGCCTGGCGCTGGTCTGCGCACAGCTCGGCGCCCGGGTCAGCGGCTCGGACCGTGCCGAGAGCTCGTACCTCGCGCCGCCTGCGCGCCGCGGGCTCGAGCCGCGGGTCGGCCACGACGCCGACCAGGTGCCCGCGCGGCGCCGAGGTGGTCGTCTCGACCGCGATCGCCGACGACAACCCCGAGCTGGTGCGCGCCCGCGAGCGCGGCCAGCGGGTGATCCACCGCGGCGAGCTGCTCGCCGAGCTCTGCTCGCTGCGGCGGCTGATCGCGGTCGCCGGCACGCACGGCAAGACGACGACCGCGGGGATGCTCGTCCACGCGCTGCGCGCGGCTCGGCGCCGACCCGGCCTTCTTCCTCGGCGGCGAGCTGCCCGGCGCCGGCGCCGACGGCGGGCCGGCGAACGCCGGCTGGGGGGCGGGGGAGTGGGTGGTCGCCGAGGCCGACGAGTCCGACGCCAGCTTCCTCGAGCTGCGACCCGAGATCGCGGTGATCACCAACGTCGAGCTCGACCATCACTCGCGCTGGCGCTCGCGCGCGGAGCTGCTCGAGGCGTTCGCGCGCTTCGCGGCCCCGGCCCGGGCGTCGCCCTGCAGGCCGGCGCCGGAGCTCGATCCGATCGCCGCGCAGCCGCGCGGCCGAGCGTCGTCCGCTTCGACGCCGGCGGCCCCGGGCCGCGAGCTCGACCTGCGCGTCCCCGGTCGCCACAACCTCCTCAACGCCCGCGCGGCGCTCGCCGCGCTCGAGCTCGCCGGCTTCGAGCTCGAGCCTCGCCGCGCCGCGCGCTCGCCGGCGTTTCCCGGGGATGCTGCGCCGCCAGGAGCGCAAGGGGCTCGCGGCGGGGGCGCGAGATCTACGACGACTACGCGCATCACCCGACCGAGGTCGCGGCGACCCTCGAGGCGATGCGCGAGCTCGAGCCGCGGCGGCTGATCGCCGTGTTCCAGCCGCACCTGTACTCGCGCACGAAGGCGCTCGCCCGCCGCTTCGGCGCCGCGCTCGCGGCCGCCGACGAGGTCGGCGTGCTCGACGTCTACGCGGCCCGCGAGCAGCCGGTCGGCGAGCTGGCCGGGGTCAGCGGGCTCGACGTCGCCCGAGCCGCCGCCGAGCACGCCGGGGGCCGACCGGTGCGGTGGCTGCGCGACCTGGAGACCGCCGAGCGGGAGCTGGCGCCGGCGGCTGCGCGAGGGCGACCTTCTGGTCACGATCGGCGCAGGCGATGTGTTCCGAGTTGGCCGATGCCCTGGCGGTCGACGCCATGAGCCTGCCGGCCGGCGTCGAGCGCGACTATCCGCTGGCGCGCCTGACCACCGTGCGCGCCGGCGGCAACGCCGAGCTGTTCGCGCGCCGCGAGTCCGCCGACGAGCTCGTCGAGCTGCTCGCCTGGGCGCGGGACGCGGGGATCGCGGTCGAGGTCGTCGGCTCGGGATCGAACCTGCTGGTCGCCGACGCCGGCGTCCACGGCCTCGTCTGAAGCTCGCCGGCGGGCTCGCCGAGCTCGCTCCGCGACGGCACCCGGATCGTCTGCGGCGGCGGCGTGCGGCTGCCGTCCGCGGCGGCCAAGATCGCCGGCTGGGGGCTGACCGGGCTCGAGTTCGGGATCAACATCCCCGGGACCGTCGGCGGCGCCGTGCGGATGAACGCGAACGCCTACGGCGGCGAGCTGGCGCGGGTGCTCGAGTGGGTCGAGATCTGCACGGCCGACGGGGCCGAGCGCCGCCGTCCCGCCGAGCTCGGGTTCGAGTACCGGCGCTCGAACCTGCGCCCGGGCGAGGTCGTCTCGCGCGCTTCGTTCGCGCTCGCCGAGGCCGACCCGGCGGCGGTCAAGGCGACGCTCGCCGAGATGCGCGACCAGCGCCGCGAGGCCCAGCCCTCGGGGATCAAGACCTTCGGCTCGACCTTCAAGAACCCCGACCCCGAGCGGTCGGATGGCCGCACCGCGGGCCAGCTGCTCGAGGCGGCCGGGTGCTCAGGGGCTGGCGGTCGGGCGGCGCCAGGCTCTCGCCCAAGCACGCGAACTTCGTCGAGAACACCGGCGATGCGACCACCGCCGACGTGCTCGCGGTGATGGCGGCCGGCCGCCGGCGCGTCCACGAGGAGTTCGGGATCGAGCTCGAGCCCGAGGTCCAGGTCCTCGGCGACGTCGAATGGCCGGCCGACTGGGAGCTCTCGAAGGGCGCGTAGCGGGCAGGAGGAGGCGCGCGCGCTCCGAAAACATCCGCGATGAGCCGATCCCGGGCCGCGACCCCTGCCGGAAAGCGCCGTTCGAGCGGCCGCCGGCCGTCGCGATCGGGGTCGGCCGCGAAGGCCAAGCCCCGTGTTCAGACGAAGCGCCCGGCCGCCAAGCGGTCCGCGCCGAAGCGCCGGACCGCGGTCCGCGCCGCCCCGTCTCGCACGCGCCGCCGCCGCCCGCCGGCGCGCCGGCCGCGCGCCCGGCGCGCGCCGGCCCGGCGTCGCCGCAGCTGGTCACGCCCGCGCCCCCTGCGCGCCGCCAGGCGCCTGTTCACGGCGGCCTCTTGGCGCTACCGCCTGGGGATCGTCATCGTCCTCGCCGCGAGCCTGGGAGCCGGCTACTTCCTCTGGCTGCGCGACTCGTCGCTGGTCGCGGTCACCGACGTCGAGGTCGTCGGGGTCTCGAGCGGCGACCCGGCCCAGATCCGCGCCGAGCTTGACCAGGGTCGCGCGAGCGACAGACGACCCTGCACGCCGACCCGGCCGCGATCGAGCAGGGCGGCAGCCGCCTACCCGACGATCGAGTCGGTCAGCGTCGACCCCAACTTCCCGCACGGGATGCGCATCGAGGTCATCGAGCGCCCGCCGGCGATGCTGGCCGAGGCCGACGGCCGCCAGGTGCCCGTGGCCGGCGACGGGACGCTGCTCACCGGGCTCGAGGTGTCACGAGGACGAGGGGCTTCCGGTGCTCGAGTTCGGGGCGCTGCCCGGCGGCGCGATTCTCGACGGCGAAGCCGCTGCAGCAGGCGCTGATCGTCGGCGCCGCCCCCGAGCCTCTGCGCCCGCTGATCGAGAAGGTCGGCCACGACGACGACTACGGCGTGGAGGTGACCCTGCGCGGCGGGATCCCGGTCCGGTTCGGCAACGGCTCGCGCGCGACGGAGAAGTGGGCCGCCGCCGCGGCGGTGCTCGCCGACCCGAAGCTCGATTCGCTCACCTACCTCGACGTCCGGGTGCCCGAGCGCCCGGCGGCGGGAGGCGCCGCGAAGGCATGATCTACCCCCAACCCTCGATTCGCACTCGAGACTTTAGGAAGTATGTGAACCTTCGACCTGGAGTCGAGGGTTTCTCCTGTGCAGGATTCCGTGCTCGGCGTCGCTACCCTCGATTGACACGCAAGCCACGATGCCCTACGGTCGCCCTCACGTCTAGGCTGCTCGCAGCGGAAAACACTCAAGTCTGCCTTCAGCTTCGGACGGAAACGCAAAGACGTATTTGGGTCAACTGAGGAACGGGAGAAATGGTCGAGTCGTCCTATCTCGCGGTGATCAAGGTCGTCGGAGCAGGCGGCGGTGGCACGAATGCGGTCAGCCGCATGGTCGACGCCGGCCTCAAGGGCGTCGAGTTCATCGCCATCAACACCGACGTTCAGGCTCTGCAGTCGTGCGAGGCCGACATCAAGCTCGCCGCCGGCCACAACCTCACCCACGGCCTGGGTGCGGGGGCCAACCCCGACGTCGGCGCGGGCGCGGCGGCTGAGTCGCGCGACGACATCAAGGAGGCGCTGAAGGGCGCCGACATGGTCTTCGTCACCGCCGGCGAGGGCGGTGGGACCGGGACCGGTGCCGCCCCGGTGATCGCCGAGATCGCCAAGGAGGAGATCGGCGCGCTGACCGTCGGCGTGGTCACGAAGCCGTTCGACTTCGAGGGGAACCGCCGCATGCAGCAGGCCCTCGACGGGATTGACAAGCTGCGAGCGAAGGTCGACACGCTGATCATCGTCCCGAACCAGAAGCTGCTCGAGGTCGTCGAGCGCCGCACCACGGTGCAGGAGGCGTTCCGGATGGCCGACGACATCCTCCGCCAGGGCGTCCAGGGGATCACCGACCTGATCACGACGCCGGGGCAGATCAACCTCGACTTCGCCGACGTGCGCACGGTCATGTCCGACGCCGGCTCGGCGATGATGGGGATCGGCACCGCTTCGGGCGAGAACCGCGCGCAGGAGGCGGCGAAGATGGCGATCAACTCTCCGCTGATGGAGGAGTCGATCGAGGGCGCCACCGGGATGCTCCTCAACTTCACCGGCTCCGAGGACCTCAACCTGTTCGAGGTCAACGAGGCAGCCGACATCGTCGTTTCGACCGCCGACAAGGGCGCGAACATCATCTTCGGGACCGTGATCGACCCGAGCATGGGTGACGAGGTCCGCGTGACCACGATCGCGACCGGGTTCGAGGGTCGCGAGACGCTTGCCCGCAAGCCGATGCAGGTCCGCGAGCGCAGCCGCGCCCGCCGGGTCGGCGGGCTCGCCGATCGTGAGCGCCGCGAGCTCCAGGTCTCCGACGATGAGATCGACGTTCCGCCCTTCCTGCGCGGCAGCTGACCCGGCGGAAAACCTCGCCAGGCGGCCGCAACTCGCCCGCGGGTGAAAGGTTTGTAGGTAGGCAAGCAAGCGCCTGCGGCTACCGCGGGCGCGTGAACAATGGAGAGGGAGTTAGATGAACTCTTTGAACCGCCTCCGGCCGTCGCCGGCGATGATCGTCGCGACCGCCGCCCTGCTGATGGCGATGTCGGGCGCGGCGATCGCGCTGCCCGGCAAGGCCACGGTGCAGACCAACGACCTCGAGAACGAGGCCGTGACCGCGAAGAAGATCGCCAAGGGCGCGGTCGCCTCGAAGCAGATCGAGGGCAAGTCGGTGAAGGGCAACCGCCTGCGGGACGGCACCGTCAAGGCAAAGCAGATCGCCGACGGGACCATCACCGGCAAGCAGGTCGCCGACGATGGCCTCACGGACAAGAACATCTCCGACTACGAGGTGATCGGCGAGAGCTTCGTCAAGGTGCCGGCGACCGAGGCGGTCACGCTGGCGGCAGCGCAGGCCGCCGCGCCCGAGACCCCGCTGTTCAGCAAGGGCGTCCTCAGCATCTACGCGAAGTGCTTCCTGGGCACGGGCCCCGGCGAGATCCGGGGAGTGGTCTACAGCCGGACGAGCCAGGACGGTGCGATTCAGCAGGGGCTCACCAACCTGCCGAGCAGCAACGCGCTCCTGCTCACCACGGCCACGCCCGAAGACGACCGTGCGCTTGACAGCGGATCCACGACGGTTGCCAACGCCGGCAACGTCTCCGAGGCCGAGAGCGTGCTGATGGGTCCGGACGGCACCGACCTGCACATCCTCACCCACATCGCGACCAAGCAGGGCACGTTCCCGGCCGGGAACGGCGCCTACGGCGACGGCAACGTCTGCCTGTTCGGAGGCGAGATCTCCGGCTGAGCGGGATAGCCTGAGCGCCGTGGAAGCCACCGCGGCGCTCAGGCGCACCCCCCTGTATGAGGCCCACCGGGAGGCGGGCGCGAAGCTGGTCGGCTTCGCGGGCTGGGAGATGCCGGTCTCCTACGCGGGCGTACGCGCGGAGCACGTCGCGGTGCGGACCGGCTGCGGGGTCTTCGACGTCTCGCACATGGGGGAGATCGAGACCTCCGGCCCCGGCGCCCTCGCCCTCCTGCAGCGCCTGCTTTCCAACGACGTCGACAAGCTCGAGGTCGGCGGAGCCCAGTACTCGGTGCTCTGCCGTGACGACGGCGGCGTGCTCGACGACCTGTTCACCTACCGGCTCGCGCGAGGATCGCTACCTGACGGTCACCAACGCCGCCAACCACGAGCGTGACCTGGCGTGGTTTCGCGAGCACGCGGGCGAGTTCGAAGCCGAGGTCGCCGACCGGCTGGACGGTTACGCGATGCTCGCCGTGCAGGGCCCGGACGCGCGGGGGATCGTCGACGGCCTGGTCGACGGCGAGCTGCCGCCCCGATTCCACACCGCCCTGATGAGACCCCGCACGCCCGGAGGCGAAGCCGAGGACGTGGCGGGAGAGATGCTCGTCTGCGGCACCGGCTACACCGGTGAGGACGGGGTCGAGATCCTGATCGAGCCCGACGCCGCTCCGGCGCTCTGGAACGCGCTGCTCGCCGGCGGAGCGGTGCCGGCCGGCCTCGGCGCCCGCGACACGCTGCGGCTCGAGGTCTGCTTCCACCTGTACGGCAACGACCTGTCCACCGACCGCAACCCGATCGAGGCCGGGCTCGGCTGGTGCTGCAAGGAGGAGACGGGCTTCATCGGGGCCGAGGCGGTCGCCGCGGCGAGGGCCTCGGGGACGGACCAGAAGCTGGCGCCGTTCGCGCTCACCGGCCAGGGGATCCCGCGCCAGGGAAACCCGGTGCTCGAGGCCGCCGGCGGGGCCACGGCCGGGGTCGTGACCAGCGGCACGCTCTCGCCCTGTCTGGAGCGCGGGATCGGGATGGCCTATGTGCGCGCCGACCTCGCCGAGCCCGGCGCGGAGGTGGTGATCGACGTACGGGGGAAGGAACGGGCGGCGCGCATAGAGTCCAAGCCCCTCTACGACCCCAAACCACAGGAGCGATGACCTTGGCGGACGAGACCTATCCCGAGGACCTCAAGTACCACCCGGAGCACGATTGGGCCCGGATCGAGGGCGACGAGGCCACGCTCGGGATCACCTGGTACGCCCAGGACGCGCTCGGCGAGGTCGTCTTCTACGAGCCGCCCGAGGTCGGTGCGTCGATCTCCAAGGACGCCGCCTACGCCGAGGTCGAGTCGGTGAAGGCTGTCTCGGACGTGATCGCGCCGCTCTCGGGAGAGATCACCGCGGTCAACGACGCCCTCTCTGACTCGCCCGAGCGAATCAACGAGGACCCGTACGGCGAGGGCTGGCTCGTCAAGGTGAAGCTCGCCGACGGCGCCGAGGCCGACCAGCTCCTCGACGCCGCCGCCTACAGGGACCTGCTCGCCGGCTGAGTCTGCGTACGGGCCGCTAGCCTGACGCGGGTGAGCCGCTACACCTCAGCGACCGACGCCGACCGCGCGGCGATGCTGGAGGCGATCGGCGCCGGGTCGATCGACGAGCTGTTCGCCGACATCCCGGCCGAGCTTCGGCTCGACCGTGCTCTTGACCTGCCCGACGGCCTCTCCGAGACCGAGGTCTTCGACCGATTCGCGGCGCTGGCCGAGCGAAACGCCGACGCCGACTCCGAGACCTGCTTCCTGGGCGCCGGGATGTATGACCACTACGTCCCCGCCCTGGTCGATTCGATCATCTCGCGCTCGGAGTTCCTGACCCCCTACACCCCCTACCAGCCCGAGGTCTCGCAGGGCGGGCTCCAGGTGATGTTCGAGTTCCAGACCGCGATCTCGGAGCTCACCGGGCTGCCGGTCGCGAACGCGTCGCTCTACGAGGGCCCTTCGTCGGTCGCCTCCGCCGCCTACCTCGCGCTCGGCGCCGGCAAGGGGCGCCGGCGGCTGGTGGTCTCGCGCGGCCTGCACCCGCACTCGCGGGCGACGCTGCGGACCTACGCCCGCGGCTTCGGTGCCGATGTGGCGGAGGTCGGGCTCGCCGACGGGCTCACCGACGCCGCGGAGCTCGCCGCGGCGCTCGACGACCAGACGGCCGCCGTCTTCGTCCAGAACCCGAACTTCCTGGGCGCGGTCGAGGACCTCGAGGCGCTCGCCGGCGCCGCCCACGAGGCCGGGGCGCTCTGCGTGGCCGCCGTCGACCCGATCACGCTCGGGATCCTGCGCCCGCCGGGAGAGTGCGGGATCGACGTCGCGGTCGGCGAGGGCCAGTCGCTCGGCAACCGGCTCGACTTCGGCGGGCCGTCGTTCGGGTTCTTCGCCGCGACGGAGGAGCACCTGCGCCGGATGCCGGGCAGGATCGCCGGCGAGACCATCGACGCCGACGGGCGGCGCGGCTTCGTGCTCGCGCTGCAGACCCGCGAGCAGCACATCCGCCGCGAGAAGGCGACCCACAACATCTGCACGTCGCAGGCGCTGAACGCGCTCGCCGGTACGGTCTACCTGGCCTGGCTCGGCCGCCGCGGGATCGTCGAGCTCGGGGAGCTGCTCGTGCGCCGGACGGCGTATGCGCGCGAGGCCCTGGCCGCGGTCGACGGGGTCGAGCTGCTCCATGAGGCGCCGGTGGCCCGCGAGTTCGCGATCACGCTCGACGCACCGGTGACGGCGGTCCTCGACCGGGTCAGCGAGGAGGGGATCGCCGCCGGCTACCCCCTTGGCCGGGACTATCCGGAGTACGAGAACGGGCTGCTCGTGGCGATCACGGAGCGGCGGAGCAAGGCCGATATCGACCGGCTGGCCGAGGCGCTCGAACGGGCAATGAAGGCTGGGTTTGGCGAGTTTGGGTCGGATAGCGCCACAAAGTCGCCAATGCCGGCGGAGGAGGCCCGGGCGTGAGCCCCACGCAGCCCCCTCCCACGACGGCCGATACCCCCACGGCCCAACAGCGCGAGACCGCGGTCACGATCTACGAGCGGTCGGTCTCCGGCCGCCGTGCCGCGGTCCTGCCGCCGACCGACGTCCCGGAGACTCCCCTGGACGAGCTCATCCCGTCCAACCTGCTTCGCGGCACGGGTCCCGCCCTCCCCGAGGTCTCCGAGCCGGAGATCGTCCGCCATTACAACCGGCTCTCGCGACGCAACTTCGACCTCGACACAGGCCCGTACCCCCTGGGTTCGTGCACGATGAAGCACAACCCGCGTCTCAACGAGAAGGTCGCGGCGCTGCCGGGCCACGCCCGCCTGCATCCGGCACAGCAGCCGAAGCGCGCCCAGGGAGCGCTCGAGCTGATGTGGCGGCTGGAGCGTGCGCTGAGCGAGATCTGCGGCCTGCCGCACGTCAGCCTGCAGCCTTCGGCCGGCTCGCACGGCGAGCTTGCCGGGCTGCTGCTCACGCGGGCGTACCACGAGGACCGCGGCGAGCAGCGGACCAAGGTGCTCACGCCCGACACCGCGCACGGGACGAATCCGGCGACGGTGACGATGGCCGGCTACGAGGCGGTCAAGGTCGCCACCGACGAGCGCGGCGGGGTCGACGTCGACGACCTGCGCGCGAAGGCGTCGGACGACGTCGCCTGCCTGATGCTGACCAACCCGAACACGCTCGGCCTGTTCGATCAGAACATCGCCGAGATCGCCGCGATCGTGCACAAGCTCGGCGGCACCCTCTACTACGACGGCGCCAACCTGAACGCGATCATGGGCCGGACGCGGCCGGGCGACATGGGCTTCGACATCGTCCACCTGAACCTGCACAAGTCGTTCAGCCAGCCGCACGGGGGCGGGGGGCCGGGCTCCGGGCCGATCGCCGTCTCCGAGCGCATCGCCCCTTTCCTGCCGGTGCCCCGGATCGTCCGCGACGATGGTTCGAACGGCGCCGGCCCCAGCTTCGACCTCTCATACGACGCCCCGAAGTCGATCGGCCGCCTGCGCGGATTCCAGGGCAACTTCGGCGTCTTCGTGCGCTCATACGCGTACATCTCGAGTCTCGGCGGCGACGGCCTCACCGAGGCGTCGGAGACAGCGGTGCTGAACGCCAACTACCTGCTCGCGAGGCTGCGCCAGGGGCGGGCGGGCAAGTACCTGCCGCTCGCATTCGAGCGCACGCCGATGCACGAGTTCGTACTCACGGGCGCTCCGGCGAAGCGCGAGCTGCAGGTGAAGACGCTCGACATCGCCAAGCGGCTGCTCGACTACGGCTTCCACCCGCCGACGATCTACTTCCCGCTGCTCGTCGACGAGGCGCTGATGGTCGAGCCGACCGAGACCGAGACGCGTGAGTCCCTCGACGCGCTCGCCGACGCGGTCGACGCGATCCTCGCCGAGGCCGAGGAGGACCCGGAGATCCTGCGCCAGGCCCCGTACACGACGCCGGTTCGGCGCCTCGACGAAGCCCAGGCCTCGCGCCGGCCCGTGGTCCGCCAGCCGGTCGGATAGATTCCCCGCGCTAACGGGATCGCGCCGGGGGGCGCAGGAAAGGGAGAGGTAATGAAGGCAGCCAAGCCGGGGGGCCTGGTGATGGTGATCTGCGCGCTCGTGCTCGCGACACCGACGGCGCAGGCGAGCCCGGGCTCGCCCACCACGGCCAGCGTCTCGCTCGGGGACAGCTTCATCTCCGGCGAGGCCGGCCGCTGGCAGGGCAACAGCCTCAACCCGTACGGGACCCGCAACGGGACCGATCGCGCCGCCTACAACTGCACCTGGTACGGGGACTGCAGCTACGACGCTCACCGCGTCTACGGCGCCTCGTTCGACAACGACTGCGACCGCTCCGACGTGGCGCCGATCTCCAGCGCGGCGATCGCGGTCAGCCAGCGGATAAACATCGCCTGCTCGGGGGCGCAGACGAAGAACATCTGGCGCGCCGCCGCCGGCGGCCAGAGCTACAAGGGCGAGCCGCCGCAGGCCGACCAGCTGCTGCCGATCGCCCAGCAGAAGGACGTCAAGCTCGTCGTGCTGACGATCACGGCCAACGACCTCGGCTTCTCCGACCACGTGATCGACTGCACGGTCGCCTGGTCGACGAGCTCCGCCGACGACCCGCACTACTGCCATCCGCAGGAGCAGGCGGAGATGGAGGCGGCGATGCCGGCGGCGCGCGCGGGTTTCGCGAAGGCGATCGACGAGGTGCGCGCGACGATGGCGGCGGCCGGCTACTCGACCTCCCAGTACCGGTTCGTTGCAATGGGGTACGCGTCGCCGATCCCCGTCGGCGCCGATATCCGATATCCGGAGAGCGGCTGGTCGCGCCTGAACGAGGGCGGCTGCCCGTTCTGGAACGCCGACGCCGATTGGGCGAAGAACACGGCGACGCCGTACATCGTCGACAACATGCGCCAGATCGCGGCCCAGAAGGGGGTCCAGTTCCTCGACGTCCGTGACGCGCTCAACGGCCGCGAGGTCTGCCACCGAAACGTCTCGCTGGTCGGCAGCGGCGGACCCTCGGAGACCGGGAGCGAGTGGGTCCGGTGGCTGAACTCGGGCTGCTGCCAGGGCGAGGCGCAGGAGTCGCTGCACCCGAACGCCTACGGCCAGCGGGCGATGGGCCGCTGCATCGCGCTGATCTACGCCGTGGCGAGCGGCAACCGGACCTGCCGCAACACGGCGGGCCAGGGGATCGGAGGGATGTACCTCACGTCGATCCCTTAGGCAGCTTCTGCTTCAGCTCGAGCACGGGGGCGAACAGGTCCCCGTGCTCGGCGATCCGCTCGAGCGCCTGCGGCGCCTCGAAGCGCACCGAGTCCGGGTCGCCGTCATCGGCGAGCGCCTCGACCTCGTCCCACGTCAGCGGCATCGACACCCAAGGGCGCGCGCGGCAGCGCAACGAATAGACCGCGACCGTCGTCTTCGAGTAGTCGTTCTGGCTCCAGTCGACGAGCACCTTGCCCTTGCGCAGCTTGCGGTCCTGCTTCGAGACCACGAGCTCGGGCTCGGACTTCTCCATCGCCTGGGCGACGGCGCGCGCGTAGGACTTCGTCTCGTCGTAGGTGACCGCCGTGTTCAGCGGCACGTAGACCTGGATCCCCTTCGAGCCGGAGTGCTTCGGGAAGCACTGGAGCTCGAACTTCGCAAACAGGTCGCGCAGCCGCAGCGCGATCTGCGCGCACTCGACCGCGGTCGCCGGCTCGCCGGGGTCGAGGTCGAAGGCGAGCACCGTCGGGCGCTCGGGCTTCTTCGCCAGTGAGAGCGAGGGATGGAGCTCGAGCCCCGCGAGCTGCGCGAGCCAGATCAGGGTCGGCAGGTCGTCGCAGACGATGAAGTCGAGCACCCCGACCCTGCCCATCTCGATCGGCGCCGTGTGCACCCAGGCGGGCGTGTGGTTGGGCGCCCGTTTCTCGAAGAAACGCTGGCCCTCGACTCCGTCCGGGAATCGCACCCGGGTCACCGGCCGGCCGCGCAGGTGGGGGAGGATCGTCTCCGCTGCGCGCGCGTAGTAGTCGATCGCCTCGCCCTTCTTGAACGCCGGCCGGCTGCCTCCCCTGCCGCCGCGACGCGCGGGCCACAGGACCTTGTCGAGGTTGGTGAGGGAGAGCTCGCGGCCCTCGACCTCTACTTGCTTGCCTTGGCCTTGCTTCGCGATCGGGACTTGGGCGCTGGCTTGGATTTCTTCTTCGAGCCCGATTCCTCCGCCTTGACGGCGGCCAGGCTCTCCTCAAGCGCCGCCATCAGGTCGGGGGCCTTGGTCGGCTTCGGCGCCTCGGTCTCGGCGCTGACGAGGCTCTCGCCCTTGGCCTTGCGCTCGATCAGGTCCAGCAGCTCCTCGCGGTACTCGTCCCGATACGCCTCGGCCTCGAACTCGGAGGTCAGGGAGTCGATCAGCGCCTTGGCCATGTCGAGCTCCTTCTTCTTCGGCGCCTCCACATCCTCGCCGAGCACCTCGGAGATCTCGTCGGTCGAGACGACCTCGTCGGCGAAGCGCATCGTCGCCATCGTCATCACGCCGTCCATCGGCCGCAGCGCGGCGAGGCTCTCGCGGTTGCGCAGCACGAACCGGCAGACCGCGACCTTGTGCGAGTCCTCCATCGCCTTGACCAGCAGCGCGTAGGCGCGCTCGGCGCCCTTGTCCGGGCCCAGGTAGTACGGGTGGTCGAAGTAGATCGGGTCGATGTCGTCGAGGTCGACGAAGTCGAGGACCTCGATCGCCCGCGTCTTCTTCGGGTCGAGCTCCTCGAGCTCGTCCCGGGTGATGACCACGTACTGGTCGGGCGCGATCTCATAGCCCTTGACGATGTCGTTGTAGTCGACCTCCTCGCCGTCGGCCTCCGCGACCCGCTTGTGGCGGATCCGCGAGCCGTCGGACTCGCGCAGCTCGCGGAAGCTGACCGACTTCTTCGAGACGGCCGAGTACAGCTTCACGGGCACGTTGAGGAGCCCGAAGGAGATGGAGCCTGACCAGATCGCGCGTGCCATGGGTATCTAGTACCTCAGACTACCCACGGGCTCCTTTCTCATCGGTAACGCGAAAGAAACCTCTCACGAACAACTCGCGCCACGTCCTCGGCTTCGCCTCCGGGCGTGCGCGGTGGTCGTCATGACTCACGGATCACTTCGCGCGGGTCCTTGTCCTCGCGCAGGCCCTTGAACGCCGACTGGCGCAGGGTGCCCTCGCGCGTCCACTCGGTGAACTCCACGTCGCACACGAGCTCGGGCTCGACCCAGACCGGGCCCGCCCCGCGCGAGCGAGCGCGCTGGCGGTACTTGAGCACGGGATCCTCGCCGAGCTCGAACGGTGAGTCGGGGCGCTCGAGCGGTTTCAGCAGCTCGGTCAGCCGTTTGAGCATCCCCTGGGTGTAACCGGTGCCGACGCCCCCCGCGTAGACGAGCTTCTGCGCGCGACCCAGCCGGGCGGCCTCCTCCGGGGTCGCGTCCCAGTGGCCCACCAGCAGCGAGCCGACCCGGCCGCCGCGGGTGCCCTCACCCGGCATCCAGCCGCCGATCACGAGCTCCTGGCCACGGCGGTAGCGGACCTTGAGCCACTCGCCGCTGCGGGCGCCGGGCCGGTACGGGCTGTCGACTCGCTTGGCCACGGCCCCCTCCAGGCCCTGCTCGCGGATCGCGTCCCAGAGCCGGTCGCCGTCGCCGACGTGGTGTGCGGGCGCCTGCCAGTTCGGCCCGTCGAAGCCAAGCTCGGTGAGCAGCTCGCGGCGGTCGAGGTACGGCTCGGCGAGCAACGAGCGGCCGTCGAGCCAGAGCAGGTCGAACGCGACGTAGGTTGCCGGCGTCTCGCGCGAGCGAATCCTGATCGTGGCCTCGGTCGACAGGCCCATCCGCCGCTGCAGGAGCTGGAAGCTCGGCCGCCCCGACTCGTCGAAGGCGACGATCTCGCCGTCGAGGATCAGCTCGCGGCCGGCGAACGCCTCGGCGATCGCGGCGAACTCGGGGTACCGCGGGGTGTGATCTGCGCCCCGGCGCGCCGCGATCCGCAGGCCGCGGTCGTCGACGTATGTGAGCGCCCGGATCCCGTCCCACTTGATCTCATAGGCCCAGCCGTCGCCCGCCGGGAGGGTCTGCGCCGGGCGCGCCAGCATCGGCTCGAGGTTGCGCGGCATCCGCTTGCCGGTGGCCATGCCCCGATAATCGCAAGGTGGCCATCACGTTCGAGCTCGAGAAGGTCAGCCTCTCGCGCGGGGGCAAGGAGGTCCTGCGCGAGCTGAGCGCCGGAATCCCCGCCGGGGCGACCTGCGTCGCGGGACCCTCGGGTTCGGGCAAGTCGACCCTGCTGCGGCTGCTCGACCGGCTCTCGGACCCCGATGCCGGGATCGTCCGCTATCGGGGCGCCGACGTCCGCGAGCGCGATCCGCTCGAGCTCCGGCGTCAGGTCGTCCTGGTTCCGCAGCTCCCGGCGCTGCTCGAGGGGACGGTCGCCGACAACGTCCGCTTCGCCGCCGAGCTCGCCGGGCGCGAGCCCGACATCGACCGCCTGCTCGACCTCGCCGGGCTCGACCCGAGCTTCGCCGAGCGCGATGGGTCGAAGCTCTCCGTCGGCGAGCAGCAGCGGGCCATGCTGGCCAGGGCGCTGGCCCTCGATCCGCGGGTGCTGCTGCTCGACGAGCCGACCTCGGCGCTCGACCCCGAGACCACCGGTGCGATCGAGGAGACGCTCGCCGAGCTGCGCGAGCGGCTCGAGATCGACGTCGTATGGGTTACCCACGACCTCGGCCAAGCGCGGCGCGTGTCGCACTGGTTGGTGCGGATCGAGGCCGGGCGCGCAGTCGGCCAGGGCCCGACCGAAGAGGTGCTCGACGCGACGGGGGCGAGGGTCGGATGACGGCCGCGGCCGCCGGCATCGACGTCACCCTGACCGAGGTCGCGGCCAGCCTCGCGCTCGTCTTCCTGGCGATCGGGGTCTCGCTCTGGCGCGGCACCGACCTCGAGAACGAGATCGCGATCGCGGTCATGCGCTCGTTCATCCAGCTGATCGCGATTGGCTACGTGATCCAGGCGATCTTCGACGAGGACAGCATCTGGCTGGTGATCGCATTGCTCGCCGTGATGGTCGGCTTCGGCGCCTTCACCGCCAGGCGGCGGGCGAAGCGGGTCCCGGACGCGCTCTGGCCGCTGGTCGCGGCGCTGGGCATCGCCGGGGCGCTGACCCTGGGGCTGGTGGTCGCGCTGAACGTGTTCGAGCCGACGCCCCGCTACCTCGTTCCCGTCGGCGGGATGGTGATCGGCAACGCGATGACCTCGGCCGCGGTGGCCCTCAACCGGCTCGGCGACGAGATGACCGACCGCGCCCGGGAGATCGAGGCGACGCTCGCGCTCGGCGCCACCGCGACGGTCGCCGCCGCGCCGAGCCTCCGACGCAGCCTGCGCTCGGGGACGATCTCGGTCGTCGACCAGACCAAGACGACCGGGCTGATCTTCTTCCCCGGGACGATGGTCGGGATGCTGCTCGCCGGCGCCGACCCGACGGACGCCGTCCGGCTGCAGCTGATCCTGCTCTGGGTGCTCCTCGGCGCGGTAGCGCTCTCGGCCGTGATCGCGACGTCGCTCGCCTACCGCAACTTCTTCACCCCGGCGCACCAGCTCCGCGAGCCGCCGGAGCCGTAGGCCTCAGGGCACCCCGGTCGCCGCCGCCAGGAAGGCGTCCGTGCAGGAGGCGAGCTCCATCTTCTCGCCGGTGCCGGTGAGCAAGGGGCCGGCGACTTGTGGCGGCGCGAGCCTCGGCGCGCCCGATCGAAGTCGAGGAACGGGCGAGAGATGAGTTCCGTCCGGACGCCTGAATCCAAGCTCGCGATCGTCGGGAGCGCGAGAGAGCGAGTAACCGCCCTCGTGGACCAGACGGTGGTGGTGGCGGCACAGAAGAACGAGGTTGTCGAGCTCGGTCGAGCCGCCCTGGGCCCAGTGGACGATGTGGTGGGCGTCGACGAAGCGGTGTCGCTCGCAGCCGGGGAACTGGCAGCGCCCGTCTCTGGCGACCAGGGCGCGCCGCACCGAGGGTGGGATGGAGCGCGTCCGCCGCCCGACCCCCACCGCGGCGCCGTCGCGCTCGGCGATCGCGACGATCGATGAGTCGCAGGCGAGCCGGCGAGCGGTCTCGGGCGCGATCCCGGGCCCGTCGGCGATCGCGCACGATCCCGGGCCGGTCACGCTCGCGCCGGGCGAGTCCGTGGAGAGGGTGGAGGCGTCGACGTGGAGCAGGAGTTGGTAGCGCTCGCCGCCGGTCAGGCCGGTGGGCGGCCGCGCCAGGGCGGCCTCGGAGATCGCGGTGAGCGACTCGGAGTTGGTGGGTGAGGGCGGCGGGGTCGGCGCGGGGGAGGGCGAAGACGTTTCCGCGGAAACGTCCGCCGCCGGCTCCGGCGCCGCGGCGTCGCCGCGATCGTCGTGCAGCTGGGCGAGCGAGTCGCGCGCCGCCTCGAGCGCCCGCAGGAAGATCGCCCCATCCTCGGGCGGCAGCTTTGCGTCCAGGTGCAGACAGCCATCGTCGTCATCCCAGTACCAGCGCACGTAGCTGTCGCGATGAGCCGCCTCGGCCTCCGCGGCGCTCACCCGCCGCGCCGCGCGCACCATCCGCTCGAGCTGAGCTGCGGTCGCGTGGCGGGCGAGCTCGAGCAGGTCACCCTCGCTCTCGTGGTCTGCGACTCGCGTCAGTGCGCGCACCTTCGAGTAGCTGAGCTCGCCGCGAGCGAAGGCGGACCGGATCAGCGGTAGGTCCCGGATCGCCCGCGCGACGCGGACCTGCTCCCGCGCGGAGCCGGGGGTGATCGCGCAGCGCCAGGCGACCCACTCCGCCGTCGAGCGACAGCCGCTGCCGCCCCAGCCCTCTCGGCGGTCGAACTCTCCGACGAGCTCGAGCCAGCGCGCGCTGCCCGCTGTGATCTGTGCGGCAAGCTCCTCGATCTCCCGCTCGATCATCTCGAGCGGCAACTCCGCGGCTGAGGCTTCTCGGTACACGAACACATGTTCGCATCCCGGTCGGACGGAACGCGCAAATAGCATCCGTGCGGTGAAGCTCCTCTGCCTGCACGCGGACCGGTTCGCCTACCGCTTCGACCATCCCACCCCCGGAGCGGACGATCACGAGGCGGGCGAGGAGGCCGACTTCGAGGAGGCGCTGGTCGTCTTCGTCGCCGTCGAGCCGGGCGACGAGGACAAGATCAACCATGCCGCCAAGGAGGTGCGCCACCTGGCGCGGCGCGCGAACGTGAAGCGGATCCTGGTGAACCCGTTCGTCCACCTGACCTCCCACCCGGCGCCGCCCGGTGAGGCCCATGGTGACTCGGAGCGCCTCGCCGAGCGCCTACGGGAAACGTTCGACGGCGAGGTGGTCTACACGTCTTTCGGCTGGTACAAGGCCTTCCGGATGGACGTCCGTGGCGACGAGGCCTCGATGTTCTTCCGCCACGTCTGAGTGGGCCGCCCTCAGCGCTCCGGAAGGATCCAGCCCGAGACGTTGGGAAACGGCGCCGGGCCGTCGCCGCCGGGGTCGAACTGCTCGGAGATCCGGTCGAAGGCCACCGGGGGCCGTCGCCGGTCCACCTCGATGAACAGCCACTGGTCCGCCGCGGGCCAGCCGACGAGCACCCAGCGCCCGTCGGGCGACCAGGTCGGGCCCGTCAGCCGGCTGCGGGCGAAGAACAACTGCTTGGCGTCGCCGCCGGGCTCGGTCACGAACAGCCGGTCGCTCGCTCCCACGTGCTCGAGGACCGCGATCCGCGATCCGTTCGGCGAGAGGACGCGATCGACCCCGTCGCTCGACGTCGGCGCCAGGAGACGCCTGTCGTCGCCGCGCGTCGTCGGCACGCGAACGTCGAGATCGACGTCGACGGCGCGGAGCTCGCCCTCGCCGTCGAGGTAGGTCAACACTAACCCCTGCCCCTCCGGGCCCCCCAGCTTCGAGAGCCCGAGCGGCCGCCAGACCGGCGGAACCTGCGCGACGTCGCGGGCGACCAGGTGGTCGCTCTCCGGGTTGCCGTCGCCGGCGATCACCCGCAGGTCGTCGCCGCTGCGGTAGGCGATCCTGGTGTCGAGCGCGTCGCCCGCCCAGCGCGGGTCGCGGACGACACCCGGCGCCGGGAACGTCCAGCGGACGTCCCCGTCGGTTTCGACCGCCGCCAGCTCGCGGCCCTCGGCGACCGCGACGTAGATCCCGTGCGGTGACCAGCTCGCCTGGTCGTAGTCGCCGAGCAGCCGCTTCGAGCCGTCCGCGCGCACGATCCACGGGCCCTGCCCGGACTCGACCAGCAGCTCGCCCGCGGCCGGGAGGGAGCGCAGGGTCGGGCTCGCGTCCTCGGCGCCGATTCCGAGTACGTCCTCGATGGCGTCGCCGACCTTCGCCCCGGCGGGGCTGAGGCCGATCGCCAGCAGCACGAGGCCGGCCGCGACGGCGAGCACAACCCGGCGCCCGGTCGCCGGCGCCCGCAGCGGCGCGCGCTCCGCGTGCGCGGCGCGGACCATCTCCCAGGAGCGCTCCTCGGCCTCGGCCTCTCCCGGGATCGGGACCTCTCGCAGCGCGCGGGCCAGCTCGCGGTCGGACTTCATCCCGTGTTCTCCTCCAGCGCCGGCCGCAGCCGGTCGAGAGCTCGCCGCATCCGCGAGTTGACGGTTCCCCGGGGGAGTTCGAGGATCTCGCCGATCTCCCCCGGCGAGTACTCGAGCACGTAGCGAAGGACGACCACGGCTCGGTGCTCGGGCCCGAGCCCGCGGAGGGCGTCGAGGAGCTGATCCGAGATCGCCTCGGGCTCGGGCGCGGTGCCCTCCTCGCCGCCGTGCAGCGCGCTCTCCGCCCGCAGGGCCCGGGCGCGGGCGAAGTCGATCGCCCGGTTGACGGTGATCCGGTGCAGCCAGGGTCCGAACGGGCGGCGGCGATCGAAGCGGTCCAGGGCCCGGATCGCCGCCAGGAACGACTCCTGTGCGATGTCCTCCGCGGCGCTCGGGTCGCCGATCACCAGGTACGCCGCCCTGTGGGCGCGGCGCCAATGGCGGCGGAACAGCTCCTCGAGCGCGTCGCTGGAGCCGCGCTGCGCGTCGCGGACCAGCGCTACCTCGCGCCGGCCCCGCAGCGGTCCCGACCGGGGCAGCGTGAGGCGCTCGGAAGCGGGCTCGGCGCTCATCGGCACGGCCGATTGTCTCGCCTCGCGAGCCGCCCAGCCAAGCCTGAGCGCGGCGCTGGCCGCTGTCATGCGCCCTCGCCGCTCAGCGCACCGGCTCCCGCTCCGCCTCGGCGCTCTCGCGCTCGGTGGAGTCGATCCGCACCAGGCGGTCGAGCGCCTCCTCGTCGACGTCGTCGGCGGGACGGCGTCGCCGCCACAGCAACGCCCCGAGCGCGGCGATCAGCGCCACGCCGCCTGCGAGCGCCGCCCAGCCGATCCAGGCCGAGCCGCCGGAATCCGCGTCGTCGCTCGTGTCGGCTATCTGGGGCCGCGGTGGGTCGCTGACCTCGAACGTCTGCGGGTCGACGACCGCGACCGAATTGCCGTGCACGCGGACCGTGATCTGCCCGGAGGAGGGGTCGACGGCGAGGCCCGACGTGAACAGGTCCCGCGGGGGGATCTCCTCGAGGTCGACGCAGACCGCCGTCTCGCCCTTGGTGTCGAGGGCGTGGATGAACGTCTCCTCGCCGCCGCCGTAGAGCGTGTACGCCCAGCGGCCGTCCGGGCTAGTCCGCCTCGCGACCGGCTGGCCGCTCATCTGCTCGTCGGGCTCCGACGGGTCGACGATCTTCCCGGGCCGGAACTCGCCGGCGGCCCAGTCGTAGGCGCGCACCTCGTAGTCGAGCGGATCGCGGGGATCCGCGTATTGGACGAGGTACAACAGGCTGCCGTCCGGCGAGATCGCGTCGAAGCTGACCCGGGTGTCGAGCTGGATCCGCTCGAGCGTCCGCAGGGTGGTCGCGTCGACGATTCGCAGGGTCGTCTCCTGCGCGCGCAGGCGATATTCGGGCTTGATCAGGACGAGGGTGCGCCCGTCGGCCGAGAGCCCGCTTCCGGTGCCGAGCAGCGTCACCGCCGGCAGCGCCCAGAGGTCGTCCAGGTACTTCGTGCGGGTGACGATCCCGGTGTCGGTGCTGATCCGCTCGACGATCGTCTGCCGGCCGACGTTGAAGGTCACGTACCGGTAGTCGGAGCTCGGCAGCCGGGGAGGCCCGGTGACTCCCTGGCCTCCGAACGCGCCGCCCGGGATCGCCGGGCCGCCGGCGCCGGCGGCCGGGGCCGCGAGCACGAGGGTGGTGATGACCGCTGCCTGAAACGCAAGAAGTCGTCGCATGACCGCAATACGGCAGCGAGCGCATCAGAGGTCCCCGAACGGGAGCCCTCTCGCGGGCCCGGATCGGCGGCGACCGCCGGCGAAATGCGGCCGTTCAGATCGTGGCGCCGAGGTCGAGGCGCTTGCGCTCCGGGAGGGGCCGGAGCGGAGCGGTGTCGCGGACGGTCTCGACGAGGTCGACCGTCGTGTCGCCCCCTGAGTACGGCACCGGCGGGGCATCCGTCTGGACCGCGCCCCAATCGAAGTACTCGGCGAGCTCGAAATCGTTCATCGACGACGTGATCCACTCGTCGTTCTCCGCTCCCGGCGGCTCGGTCACGGCCCGGCACGCGATGGCGATCCGGCCGCGCTTGCCGCCGAAGTAGGCGACCTCGACCGGCTGGAGCCGGACCAGGCGGAGCATGTAGTCGAGCACTCCCAGCGACGGAAGCCAGATCGAAAGGGCGGTGAACCGGGAGGCGGCGTTGAGGTGCAGGGAGAGCTCGGCGTCGAACTTGGCGGCCGTCTCGATGATCACCATCCCGCCGTTGCGCACGAGGCCCCGGACCACCGAGAGGGCGGCCAGCGGGTCGTAGACGTGATACAGGACCCCGGAGAAGACGACGACGTCGAAGGCCGCGTGACCGCGCGTCGCGAGCGCGGCGGGCAGGCGGTTGAGCGGCATCCCCACCCCCGGCTCCTTGCCGCCTCGCATCGGCTCGCCGATGAGCTCGAATTTCGTCCCCAGCGCCTCGCGGGCCAGGTTCAGCCGTTCCTCGTGGTAGATCCGGTCATATGCGACGACGTCGGCCCCGCGGCGCTCCAGCAGGGTCGAGACCAGCCCCTCCATGATCCCGATGTCGAGGCACCGGGTTCCGGGCTCGATCTCGGTCTTCGCCAGCAGCTCTCGCGTCAGCGCGACGTTGGGACGCTCCTTGCCGTCGGTGTACAGCCCCGGCGCGAGCTCGAGGATGTAGTACCAGGATTGGGCGAGCGCGGGGCTCCCTTCGATCTGCTGCCGGTCGAGCACGGGGTGTTCTTCGATCTTCTGCACGGCGGGCAGCATAGCCATCGCGGCGCCGCGAGTAGATTCCCGGCGCGTGAGGATCTTCAGCGGCATCCAGCCGACCGGGCGCAAGCACCTGGGCAACTACATCGGCGCGATCCGCCAGTACGTGGAGGGCCAAGACCGGGCCGAGGCGTCGGGCGACGAGGCGATCTACTGCATCGTCGACCTGCACGCGATCTCGGTCGCCTACGACCCGGCCGACCTGCGCGAGCGCGTCTACGACACGGCCGCGATCCTGATCGCCGCCGGGCTCGACCCCGAGCGCTGCATCCTCTTTCGCCAGTCCGACGTCCACGAGCACACCGAGCTCACCTGGTTGCTCTCGGCGGTCACCTCCCACGGCGACCTCAACCGCATGCACCAGTTCAAGGACAAGTCCGCCAAGCAGCGGGAGCTGGTCTCGGCGGCGCTGTTCTACTACCCGGTGCTGATGGCGGCCGACGTGCTCGCCCACAAGGCCGACGAGGTGCCGGTCGGCGACGACCAGCGGCAGCACATCGAGCTGATGCGCGAGATCGCGCGCCGCTTCAACGAGCGGTTCGGCGAGATCCTGGTCGAGCCGCAGGGCAGGATCCCCGAGGTCGGCGGCCGGGTGATGGACCTGCAGGAGCCGACGGCGAAGATGTCGACGACGGGCGGCCGCGAGCCCGGGACCGTGTTCGTGCTCGAGGAGCCCGACGCGATCCGCAAGAAGGTGATGAGCGCGGTCACCGACTCGGGCTCGGAGGTCGTCCGCGGCGAGGGCAAGGAGGGGATCGCGAACCTGATCGAGATCCTGGCCGTGGTCCGCGGGGTCGACCCGGCCGAGGTCGAGGGCGAGTTCGAGGGCTCGGGCTACGGGGACTTCAAGAAGGCCGTGGCCGACGCCGTCGTCGCCTACCTGGCGCCGGTCCGCGAGCGCTACACCGAGCTGCGGTCCGACGAGGCCCAGCTCGAGCGCATCCTCGCCACCGGCGCCGAGAAGGCGCGCGCGATCGCGCGGCCGACGGTGGCCGAGGTCCGCGACGCGATGGGGATCGGACCCTAATCCCCGTCCTCTCGGCGTACCTGGCCGTAGTTGATCGCGGCGACGATCATCACCCCGCCGACGATGTTGCCGGCCGTGGTCACCGCGAGCCAGCCGAGCAGGTCTCCGAGGCTCAGCGGGCCTTCGAGCAGGGCGCAGAACGCCTCGACGGTGGTCGCGATGCAGTGATCGAAGCCGCCGAGGCCGACCAGAAGGGTGATCACGAAGATCACGGCGATCTGGCCGATCGCGTCCTCTGAGGCCTCGACCAGCCAGGCGACCAGCGCCAGCAGCCAGCCCGTGACCAGGGCGCTCCAGAAGGTCGAGCTGAGCGGCCCCGAGGTATCGCCGACGCCCTCCGCGACGAGCTTCGCCTGGACCGGGTCGCCGAGCGCGCCGGTGAAGATCGCCAGCAGCGCGAACAGCATCGCCCCCGCCAGGTTGGTGGCGAAGACGATCGCCCAGAGGCGGGCCGAGACGCCCAGGAACTCGGGCTTTCGCATCGAGACCATGACCGGATACAGCGTGTTCTCGGTGAAGAACTGCGCCCGGCCGATGATCACCGCGATGTAGCCGATCGGGTAGAGCAGGGCGGCGACGAACGACGTCGACTCGCCGTCCCCGAGCGCGACCAGCGCGAGCACGTAGGCGAGCGGCGCGAGCGCGATCGTGAAACCGGCGAACAGACCGGAGAACGCGAGGCTCGAGGGCGGCCGTCGCAGCTCCTCGACCGTGTCGTCGCAGACTCGCTCGTAGATGTCGACCGCGTGCGGCCGTGGCTCGAGCTCCGAGCCGTCCTTGGGCTTGACCCTCTCCTCGGACGCGTCCATGCCTGGGCATGCCTATTCCCGCTCGGAGCGGCGCCAACCCCCGGGCTTCCCCTCGTTTGGTTTCCGACCGGCCTTCTAGGCTCTCCCCCATGAGAGCCGCCGAGCTCGACCTGGATCTGGACGTCTTCGCGGGCCCGTTCGACCTGCTGATGACCGTCGTCCTGCGCGAGGAGATCGCCCTCGCGGAGGTCGAGCTCGGCGAGATCGTGATCGCGTACCTCGAGCACGTCGAGGAGCAGGGTGACCTCGACCTCGAGGCGGCCACCGAGTTCCTCGTCCTGATCGCCTCGCTGCTGGAGCTGAAGTCGCGCCTGCTGCTGCCGGCGCCAGAGGAGGAGCTGCTCGAGCTCGCCCCCGAGGAGGCGGCCGAGGAGCTGCTCGCGCGGATGCTGGAGTACCGCCGCTACCGGGACGCCGCCGCGCATCTGGCGGAGCTGTTCGCCGACGGCCGCCGCTACGAGTACCGCGCCGCGCCGCTCCCGCCGGAGCTGCGCCGGGTCGCGCTCGACGCCGCCCGCCCGTCGTACGAGGCCGACCTGCTCGCCGCCTCGATCGGCGACCTGCTGCGGGTGCCGCCGAAGCCCGATCTATCCCACATCCGCCCGACCGTCTCGCTCGACAAGCGGCTGCGGGTGCTGCGCGAGCTCCTCGCGGGCCGCGAGTCGCTCGACTTCGACGAGAGCTTCGGCGACGAGGACAAGCTCACGCAGGCGGTGACCCTGTTCGCGCTGCTCGAACTCCACAAGCAGGGCGAGGCGACGTGGAAGCAGAAGGGTGTGTTCGGCCCGATCGAGGTGAAGGCGTCATGAGCTCGCTGGAGACGGTGGTGGAGGCCCTGCTGTTCCTTTCGCCGGAACCGGTGAGCACCGCCGAGCTCGCCGAGGCGTGCGAGGCGACCGAGGCCGAGGTCGACCGGGCGATCGACCTGCTGGAGGCGTCGCTGGCCGAGCGCGGGGTCGTCCTGCGCCAGGTGGCCGGCGGCCACACGCTCGCCGCCCATCCCGACGCGGGCGACGCGGCGCGCAGGCTGCTCGCCAGGCCCCGGACCCCGCCGCTGACCCAGGCGCAGGCCGAGACGCTGGCGATCATCGCCTACCTGCAGCCGGTCTCGCGGCCGGAGATCGCCCGCATCCGCGGTGTCTCGTCGGAGTCGGCCCTGCACACGCTCACCGAGCGGGGTCTGATCGAGGAGTCGGGCCGCTCGCGCTTCGGCGCCGTCATCCACCGCACGACGCCGCTGTTCGAGCGCCTCTTCGGTCTCTCGGGCCTCGACGCGCTTCCCGATCCCTCGCGCTTCGACCCGACGCCGGAGGACGAGGCCGAGCTCAGAGAGCGCCTGCTGAAGGCCGGCGAGCAGCGCGCCGAATAAACCCGCGGCTGCTCCGCTTCGCGTCCGCTGCCGCGGGGTCTGACTCGGGAGAAAAGGCAGGTTCAGCCGCTACGTTCAGCGGATGCGTCTCGCGAAGTATCTCGCCCACTCGGGCGTCGCCTCGCGCCGCAAGGCGGAGGACCTGATCGCGTCCGGTCGTGTGCGCGTCGGTGGCGAGGTGGTCCGCGATCCGGCGCGCGACGTCGAGTTCGAGAGCGGGGTGGAGGTCGACGGCCGCCAGGTCGGTCCCGAGCCGCGCGAGGTCTGGATGCTGAACAAGCCCACCGGCGTCACCTCGACCGCGAGCGAGCCCGGGCGCCGGCGCGCCGTCACCCAGCTGGTCGACTCGAAGCGGCGCCTTTATCCGGTCGGCCGGCTCGACGCCGACTCGACCGGGCTGATCCTGGTCACCAACGACGGCGAGCTCGCCAACCGGCTCATGCACCCGCGCTACGAGGTCCCGCGCACCTACCGGACGCGCCTGCGCCGTCCGCCCTCGGAGGCCGAGATCGGCCGGCTGCGCGCCGGGGTCGAGCTCGACGACGGCCCCACGGCGCCGGCCAAGGTCCGGCGCGTGTCGCCGCGGGTGCTCGAGCTCACGATCCGCGAGGGGCGCAACCGCCAGGTGCGGCGGATGGCCGAGGCGATCGGCAACGAGGTGGTCGAGCTCGAGCGGATCGCCTTCGGACCGCTGCGGCTCGGCGAGCTGCCGCGCGGCCAGGCCCGGAAGCTGCGGGCCGCCGAGCTGCGCCGGCTCTGGAAGGATCCCGCCCGATGACGACCGATTCCCAACCCCGCCTCTGGGCCGTGCGCGGCGCCGTCCAGGCCGAGCGCAACGACGAGCCGGCGATCCTCGCCGCCACCGAGGAGCTGATGCGCGCGCTGATGGCGCGCAACGGGCTCGAGCCGGCCGACTTCGTCTCAGTGATCCTCACCTGCACCGACGACCTCAACGCGCAGTTCCCGGCCGTCGGCGCCCGCGCGGTGGGCCTCAGCGAGGTGCCGCTGCTCTGCAACCGCGAGCTCGACGTTCCCGGCGCGATGGAGCGGGTGATCCGCGTGCTCGCGCACTACTACGCCCCCGCCGATCGCCGGCCCGAGCACGTCTATATCCGCGAGACCCAGGCCCTGCGCGCCGACCTGCACTCGGCCCAATGAGGAACTCGTCGTGACCGTCCACTTCGCGCACAAGCTCGCCCAGATCCCGGGCTACGTCGCCGGCGCCCCCGCGGGCAAGGCGCCCGAGTCGATCTCCGACGAGGGGATCGCCCAGCTCGCCTCGAACGAGTCGCCTCAGGGCCCGCACCCGGCGGTCGCCGAGGCGATCGCCCGGGCCGCCTCGCACACCAACCGCTACCCCGACCCGAGCGCCGCCCTGCTGCGGCGGCGGATCGCCGAGCGCTACGAGGTCGAGCCGGCTGGCGTCGCCCTCGCCAACGGCTCCTGCGAGCTCCTGCTCGCGGCCGCGCTGGCGCTGTGCGAGCCCGGCGCCGAGCTCGTCTACGCCTGGCCCTCGTTCTCGATCTACCCGTACCTGGCGCCGCTGTCCGGCGCCCGGGAGATTCGCGTACCGATCGGTGACGGGGCCCTCCACGACCTCGACGCGATCGCCACCGAGGTCACCGCGGCGACGCAACTCGTGCTGATCTGCAATCCGAACAATCCGACCTCGACCCACATTCCCGCGGCCAGGATCGCCGAGTTCTGCGAGCGGATGCCCGACCACGTCACGGTGCTCGTAGACGAGGCCTACGTCGAGTTCCAGCTCGACGACGACCCCGGCGACAGCGTGGACATGCGCAAGGACTTCCCCAACCTCGTCCTGCTGCGCACGTTCAGCAAGGTCTACGGGCTCGCCGGCCTCAGGGTCGGCTACGCGCTCTGCTCGCCGAAGTTTCGCGCCGCCGTCGACGCGGTGCGCCAGCCGTTCAGCGTCAACGCGCTGGCCCAGGCGGCCGCCGCCGAGGCGATCCTCCACCAGGACGACGTCATGCAGCGGGTCGAGCGCAACCTGGTCGAGCGGGTGATGGTCGAGGAGGGGGTGCGCGAGCTCGGCCTGCGCACGCCCGACTCGCAGGCGAACTTCTCGTGGATCTACCTCGGCGACCTCGAAGAGGAGGCGGTCGTCGGGGCGCTGGCCGAGGCCGGGATCCTCGTCCGCCCCGGCACGCCGCTCGGCGGCCCCGCCCACATCCGGGTCAGCTACGGCACGCCCGAGGAGAACCGCCGCTTCCTGGCCGCCCTGGGTGGGATCCTCCAGGCATGAGACTCGCCCTGACCGCAGCCGTCCTCGTCCTCGCCGCCGCCCCGGCCGCGCTCGGCAAAACCGTGATCTACACGGGCGCCCATGGCGGCGACTTCCTCAGCAAGCCGGAGAAGCTCAAGTACTCCGAGAAGGAGAGCGGCTCGACGCAGTCGCTGAAGCTCAAGGACCTGCACTGGAAGCACTGGGGCGACGGCAAGGCGACCTCGCCGACCGAGCTCACCGCCTGCTCGGACGAGGCCGGTTGCTTCACGACGCGCGACGCCTCCGTGAAGGCGAAGAAGCGCGTCTCGCTCGACACGATCGGCTACTACACGAAGCTGGTCGTCTCCTTCGGCCAGAACGCGGTCAAGTTCCGGCTGCCGACCCCCTAGCCTCGGGCTGTCGCAGCGCATAGGGTCACGGCGATGGCCCGTGTCACCAAGTCGCTCCTGGCCTGCCTCGCGATCGCCCTGGTCGCGGTGCCGGCGGCCGGCGCGGCGGTGCGGATCTACACCGATGCCGGCGGCGGCTCATTCGTCCGCGAGCCGTCCAAGCTCAGGTACGCCGCGAACCACACCGGCGTCGACGCCCCGGTGACTCTGAAGCGCCTCGACTGGAAGCGCTGGGGGTCGGCGAAGGCGAACGCCGACGGGCACCTGAAGGTGTGCGTGCCCGGCAACCCCTGCTACTCCGGCCCGGCCCGGGTCAAGGCGAGGAGGCTGCGCGACGGCTACTACAGGAAGCTCGCGATCAGGATCGACCGTCAGGGACTGACCTTCCCGCTCCCCGGAGGCGAGTAGCGTCAGTTGCCGGTGCTCGAGAAGTGCTGGTAGTCGCGGATCGACTGCGGGCCGTCGCCGAGCCACTCCCAGCCGGCACGGCGGGCGAACGCCTTCTCGACCTTGTCGCCGTCGTGGATCATCCCTGGGGCGTTGCGGGAGCGGTCCAGGTACGGCCCGGCGTTCGGGGGCGTGAAGTGGCTCCCGGAGACGTAGGGATTCTCGACCGGGTTGACGTCGATCGCGAGGCCGTAGGCGTGCATCGACCAGCGCGTGGTCCCGGCGACGTAGCGGCAGTTGAAGGCCGAGGTGTTGTCGGCCCTGGTCGAGCGGCTGTCGTTGGCGTCGTAGCGGTCGATCAGCGACATCTTCCGGATCGGGTAGCGGATGTTGTAGAGGCGCTTGAACACGGCCAGGATCTCGTCGTCGTAGCGGCTGCTGACGACCAGCCGGCCCTTCTTCGCGGCGCCGTCGAAGTCGAGGTAGGTGAGCTCGAGCAGCCGCAGCTCGCCCAGCCCGACCGGGCAGCCGCGATGCCAGGAGCTCCCGACGATCCGCTCACGGACCTTGCCCTCGATGGGCTCGGAGTGGCCGCGGAAGGCCGGCTGGCCTGCGGCGGCGATCGATGCTGCGACCATGGCGACGACGGCGGCCATCTTCGGACAGATCTGTCCGCAGGGTTTGCGGATTTCCCCGCCCCGTGGTACAAAGCGCGGCGTGAACCGCGAGGTCACAGCGACTCCCCTCACCGCCCCCGAAGCAATCTCTTCAGGGCCCGAGTCGCGTGCGCGGTTTGCGTGGTATTGGCGATTTAGCTAGGCGTCCGGCCCGGCCGACAGGCCACTTGAGACCGCAGGATCTTCACACCGGGCGCCGTAGCCGCAGCTAGTCGTTCCAGCACACCACACGGAGAACAAATCAGATGATGATCGTGATGAAAGAGGGGGCGACGGAGGAGCAGATCGCCCACGTCGTCGAGCGAATCGAGGAGGTGGGCTGCTCGGCTCACCTCTCAGAGGGCGAGCTGCTGACCGTGATCGGCGCGATCGGCGATCGCGACCGCGTCGCCGCCCTGGGGCTCGAGGGCTACGACGGCGTCGACCACCTGGTGCCGATCCTGAAGCCGTACAAGCTCGCCTCGGCGCAGTTCAAGAAGGGCGAGCGAACGGTGGTCGAGGTCGACGGCCGGCGGATCGGCGGCGAGCACTTCGGCCTGATCGCCGGCCCGTGCACGGTCGAGAGCCGCGAGCAGACGCTCGAGACGGCGCGGGTCGTCAGCGAGCACGGCGCGTCGATGCTGCGCGGCGGCGCGTACAAGCCGCGCACGTCGCCCTACAGCTTCCAGGGCCTCGGGGTCGAGGGCCTGCGCCTGCTGCAGGAGGCCAAGGAGGAGACCGGGCTGCCGATCGTCACCGAGCTGATGGACGTCCGCGACGTCGACGACGTGGTCGAGGTCGCCGACGTGATCCAGATCGGCGCCCGCAACATGCAGAACTACAACCTGCTGACCGAGGTCGGGCGCAGCGGCAAGGCCGTGCTGCTCAAGCGCGGGCTCTCCTCGACGCTCGACGACCTGCTGATGGCGTCGGAGTACGTGCTCAAGGAGGGCAACCCGGACGTGATCCTCTGCGAGCGCGGGCATCCGCACGTTCGAGACCGCCTACCGGTTCACGCTCGACCTGCTGGCCGATCCCGGCGCTGCGCGAGCTGACCCACCTGCCGATCGTCGTCGATCCGAGCCACGCCCCGGGGCGCCGCGACTGGGTCCCGGCGATGTCGATGGCGGCGGCCGCGGCGGGCGCCGACGGGATCATCGTCGAGGTCCACAACGACCCCGAGCACGCGATCTGCGACGGCCCGCAGGCGCTGGCCACCGAGGACTTCGCCGAGTACGCCGAGCAGGTCCGGCGCGTGGCCGAGGTCGCGGGCAAGCTGGTCAGCGTGTGAGGCTGTTGAAGGTCGCCGTCCTCGGCGTCGGGCTGATCGGCGGCTCGATCGGGCTGGCGGCGAGGCGGCGGCTCGACGCCGAGGTCGCCGGCTTCGACCCGGACGCGCGCCAACCTCGACCGCGGCGCTCGAGCTCGGCGCGCTCGACCGCGCCGCGCCGATCGGTGGCCGAGGCGGTCGACGGGCGCCGAGGTCGTCTTCTGCGCCGCGCCGGTCGGCGCCCTGCCGGCGCTGGTCGCCGAGGCGCTCGCGGCGACCGGCGAGGACGACCGTGGTCACCGACGTCGGCTCGACCAAGCGCGAGCTGATCGAGGGTCTGCGGCGGCTGAGCCGGCGCGGCGGCGACTCGCGCTTCATCGGCGGCCATCCGCTCGCCGGCGCCGAGACCGCCGGGGTCGAGAACGCGCGCGCCGAGCTGCTCGAGGGCGCGCGCTGGTACCTGACCCCGACCGAGCGCTCGAGCGGCGTCCACTACGACCGCCTGCAGCGCACCGTCGCCGACCTCGGCGCCCGGCCGCAGGCGATCGACCCGAGACCCACGACCGGGTGATGGCGACGGTCAGCCACCTGCCGCACGTGCTCGCCAACGTGCTCGTCGGCGAGGCCGCGGCGGCGCTCTCGGAGGAGTCCGAGCGCCTGCCCGAGGTCGGGACGAGCTTTCGCGACACGACCCGGGTCGCCGGCGCGAACCCGGCGATCTGGGGCGACATCTTCGCCACCAACCGCGACGCGGTCGCCGACGGGATCGACGCGATCGGCGAGCGCCTGCGCGAGGCCGCCGAGCTGATCCGCGCCGGCGACGCCGACGCGGTCGGCGCTGGCACGCCGGCGCCGGCCGAGGACCGCCGCCGCCTGCTCGAGTCCGACCTGGCCGGCGGCGACCTGCGCGAGCTGCGGATCGGGGTCGAGAACCGTCCGGGCACCGTCGCCGAGATCGCGCTCGCGCTCGGCCACGCCCAGGTCAACATCGAGGACATGGCGCTCTACCCGGCTCCCGACATGCGCACCGGCGCGATCTCGGTCTGGGTCGCGGGCGCAGGACGAGGCCGAGCGCGCCGCCGAGCTCGTCCGCGACCTCGGGCACACGGTCGCGATCGTCGGCGGCGAGGGATGACCCGCTTCGACCCGGCCGGCCCGCTGCGCGGCTCGCTGACGCCGCCGCCCGACAAGTCGATCTCCCACCGGGCGGCGATCGTCGCGGCGATGGGGGAGGGCGAGACGCGGATCGACAACTACCTCGACGCCGAGGACACGCTCTCGACCCTTGGCGCCGTCGAGGCGCTCGGGTGCGAGGTCGAGCGCGACGGCGCCGAAGTTCGGGTCGCGCGGCGTCGGGATTGCGCGGCGCCACGACCGGCGCGCGATCGACGTCGGCAACGCCGGCACCCTGCTGCGGCTGCTGCCCGGCTGGCTCGCCGGGCAGCCGGACGGCGAGTGGACGCTCGACGGCGACGAGTCGATCCGCCGCCGTCCGGTCGACCGGGTGGTCGAGCCGCTGCGGCTGATGGGCGCCGAGGTCTCTGCCCGCGACGACCGCCTGCCGCCGCTTGCGGTCCGCGGCGCGGAGCTGCGCGGGATCGAGTACCGCCTGCCGGTCGCGCAGCGCGCAGGTGAAGTCGTGCCTGCTGCTCGCCGGGCTGCTCGCCGAGCGGCGCGACGACGGTGATCGAGCGGCGCCCGACCCGCGACCACACCGAGCGCATGCTGCGCGCCGCCGGCGCGGCGGTGCGGACCGAGAACGCCGGCACCCCGGTGACGATCCACGGCGAGCTGCCGGCGCAGCGGGTCACGATCGAGCCCGCGCAGCGGATCGAGCCGGGCGAGATCGCGGTCCCGGGCGACTTCTCCTCGGCCGCCTTCTTCCTCGTCGCCGCGCTGCTCGTCCGCGGCAGCGAGGTCCGGCTCGAGGGCGTGGGCATCAACCCGGGCCGGATCGGCCTGCTCGGGATCCTGACCCGGATGGGAGCCGCGGTCGAGGTGATCGAGACGCGCCGCCGCCGGCCGGGAGCCGGTGGCGACGATCGTCGCCCGCTCGGGGCCGCTGCAGGCGACCCGGGTCGGCGGCGGCGAGGTGCCGCTGGCGATCGACGAGCTGCCGCTGGTCGCGCTCGTCGGCCTGCTTCGCCGACGGGCGAGACGGTCGTCTCGGGAGCCGAGGAGCTGCGCCACAAGGAGTCCGACCGGATCGCGACCGTGGTCGACGGGCTGCGCGCGCTCGGGGCGGAGATCGAGGCGACCGACGACGGCTTCGCGGTCACCGGCACGGGAGGCCTGCGCGGCGGCGCGCTCGACGCCGCCGGCGACCACCGCCTGGCGATGCTGGGCGCGATCGCCGGGCTCGCGTCGAGCGAGGGGGTCGAGGTCGGCGGCTTCGAGGCCGCCGCGGTCAGCTACCCCGGCTTCGCGGCGGACCTGGCATCAGCTCTTCGGCTGAGACGGGTGGCCGTCGCCGGGCCACGGCGAGAGCACCAGCAGCAGGCGCGCGTCCTCGGTCGCGCGCGACCTCGTGGCGCTCGTTGGGGTCGAAGGCGGCGAGCAGGCCGGCGCCGCCGGTGACCGTCTCGCCGCCCGGCTCGGAGATCTCGATCGCGCCCGGAGACGACCAGCAGCCAGGCGCGCTCGTGGACCTGGTGCTCGCTGAGCCGCTCGCCGGCCGGAAGCTCGAGCACGATCGCCCGGCCCTCGTCGTCGGAGCGAGCACCTGGGCTGGTGGCGGTCGACGTCGAGCGCGTCGATCTCCCAACTCTCCATCGCCTGCAGCCTATCCTCACCGCCGCCATGGTGATCGCGATCGACGGCCCCGCCGGGGCCGGCAAGTCAACCGTCGCCCGCGGCGTCGCCGCGGCGCTCGGCTTCACCTACCTCGACTCCGGGGCGATGTACCGCAGCGTCGCGCTGGCGGCGCTGCGGGCCGGGATCGACGTCGACGACGGCGGCGCCGTCGCCAGGCTCGCCCGCGGGCTCGAGATCGAGTTCGACGGGACCGCGGTACTGCTCGACGGCGAGGACGTCAGCGCGGCGATCCGCGAGCCGGAGGTCACCGCAGGCCGCCTCGCGCGTCTCGGTCCATCCCGGGGTGCGCGAGGCGATGGTCGCAGCGCCAGCGCGAGCTGATCGCCGCCGGCCGCTACGTCGCCGAGGGCCGCGACATCGGCACCGTGGTCAGCCCCGACTCGCCGCTGAAGGTCTTCCTCACCGCCAGCGACGCCGAGCGGGCCCGCCGCCGGGCCGCCGAGACCGGCGAGCCGTTCGCCGCGGTGCTCGCGGCGCAGGCCGAGCGCGACGCGCGCGACCGCGAGCGCGAGCACGGCGCCCTGCGGGCGGCCGACGACGCGGTCGAGCTCGACACCACCGGCGTCGGGATCGACGAGGTCGTCGCGCGCGTCGTCGCGCTCGCCCGCGAGCGCGGGCTCGGCTGGACGATGGCGGCGAGCAGGCTGCCGCGGATCGCGGTCGTCGGCTTTCCCAACGTCGGCAAGTCGACGCTCGTCAACCGGCTGGTCGGCGGGCGCGAGGCGGTCGTCCACAAGGAGGCGGGCGTGACCCGCGACCGCAAGGCGCTCGAGTGCGAGTGGAACGGGGTCCGGTTCGAGCTGATCGACACCGGCGGCGTCGACCTCGAGGCCGACGGACTCGCTCTCGCGCGCGGTCCAGGCGCAGGCGCGCGAGGCGATCGCCGACGCCGACGCGGTCGCGATCGTGCTCGACGCGCGCGCCGGCCTGCGCCAGGGGGACGCCGAGGTCGCCGAGATCCTGCGCCGCGCCGACCTGCCGGTCGTCGTCGTCGCCAACAAGGTCGACTCCGACGCGAGGAGCCGCTCGCCGCCGAGCTCCACGCGCTCGGCCTCGGCGAGCCGATCGCCGTCTCGGCCACCCACGGGCGCGGCACCGGCGACCTGCTCGACCGCCTCGCCGAGCCTGGTCCAAGCTCGGCCTCGTGCAGACCCGGCCGCCCCCGGAGGCGCAGCCGAGGAGGCGGACGGAGATGCTCGAGTAGCCGTCATCGGCCGGCCCAACGTCGGCAAGTCGTCGCTGGTCAACGCCTTCCTCGGCTCCGAGCGGGTGATCGTCTCCGAGCTGGCGGGCACGACGCGCGACGCGATCGACACCCGGCTCGAGGTCGACGGGCGCCCGGTGCTCCTGATCGACACCGCCGGGATCCGGCGGCGGACGAAGGTCGCCGGGACCGTCGACTACTACGCGCAGCTGCGCTCCGAGCGCGCCGCCGAGCGGGCCGACGTCGCGATCGTCGTCTGCGACGCCTCCGAGGGGATCACCGCCGAGGACCTGCGGGTCGCCGAGCTGGCGATGAAGGCCGGCTGCGCGACCGTTGATCGCGCTCAACAAGTGGGACCTTCGTCGAGATCGGAGGACGGCTTTGACCTCGAGGACGCGAAGGCGCGGCTCGCGAAGCGGCTCCGCCAGCGCCCGCCGGTGATCGCGCTGCTCGGCGATCAGCGGGCGCGGCGTGCCGAAGCTGCTCGAGCTGGCGATCGAGCTCGCCGACCGCCGCGCCGAGCGGATCCCGACCCCGGAGCTCAACCGGTTCGTCGCCGAGGTCGTCGCCGCCCACCCGCCGCCGCACGAAGCGCGGCAAGCGGCTGCGCCTCTACTACGCGGCCCAGGTCGGGACGCGCCCGCCGCGGATCGCGATCCAGGTCAACGACCGGCGCCTGATCACCCGCGACTGGGCCTACCACCTCGAGAACCGGATGCGCGAGCGCTACGGGCTCGAGGGCGTCCCGCTGGTGATCGACTTCATCCCGAAGAAGCCAGGTCTCGCCGGAGCGAGCGCGCGACGGTATAACCCGACGCGTGCGCAAGCCGTCCGTGGGAGGGATCCCCGCAGCAATCGCCAGCCGTCTGCGCAGCGCCCGCTACGCGATCGGCGACGTCGCTCTTCGTCATCGGCCGCGCCCTGGCTCGCCGCCGGCCGGGCGCTGATCCGGATCCCGGTCGCGATCGGACGCGGCTCGCCGGCTTCTGGCGCTCGCTCTCGGTGATCGCGCGCCGCCGCCTGGTCGCCGCGCTGGTGGTCGCGGCGCGCCGTGCTCGCGTTCCTCGCCTTCGCCGTCCCGAACCTGCCCTGCCAGTTCCCGGGCGGCGACAGCTGCCCGCCCGCCGACGACGCCGAGGAGCTCGTGCCCGCGCGACGCGCTCGCCTACGTGCACGCCAACCTCGACCCCGAGACCGAGCAGTACGAGGCGCGCGGCCGACCTCGTCGCGGAGCTGCCGGTGCTCGGCGACCAGATCGTCGTCGCGCAGCCTGCCGCTGATCCCGAGCCCGGCGGCGAGCGCGCTCGACTTCGACGAGGACGTGCGGCCGTGGTTCGGCGGCGAGGCCGCGCTCGCCGTCGCTCGCCGGCGCCGGCGTGACCCCGAGCGGGTCGACCTGCTCGAGGTCGAGCGACGCAGCAGGCCGCGGCCGAGCTACGCGGCGTCGCTCGCCGTCGGCGCAGGTGCGAGACCGCCGACTACGAGGGGATCGAGGTGAGCGACGACCAGCGGGACGTCGCGACCGCCGAGGTCGACGGGTTCCTGGTGATCGGCACCGAGGACGGGGTGCGGGCGGTGATCGACGACCGCGACCGGCGCCGACGGCGCCGAGTCGCTCGCCGACGATCCGACGGCGACCGAGGTTCGCGACGAGCTCCCGGACCACCGCTTCGCCGAGGCGTGGCTCTCCGCCGACGGGGTCGAGCGAGCTGATCGCCGGCGACGACGGGGACCCTCGGCACGCTCGACGCCGCTGCGTCGCCCCGGGCGCCACGCGGCGGCGCGGCCGCGTCGCTGAGCGCCGCCGACGACGGGCTCGAGCTCGCGGTGCGCAGCGCGCTCGACCCCGAGCGCGAGGAGGCCTCGCCGGGCTTCTTCGCCGCCTTCCCGCCTTCGAGCCCGAGCCTGCCCGAGCGAGCTGCAGCCGCGGACCGCTCGCCTACCTCGGCATCGGCGCCGCCGACGGAGACGGTCGGCGAGCTGCTCGCCCAGGCGAGCGCCCAGGCGCCCGGGATCGCCGCCGGCTTCGAGGACCTGGTCGACAGCCTGCGCGCGAACGCGGCGACGTCGACCTCGAGGGCGACCTGCTCGGCGTCGCTCGGCGACGAGGCCGCGTTCGCGCTCGAGCCGGCGCCCGGCGGAGGAGGACCGACCGCGGTCGGCGTCCTGCCGTACCTGCAGTTCGTCGCCGACGGCGTCGACGAGGACGACGGCGCGCAAGGCGCTCGCCGCGCTCCAGGGGCCGCTCGCCGAGGCGGTCGACCCGGGCAGCGAGCTGCAGGCGCCGGTCTTCGGCCAGGAGGAGATCGCGGGCGTCGAGACCAACAGCCTGCGCGTCTCGCCGACGGTCGAGCTCACCTACGCGGTCTTCGACGGGCTGGTCGCGATCGCCACCGACCCGGCCGGGCGTCGCCGAGCTCGACGAGCGGCGACGGCGGCCTCGACGAGCGCGACGCTCTACGAGCGGGCCACCGAGGACTTCCCGGACGAGGTCTCGCTGCTCGCCTACTTCGACCTCGGCGGCCTGGTCGCGATCGGCGAGCAGGCCGGGCTCGCCGAGGACCCGGTCTACGCGACGTTCGCGGGCGATTTCCGCCGCCTCGACGCCCTCGGGCTCGCGGTCAGCACCGACGACGACGCCCTGGCGACCGACCTGCGGCTGCTGGTCGGCGATCGCAGGCGGCGAGGAGCCGCCGCCGGTGCCCGCGCTGGTGACTGATCGCGGCGCATCCGTCTAACCTCTCGCGCGCATATGACTGAGAAGCTTGGCGACAACGAGTACCTGTTCACCTCCGAGTCGGTCACCGAGGGGCACCCCGACAAGGTCGCCGACCAGATCTCCGACGGCGTCCTCGACGCGGTGCTCGACCGACGACCCGTACGGCCGCGTCGCCTGCGAGACGCTCGTCAACACCGGCCTCGTCGTCGTCTCCGGCGAGATCTCGACCGAGACCTACGTCGACATCCAGGAGATCGCCCGCGAGACGATCCGCAAGATCGGCTACACGGACGCCGACCTCGGCTTCTCGGCCGACTCCTGCGCGGTGATCAACGCGATCGACAAGCAGTCGCCGGACATCGCCCAGGGCGTCGACAAGGCGCTCGAGTCCCGCACCGACCCGGCCGACGACGACGAGCTCGACGTCGCCGGCGCCGGCGACCAGGGGATGATGTTCGGCTACGCGACGCCGCGAGACGCCGGAGCTGATGCCGCTGCCGATCTCGCTCGCCCACAAGCTCGCCCACCGGCTCGCCGAGGTCCGCAAGGGCGACGTCGTCCCCTACCTGCGCCCCGACGGCAAGACCCAGGTCACGGTCCGCTACGAGAACGGCCGCCCGATCGAGATCGAGAAGGTCCTGATCTCGACCCAGCACAAGGACGGGATCGACTCGCGACACGCTGATCCGCCCCGACCTCTGGGAGCACGTCGCTCGCACCCGATCCTCCCGGCCGAGCTCTACGACGAGCGCAAGCTGAACACGAAGCAGAACTTCCTCGTCAACCCGACCGGCCGCTTCGTGATCGGCGGCCCGGTCGGCGACGCCGGCCTCACCGGGCGCAAGATCATCGTCGACACCTACGGCGGCATGGCCCGCCACGGCGGCGGCGCCTTCTCCGGCAAGGACCCGTCGAAGGTCGACCGCTCGGCCGCCTACGCGGCGCGCTGGGTCGCCAAGAACGTGGTCGCCGCCGGGCTCGCCGACCGCTGCGAGGTCCAGGTCGCCTACGCGATCGGCGTCGCCCACCCGGTCTCGGTGATGGTCGAGACCTTCGGCACCGAGAAGATCTCGCGCGTCGCGAGATCGCCGAGCTCGTCGACGAGCACTTCGACCTGCGGCCCGGGCTCGTTCCGCGAGGAGCTCGCCTGCACCGGCCGATCTACCAGAAGACCGCCGCCTACGGCCACTTCGGCCGCGACGACCACGACTTCACCTGGGAGCGCACCGACCGCGCCGAGCGCGCTGCGCGACGCCGCGGGCCTCGCCGCCGCGACGCCGCGCCTGAGGAGCCCTACTGGCGCTCGGGCGGCGGCGGGCTGCGGCTCGGTCGGTGCGGGCTCGTCGCCGAGGCCCGTCGGCGAGCGCCGCGGCGGGTCGCCTGGTCGACCATGTGGACGACGTCGGCCGGGCTCGGCGACGCCGGCGAAGATGAAGTTGTAGTCGTCGCCGGCGGCGGTGTCGAAGTCGACGTTGCCGATCTGCAGCATCCGCTGGATCACGCTCTGGTGGTAGTTGACGTTCTGGACCCGCTCGAGGCGCGTCTCCTGGATCGTCCGCGAGACGATCCCGCGCTTGATGTGCAGGCGGCGGTTGGTGATCGTGTAGCTGGTCGCGACCCGCTTGATGAACCCGACCAGGATCGTCAGCGCGACGCCGACCAGGGCGATGATCGTGACCAGGCCCGTCTGTCGGTCTCGTCGCCGATCGATGCCGGTGCCGAGCGCGACCAGCAGGCAGATCGACCGCGGTCGCCAGGATCCCCTTGAGGTAGAAGTCGAGGATCGCCCGCCAGGAGGGGTGGCCCTCGTAGAGGACCTGCTCTCCGGGGTGCAGCTTCGGCGCCACTGCGGCCGCCAGTCTATATCCGCCGCTCTGCGCGCCTACGCTCGGGCCGATGTCGATCGCCAAGGTCGAGCCGCTGACCACCGCCCGCGCGCTGCGCGGGCCCGTTCGACTACCTGCTGCCCGAGCGGCTCGGCGAGGTCGAGGTCGGCACCGCTGCTCGAGGTCCCGTTCGGCCGCCAGCGGCTGCTCGGCGTCGTCGTCGAGCTCGCCGAGCGCAGCGCGCTGCCGCCGAGCGGCTGGCCGAGCCGATCGCGGCGCTCGAGGCCGGCGTCGCCGCGGAGCTGGTCGAGCTCGGGCTCTGGGTCGCGCGCGAGTACTGCTCGACCCCGGCGCGCGGGCTCGAGCTCGTGCTGCCGCCGGGGACCGGCGCCGGCCCGCGGGCAGACCGCGGCGCGCACCGAGACCACGGCCGCGGTCACCGCGGCCGGCGTCCGCGGCGCTCGACGGGACGGGCCTGGGCCCGCTGCAGCGGCGGGCGCTCGAGCTGCTCACCGCGACCGGCGCCGAGCTCGCGGCGCGGCGAGCTCGCCGCCGCCGGGCGTCGGCCGCGACGCGCTGCGGCGGCTCGAGCGCCGCGGCCTGGTCGAGCTCGGCGAGCGCCGAGGTGCCGCGGCGCCCGCGCGTCGGCGGCGATCGGCGCCGCCCGGCGGCCGCGTCGAGCTCAACCCGGCCCAGCGGGCGGCGGTCGAGCGGATCGTCGCCGGCGCTCGACGGCGAGGCGGCGCGCGAGCTGCTCCTGCACGGCGTCACCGGCTCGGGCAAGACCGAGGTCTACCTGGCCGCCGCCGAGGCGGCGCTCGAGCGCGGCCGCGGGGTGATCGTCCTCGTGCCCGAGATCGGGATGACGCCGCAGACGGTCTCGCGCTTCGCCGCGCGCTTCGGCGACCGGGTCGCGGTCCTGCACTCGCGGCTCGGCGCCGGCGAGCGCCGCGACGAGTGGCACCGGCTGCGCGACGGCGAGGCGCGGATCTGCGTCGGGCCCGCGCTCGGCGGTCTTCGCGCCGATCGCCGGCCTCGGGCTGATCGTCGTCGACGAGGAGCACGACGCCTCCTACAAGCAGGAGGGCGACCCGCGCTACGACGCCCGCGAGGTCGCCCGCCGCCGGGCGCGGCGACGCCGGCGCCGCCCTGGTCGCTGGGCTCGGCGACGCCGCGGCCGGAGAGCTGGCTCGAGCTCGAGCGGATCGAGCTCCCGAGCCGCGTCGACGGCCGCCCGCTGCCGGCGGTCGAGGTGCTCGACATGCGCGGGCGCGACGGCCGCGAGGGGCCGCTGCACCCGCGCACGCGCGAGGCGCTCGCGGCGCTCGCCGAGGCGCGGCGGGAAGGCGATCGTGCTGATCAACCGCCGCGGCTGGGCGCCGCTACCTGACCTGCCGCGCCTGCGGCTGGGCGGCCGAGTGCCCGCAGCTGCGACGTCTCGCTGGTCGTCCACAGGGCGGGTGAGGGGCTGCGCTGCCACCACTGCGGCCACGCCGAGCCGCTGCCCGCGCGCGTGCCCCGACTGCGGCTCGGTGACGCTCGCCCGCGCCGGCGCCGGCAGCCGAGCGGATCGAGGAGGAGATCGCGGCGGCGGTCGCGCCGCTGCCGGTCTTCCGCCTCGACGCCGACAGCACCGCCCGCGCCGGCGGGCACCTCGAGATCCTGCGCCGAGTTCCAGGCAGGCGGACGCCGGCGTCCTGGTCGGCACCCAGATGGTCGCCAAGGGCCACGACTTCCCCGACGTCGTGCTCGGCGTCGTCCTCGACGCCGACTCGACCCTGCGCTTTCCCGACCTGCGCGCCGAGGAGCGGACCTTCGCGCTCGTCGCCCAGCTCGCCGGCCGCAGCGGCCGCGGCGACGCGCGGCGGGCCGGGTGCTCGTGCAGACGCTGGCGCCCGGGCGCCGACGCGATCGCGCCACGCGGCCGCGCCACGACGCCGCCGGGCTTCCTCGCCGGCGAGCTCGAGCGCCGCCGCGAGCTCGGCTATCCGCCGTTCGCGCACCTGATCCGGATCGAGCTCTCGGCGCCCGACGCCGAGCGCCTGCAGAGGCGCGGCGGCCGGCGCTGCGCGCAGGCGCTCGACGCGGCGCTGCCGGACGGCGCCGTCGCGCTCGGCCCGGCGCCGCGCTTTCGGCTCCGCGGCCGCGAGCGCCGCCAGCTCCTGATCAAGGCGCCCGAGCGCGCGGCGGCGGTGGCCGCCGTGCGCGAGGCGGTCCACGCCGAGGCGACGGCCGCGGCGGCTGCAGGGAATCAGGGTCTCGGTCGACGTCGACGCCCAGTGAGCGACCGCCGGATGCTCCGCTTCGCGTCCGATCCCGGCGAGTCGCATGAGCGAGGCCGCAGACACGAGTCGACGCGCTCGAGGAGACGACCGAAGTCGCCGAGCCGGCCGCCGGAGAGCTCAGCGACGAGGAGCGCGAGCGCCGCGCGGCGGCGCTCGCCGAGGTGCGTCACGTTCGGCGACCCGGTGCTGCGCTCGCGCGCCTCCGAGGTGACCGAGTTCGGCGCCGAGCTCGCCGCCGAGGCGGAGCGGATGGTGGCGATCATGCGCGACGCGATGGGCGTCGGCCTCGCCGCGACCCAGCTCGGCGTCGCTGCGCCGGCTGCTCGTCTTCCAGGCCGGCCCCGACGCGCGCGCCGACCGCGGTCGCCAACCCGGAGATCGAGTGGCTCTCCGACGAGCTCGCGACCGCCGAGGAGGGCTGTCTCGAGCCTGCCCGGGATCGGGGTCGACGTCGAGCGGCCGCTGCACGCCCGCGTCCGCGGCGTCGACGTCGAGCGGCGAGCCGCTGCTGCTCGAGGCCTCGGGCCTCGAGGCGCGCGTGCTCCAGCACGAGATCGACCACCTCGACGGCGTCCTGATCCTCGACCGCACCGTGCGCGACCAGCGCAAGGGCGCGCTGCGGGCGCTGCGCGAGGGCACCAGCTACAGCCCCGAGCCCGAGCCCGAGCCCGCCGAGCCCGGCCGACGGGTGAGGGCCGTCTACTTCGGCACCTCGGACTTCGCCGCCGCGGTCCTGCGGCGGCTCGCGGCCGAGCCCGAGCACCGGCCGGCGCTCGTCGTCACGCCGCCCGACCGCCGCCGCGGCCGCGGCCGCAAGCTCGGCGCCGCCGCCGGCCGCAGCGGCGGCCGAGGAGCTCGGGATCGACGGTCCTGCGCACCGAGGCGACCGAGGCGCCGGAGGCGCTCGAGCGGATCCGCGCCGCCGAGCCCGAGCTCGGCGTCGTCTGCGCCTTCGGCCAGCTGCTGCGCGAGCCGCTGCTCTCCGAGCTCGAGCTGCTCAACGTGCACCCGTCGCTGCTGCCGCGCTGGCGCGGCGCGGCGCCGATCGAGCGGGCGATCATGGCCGGCGACGCGCGAGACCGGGGTCTCGATCATGCGGGTCACCGAGGGGCTCGACTCCGGCCCGGTCGCGCTGCAGGAGGCGATCGCGATCGGCGACGACGACTACGGCGGCTCTCGCGCCCGAGCTCGAGGAGCTCGGCTGGCGGCTGCTGGTCGAGGCGCTCGAGCGCCGCGAGCGCGGCGAGCTCGAGCTCGACGCCACAGGACGACGCCGCGGCGACCTACGCCGAGAAGATCGAGCCCGGCGAGCGCCGGCTCGACCCGGCGGCGCCCGCGGTCGAGCTCGAGCGGCGGGTCCGGGCGCTGACCCCGCACATCGGCGCCTACCTCGAGCTCGCCGGGCGGCGAGCGGCTGGGGGTGATCGAGGCGCGGGCCGAGGACGGCGAGCTCGGCGCGGGGACGTTCGCGGCCGGCGACGGCCTGCGGCTCGGCTGCGGCGAGGGGGCGCTGCGGCTGCTGCGGGTGCGCCCGGCCGGGCGGCCGGGCGATGGACGCCGACGGCCTACCTGCGCGGCCACCCGTTGCCGCACCGTGAGCCGGCGGGCGGAACGGCAGACCGAGCTGACGCCGGCGCGGCGCGCTCGCCTACGAGATCCTGCGGCGCACGTTCGAGGAGGGCGCCTGGACCGACCGCGCGTTCACCGCCGCGGCACTGCGGCTGCGAGCTCGACGGCCGCGAGCTCGCCCAGGCGCGGCGGCTCGCCTACGGCGCGGTGCAGCGGCGCGGGACCAGCGACCACCTGATCGGCGTGCTCGCCGGGCGGCGCGGCGGCAAGGTCGACGCGGCGGCGCTCGCCGCGCTGCGGCTCGGGCCTCTACGAGCTGCTCTTCTCCGAGTCGCGCCGACCACGCCGCCGTCGACCAGGCCGTCGAGCTGGCCAAGCAGGGCATCGCCGCGCCGGGCGCCCGCACGGCGCGGGCCCGGGCCGCCTCCGGTTTCGTCAACGCGCTCCTGCGCCGCGCCGCGGCCGAGCGCGCGGAGCTGCTCGCGTCGCTCGACGACTCGACTCCGGCCGGGGCCGCGGTCGCCCACTCCTACCCGCTGTGGCTGGTCGAGATGTGGTGGGAGGAGCTCGGGCGCGGCCGAGGCGCGGCTGCTGATGGCGGCGATGAACGAGCCGGCGGAGACCGCGTTTCGCGTCAACACGCTGCGCGCCGATCCGACGGGCGTGGCCGCCGACCTGCGCGCGCGCCGGGGATCGAGGTCGCGGGGCCCGGCTCCGGCGAGCTGCTCGACCCGGCCGAGGCGCTCGTCGTCGACTCCGGCCGCCGAGCCGGTCGGTGCCCGGATCGCGACCGGCGAGCTGGTGCCGCAGTCGCGCGGCTCGCAGGCCGTGGTCGCGCTGCTCGATCCGCAGCCCGGGCGAGCGGGTGCTCGACCTCTGCGCCGGGCCGGGGATCAAGACGACCGCGATCGCGGCGCGGATGGGCGAGGCGCGGCGAGATCGTCTCGGTCGAGCTCGACCCGCGGCGCGCCGAGGAGATCGAGGCGCTCTGCGCTCGCGCCGGCGCGCGCGGCGTGCAGGTCGAGGTCGGCGACGCGACCGAGGCCGACCTCGGGTCGGGCTACGATCGCATCCTCTTGGATCCGCCCTGCTCCGACCTCGGAACGCTCGCGTCGCGGCCCGACGCCCGCTGGCGCAAGTCGGCCGGCCGACTGCGAGCGGCTGGCCGCGCTGCAGCGGCGCCTGCTGGTCCGGGCCGCGCGGGCGCTGCGGCCCGGCGGGACGCTGGTCTACTCGACCTGCACGATCTCCGCGCGCGAGAACGAGGAGGTCGCCGGCGTCCTCGGCGAGTACGTCGGCGACGTCGAGGCCGACGACCTCGGCGCCCGGCACCAGCAGCTCGCCTCGCGGCGGGACCGGCGCTTCCTGCAGCTGCTGCCGGAGCGCGACCGGACGACCGGCTTCTTCATCGCCCGGTTCCGGCGGCGGGGAGGCGGGCTGATGGCCGACGAGCGCGCGATCCGGCGGCCGGCCTGCCCGGGTTGCGGGGAGCCGTGGCTGCGCCCGACCCAGCTCCCGGGCCGCTATCGCTGCGTCTACTGCCTGCGCCGCTACGAGCTCGTCTCGGGCTGCCCGAACTGCGGCGAGCACCAGACGATGGTGCGGATGTCGGCCGACGAGGACCTGCTCTGCCAGCATTGCGGCCACTCGATGCTGAACCCGGTATGAGCTCCGGCACCGACAAGCCGCCGGCCCGGACGTCTACGCCGGCCGCCGGGTCGCGCCGTCGATCCTCTCGGCCGACTTCTCGCGGCTCGGCGCCCAGGTCGCCGAGGTGCTCGACGCCGGCGCGCGGGTGATCCACGTCGACGTCATGGATGGCCATTTCGTCCCGCCGATCACGATCGGCCCGCTGGTCGCCGGCGGCGATCGCCGACCAGGTCCACGACGCCGGCGGCGCGATCGACGTCCACCTGATGATCGAGCGGCCCGAGGCCGCAGGTCGCCGAGTTCGCGCGGGCCGGCGCCGACTCGATCACGATCCACTGCGAGGCGACCGCGCACGCGAACCGCACTCTGAACGCGATCCGCGAGGCACGGGCTGCCTCGCGGGGATCGCGCTCAACCCGGGGACTCCGGCCGCGGCCGTCTCCGAGCTCGACGGCGTCGCCGACCTCGTCCTCTGCATGACCGTCAACCCGGGCTGGGGCGGGCAGCCGTTCATCTCCGCCTCGCCCGACAAGGTCCGCCGCCTCGCCGAGCTGGTCCCCGAGGCGTTGATCGAGGTCGATGGCGGTATCGACCCGACCACCGCGGGCCCGGTCGCCGACGCGGGCGCGACGCTGTTCGTCGCCGGCTCGGCGATCTTCGGCGCGGACGATCCCGGGGCGGCGTATCGGGCGATCGTGGATGCGGTCGGGGCCGAGTAACGGTCTGAAGGGCGCGGCGACCTAGAATCAGCGGCCGAACCGCGGAGCGGTTCGGGAGGGGGCCCGAGCGAGGTCCGCGGCGAGAGACCATGGACGAGGGAGACGGCGCCGGAGGCCTGCTGGAACGCGACGCGGAGCTTGACGTGCTCGCGACCGCGCTCGCGGGGACGCTGGAGGGCAGGGGCGCGACGTTCGCCGTCCTCGGTCCACCGGGAATCGGCAAGACGAGCCTGCTCCGCGCGCTCGCCGACCGCGCGCGGGAGGCGCCGGCGGCCGTGAGGACCGCGACCGGCTCGGAGTTCGAGCGCGGCTTTCCGTTCGCCATCCCGCGCCAGCTGCTGGCGCCGATGATCGGCCGGCTGGACGAGGGGAGCCGCGCCGAGGTCGTCGCCGGGGCGGCCGGCCTGGGCGCTGCGGCGATCGGCCTCGAGGGCGCGCGCGTTCCCGAGCCCGCCGGGGACGACTCGCTGTTCGCGACGATCGATGGCCTCTACTGGCTGGTGTGGAACCTCGCCGAACGCGGACCGCTCGTCCTGATCGTGGATGACGTCCAGTGGGCCGACCCCGAGTCGCTGCGGTGGATCTCGTACACGGCGCGCCGCGCGGACGAGCTGCCGATCCTGCTCGCGCTGGGGATTCGCACGGCGGAGCCCGGAACGGATTGGGATCGGATCGAGCGGATCATCCGGGACGCGAACGCGGAGCTCATCCACCCGGGGCCGCTCACCCGCGCGGCCATCGAACGGATCATCGGCGAGCGGCTGGGCTCCGTGCCCGAACCGGGATTCCTGGCAGCCTGCGAGTCGGCGACGGGGGGCAACCCGTTTCTCCTCGATCAGCTGCTGGTGTCGCTGGCGGCGGACCGCGTCGAGCCGGCCGACGCCGAGGCGGACAGGGTGGCGAGGCTCGCTCCACCCGCGGTGGCGCGCGCGGCGCTCGAGCGGGTGGCGCGGCTCGGCGCAACCGCGACGCGACTCGCGAAGGCGGCCGCCGTCCTCGGGGACGGCTCCGAGCTGGCGGTCGCGGGAAGGCTCGCCGGCCTCGACGACGCCGAGGCGCAGCGGGCGGCGGACGGCATGATCGCGGCGAGCGTCCTGCACTCGGACCTTCCGATCCGATTCGTCCATCCGCTCGTGCGTGCCGCGATCCATGAGGACATGCCCCCGGCGGAGCTGGCGCTGACGCACGGTCGCGCCGCGCGGATCCTGGCCGAGCAAGGCGCGACGATCGATCAGGTGGCCGGGCATCTGCTGGACGCCCAGCCGAGCGAGGACGCATGGGCGGTGGAGCGACTCCGCGAGGCAGGCCGAGCGACCCTCGGACATGGAGCGCCGAAGCTCGCGGCGCGATTCCTGCGGCGGGCGCTGTCCGAGCCGCCCGCGGCCGCCGATCGGCCGGTGGTCCTCGCGGAGCTCGGGTCGGCGACCCTGATCGCCGGTGATGCCCAGGAGGCGCTCACCTCCTTCGAGCGCGCGCTCGAGCTGACGGACGATCCGGCGCAGCGCGCGGCGGCCGGGCGCGGCCAGGCGCTCGGGCTCCTCACGCTCGGTCGCCCGGACGACGCGATCGACTGCCTGCGGGCGGCGATCGCGGAGGGTGATGGAGAGGTTGCGGACTTCCGGATCGGCCTGGAGGCGGACCTCGCGTCGCTAGAGGTGATGAGCATGACCGCGGACCATGCCGTCACGCGCGCGCGGCTCGAGGGGATGGTCGAGGACCTCGACGGAGGCGACCCGTCGGCGTGCGTCATCCTCGCCGTCCTCGCCCACCTGCGGATGGCGAGCTGCGAGCCGGCGCCCGAGGTCGTCGCGCTCGCCGAGCGGGGGCTCGCCGGTGGTGCTCGCGTGGAGCGGGGCCCGGCCGTGATCGGATACGCGCAGGGAATGGTCACCCTGATCTGCGCGGACGCGGTCGACCGCGCCGAGGCGATCGCGAGCACCGATCTCGCGGACGCTCGCGCCCGCGGAGCGACGTTCGAGATCAGCCTGAACACGCTGTTCCTGGCCGTGAGCGCGCTGGCTCGAGGCGCCCTGTCGGATGCCGAGGCAGGTGCGCGGCTCGTCCTCGACCTGGCGCGCGAGCACGGCCTGCCGGTCGAGGTGGCGACGGCGGCCACCGTCCTGACGGAGGCCATGATCGAGCGCGGCGAGCACGATCGGGCCTGGCGCGAGCTCGAGGAGCTCGGGATGACGGCGGAGCTGCCGATGGTGAACACGTTCATCTGGGTGCTTGCCCGCCGCGGCCGCCTGCGCGCGCTGCGGGGCGACCCCGAGGCCGGGTTCGGGGACCTGCTGGAGGCCGGGCGCCGGTACGCGAGCTGGGGCGTCGTCAATCCGGCGGAGGCGAGGTGGCGCTCCGACGCGGCCCTGATCAAGCTCTCGCTCGGCGATGGTCGGGGGGCGGTCGAGCTCGCCGAGGAGGAGGTCGGCCTCGCCCGGCGGTTCGGCGCGCCGCGAGCCCTCGGTACGGCGCTGCGGGTCCGGGGTCTCGTGGAGGGAGGCGAGGGCGGACTCAGCCTGTTGGAGGAAGCGGTCGCCGTCCTCGGCGGATCGATCGGGCGGCTCGAGCACGCTCACGCGCTCATCGACCTGGGGGCCGCCCTGCGTCGCGCCAACCGGCGCGCGGAGGCGCGCGACCCGCTGCGCGAGGGCCTCGCGCTCGCCAGGCGCTGCGGCGCGGTGCCGCTCGCCGAGCGCGCGTACGAGGAGCTCCTGGCCACCGGAGCCAGGCCACGGAAGATCATCCGCTCGGGCGTCGACGAGCTGACCCCGAGCGAGCGGCGGGTCGCGCGCATGGCCGCCGACGGAATGCAGAACAAGGAGATCGCGCAGGCCCTGTTCGTCACCGTACGCACCGTCGAGACCCACCTGCGCCACGCCTACCAGAAGCTCGAGGTCGCGTCGCGCCGCGATCTGGCCGGCGCGCTCGACAACGGCTAGGCCCCGACGAGCCCGCGGGCGCGCCGAATGTACGTGGTCGCCACTGATGCGAACGGGCCGCCGCTGCGCGATCGTCGGACGCGATGAGGACGACATGCGACTGACGGTGGAGCTCGAGGCCGGCGCCGAGCCGATCGCGGGCCGCGTGACCGAGTTCGGCGGCGAGGCGCATTGCTTCGCCGGCTACATGGACCTGATGGCGCTGCTCGAGCGGCTCCGGGCGCAACCGGAATCCGACGGGCGGCCCGCCGAGCCGAGGGCGGGACGATGAACAGGGCGCGTATCGCGACGCTGGCGGCAATCGCTTCGCTGCTCGCGTTCCCGACCGGATCCTCCGCCGACAACGCCGTCTTCCTGGGCGCAACCTCCGATGCGGAGCACGCGTACTTCGCCACCTCCGACCGGCTCGTTCCCGAGGAGCCGTTTCAGATCCTCGTGGATTTCTTCGACGCGTCGAGCACGGGCACGACCCTCGCCACCGGTTTCGCGCACGAGGTGAACAAAAACATGAAGCTCAAGGGCTTCAGCACGGACGGCTCGCGGACCTTCTTCGAGACCAACCAGAATCTGGACCCGGCCGACACCGACAACCAGATCGACCTCTACGAGCGTTCGGGCGGGACCGTCGCGTTGGTCTCGGAGGGCGAGATCAACGGCAACGGCGCGTTCCTCGTGACCTTCCAGGGCGCGTCCGACGACGGCACCCATGTGTTCTTCACCACCAGCGAGCGGCTCGTCTCCACCGACACCGACAACGTCACGGACCTCTACGAGCGCTTCGGCGGTGTCACGAGGCACGTCTCGGCGGGGGGCAACAGCAACTCGTTCGGCGTCCTCTTCGGAGGGACATCCGCCGACGGCACCCGCGTCTTCTTCAGCACCAACGAAGCGCTGATCTCGAGTGACACCGACAGCGTGTCGGACGTGTATCAGCGGTCCGGCACGACGACCACGCGCGTCTCGGTGGGCACGGTCAACGGCAACGGCGGCATCGGCGCCTTCTTCACGGACGCATCGGACGACGGCACGCGGGTCCTGTTCACGACGCGCGAGTCGCTCGTCTCGGCCGATACCGACAACGCCACGGACATCTACCAGCGGTTGAGCGGCGTCACGTCGCGCCTCTCGGGGGGACAGATCAACGGCAACGGCTCGACCGACGTGACCTTCCGGGGCGCCTCCGACGACGCGGCCAGGGTCTACTTCACCACCACCGAGCAGCTCGCCGTAGGCGACACGGACGCCTCCGAGGACGTCTACCTGCGCGACGCCGGGACGACGATCCGCGTCTCGATCGGGCCCAACGGCAGCAACGGGGCCTTCCTCCCGGTCTTCAACGCGACGACCCCCGACGGGGCGACCGCGTTCATCACGACCGGGGAGCGGCTGGTGAACACGGACACGGACAACCAGCTCGACATTTACAAGGTCGCGGGCGCGATCACGACGCACGTCTCACGCGGTGGGACCACGGACTCGGACACGGGCGAAACGGTGAGCTGGGGCAACGGCCCGTTCGACACGATCTTTGCGGGCATCAACTCGAGCGGGGACATCTTCTGGGAGACCGCCGAGCGGATGGACCTGAACGACGGGGACGAGGCGACCGACGTCTTCCGCCGCAGCGCCAGTGGCTTCCAAAGCTTTATCTCGGCGGGGTCGATCAACGGGAGCGGGGGCTCCCCCGCGCGCTTCGGCGCGGCCTCCAGCGACGGGCTTCGCGTCTACTTCACGAGCTTCGAGCAGCTGTCGCGCGACGACGTCGACAACGGCCAGCGCGACGTCTACCTGCGCATCAACACGGGCAGCACCCTGCTGATCTCGAAAGAGACGATTCCGCCGGATACGACCATCGGAGCCGGCGTTGCGGAGGGCGGCGCCACGAACGACGCGACGCCGGCATTCGAGTTCACGGCCAGCGAGACCGGATCGACGTTCGAGTGCAAGCTGGGCGCCGGCACGACGGGTTTCGCCGCGTGCACGAGCCCCAGGGTGCTCGGGCCGCTGGCGGATGGCCCCGTCACCTTCCAGGTGCGGGCCGTCGACCCCGCCGGGAACACCGATCCGGGCCCCGACATCCGCACGTTCACGGTCGACACCGAGGCGCCGGACCCCTCGATCGACTCGGGCCCCTCGGGGCCGACCCAGAACGCCGCGCCGACCTTCACCTTCTCCGCCGACGAGCCGGCCACGTTCCGCTGCCGGGTCGACGGCGCCTCCTTCGCGCCGTGCTCGGGGCCGGGCGACTCGCACACGACGGGGTCGCTTGCGGACGGATCGCACCGCTTCTCCGTCCGCGCCCGCGACGCGGCCGGCAACATCGAGACGGACTTCGTCCGGTTCAACGTCGACACGGTCGCGCCGCAGACCGCGATCGACTCGGTCACGGTCTCGGGCTCACAGGCCGAGGTGCACTTCAGCGGCACCGATCCCAGCCCGGGCACGGGCGTGGCGAGCTTCGAGTGCCGGATCGACGCGGGGCCGTTCCAGGCCTGCAGCTCGCCGCGAACCTTCATCGGGCTGTCCCCCGGATCCCACACGGTTCGGGCTCGGGCCATCGACGCCGCCGGCAACATCGACCAGACGAGCGCCCCGCGGACGTTCACCGTTTGAGCTAGATGTGGGAGGGACCATGACCGACCGGCGCCGGACCCAGAATTCAGCTACGGGCGGAGAGCATCGGCGGTTCACGGTGGGCCTCGCGACGCTCGCGGGCGTCGCTTCGCTGCTCGCGACGCCCGCACCGTCGTTCGCCGACAACGCGCTCTTCGCCGGGGCGTCGGCGGACGGATCGCACGCGTACTTCATCACCCGCGACCGGCTCGTTCCCGAGGAGCCGTTCCAGATCTTCGCGGACCTGTTCGACCGCACGAGCACGGGGACGAGCCTCGCCACGGGCGTCGGGAGCAACTCGGGCTCGTTCATAAGGTTCAAGGGCGCTAATGCGGACGGGTCGATCGTCTTCTTCGAGACGCGAGATCCCCTGGACCCCGTCGCTGACACCGACGGCTCCCTGGACATCTACCAGCGCTCGGGCGGCGTTACATCGCTCGTCTCGGAGGGCGAGATCAACGGCAACGGCGCGTTCGCCCCAACCTTCAAGGGCATGTCCAGCGACGGGACCCGAGTGTTCTTCACCACGCAGGAGCAGTTGGTCTCAGCCGATACCGACACGGCCACGGACCTCTACGAGCGCTCCGGCGGGACGACGACGCGGGTATCGGCCGGCATCATCAACGGCAACAGCAACTCGTTCGGCGTCGTCTTCGGGGGGACGTCGGCCGACGGCACCCGCGTCTTCTTCAGCACCAACGAAGCGCTGATCTCGAGTGACAGCGACAGCGTGTCGGACGTCTACCAGCGGTCCGGCGGAGTCACGACCCGCGTCTCGGCGGGCGCGGTCAACGGCAACGGCGGCGTCGGCGCGTTCTTCGCGGACGCCTCGGCCGACGGCACGCGGGTCCTGTTCACGACGAGCGAGCAGCTCGTCACGACCGACGACGACAACGTCACGGACATCTACCAGCGCCTCGCCGGGACCACGACGCGCGTCTCGACCGGGCAGATCAACGGCAACGGGGCGGCTGACGTGAGCTTCCGGGGCGCCTCCGACGACGCGGCCAGGGTCTACTTCACGACAATCGAGCAGCTCGTCACCGGCGACACGGACAGCTCTCAGGACATCTACCTCCGCGGCGACGGGGTGACGACACGTGTCTCTACCGGGCCCGGCGGTGGAAACGGCGCCTTCGTGCCGGTGTTCAACACGACGACTCCAGACGGGTTGACCGCGTTCATCACGACCGGGGAGCGGCTCGTGAACACGGACACCGACAACCAACTCGACATCTACAAGGTTGCCGCCGGTACCACCACGCAGGTCTCGCGCGGTGGGTTCCTGGACTCGGACACCGGGGAGGAGTTCAGCTTCGGCAACGGGCCGTTCGACACGATCTTCGCGGGAAGCGCGCCGAACGGAGACGTGTTCTGGGAGACCGCCGAGCCGATGGACAAGCGGGACGGCGACGACGCCGTCGACGTCTTCCGCCGCAGCGCGCTCGGGAACATCTCCCTGATCTCGGTGGGGGCGATCAACGGGAACGGGGGCTCCCCCGCGCGCTTCGGCGCGGCCTCCAGCGACGGGCTTCGCGTCTACTTCACGAGCTTCGAGCAGCTCTCGCGCGCGGACATCGACCAAGAACGTGACGTCTATGAGCGCTCCAGCGTGGGGACGACGCTGGTCTCGGTCGAGAGGTTCCCGCCGGACACGACGATCGGAGCCGGCGTTGCGGAGGGCGGCGCCACGAACGACGCGACGCCGGCATTCGAGTTCACCGCCAGCGAGACGGGATCCACGTTCGAGTGCAAGGTGAACACCGGGGCGTTCAATGCGTGCACGAGCCCGAAGCTCCTCGGGCCGTTCGCGGACGGGCCCGTCACGTTCGAGGTGCGGGCCACAGACGTGGCCGGTAACACCGATCCGGGCCCCGACATCCGCACGTTCACGGTCGACACCGAGGCGCCGGACCCCTCGATCGACTCGGGCCCCTCGGGGCCGACCCAGAACGCCGCGCCGACCTTCACCTTCTCCGCCGACGAGCCGGCCACGTTCCGCTGCCGGGTCGACGGCGCCTCCTTCGCGCCGTGCTCGGGGCCGGGCGACTCGCACACGACGGGGTCGCTTGCGGACGGATCGCACCGCTTCTCCGTCCGCGCCCGCGACGCGGCCGGCAACATCGAGACGGACTTCGTCCGGTTCAACGTCGACACGGTCGCGCCGCAGACCGCGATCGACTCGGTCACGGTCTCGGGCTCACAGGCCGAGGTGCACTTCAGCGGCACCGATCCCAGCCCGGGCACGGGCGTGGCGAGCTTCGAGTGCCGGATCGACGCGGGGCCGTTCCAGGCCTGCAGCTCGCCGCGAACCTTCATCGGGCTGTCCCCCGGATCCCACACGGTTCGGGCTCGGGCCATCGACGCCGCCGGCAACATCGACCAGACGAGCGCCCCGCGGACGTTCACCGTCTGAGCTAGCCGCCCGCGTCGCGCTCCGGCTCGACCCGTTCCACATGGGGCGGGGTCGCCGGGGCGCTGAGCGCTCCCGCGAGCTCCTGCCACCAGGCCTGCTCCGCCGAGTCCGTTCCCGGCCGCGAGACCCGCCGCGCGCACCACTCCGCCAGCCGGCGGCGGCCGCCGACCGCGAGCAGGTCGGCGCCGGTCGCGGCGTAACGGCCGTCGGCGAGCTGGACGAGGGCGCCGCTGCCGTCGCGCCGGGTCCGCAGGCGCTGGGCCACCTGGATCTCCTCGATCGCCTCAGGGTTGCCCGGGTCGCCGTCGCGCTGCGGGCTCCACGGCCGGACCGAGAAGACCTGCGGTGCGCCGCGCGGGGGCAGGGGCGCGGCCGCGGGAGTGCCGAGCGGACCGTTCCGCCAGCGCGCGGCGAGGTCCTCGACGGCCGGCAGCGCCTCGAGCCGGGCGACGATGTGCAGCTCGTCGCCCTCCTCGATCACGGTCGACCCGCGCGGCGGCAGCGCGGACCCGTGGCGGACGATCAGGTTGACCAGCGCCTCGCGCGGCAGCTCGAGCTCCTTGATCGCTGTGCCCGGCGGCGGCGTCCCCCGGGTGCACGCGCCAGACGATCGACTCGCCGCCCAGCTCGCGGATGATCCCGGTCTCGATCAGCGGCGGGCGCAGCGCCGGCTCGTCGGTGACCACCCCGAGCCGCCGGGCGAGCGGCTCGAAAGTCGTCCCCTGGATCAGGGTCGACGTCACGACGACGAAGAAGATCGCGTTGAAGATCAGCTCGCCGTCGCCGACCCCGGCGACCACCGGGAACGTCGCGAGCCAGATCGGAATCGCGCCGCGCAGGCCGGCCCAGCCGAGCATCAGGCGCTCCCGGTTGTTGAACGGCGACGGCGCGCTCGCGATCAGCGCCGCGAGCGGGCGCGCGACGAAGATCAGCGCCGCCGAGAGCAACAGCGCCTCGCCGGCGATGTCGAAGAGGCCACTCGGGAACACGAGCAGGCCGAGCAGTGCGAAGAGCGAGATCTGCGCCACCCAGGCGAGCCCCTGGTGGAAGGCGATCGTCGTCTGCTTCGCCGGGACGGGCCCGGTGCCGAGGATGAGGGCGGCGATGTAGACGGACAGGAACCCGGAGCCGCCGACGAGCTCCGGCAGCCCGTACGCGAGCGCCGCGGTCGCGATCGAGGCCACCGGGTAGAGCCCGGGGCTGGGGAGGTCGAGGTTGCGGAAGCACCAGCGAGCGCCCCAGCCGATCGCGATGCCGAAGGCGAGCCCGAGCGCCAGCTTGACGACGAAGGACCCGGCCATGTCGGCGATCCCGTAGTCGTCCATCTGGATCCAGTCGATGAACCCGGTGACGAGCAGCAGCGCGACCGGGTCGTTCATCCCGGACTCGCCCTCGAGCGCGCGGGCGAGCTTCTTGCGCAGGCGCGAGTCGCGCAGGACGGCGAAGATCGCGGCGCTGTCGGTCGCGGCGACGGCGGAGCCGAGCAGCAGGCCCTCCAGCGTCGAGAGGTCGAAGACCCAGACGGCGACCATGCCGGTGATCACGGCGGTGATCACGGTGCCGATCGTCGCCAGCGAGATCGCGGTCCCGAGCACCGGCCGGATCTCGTTCCAGCCCGCGGTCAGACCGCCCTCGAACAGGATCAGGATCAGGCCGATCGTGCCCAGCGTCCGGGCCAGCTCGGCGTCGTCGAAGCCGAAGTCCACCCCGCCCGGCCCCTCGGAGCCGACCAGCATCCCGAGCCCGAGGAACAGCAGCAGGCCCGGGACCCGGACGCGATCGGCCGCCTTCGCGGCGGCCAGGCCCGCCGCGAGCAGCAGCCCGGCGACGAGTATCAGCTCATAGTCCGACAAGGGCGCAACGTACCGTGCTAGCTCGCCTCGTCGGCGAGGGCGAGACCGGCCTCGACCTGCTCGGCATCACTGAGCCCGGGTGCGTCGCGGTCGCTGGGCATGCGGTAGATCCACCGCAGGGACGCGAACAGCGCCGCCGCCGCGCCGAGGAACCCGATCTCGATCCGGCGGTCCGCCTCGAGCACCGGCATCAGGCTCCAGATCAGGAACCCGAGCGCGCAGGCGCTCCACGCTGCGGCGGCACGCCGCGCCTGGCCCTGTGCCAGCGCCGCCTGGTTGAGCGTCGTCGCGGCCAGGTAGAGGCCCATCGCCCCGGTGACGATCAACAGCCCGGCGCGGTCGTAGGTGAAGCGATCGGAGAAGGCGACCTGCATCAGCGCCGGGCCGGCGATCGGCGACCACGGCAGCGACCAGCGCCGTGAACACGGCGATCGCCCGCAGGGTCGTGCCGACGGAGACCTCGAACGCCGCCGCCGCGCGAGCGCCGCCGCGCGAGCGCAGCCGGGTGAGGTGGGGCAGCAGGCTGATCGCGATCCCCTGGAAGACGAGCAGCGGCGCCCGCGCGACCATCAGCACGTTGAAGATGTAGCCGGCGGCCGCGGCGCCTTCCTCGGCCCGCACGAGCAGCGGCCCCCCGTTGAGGAAGATCTGCTCGCTGAGCATGATCAGCAGAACCGCGGCCGCGAACGCGCCGCCGCGCGTGAGGGTGGGCGAAGCGGCCGGCTCGGTGGAGTCCCGGGGCCGCTGCGCGTGCGCCCGATGGACGAAGGCGAGCGGGACTACGGTGAGCGAGATCAGCGGGGCGGCGAGGATCCCCGCCGCGACCGCGTTGCGACCGGCGGCGATCCCCGCCGCGACGGCGAGCGAGAACGCCATCCGCGAGAACGACTCCGAGACCAGCAGCCCGGCCAGCAGGCCGAAGTGCCCTTCGCCGGCGAGGTAGCCCCGGGCGAAGAAGCTGGCCGCAAACGCGAGCACCGCGGCGACGTAAACCCAGTAGAGGGTCTCCGATCCCGAGAAGAGGTCGTCCTGAAGCGGGTCGCGCAGGACGAGCGCCGCCACTGCGAACCCGACCGCGACCACGCCCTCGATCCGCGCCGCGGTCAGCAGCGTCGGGCCGATCGGCTGGTCGTGGGTTCGGCGCTCGGCGACGCTGCGCGAGATGAACTGCTCCACCGGGCGGTGGAGGACCGAGATCGTGACGAACATCGGCCGACCAGAGGACGACGATCTCCCCGTAGGCGGTCGCGTCGAGGTTGTGCGCGGCGAGCGCGAAGAACACGTACGTGAGCAGCCCGGCGGCGCCGACCCCGGCCGAGAGCACGCCCGCCGAACGGCCGAAGCTGCGCGCCCCGGGATCGCCGGTCATCGCCGGGCAAGCTACCCGGAGTGGCGAGTAGACTGGCGTTGACTGACCAGTCAATCAGGAGCCGCAAGCATGACTTTCGTCGCCACTGACGAGGATCGGGCCCATCTGCGGCGGGCGCTGGAGCTCGCCGAGGGCGGACGCGGCCGGGTGAGCCCGAACCCGCTGGTCGGCGCCGTGATCGTCCGCGACGGCGAGACGATCGGCGAGGGCTTTCACGCGGCGCTTGGCGAGCGTCACGCGGAGGTCACGGCGCTCGCCGATTGCCGCGAGCGCGGCCACGAACCCGCCGGTGCCACGATCTACGTCACCCTCGAGCCCTGCGCGCACCAGGGACGGCAGCCGCCGTGCACGGACGCGATCCTCGCCGCCGGAATCGCCCGCGTGCGTGATCGGCTGCGACGACCCGAGCGAGAAGGCCTCCGGACTCGGGCCCGGGATCCTCCGCGACGAGGGGGTCGAGGTCGAGTTCGTCGACGGCGCCGAGGCCGCGGCCGCCCGGCTGCTCGTGCAGCCGTTCCGCAAGCACGCCCGCACCGGCCTGCCGCTGGTCACCCTGAAGTCGGCGATCAGCCTCGACGGGTTCACGGCGACCCCGAGCGGCGATTCGCGCTGGATCTCCGGTCCGGAGAGCCGGGCGCTCGTCCATCGCTGGCGCGCCGAGGCGGACGCGGTCGCCGTCGGGATCGGGACGGCACTGGCCGACGACCCGCTGCTGACCGCGCGCGACGTCGACGACCCCGACGTTCGGCAGCCGTCCAGGGTCGTCTTCGACTCCGCGGCCCGGCTCCCGGTCGATTCGGCCCTGGTCCGCTCGATCGAGGAGGCGCCGCTGTTCGTTTTCCACGAGGCCGGCGCCGACGCTGACCGTGTCGCGGCGCTGCGCGTCGGTCGGAGCCGAGACGATCGAGCTGGCCGGAGACCGCGACCGCCGGCTCGCCGATGCGCTCGCCGAGCTCGGGCGGCGGGGGATCACCTCGCTGCTGGTCGAGGGCGGCGCCGAGCTCGCCGGCTCGCTGCTCGCCGCCGGCGAGGTCGACCAGCTCCGCGTCTTCGTCGCCCCGAAGGTCCTCGGCGCCGGGCTGCCGCTCGCTCGCGGCTCCGGCTTCGAAGGCGTCGCCGAGGCGATCGAACCGCTGGCGGTCCGGTGGGAGCGAAGCGGCGAGGACATGCTCGCGATTGCCCGGCTCAGGGAGTGGTGAGCGGCTGATGTTCACCGGGATCGTCGAGGAGGTCGGAGCGGTCAAGCGCATCGACGCGAGCGACGACGGCGCCGGGATCTCGATCGCCGGGCTCCCCGGCGCCATGCGCGTGGGCGACTCGGTCGCGGTCGAGGGGGTCTGCCTGACCGCGACCGCGATCGACGACGACGGGTTCAGCGCCGACGTCATGAACCAGACCCTCTCGGTGACCACGCTGGGCGAGCTCCGCACCGGCAATCCGGTCAACCTCGAGTCCGCGCTACGCGCCGGAGAGCCGCTGGGCGGTCACATCGTCCAGGGCCACGTCGACGGCGTCGGCGAGGTGCGCTCCGTCGCCGAGGACGGCTTCGCGCGCCGGGTCCGGGTCGGCGTGCCCGGTGGGCTCGAGCGCTACCTGGTCGAGCGCGGCTCGGTCACCGTCTCCGGGGTCAGCCTCACGGTCGCCGGCCTCGCCGACGACTGGTTCGAGGTCTCGCTGATTCCCGAGACCCTCGAGCGGACGACCCTCGCGGGGCTGCAAGAAGGCGCCCGCGTGAACCTCGAGCTGGACGTCGTCGCCAGATACGTCGAGCGGCTTTTAGGCTTCAACGAAGGGAGCGACTAGTGGCCGAGACAGCAACCGAAACCCCGTTCGCGACGATCGAGGAGGCGATCGACGACATCCGCCGCGGGCGGATGGTGGTCGTCTGCGACGACGAGACCCGCGAGAACGAGGGCGACCTCACCATGGCCGCCCAGTTCGCGACCCCTGAAGCAATCAATTTCATGGCGAAGGAAGGGCGAGGGCTGATCTGCCTGGCGATGACCAGCGAGCGCTGCGACGAGCTCGGGCTCAACCTGATGGCGGCGAAGAACGAGGCGCCGCTGCAGACGGCGTTCACGGTCTCGGTCGAGGCCCGCGAGGGCGTGACCACCGGCATCTCGGCCGCCGACCGCGCCCACACGATCCAGGTCGCGATCGACGCCCGCTCGACCCCGGAGTCGCTGGTCCAGCCGGGACACGTCTTCCCGCTGCGGGCGAAGGACGGCGGGGTGCTCGAGCGGGCGGGCCAGACCGAGGCCGCGGTCGACCTCGCCCGGCTCGCCGGGCTCAACCCGGCGGGCGTGATCTGCGAGATCATGAACGACGACGGGACGATGGCCCGGGTCCCGGACCTGATCCCGTACTGCGAGCGCCACGGCCTGAAGATGATCACGGTCGCCGACCTGATCGCCTACCGGCGCCGCACCGAGCGGCTGGTCGAGCGGGTGGTGGCGACGAAGCTGCCGACCGCGTTCGGCGAGTTCACCGCGGTCGGCTACCGGTCTCTGCTCGACGAAAAGCACCACGTGGCGATGGTCAAGGGCAACGTCGCCGGGGCCGAGGACGTGCTCGTCCGCGTGCACTCCGAGTGCCTGACCGGCGACGTGTTCCACTCGCTTCGCTGCGACTGCGGCGAGCAGCTCGATGCCGCTCTGGCGATGATCGAGCGCGAGGGGACGGGGGTGCTGCTCTACCTCGCCCAGGAGGGCCGCGGGATCGGGCTGCTCAACAAGCTGCGCGCCTACAAGCTCCAGGAGGACGGTCTCGACACCGTCGACGCCAACCTCAAGCTCGGCCTGCCGGCCGACCTGCGCGACTACGGGATCGGCGCCCAGATCCTCGTCGACCTCGGGCTGACGAGCATCCGCATCCTCACCAACAACCCGAAGAAGATCCACGGGCTCGAGGGCTACGGCCTCTCGGTAGCGGAGCAGGTGCCGATCCAGTCGGTCCCGAACCCGCACAACGAGGAGTACCTGCGCGCGAAGCGGGACAAGATGGGTCATGTCCTCCACCACCAGGGCCTGCCGCTGGACGAGGAGCTGATCCATGACGAGCACGAGCACGACCAGGAAGAGGGACGTGGCTGAGACCAACGGCGCCTCCGGGGAGTTCGCGATCTGCGTCGCGACCTTCTACGAGGACCTCGCACAGCGGCTCGTCAACGGCGCCACCGAGGCGTTCGTCGAGCACGGCGTCGGCGCCGCCTCGATCCACACCTACGAGGTCCCCGGCGCCTTCGAGCTCCCCTTCGCGGCGAAGCTCTGCGCGGAGAGCGGGCGGTTCGCCGGGGTCGCCTGCCTCGGCATCGTGATCCGCGGCGAGACCGACCACTACGACTACGTCTGCTCCGAGGCGGCGCGCGGGATCCAGGACGTCCAGCTTTCCACCGGCGTTCCGTGCGCCTTCGGGGTGATCACCTGCGACACCCGCGAGCAGGCCGAGGCGCGCGCAGGCGGCGACAAGCGCGACCAGGGCCGCCACGCGGCGGAGGCGGTGTTGGCGAGCGTTTCGCTGCAGGACGAGCTCGGTTCCTGACCTCTTGACCGCCGGCCCCACCGCGGGTTAGGGTCGCTGTGAGGGGGAGATCACGGAGGCGTCGGTGCGGTTGCGTTTTGGGGGGGATTTCAGTTGGGGGCTCTGCATCGCATTGGCGGCAGTGACGCTGGTGTTCGTTTCGCCGCTGGGCGGCGCAGGCGCCCACGCCTCGTCGTCGGCGAAGGCGAAGTCGTGCCCGGCGGCCAAGATGCGGGTTGCGTTCGTCAGGAACAAGCTGCTCTTCCCGGTCCCGAGTCCGCTGCCGAAGAAGGCGAAGGTGAGCTGTGAGCCGGTGCCGAGCCCGGCCCCCTCCGATACCCACCAGCTGGCGACGATGCTCGACCGCGGGATGAGCCCGAAGTTGCTCTCGCGCGAGGCCGAGCGGATCCTGCGCGACCTTACGTCCAAGAGGCTGCGCAAGTACTCGGCGCAGATGCAGGACCTGCTGCTCGACCGGGCGGGGTCCGCGCCCGCCCGGGCCCGCCCGACCTCGACGAGCACCGACATCGACTCCCTCGGCCCGGGCGCAAAGCTGGAGGTCAAGACCACGAAGACCGAGGCGGATCCGGGCGAGATCGGGTCGTTCAACGAAATCGAGATGACGCTCGAGTTCGAGAAGGGAAGGGACCATGGGCGCCTGTCCAAGCGCGTCGGGCTCGGAAAGCCCTTCGTGCGGCAGTGCCCCGATGCGTCGGGGATCGTGACAGGCGACTGGCGCATGCTGATCGGGGATACCGTCACAGGGAGTGTCGGCGGCGAGTTCGGCTCGGTCGCGTTCGACCATCGGGCCGACGCCAAGATCACCGCGCGGGTTGGCGACGACGCCCGGCTTAAGACCTACGACTATGTCGGCGACCTCGAGGTTCAGGTTCGCCCGAAGGACGAGGACGGCCGCGAGTACCCGAGCACGTTTCGAGTCCACTTCTCGCAGCAGGAGATCGACCCGCGCGCCGGGCTGGGCGAGACGCCGCAGGACATCCTCAAGGCCTTCAGCTCGACGCAAATCGCGGTCCGGGGTCCGCAGGGCGAGACTCAGCAAGCGTTCGACGGCACATTGGGCTTGCTCCTGATGTCGCTCATGATGCTTCGCACCGACGTCAACGCCGCGCTGATCGAGGCCGAGAAGGGGTGGTATGAGCAGGAGAAGTGCGTCAGGATCGACGCCGGTGCGACGCCCGCGGAGGTGGACCCCGGCGGAGCGGTCTTGGTCGATGTGGCGGCACGAAGCACGGTCGACGGCAGCGCGATCACGCCCGCGACGATCGTCGCCGGACACAGTCCGTGCGGTTACATCGAAGAGGGGGCGTTCTCACCGACGACGACGACCAGTCCCGGCCAGGTCACCGTGACCGACACCGGCACGTGGGAGCGTGGCTCCGACTACGGGCTCTGCTTCAGCGTGACGTCGAAGCGCGGCAGGGGAACAGGCGGCGCCGGTTGGCACGTCAAAGGGGCATGGAACTGGCCGGACTCCTTCACCGGCATCGCGAGCGGCCAGTACACCAACAGCGACGGGTTGCTGACGACGTGGACGGCGGAGTTCTCGGCCGAGCAGTACTACGAGGACGCCGACGGGGCCGGTTACGGCGGGTCGCCGGAGGACACGACCGGGACGCTCAACTGGGAAATCGGCGGCAGCCGGCCCGACGGATGCGAGGTCTCGGGCAGCGGTACCGCCCAGGCGGGCTACACCGGAACGATGTCCCGCTTCGACATGAGGTACGGGGGCACGATCTCGGCCAGACAGAGCAACGGCGGCGGCACGATCGACTGCCCCGATCAACCACCCAACGACTTCTCCGGCTACTACGGATGGATCGCGTGGTGGGTCTGCAGGCCGGAAGGCAGCTTCACCCAGGGCGCCACCACGCTGACCGCAGGCGGGCCGTTCGTCGACGACCACCAGGGCTTCGAGGGCACCTGCGGGTGGCAGCTGACGGCCTCGTCGCCGATCGGGGAATGAGCGCGGCCGCGGGCCGCTACCATCACGCGCCGATGGCCAAGGTCTGCTTCAGCTGCGGCAAGGGTCCGGCGTTCGGCAACTCGCGCAGCCACTCGATGGTTGCCACCAGGCGGCGGTTCAACCCGAACCTGCAGAAGGTCCGGATCGACGACGACGGCCGCCCCCGCCGCGTCTACGTCTGCACGCGCTGCCTGAAGGCCGAGCGCGTCACCAAGCACGCCTGAGTCGCGCTAGCCGTCGCGATTCGGCGTCATCGGTCGCTCGTGTGCGAAGCACACGTCGCTCCCTGCTTCCTTGAATCGCTCGGCTCGCGCGACTCAGCACGACCGGGGCTATCCTGGCGCCGTGCCAGATCCCTCTATCGATCGGTTCTATCGCGTCGTCCACGTCGCCTCGCGCACCTGCGCGAGCGGCGCAGGAGATCAACGACCTCAACGTCTTCCCGGTCGCCGACGGCGACACCGGCGACAACATGGCGCTGACGATGCGCCACGTGCTCGACGAGCTCGACGACCTGCGCTCGAATTCCCTGGCCGACGGCGACCGCAACGGACATCGTCCACGAGGTGGCCCGCGCGGCGCTGATGGGCGCCCGCGGCAACTCGGGCGTGATCCTGAGCCAGATCGTCCGCGGCGCCGCCGAGGTTCTGGCGACCCGGCGGGGCGGCTGATCGACCCGGAGCTGATCGAGGCGGCGCTCGCCAGCGCCCAGGAGCGCGCCTACGCCGTCGGTGCGCGAGCCCGGCCGAGGGCACGATGCTGACCGTGATCCGTGCGATGGCCGAGGCCGTCGCCGAGCGCACGTCGACCAGTTGAGCAGCGCGAGCGCTCGAACCGGGACGACCGCCGAGCCGAGCAGAACGCGATGCTCGCCGAGATGCTGGCCGACGGCGCTGTTCGCCGGCGAGGAGGCGCTGCGCCACACGCCCGAGCAGCTCGAGGCCACTCGCCGAGGCCGGCGTCGTCGACGCCGGCGCGCTCGGGCTCGTCGTGATCATCCGCGGGCTGGTCGCCGGGCTCGCCGGCGCGATGCGAGCAGCCTCCCCGAGATTCCGCATTACGCCGCGGCGCACCCGCACACCGCCGTCCATCACGAGTCCCGCTACCGCTACTGCACCAACTTCATCGTCACCGGCGCGGAGCTCGACCAGGGGCGATCGTCGCCGCGCTCGAGGAGCTCGGCGACTCGGTGCTCGTGGTCGGCGACGCAGACCACGCTCAAGGTCCACGTCCACACCGACGACCCCGACGCGGCGAGGGCGTCTGTTCGCCGGCACGGCGATGTCACCACGAGTCGACATCGCCGACATGCACGAGCAGGTCGCCGGATCAGCGACGTCCGGCTCGCGGGCGGGCGACCGGGCGCCGGTGGTCGCGGTCGCCAGCGGCGACGGCATGCGGAGCTGTTCGCGGCGGCCTCGGCGCCGCGGTCGTCGACGGCGGCCCGACGCTCAACCCGTCGACCAAGGATCTGCTCGACGGCGATCGAGGCCTGCCCCGCCGACGAGGTCGTCGTGCTGCCGAACTCGACCAACGTGCGTGATGGCCGCCGAGGAGGCGGCGCGGCTGGCGGCCAAGCCGGCACAGGTCGTCGTCGTGCGCCTCCGACTCCCAGCAGGCGGGCTTGCGGCGCTGGTCGAGTTCGACCCCGACGAGCGCCGCGGACGCGAACGCCGAGCGCCTCGCACGCCGGGCTGGCGGCGATCCGCGTCGGCGCGGTCGCGCCCGCGGCCCGCGACGATCGCCGACGGGCGCTTTCGCCGCGGCGACTCGGTCGGCTTCGCGGGCGGCGAGCTCGTCGCCTGGGGCGGCGCCGGCGTCGACCCTGATCGAGACGGTCGCGGCGCTCGCCGACGGCGCCGAGATCGTCACCGTGATCGAGGGCGCCGAGGCGCCGCTGCGCGCTCGCCGAGCTCGAGCTCGAGCTCGGCGACGGCACCGAGCTCGAGCTTCACAGCGCGGCGGCACCGCCGAACTACTCGTGGCTGATCGCCGCCCAGTGAGCCACGGTTGACCCTGCTCGACGAGGTGCTCGAGGCGCACGGCGGGCCTCGAGCGCTGGGCGGCGACGCGCACGATCCGCGGCCGGGTCCGCTCCGGCGGCCTGCTGGTCCGCACCCGGGTGCCCGGCAACCGCTTCCGCGACGCGCGGCTCGAGGCGCGCGGCCGCCGAGCCGGTCGGGCTCGGCGGCGCCGTTTCCGCGCGACGGGCAGCGCGGCGTCTTCGACCACGGCGCGGTCCGGATCGAGACCGTCGACGGCGAGGTGCTCGAGTCGCGCGAGCATCCGCGCGAGCTGTTCTTCGGCCGCGCCGGCCTGCGGCGCAACCTGCGCTGGGACGCGCTCGACGCGATCTACTTCGCCGGCTACGCGTGGTGGAACTACCTGACGCACCCGTTCCTGCTGGCCCGCGACGACGTGCGCGTGCACGAGATCGAGCCGTGGCGCGAGCGCGGCGGCGAGACCTGGCGCCGGCTCGAGGCGCACTTCCCGGACGGCGATCGACACCCACTCCGAGCGCCAGCTCTTCTACTACGACTCCGAGCTGCGGCTGCGCCGCCACGACTACACCGCCGAGGTGGTCGGCGGGCTGGGCGCGCGCGGCGCACATGTGCGCCGACCACGTCGAGGTCGGCGGCCTGCGTGTTCCCGACCCGGCGCTGGGTGCGCCCGGTCGGCCCGCGGCAACCGGCCGCTGCCGCTCCGACCCTCGTATCTCTGCAACTCTCCGAGATCGAGGTCGAATGAGCGCACCGAGCGAAGCCACTCCTCTGGCACATCCCGGTCTCGCACTACAGCGAGAAGGCGCGCTGGGCGCTCGCCCACAAGGGCATCGAGCACGACCGCAAGGCGCCGATCCCGGGCGCCCACATGCTCGATCGCGCTCTGGCTCACCCGCGGCGACCCACAAGACCTTCCCGGTCCTCACGCTCGACGGCCGCAACGTCGGCGACTCGACCGCGATCATCGCGGCGCTCGAGCAGCGCTGGCCGGAGCAGCCGCTGTACCCGGAGGACCCCGCCGAGCGCCGCCGGGCGCTCGAGCTCGAGGACTTCTTCGACGAGCAGCTCGGGCCGCAGATCCGCCTGCTCGGTCTGGCACGTGCTGCGCACCGACCGCGAGCGGATGGAGGAGCTGGCGCTACGAGATGATCCCGGCGCGCGCTGCGCGACCGCGGTTCGCGCGGCGGCGTCGCCGCGCGCTTCGGCTCCGCCTACGTGCGGCTGCGCTTCCGGGTCGCGACGACGACGAGGCCGCGGCGGCCAAGGCCAAGGTGGTCGCGGCGCTCGACCGGCTCGAGGCCGAGCTCGACGCGACCGGCGGCGAGTACCTGGTCGGCGACTCGTTCTCGGTCGCCGACCTGACCGCGGCGTCGCTCCTCTATCCGATCGTCAACCCGCCCGAGGGCCCGCAGATCATGCCCGAACGGCAACCCCGGAGCTCGAGGAGTTCTTCGGGCCGCTGCGCGAGCGCCCCGGCGGCCGCTGGATCGAGCGAGATGTTCGCCCGCCACCGCAACCCGGCTCGCGAGCCGGCCGGCGGTCTGACGGCTAGGCGATCTCGACGATCGCCTCGATCTCGACCGGGACGTCGAACGGCAGCTGCGCGGCGCCGATCGCCGAGCGGGCGTGGCGGCCGGCGGGTCGCCCCAGAGCTCGAGCACCAGGTCGGTGAAGCCGTTGATCACCGCCGGCGGCTTGTCGAACCCGGGCGCGCACTGGACCAGGCCGAGCGCCTTCACCCAGCCGGTGACCCGGTCGAGGTCGCCGAGCTCGCGCCTGCAGCGAGGCGAGGATCGAGAGCGTCGTCAGCCGCGCCGCCTCCTAGCCCTGCTCGAGGTCGAGCTCGCCGCCGACCCGGCCGGTGACCAGCACCTCGCGAGCCGTCCATCGGCAGGTGGCCGGAGACGTAGGCGTGCCCGCCGCTGACGCGGACGAGGTCGAACTTGAACTCGACCCCGGGCGGCGGCGCGAACGGCTCGCGGCAGCTCGAGCCCGAGCTCCGCGAGTCGATCGTCGATCCGTCCCATCGGACCCGGAATCTAGCCTGTGCGGCGAGGTGACCATTCCCCGCGCGATCGGCTCCGGCGAGCGCTCAGGACCGCGAGCACGCTGCGCGCGGCCGAGCTGCGCTCGCCTGCCGCGGCCGAGCCGCCTCGCGGCGCCGATCTCGATCGCTCAAGGGCGCCGGCCCGAAGCTCGCCGCGGCCGCCGCCGAGATCGGGATCGAGACGCTCGGCGACCTGCTCTGGCACTCCCCCACGGCCACCGCGACCGCGCCGGGGTCCGCGAGGTCGCCGACCTGCGGATCGGCGAGCAGGCGACGGTGATGGTCAGCGTGCGCTCGGCCCGGGTGCGGCCGACCCGGCGGCGCAACCTGCGCCTGGTCGAGGCCGCGGTCGCCGACGCGAGCGGGCCGATGAAGGCGGTCTGGTTCAACCAGGCCTACCTCGCCGAGCGCCTGCAGCCCGGGACCCGGCTGCTGCTGAACGGCAAGCTCGACCGCTCCGGGCTTCCGGGTCGCGACCCACGAGATCGTCGCCGGCGGGCGGCCGCGCGCCGTCGCCGCGCCGGGCTGCACACGACCGGGATCGTCCCGGTCCACAACGCGACCGCGCGAGCTCTCGGCGAACGCGCCTGCGCGAGTGGATCTGGCAGGCGGCCGAGCGGGCCGGCGACGCGATCGAGTCGCTGCCGGCCGAGCTGCGCGCGCGGCGCCGGCTTCGGCGGCGAGGCCGACGCGCTGCGCTGCGCGCACTTCCCCGACTCGCCCGAGCAGGCGAGCGCGCGCCCGCGACCGGCTCGCGTTCGAGGAGCTCTGCCTGCACCAGGCGGCGCTGGCGATGCGCCGCGGCGCCCGGCGCGAGTCGCGCGCCCGGGATCGCGATCGAGCCGCCGGGCGAGCTCGTCGCGCGCTGGCTCGACTCGCTTCCGTTCGAGCCCACCGACGGGCCAGCTGCAGGCGTTCGACGAGATCGACGCCGACCTCGCCGCCGGGCGGCCGATGCAGCGGCTGCTGATGGGCGAGGTGGGCTCGCGGCAAGACCGTGGTCGCCGTCTACGCGATGCTGCGCGCGCTCGAGGCCGGCCACCAGGCGGCGATGATGGCGCCGACCGAGACGCTCGCCGAGCAGCACGCGATCGACCCTCGACGCGCTGCTCGCCGTCGAGGCGATCCCGTTCGCGCTGCTCACCGGCGCGACCCCGGCGGCGCGGCGGCGCGAGACGCTCGGCCGGCTGGCGAGCGGCGAGCTCGGGCTCGTGCGTCGGCACCCACGCGCTGATCGAGCCCGACGTCGCGCTTCGCCGCGCCTCGCGGTCTGCGTCGTCGACGAGCAGCACCGCTTCGGCGTCCGCCAGCGCGCCGCGCTCGACGCCAAGGGCCCGGGCGACGCGGCCCCGCACGTGCTCCACATGACCGCGACCCCGATCCCGCGGACGCTCTCGCTGACCGCCTACGGCGACCTCGACGCGACCACGATCCGCGAGCTGCCCGCCGGCCGGCGGCCGGTGAAGACCTGGGTCGTCGGCGAGGAGAAGCGCGCCGGCGCCTACGAGTTCATCCGCGAGCGCCTGCGCGAGGGCCGCCAGGCCTACGTCGTCTGCCCGCTGGTCGCCGACTCCGAGAAGCTGCAGGCGAAGGCGGCCGGCGCCGAGGCCGAGCGGCTGCGCACGGGCGAGCTGTCGCGAGTTCCGGGTCGGCCTCCTGCACGGGCAGATGTCGTCGCGCGAGAAGGCCGCAGGCGATGGAGGGGTTCGTCGCCGGGCGAGCTCGACGTGCTCGTCGCGACGACCGTGATCGAGGTCGGGATCGACGTCCCGAACGCGACCGTGATGCTGATCGAGGGCGCCGAGCGCTTCGGCCTCTCGCAGCTGCACCAGCTGCGCGGCCGGGTCGGCCGCGGCGAGCACGAGAGCCAGTGCATCCTGTTCGCCGACGCTCGAGGGCGAGTTCGCGAAGCGCCGGATGGAGGCGATCGAGCGATCCACCGACGGCTTCGAGCTCGCCGAGGTCGACCTCACCCTGCGCGGCGAGGGCGAGATCCTCGGCACGCTCCAGCACGGCCTGCCGCGCTACCGGGTCGCCGAGCTGCCCGAGGACGCCGAGCTGCTCGCCGCCGCGCGCGCCGAGGTGATCGCGCTGCTCGAGCGCCACGGCAGCCTCGACGTGCCCGAGCTCGGCCCGCTTCCTCGACGCCGCCCGGGCGCGGTTCGGCGACGAACGCGTCGAGGGAATCGCGGCCTGATGCGGATCACCGGAGGCAGGCTCGGCGGGCGCAAGCTGCTCTCGCCGCCGGCGAAGTCGCGCGAGGTCCGCCCGACCTCCGACCGCGCCCGCGAGACCCTGTTCTCGGTCCTCGGCGACGTCTCCGACCTCAGCGTCCTCGACCTCTTCTGCGGCACCGGGGCGCTGGCGTTCGAGGCGATCTCGCGCGGCGCCGACTCCGCGGTGCTCGTCGACCGCGCGCCGGCGCTGGCGCGCGCGCAACGCCGAGGCGCTCGGGATCGCCAACCGCTGCGAGGTGGTCCGCTCCGACGCGATCCGCTATCTCGAGCGCACCGACGAGCGCTTCGGCCTCGTCTTCTGCGATCCGCCCTATAAACTCGCCGCCCGCCTTGCGCCGCAGCTCGCGAAACACCTGCCGCCGCGTCTCGCCCGGTATTCACGCCTCGTCGTCGAGAGCTCGGCGCGCCGGCCGCTCGAGATCGATCTGCCCGAGCGCGCCTGCGAGCTCGCCGACGAGCGGCGGATCGGCGAGGCGCTGATCCGGATCTACTTCAGGCGATGAGCTCGAGCGCGAAGATCGCGGTCTGCCCGGGCAGCTACGACCCGGTCACCAACGGCCACCTCGACATCATCGGGCGCGCCTCGAAGGTCTTCGACAAGGTCGTGATCGGCGTCGTCGGCAACGCCCCGCGCAAGACGGGGCACCTGTTCACGCCGGAGGAGCGCGTGCGAGCTGATCGAGGCAGGCGCTTGCCGACAACGGGGTCGACAACGTCGAGGTGCGAGATCTTCCGCACCCTGCTGGTCGAGTTCGCGCGCGAGTGCGGCGCGATCGCGATCGTCAAGGGCCTGCGGGCGATCTCGGACTTCGAGTACGAGTTCGAGATGAACCAGCTCAACCGCAAGCTCGCCGACGACATCGAGTCGGTGTTCATCCTCGCCTCGCCCGGCTACAGCTTCCTCCGCTCGAGCGGGGTGAAGGAGATCGCCGACCTTCGGCGGCGACGTCTCCGACCTCGTCCCGCCGGCGGTGGCGGCGGCGCTGCGCGAGCGCGTCGAGCGCGAGCTAGCGCCGCGCGCGGCGACTCCGCATGGGCAGGAGCTTGCAGAAACGCGCCGAAATCCGCCTTCGAGCAGCCGTTCTGCGCCCGGCCGCGTAAGCTTCCACGACCGCCATGGACGTCCTGGTCCTCATCGACAAGCTCGACGATCTGATCCACAACGCGCGGCCGGTGCCGCTCACGGATCAGGTGCGCGTCGATCGCGAGGAGATCTACGACCTCCTCGACCAGATGCGCGCCACGATCCCCGAGGAGATCAAGCAGGCGCGCTGGATCGTCAAGGAGCGCCAGGAGATGCTCGCCGAGGCCAAGCGCGAGGCCGAGCGGGTGGTCAAGGAGGCGCGCGACCAGCAGGAGCGGCTGATCTCCAGCGAGGAGGTCTACAAGCAGGCCGAGCGCGCCGCCGAGGAGATCATCGAGGACGCGCGCGAGACCGAGCGCCAGATCCGCCTCGGCGCCGAGGACTACGCGGACGAGATCCTCTCGACGCTCGAGGTCAACCTCGAGAAGTTCCTCTCCGCCGTGCAGCGCGGCCGCGACCGGCTCGCCGGCCGCGACGAAGAGCCGGTCGAAGTTCAGTAGCCCTGAACAACTCCGCCGGCTGCTCGGCTTCGCCTCCGCTGCCGTCGGGTTAAGGTCCGCCACGTACGGCGGGATCGAGAGCGAGGAGGCGCCGGATGGCCGAGCGGTGGTTCTACGGACGAGGAGCTCGCGGCGATGTCGCGGCCGACGATGGAGCGCGCGATCGAGGCGATCGACGCCGGCGATCTGGAGAGCGCGAAACAGCTCTGCGAGGCGATGAAGTGGGAGTCGCAGTTCATGCACGACCTGCTCGTCGACGGGGTCGCCGGGCTGATCTCGTTCGTGAAGGAGAAGCTCGGCGACGACGGGGTCGAGGAGGCGTGGGAGTACTCGCTCGAGCGCAGCTGGCGCAAGCCGGTCGAGACGATCGACAAGCTCGACCGCAAGACGGTCGCGGAGTCGCTGGCGGCGACCTGGCGCGCCCACTCGACCAGCGGCGTCGGCCCGAACCCCGGCGCCTTCGAGATCGACGAGGACGACGAGAAGCTCACCTTCACGATGAACCCGTGCGGCTCCGGGCAGCGGCTCTGGCGGAACCGCCGCTACGGGCCTGACGGCTGGGGGGTGACCGACGAGGCGCACGACTGGAGCTACGGGCGCGAGGGCTTCCCGCTCTACTGCACCCACTGCGCGTTCATGAACGAGACCCTGCCGATCCGCTGGATCGGCCATCCCGTCTATCCCTCCGACCCGCCGGAGGACTTCGACCGCGATCCGTGCACGTGGTACTGGTACAAGGACCCGGCCGACATCCCCGAGCGGCACTTCACGCGCCATGGGCTCGCCCGCGGCGACTGACCCACCCGACGCGGTTGCGGTGCGCGCCGTCATCGGCGACGTCGCGGAGGACCCCGGCGAGCTGAACCTGAGGGAGATCGAGGGCGGCGCCTCGCGCCAGACGTTCCTGGTCGAGGTCGATGGGGAGCCGCGGTGGGTGCTGCGGCGCGAGCCGGCGGAGGGGATGTCGTTCGCGCCGCTCGAGCTCGAGCTACGCGCAATCGCCGCCGCCGACCTGGCCGGGGTCGCGGTGGCGCCGACGGTCGCCGCCGAGCCGGCCGGCGGTCGCTTCGGGGAAGGCGCCGGCTACCTGATGGAGTTCGTCCCCGGGACCTCGATCGCGCCGCGGGTGCTGCGGCGAGACGAGCTGGAGACCGCGCGCGAGCGGCTGCCGGGCCAGCTCGCGGCCGCCGCGCGCTCAGATCCACTCCGTCCCCGCCGCGGAGGTCGAGGGGCTCGCCGGCGGGGGTGACCCCGCGCTCGAGGCGTGCGAGCTCTGGGAGGCGGCCCTGGACGAGATCGGCGAGCCGCTGCCCGGGGTCGAGGCCGGGTTGCGCTGGCTGCGCCTGCATCCCCCCGACCCGGTCGAGCCGACCCTCGTCCACGGCGACTTCCGGCTCGGCAACCTGATCGTCGACGAGCACGGGCTCGCGGCGGTGATCGACTGGGAGCTCTGCCACGCCGGCGACCCGGCCGAGGACCTCGCCTGGCTTCAGATTCGCTCCTGGCGGTTCGGCAACGACGAGCTGCCCGTCGCCGGGCTCGGCGAGCCGGAGCCGTTCCTCGATGCCTACGAGGCGGCGGGTGGCACGCGGCCCGATCCCGAGCGGCTGCGCTGGTGGGAGGCGATGGGCAACGTCAAGTGGGCGGTGATCTGCGCGCGCCAGGCGCACGACCACCTGACGGGCGCGCGGCCGAGTGCCGAGCTGGCGTCGCTGGGGCGGCGGATCTGCGAGCCGGAGTGGGACCTGCTCGGGCTTGTTGGAGGTGCTTGATGCAGGATCGACCGACGGCGCCGGAGCTGCTCGACGCGATGGCGGCGAAGCTGTTCGGCGAGGTGCGCGAGTGGGTGCCGCGCGAGCGGCGGTTCCAGGTGCTGGTGCTGGCCAACTTGTGCGCGGTGATCGCGAGGGAGCTGCGGGTCGGGGAGGCTCCCGATGAGGCCGACCGCGCTCTGTTCGCCGAACTCGGCAGTGAGGGGGAGGATGTGCGGGAGGCGGCCGCTGAACTGGCGCGTCGGATCCGGCCGGGCGAGCTCGACGATGACCTGGTGACCGTTATTGCCCAGTTGCGTGAGCACGTCGCGCGCAAGCTCGAGATCGCCCGCCCGGGATACGCGGACTAAGAACCGGTTGCTGGGTTTGGGGGTCTATAGACCCCAAAAGGCAGCAACCCTGGCTCAAGACCCCCCTTTATCGCCCGACCTGGTGAGCGAGAACGTGTTCAGCGAGCCGCCACCGTCGATCGCGATCGCCTCGCCGGTGACGTAGCCCGCCTCCTCACTGCCCAGGTAAGCCACCAGCGCCGCGACCTCTTCGGGCTGCGCCATCCGCCCGCTCGGCAGGTTCTCGAGCAACCGCTCGCGGATCTCCTCCGGCATCGCGAGGACGTTCTCGGTCGCCACCAGCCCGGGGAGGACCGCGTTCGCGGTGATCCCGCGGCCGACGTTCTCGGCGGCGATCGTCCTCACCAGCCCGAGCAGCCCGGCCTTCGATGCGGCGTAGGCGACCTGGCCCGGCAGGCCGGAGCGGGCGGCGCCGGAGGAGATGACCACGATCCGCCCGTAGCGGCGCTCGCGCATCCCTGGCAGGCAGGCGGCGATCGACGCGGAAGGCGCCGGTCAGGTTGACGTCGATGTCGCGCTGCCACTGCTCGGCGGTCATCCGGTGCGCGGGCGCGACCGTGTCGGTGATCGCCGCGTTGGAGACGCAGACGTCGATCTCGCCGAGCTCCGGGACCTCGTCGGCGGCGACGTCGAAGCGCAGGTCGCAGCCCTCGTCGCGGTCGGCCGTCACGACCTCGAGCCCGTCCGCGCTCAGGCGCTCGGCGATCGCGGCGCCGATCCCGCGCGCCGCGCCGGTGACGAGCGCACGCCTCATCACAGCTCGGTCCGGTGCTCGCCCGCGCGCCCGGCGTCGGTCTTGTCGTAGAACCGGTTGAGCAGCGCCATCGTCTCCTCGGGGTCGGCGCAGGTGTAGGCGTTCCAGGCCTCGGTCCGCAGCTGGAAGTCGAGCGGCTGGCCGATCACGTCGAGGATCGTCTGCTTCGCCGAGCGCACCGCGCGCTGGGAGTTGCGGAGGATCTGGCTCGCAACGGTCTCGGCCTCGGTCAGCAGATCGTCGTGCGGGACCACCTTGGTCACCAGGCCCCACTCGAGCGCCTGGCGGGCATCGACGGGCTCGGCGGTGAGCAGCATGTGCGAGGCGACCCCGACCCCGCACGCGTTGACGAGCCGCACGATCCCGCCGTCGCCGTGGTGGTAACCGCGCCGCGCCTCGAACGATCCGAACATCGCGCGGTCGGAGGCGATGCGGATGTCGCAGGCGAGCGCCGTCTCGAGCCCGCCGGCGAGCGCCCAGCCGTTGACGGCGGCGACGATCGGCTTCTCGGTCCGGTGCATCCCGCGGGTGATCCCGTTGAGGCCGAGCTCGACGATCTCGCGGATCTCGCCGGGCTTCGAGCGCTCCATGATCGGCGGGATGTAGGTCTTCAGGTCGGCCCCCGCGCAGAACGCCTCGCCGGCGCCGGTGAGGATCGCGACGTCGACCGAGTCGTCCGCTGCGAAGTCGGCGAAGGTCTCGATCATCAGCCGGTGGACGTCCGGGTCGATTGCGTTGCGCGCCTCGGGACGGTTGATCGTCACCCAGGCGATCCGGTCGCGCTTCTCGTACAGGACCTTGCTCATCTCACTCCTCTTGGGTCGTCAGTCGTAGACGGCGCGGATCACCGCCAGGTCGTCGGCCTCCCAGACCACCTCGCCGCCGCACCACTCCGCCTGCTCGGCGGCCGCCGAGGGAAAGTCGAAGCCCTCGGTCAGCGAGGCGATCCGCTGCTCGGGTGGGACGTCGACCACGTCGCCGATCACGAGCGCGCGCGCCTCGGACCGCACGCGGCGGAACAGGTCGCGCTTGCCGTCGGCGTCGAGGTGGTGAACGGAGAGCACCGCGATCACGAGGTCCCAAGGCCCGTCGGGCAGCGGGTCCTCCATCCGCCCGAGGCGCAGGTCCTCCCAGCCGAGCTGCCGCGCCTTGAACACCATCTCGGGCGTCGAGTCGAGCCCCGTGATCCGCACCTCGGGGTAGCGGTCCAGCAACCGCTGGGTCGTCTCGGCCGTGCCGAAGCCGAGCTCCAGCGCGCGCCGCGGGGCGAACGGGATCGCGTCGATCGTCCGCTCGCTGGAGCTCGTCGTAGCGGGGGACGTCGGCGCGGATCATCTCCGAGTACGTCTCGGGGGCGAAGTGGAACTGCTGCGGGTCCTGCTCGGCGGAGGTCATTTGCGTCGCTAATCTCGATCCGGATCCGGATGGCGGCTTATACAACCATTGAGCTCGCGCGCATCGCACCGTCGCCTGGGGACGGCAAGCGGCTCGAGCTCGAGCTGGAGCCGGGTGAGGTCGCGCTCGGCGGTCACGAGTACGAGTTCGCGCCGCCGCTGGTCGAGGCGCGGCTGGACGTCTCGCACACGGCGAGCGGTTACGCGATGCGCCTGGCCTTCGCCGGCGAGGTCGCCGGACCGTGCGTCCGCTGCCTCGAGCCGGCCCGCGTCGAGGTCGCCGTCGAGGCGCGAGAGGTCGACCAGCCGGGTACCGACGACGAGGAGTTGCGCAGCCCGTACGTGAGCGACGGCGAGCTCGACCTCAACGCCTGGGGCCACGATTCGTTTGCGCTCGCAATGCCCCAGCGGCTGCTCTGCCGGCCCGACTGCGCGGGCCTCTGCTCGGTGTGCGGCGAGTCGCTCAACGACGCCGCGCCCGGCGCGCACGACCATCCGCGGGAGCCCGACCCCCGCTGGGACAAGCTGCGCGAGCTGCAATAACGCCGCTACCATTCCGCACCCCGATGGCCGTCCCGAAGAAGAGAACGTCCTCGCAGCGCCGTGACAAGCGCCGTGCGAACCACACCGCGGCGAAGCCGCGCCTGAACGAGTGCCCGCGCTGCCACAGCCCACGCCTTCCGCACCGCGTCTGTCCCGTCTGCGGGACCTACGCCGGGCGTGAGGTGATCGTGCACGACATCGGCGAAGCCGAGTCGCCGGGCGCCGCCGAGTAGTGGTGCACACGGCGGCGGCCACCGGCCGTTTCGGCGGCGGCCGGATGCGCCTGGCCGCACCCGGCGCCCGCCCACGTGCCCAACGGCACGCGGGCGACCGCCGTGCACACCCAGTCGCGTCCGGACGCTCGCCGAATTCGCCCGCTGGCCCCCGCCGGGCGCACGCCGGATGACAACCGTCGCCCTCGACGGCCGCGGGGCGGAGCGGGGGGTCGAGGCGATCGTGCCGGGCGTCCGCTCCGCCGCGGCTGACGGGATCGCGGTCCGGGTGTTCGGCGATCCGTCCGAGCTCGGCGAGCTCGAGGGACTAGACGGGGTCGAGCTGCTCGAGGCCCGGGCGCAGATCACCAACGACGACGACCCGGTCGGAGCCGTGCGCGGGACGCCCGAGGCCTCGATCGTGCTGGCGGCGGCGGACGTCGCCGAAGGCCGCTCCGACGCGCTCGCCAGCCCGGGCCCGACCGGGGCGACGATGACCGCGGCGCTGTTCGCTCTGCGCCGCACTCACGGCGTTCGGCGCCCGGCACTCGCCGTGCAGCTCGCGGTCCCCGGGCGCGAGGGTCCGCCGATCCTGCTGCTCGACGTTGGCGCGAACGCCGACGTACGGGCCGGTGACCTGGTCCAGTTCGCCTTCCTCGGCGCAGCCTTCAGCCAGGCGGTGCTCGAAATCCAGACGCCGCGCGTCGCGCTGCTCTCCAGCGGCGAGGAACCGAAGAAGGGCACGGCGGAGATCGTCGACGCCCACGCCGAGCTCGCAACCTCGACCGCGATCGACTTCGTCGGCAACATCGAGGGCCGTGACCTGCTCGGCGATGCCGCCGACGTGATCGTCACCGACGGCTTCACCGGCAACGTCGCCCTGAAGACGATCGAGGGCACCGCGCGCAAGATCGCCGACGCAGTGGGTGACGCGGCGCGCTCGAACCCGATCTCGGCGATCGGCGGGCTGCTGATGCGCCCGGCGCTCGGGGGGCTGCGACGCGACATGGATCCCGACACGACCGGCGGCGCGATCCTGCTCGGCCTCCGCGGCGTCGCCGTGGTCGGCCACGGCAGCTCGGGCCCCGACGGGATCGCGAACGCGATCCGGCTCGCCGCGCGCGCGGTCGAGGTCGGGGCGGTCGAGCGCACCGCCGAGCTGCTCGAGCGTTCGGGGGCGACACGAGCCGCGATGCGTGATAGGAAGGAGGCGCAATGACGCTGACCGCGACGAGGTGCTGGAGAAGGTGAGGGACCACCTGGCCACTGAGTTCGAGCTCGACGCGGCGGTGATCACCGACGCGACCCGGTTCAAAGAGGACCTCGACGCCGATTCGCTCGACCTCTACGAGCTGCTGATGGAGCTCGAGGACTCGTACGGGCTCACGATCTCGCGCGAGGAGGCGGCGAAGATCACCACCGTCGGCCACGCCGTCGACTTCGTCGCCGAGCGCCTGCCCGCGTAGGCATGGCGCGCGGGATTCGCAGGCTCGGTCGCGGAGGCCGGAGCCGGCGAGCCCCCGAAGTCGCCACGGGGGCCGGACCCGAGGCGCTCCGCGAGCTGCTCGACAAGCTCCCGCTGACGATGCGCCGCCAGGCGCTCACCCACTCGTCCTGGGTCGACCACCGCGCCGACTCCTACGGCCGCCTCGCCTTCCTCGGCGACAGCGTCCTCGGCCTCGCGATCGCCGAGCACCTGTTCAGCCGCTACCCACGAGCCGACATCGGCCGGCTGACGAAGATGCACGGCCAGGCAGTGAGCGGGCGCGCCTGCGCCGAGGTCGCGCTCGAGCTCGGAGTCCCCGACCTTCTGCGCGATACCGCGCCGGAGCGCGTCGACGGCGGGATCGAGGTCGGGGCGCTGCTCGCCTCGGAGCGCGCGCTCGCCTCGGTATGCGAGGCCGTGATCGGCGCCTGCTATCTGCACCACGGATTCGAGGTCACGGCCGAGGCGACTGTGGCCGCGTTCGCGACGGAGCTCGAGCTCGCGTCGGAGCGCCTGCTCGACTTCAAGTCGGCGCTCCAGGAGCGCCTGGCCCGCGAGGGGAGCCCGCGTAAGGTACGAGGTCACCGGCGAGTCGGGACCACCTCACGACCGCCTGTTCGAGGTCTCCGCCAGCGTCAACGGCGAGATCGTCGGGCGAGGCCACGGACGCTCGAAGAAGGCCGCCGAGCAGGCGGCGGCCGAGCAGGCGATGGAGGGTCTCGCCTAGCCGCAAATGTGGCGTCCGGGCCGACCGCGAGGCTTTCCGGTGCGCGCCGCGAATCCCATACCGCATGCATCTGAGCTCGATCACCATCAAGGGCTTCAAGTCCTTCCCCGAGCGCACCAAGCTCGTCTTCTCACCCGGCGTCAGCGTGATCGTCGGGCCGAACGGCTGCGGTAAGTCGAACGTCACCGACGCCGTCCTCTGGGCGCTCGGCGAGCAGAGCCCGCTCAGCGTCCGCGGCCAGTCGATGCAGGACATGATCTACGCCGGCGGCGAGGGCGTCGGCCCGAGCCGCTACGCGGAGGTCGAGGTGGTGCTCGACGCAGATGGCGATTCCGAGGCCGGGTTCAGCGAGATCGCGATCCAGCGGCGGATCGAGCGCGGGGGCGAGGGCACCTACCGCGTCAACGGCGCCCGGGCGCGGCTCGCCGACGTGATCGAGATCCTCGCCGACGCCAACCTCGGCCGCGAGATGCACTCGGTGATCAGCCAGGGCCGGGTCGAGGAGATCGTGCTCTCGGCCCCGCGCGAGCGCCGCCTGCTGGTCGAGGAGGCGGCCGGGCTCGGCAAGCACCGAAAGCGCCGCCGCCGCGCGCAGCTGAAGCTCGACCGCACCCAGGACAACCTCGACCGGGCGCTCGACGTCGAGCGCGAGGCGCGCAAGTCGCTGCGACCGCTGAAGCGCCAGGCCGAGGCGGCCGACATCCACGCCCGGCTCGAGCGCGAGGCCGCCGAGCTGCGCGCCCGGCTGCTCGCCGCGGAGCTGCATGGTCACGACGACGAGCTCGCCGCCGCGGAGCGCACCGCAGCCGAGACGCGCAAGGCCCGCGGCGAGCTCGACGCGAAGCTGGCCGAGGTCGCGAAGCGCCGCTCGGCGATCGAGGAGAAGCTCGCCGCCCGCGAGAGCGAGCGGACCGAGGCCTGGGGCACGGCTGACCGCGGTCCGCGCCGCCCACGAGCGGATCAGCGTCCGCGCCGAGGCGCTCGCCGCCCGTCGCGCCGAGCTGATCCGCGAGCCTCGACCGCCGGCGCGCGGCGCTCGGGCGCGCTCGCCGACGAGCTCGCACAGGCGACCGGTGCCCGCGACGGCGACGACCCGGTGAGCGCCGGGATCGAGCGGATCGGAGAGTCGCTGCGGACCGCGTTCGGCGCTCTCGACGCCGCCCGCGCCGCCACCGCGGATAGTGAGCGCGCTGCGGCCCTCGCCGAGGTCCGCGACGCCGCCGGGCACGCGGCCCAGATGGCCCGGCGGATCGAGGACATGCTCGGCAGCCGCGCCCAGGACTCGCTCTCGCAGCGGCTCGAGCGCGAGGCAGGCTTGGTCGGCGCGCTCGGCGAGCTCTGCGAGGCGGCGGCCGACGCGCGCGACGCGGCCGGCGAGCCCGGGCCGCGGCGCTCGAGGGGCGGATGCTCGGCGAGAGCGGGGAGGATGCCGTCACCGACCAGCTTGCGGGCGTGCTCGCGCGAGGAAGCGGAGCTGCAGGCGGAGCTGCGCGAGGCCGCCGACGCGGTCACCCAGGCCGAGGTCCGGGTGGCCCACCTCGGCGACCGCCGGGCCGAGGTCGCCGGCGAGCTCGCCAAGATCGCGGCGACGCTCGGCCGCGAGCTCGAGCCGGCCGACCGAACCGCTCGCCGAGGAGGAGCGGTCGGAGATCGAGCGCAAGCTCGAGCGGGTCGGGCGCCGCCGGGAGCAGCTCGGTCCCGTCAACCCGCTGGCCGAGCGCGAGTACGAGCAGGCGCTGGCGCACGTCGAGAGCCTGGAGACGCAGCGCGCGGATCTGGAGACGGCGCTGTCCGAGCTCCAGGGCCTGATCCGGGAGACCGACCGCAAGATCCACGCCGCCTTCGAGGAGACCTTCGACGCCACCCAGCGGAACTTCGAGGAGTTGGTCGAGCACCTGTTCCCGGGCGGGCGCGGCCGCCTGCGTCTGGTCGACGACGAGCGCCGGCCGAAGCCGGTGCTCGGCGGCGGCGACGCGACCACGGCCGAAGACGCGACGGTCCCGGAGCCGGAGCCGGAGGAGGAGGGTCAGGAGGGCGACGAGTTCTCAACCCAGGGCGTGGAGATCGAGGTCACCCCGGCCGGCAAGGCCACTCGCCGCCTCAGCCTGCTGTCCGGCGGCGAGAAGGCGCTCGTCGCGCTCGCCTTCGTGTTCTCCGTCTTCCTCGCCCGCCCGTCGCCGTTCTACATCCTCGACGAGGTCGAGGCGGCGCTCGACGACGCCAACATCGACCGCTTCCTGCAGCTCGTCAGGCGGTTCTCCGACCGCGCCCAGTTCATCATCGTCACCCACCAGAAGCGGACCATGGACGCCGCCCACGTTCTCTACGGCGTCTCGATGGGCAGGGGCGGAGTGACCAAGGTCGTCTCGCGCAAGTTCGAGTCGGAGCAGGGCGCGCTCGGGGCGGAAGAGGCGGCCGAAGCGGCCTGAGTACGCTCCCGCTCCGAATGGAGTGGGAGGAGCTGATCCCGAGCGCTGGCGGCCCGCCCCCCGACGAGGCCGCCGCCACCGAGCCCGAGAAGCAGGGCCGTCTCGCGAAGCTGCGCGAGCGTCTCTCGAAGAGTCGCCAGGCGCTGCGCGCCGAGCTCTCGGCGAGCCTGTTCGACAAGATCGACGAGGAGACCTGGGAGCGGCTCGAGGAGGCGCTCATCCTCGCCGACGTCGGCGCCAAGGCGACCGCCGAGGTGGTCGGCAAGCTCGAGGCCGAGGTCGAGGCGGGCGAGGTCAGCGGGCCTGAGGCGACCCGGGCGCGCCTGATCGAGCTGCTCGCCGAGCTCGCCGCGCCCGAGCCGCCGACGCTCGACCTGAGCGCGAAGCCGACCGTGATCATGATCGTCGGCGTCAACGGCACCGGCAAGACGACGACGATCGGCAAGCTCGCCTCGGTGCTCAAGGAGCGCTTCGGCCTGCGGGTGATCGTCGCCGCCGCCGACACCTACCGCGCCGCCGCGATCGAGCAGCTGGAGACCTGGGCGGAGCGGGCGGGGACCGAGATCGTCAAGGGCAATCGCCGGCGGCGACCCCGGGGCGGTGGTCTTCGACGCCCTCGCCGCCGGCGAGTCCCGCGGCGCCGACGTCGTGATCGTCGACACCGCGGGGCGCCTGCACACCCACGGCAACCTGATGGAGGAGCTGGCGAAGGTCCGGCGCGTGGCGACCAAGCGCCTGGACGGCGCTCCGCACGAGACGCTGATCGTGATCGACGCGACCACCGGCCAGAACGGGCTCCGTCAGGCGCGGGAGTTCGCCCGCGCCGTCGACGTCACCGGGGTGGTGCTGACGAAGCTCGACGGCACCGCCAAGGGCGGGATCGCGCTCGCGATCGCGGGCGAGCTCGGGCTCCCGGTCAAGGTGATCGGCGTCGGCGAGGCGCTCGAGGACCTGCGTCCGTTCGACGCCGAGGCGTTCGCCCACGCGCTGCTCGACGAGTGATCGATGGAGATCGAGCGCAAGTACCTGGTCTCCGAGCTTCCGGACCTCGAGAGCTGCGATTCGGTCGAGATCGAGCAGGGCTACCTGGCGCTCGCCGACGCGGAGGGCGGGGCGGAGGTGCGTCTGCGCAGGCGCGGCGAGGCCCTCCTGCTGACCGTCAAGGGCGGCAGCGGCGAGGTGAGGACCGAGGAGGAGCTCGAGCTCGACCGCGATCGGTTCGAGTCGCTGTGGCCGTTGACCGAGGGCCGGCGGGTGCGAAAGACCCGCTATCTGATCCCGCTCGGCGAGCTCACCGCGGAGCTCGACGTCTACGGTGGCGAGCTGCAGGGGCTGATCACGGCGGAGGTCGAGTTCTCGAGCACAGACGAGGCCGCCGCCTTCCAGCCGCCGGCGTGGTTTGAACGCGACGTGACCGGTGATTCCCATTACATGAACGAGCGGCTCGCCACGAGCGGGCTCCCCGACGACCGATGACCAAGGTGACGGAGGTCGGCCGGACGCGCGAAGGCAGGATCGCCGCCGGGGCAGCGACGGCGACCGCCCTCGCCGCGCTCACCGCGCGCCAGCTCCGCCGACCGGACTCCGGCGACGGTTCGGCCGACCGGGCGCGGAAGTACCGGCTGCGGCGCAAGGAGCCGACGGCCTACGGCGTTCGCCGCGTCGCCCGCGGGCGGCTCGAGGACGCGGTCGAGCAGCTGCGCGACGCCGACGCGGATCCGGTCGAGGCCGTGCACGAGGCACGCAAGGACACCAAGAAGCTGCGCTCGGCGCTGCGGCTCGTGCGCCCGGTGCTCGGCGAGCAGGCGTACGAGCGCGAGAACTCCCGCTACCGCGACGCGGCCCGCCGGCTCTCGGGCGTTCGTGACGCGCAGGTGCGCGCGGAGACGATCGACGGCCTCGCCGAGCGGTTTGCCGACGACCCGCCTCCCGGCGGCTGGGAGGCCGTCGCCGCGGCGCTCGCCGCCGACGAGCAGCCCGCCGACCTCGACGCTCTCCGCGAGCAGGCGGCGGCCGAGATCGAGGCCGGGCGAAGCGCGCTCACCAACCTGTCGCTGCCCGCCCGCGGGGCGGCGCTGCTGCGGCCCGGCCTGCGGCGCAGCTACGCGCGCGGGCGCAAGCGGTTCCGCGAGGCGGCGGCGGACCCGAGCGACGAGCGGCTGCACGAGTGGCGCAAGCGCTCGAAGGACCTCTGGTATCAGCTGCGGCTCATGCGCCCGGGGTGGAGGCCGGTGCTCGAGCCGCTCGCCGACCAGGTGCACGAGCTCTCCGACCTGCTCGGCGACGACCACGACCTCGCGGTCCTGCGAGCCGACCTCGACGGGGCGCCGCTCGGCCCGGGCCAGCGCGAGCACCTCGAGCGGCTGATCGCGGGCCGTCGCCAGGACCTGCAGAGGACCGCCTTCGCCCACGGCGAGCGCCTTTACGCCGAGAAGCCGAAGGCGTTCGCGAACCGGCTGGCCGCCTATTGGGAGGCGGAGCACATCTAAAAGCCCCGTAAGCTGGTCAGGTGTTCGACCAGCTCTCCGATCGCCTTCAGGAGACGCTTTCCGACGTCCGCAACCGCGGCAAGCTGACCGAGGCCGACGTCGACAAGGCGATGCGGGAGATCCGCCTCGCGCTGCTCGAGGCCGACGTCAACTTCAAGGTCGTCAAGCAGTTCACGTCGCAGGTCAAGGAGCGCTGCCTGGGCGCCGGCGTGCTCGAGAGCCTCAATCCCGGCCAGCAGGTGGTGAAGATCGTCGACGAGGAGCTCGCCGCCCTGATGGGCGGCTCGAGCCGCGACCTCGCGTTCGCCTCGTCGGGTACGACCGTGATCCTGATGGCCGGCCTGCAGGGCTCGGGCAAGACGACGGCTTGCGCGAAGCTCGCCAAGCACCTCGGCGACGAGGGCAAGAAGGTCGCGCTGGCCGCCTGCGACACGCAGCGCCCGGCCGCGGTCGAGCAGCTGGTGACGATGGGCAAGCGCTCCGGTGCGACCGTCTACGAGCAGGGGACCGAGCGCAGCCCGGTCGACATCGCGGAGTGGGCGCTCGGCCAGGCGCGATCGGCCGGCCTCGACGTGCTGATCGTCGACACCGCCGGCCGCCTGCATGTCGACGCCGAGCTGATGGACGAGCTGGCCGCCATTCGCACGGCGACGAGGCCGCACGACATCCTCCTGGTGCTCGACGCGATGACCGGGCAGGACGCCGTCAACGTCGCTGAGAGCTTCGCCGAGCGGGTCGACTTCGACGGAGTCCTGCTGACCAAGCTCGACGGCGATGCCCGCGGCGGCGCCGCGCTCTCGGTGAAGGCCGTGACCGGCAAGCCGATCATGTACGCGTCGACCGGCGAGCGGATCGAGCAGCTCGAGCGCTTCCACCCCGAGCGGATGGCGTCGCGGATCCTCGGCATGGGCGACGTGCTCAGCCTGATCGAGAAGGCCGAGGAGGTCTCCGACGCCGACCAGGCCGCCGAGCTCGAGCGCAAGATCCGAAAGCAGCAGTTCACGCTGGAGGACTTCCTCGTCCAGATGCGGCAGGTGCGCAAGATGGGGCCGCTCCAGAACGTGCTCGGGATGATGCCCGGGCTCGGCAAGCAGATGAAGCAGATCCGCGAGCTGAGCATGGACGAGCGCGAGCTCGACCGCCTCGAGGCGATCATCCTCTCCATGACGCCCGCCGAGCGCGCCAACCCGAACCTGATCGACGGGTCGCGGCGCAAGCGGATCGCGCAAGGCTCGGGGACGACGATCCAGGCCGTCAACCAGCTCGTCAAGCAGTTCGGGCAGATGAAGAAGATGATGTCCCGGCTGGCGAGCGGCAAGATGCCGAATCCGGCCGAACTGATGAAGGGCATGCGCTAAGGCGGGTCCTTCCCCGCTAACCTCTCGCGCCGCATGGTCCGAATCCGTTTGAGAAGGGTGGGTTCGCGCAAGAACCCGATCTGGCGCGTCGTCGTCGCCGATCGCCGTTCCCCGCGCGACGGGCGGACGATCGAGACGATCGGCCACTACAACCCCCAGACCGATCCCTCGGTGATCGTGATCGACGAGGAGCGCGCCCGCCACTGGCTCGATCACGGAGCGCAGCCGACCCGCACGGTCGCCACGCTGCTGCGCACCAAGGGGATCGAGGCGTCGGGCACCTAGCCCGGCGCGAGCGGTCCCCGATGCGCGACCTGGTCGAGTTCGTCGTTCGCTCGCTGGTCTCCGACCCCGACGCGGTCCGGGTCGAGGAGGTCGAAGAGCACGACGGCATCGTGCTCGAGGTGCACGTCGCCGACGACGACCTCGGACGCGTGATCGGCAAGGACGGGCGGGTCGCCAACGCGCTCCGCACGCTCGCCAAGGCCGCGGCAACCGCGCAGGACGCGGGCCGGGTCATGGTCGAGATCGTCGAAGACGACTGACGGCGATGCGCATAGACGTCTTCACCCTGTTCCCCGAGTGGTTCGGGTGGTTCGCCGAGCAGCGGCACGTCCGCAACGCGATCGATCACGGATCCGAGCTGCGGCTGTTCAACTACCGCGACACGACCCCGCTCAGCGGTCGCCAGGTCGACGATTCGCCGTACGGGGGCGGGGCCGGGATGGTGCTGCGCGTCGACGTCGTCGACGAGGCGCTGCAGGGCGCCTACGGCGAGGGCAGGCCACCGGCGCGGGTGATCGTCCTCGCGCCCTCCGGGCGGCCGCTCGACGAGTCACTGGCCGCTGAGCTGGCGGCCGAGCCGCACATCGCGCTCCTGTGCGGCCGCTACGAGGGGATCGACGAGCGCGTCCGCGAGCACCTGGCCGACGACGCGGTCTCCATCGGGCCGTACGTGCTCTCGGGCGGGGAGCTGGCGGCGATGGTCGTCGCCGACACCGTCCTGCGCAAGCTCCCCGGGGCTCTCGGGCACGCGGATAGCGCGCTCGAGGAGTCGTTCTCGGAGGCCCTCGGAGGCGGGCCCGAGTATCCGCACTACACCCGGCCGGCGAGCTATCGCGGCTGGGAGGTTCCGGAGGTCCTGCTCTCAGGCGATCACGCCAGGGTGCGCAACTGGCGGCTGGAGCGCAGCCGGCGGGCCTCGGGCGCTTAGCTCATCTTGAGCGGCGAGTTGTCTACTATCTGACGCCCGCGCGGGCCCTCGGTCCCGCGCTTTTCCGGCCCCAGACCAAGCGTGATGCCAGGGCCGGGACCTCCACAGCCATGAGCACGATCATCGAGAGCATCGAGCAGCGTCAGCTGAAGCGGGTTCCGCGCTTTGCGGCCGGCGATCGCGTGCGCGTCCACTTCCAGGTGATCGAGGGCACGCCGCAAGCGGACCCAGGTCTTCGAGGGGATCGTGATCGCCCGTCGCGGCAGCGGCGCGCGGGAGACGTTCACGGTCCGCAAGCAGTCGTTCGGCGTCGGCGTCGAGCGGACGTTCCCGGTGCACTCGCCGAAGATCGAGAAGCTCGAGGTCGTCGCCCGCGGCGACGTCCGCCGGGCGAAGCTCTACTACCTGCGCGGCCGGGTCGGCAAGCGCGCCCGGGTCGCCGAGCGCCGCTGGGGCATCGAGGACGATCTGGTGATCGCCGAGGCGCCGAGCCGGTGGCGATCGACTCCGAGGGCGCCGCCCAGGAGGAGGTCGAGCCGGAGCTGGTCGAGACCGAGCCCGAGGGCGAGGAGGCGGAGGGCTCCGAGGCGGAGGCGAGCGAGCCGGAGCCGGCGGCCGAGGGCGAGGCGACCGATGGCGGGGAAGCGGCGACCGAGGCCGAGCCGGCCGACGGCGGGGAGACTTCCGAGGACGAGGCGACCGGGGACGAATCCGACGGGTCGCCCGAGCCGGAATCCGACGGCGAAGCCGAGGGTTCCGAGGAATCCAGCTGATCCCGAAGCCGACAACCGGGCGCGGGGCCGCCCTCGAGCTCGTGATCATCGTCGCGCTCGCGATCGGGCTCGCGCTCGGGATCCAGGCGTTCGTCGTCAAGCCGTACCAGATCCCCTCGGAGTCGATGGAGCCGACGCTCGACGTCGGCCAGCGGGTGCTCGTCAACCGGGTCTTCACGCGGCTCGGCGCCGATCCGAAGCCCGGCGACGTCGTCGTCTTCCACCCGCCCGAGGGCGCGGTCAACGGCAGGAACTGCGGCGCCCCGAAGCCGGCCGGGCAGGTCTGCGACACCGAGACCCCCGAGATGGCGGAGGAGAACTTCATCAAGCGGGTCGTCGCCGGTCCCGGGCGACGAGCTCTACGTCAAGGACGGGATCCCGATCGTCAACGGCGAGCCGTTCGAGGGCGACTGGGAAATTCGCCCGTGTATGGGGCTTGGCGGCTGCGATTTCCCGAAGCCGATCACCATCCCGCCCGACCACTACTTCATGATGGGCGACAATCGTGGAGCCAGCGACGACAGCCGCTACTGGGGACCCGTCCCCCGGGACTGGATCATCGGCGAAGCCTTCTTCACCTACTGGCCGCCGGACCGGATCGGCTTCCTCTAAGCCCGCGAAGCCGTCGGCGTCGGCGGTCAAGGCCGCCAAGCGCCGCCGCCGCCGGGCCGCGAAGCTGTTCAAGTTCGACCGCGAGCTCGGCTGCCGGTTCGTCGCCGGCGCCGACGAGGCGGGCCGCGGCTCGCTCGCCGGGCCGCTCGTCGCCGCCGGCGTGCTGCTCGACTACGAGCGGCTGAGCATGCGCGACCGCCGCGCGCTCGGCGACCTCGACGACTCCAAGCAGCGCACGGCCGAGCAGCGCGAGGCGCTCTACCCGGTGGTGATCCGCGCCGCCGCCCGGGTCGCGGTGACGATCCGCTGCGTGCGCGGGATCGACGCCCGCGGCCTGCACGTGACCAACCTCGAGGCGCTTGCCCGCTGCCTCGAGCGGGTCGCCGTGCCGGGTGCGGCCTGCCTGAGCGACGGCTTCCCGCTCGGGCAGCGGTGCGCGGTCGAGCACCAGGCGGTGATCGACGGCGACGCCCGCAGCGCCGCCATCGCCGCCGCCTCCGTGATCGCCAAGGTGACCCGCGACCGCTACATGCACGCGGATCGCCGCCGAATACCCCGCATACGAGTGGGAGGGCAACGTCGGCTACTCGACGCCCGAGCACCGCGCCGCGATCATCGAGCACGGCCCGTCGCCGCTTCACCGCCGCTCGTTCGCGTCGATCGCCTACTCCCAGCTGAGACTGGGGTAGGCGCGCGCACTCAGGCGTCGACGATCAGCTCGAAGCCGCCGAAGAACATCCGCCCCGGGTCCATCGGCGGATCGTCCTCGTCCATCATCTCCTTCATCCGCGGGTCCGCCATCACCTTGGCGTTGACCTCGTCGCGCTTTGCCCTCGACTCGTAGGTGATCCAGGAGAAGACGACGACCTCGTCGTCCTCGAGCTTGACGCTGCGCGGGAACGAGGTCGACTCGCCCGCGTCGACGTCGTCGGCGACGCACTCCTTGTACTCGAGCGCCCCGAACTCACGCCACAGCGCGCCGGCCTTCTCGGCTATCGCCCGGTACTCGTCGATCTTGTCCTTCTTCACGGGAACCACGAATCCGTCCACGTACTCGGCCATGAAGTCTCCTCATCGGGTTGACGTTTTCGATCCTATGACCGGCCGCGCGGGCGGAACTCATCGCTCGTTCGTCAGAACGCGGCGCGCAGGTGCGCGTACTCCGTCACCCGGCCGGCGGCGTCGAGCCGCAGCCCGACGACGTCGAACCGCAGGTCGCGGTGGCGGGGGACGTCGTAACCGCGGTCGCGCAGCCAGGCGGCGGCCAGGGCCCGCAGCTTCGCCCGCTTGCGCGGGCCGACCGCGCCGGCGGGCACCTCCGGGCCCACGGCAGGCCCGACCCCACGGGCTTTGACCTCCACGAACACGAGGGCGTCGCGATCGAGGGCGATCAGGTCGATTTCCCCGCGGACATCACTCGTGCGCGCGTTCCGCTCCACGATCACCCACCCCTCCCGCTGCAACCGAGCCGCCACCAGCGCCTCGGCCCTGCGCCCGAGACTCTGCCTCGCCACCGTCATCGCCTCGACCGTACGTGCGAGCGGCACGCGTGTGGCGCGACAAGCGAACCGGATCCGTCACGTTTCGCGCGCCACCGGCGAACCCGGCCGGCCTACCGTCGCCACCGTGCTCGCCGCCGCCCGCACCTTCACCCTGCTCGGGATCGAGGCCCACGAGATCCGGGTCGAGGTCGATGTCCGCCAGGGCCTGCCGGCGTTCACGCTCGTCGGCCTGCCCGATGCCGCGGTCCGCGAGTCGCGCGAGCGGGTGCGGGCGGCGCTGGTCAACTCCGGCTTCGAGTTCCCCCAGCGACGGATCACCGCCAATCTCGCGCCCGCGGACCTGCGCAAGGCGGGCCCGGGATTCGACCTCGCGATCGCCGCCGCCGTGCTGGCGGCGACCGAGCAGCTCCCGGCGGCCGCGATCGCCGACGTCGCGCTCGCCGGCGAGCTGGCGCTCGACGGCTCGATCCGCCCCGTGCCCGGGCACGCTGGCGATGGCCGAGCGAGCCGGCGGCGCCGGGATGCGGGCGCTCGTCGTCCCGGCCGAGTCCGCGGGCGAGGCGGCCCTGATCGCTCCAGGGAGGGTGATACCGATCGACCGCCTCGCGCAGCTGCGCACCCTCGGCGCCGAGGACGAGCCCGCTCCGCCCGAGCCGGCGCGGCGTAACGGCGACGCTACCGCGGCCCTGCCCGACCTCGCCGATCTGCGCGGTCAGCCGGCCCTGCGACGGGCGCTCGAGATCGCGGCGGCCGGTGGACACAGCCTGCTCGTGACCGGCCCGCCGGGCGCCGGCAAGTCGATGGCCGCGCGCCGCCTGCCCTCGATCCTGCCGCCGCTCGACGAGGCCGAGGTCCTCGAGGCGGCGCGCGTCGCGAGCGCCTGCGGGCGACCGGTGCGATCGGCGCTCGCCGGGCGCCGGCCGTTCCGGGCCCCGCACCACACGATCTCCACGGCGGGGCTGATCGGCGGCGGCAACCCGCCGCGCGCTGGCGAGGTCACCCTCGCGCACGCGACGATTTACCCCAGTCTCTGGGGGTCGGGGCCATGTAGCGCGGGGGCTGAACAACCTCTCGCGGGGTGGCAGTTCCAGGCGGAGCAAAGCCTAAACCGACAGAGGGTGCGGGGTTCGGATTCGGACGGCCAGCTAGTCAAGCGAAGGCGCGATACCCGACAGCTCTTCATCTCTTCAGGCAGTCGGGGGTCTGAGAACTACTGAACCCGAGGGGATCACGGACACGGCGCTGACCTGATGTATGTCGGGGAAAGGCTCCCGCATGCCAAAACAGGAATCACGGCCCTGAAGGTGTCTTAAGATTGAGCAAGTCCCGGGCCTGAGGCCCCCGGAGGAAGCGGGACTCCATCGCGAGGAGGTCCCGCCCGGTGAGCACCAGCGCCCCCGTCCAGAGCCCCATGAGGGTCCAGGCGTGGATCCCGCCCGAGCTGGCCGAGCAGCTTCGCAGGCGCGTGGCCGAGGAGCGTCGGTCGATCTCGTCCGTCGTCCGCAACGCCCTTGAGGACTCGCTGCGAGAGCGGGGCGACGGCCGTGGCTGAGTGGGGCATCACGATCCCGCACCGCAGCCGCGACGCCTTCGTGACCGAGGTCGCCATCGCCGCCGACGAGGTCCTGAGCGGCGAGGACAGGATCGTCACCCGCCAGCTCGCCCACGACGCGATCGAGCGCGGCGTGCTCCGCGTCGGCGCGCTGCTCGACGAGCTTGAGGCCGCAGGCCAGGCCGGGCGCCGCCAGATCCTCGACCGAGCCCGGGAGCGCGCGGGCCTGGAGGGCGCGACCGCCCGCGAGGACAGGATCAAGTTTGAGGCTGCGCAGGAGGTGGCCCGAAGGCGTCACCGACCGCGCCCGATCCCCGAGTGCCCGGTCTGCGGCAGGCGGCCAACCGGCGCGGGCGGGATGCCGGTTGCCGTCTCACCCGTACGGCGCTGGCACTGTCCTGATCACGTAGACCAGGCCGAGCCGGGCGACATGGAAGCGCCTTCGGTGCCAATCGGCCCGAACTTCGGCTACTTCGACCCCGACGAGGTCGCTGCTGACCAGCGCGACGACGAGCGCCGTCAGCGGGCGCAGCTTCAGCGCCTCGACGAGCGACGCGAGCGGGGTGAGGAGCGGGCCCGGGTCGAGCGCGCGCGCCAGGAGCGGTTCGCCGCAGACCTCCCGGCGGGGTTCCGGTGAACATCGTCGCGAGCAGCACCGCCTGGCACGAGAGCCTTCATTGCGCGGCGCTCCTGTCGCTGGATCATGTCCCCCTTGAGTGTCGCTGCGATTGGCCGTTCGACCGCGAGGTGGGAGGCCGGACGCGACGCCGCCTCGGCCACGTCCGCCCCGACCCGGGCCAGCCAGCCTCCAACCGGACGTACGCGCTCGCGACGCTTGCGGCGATGGACCCGCTGCCGGTCGTGGCGCCGGAGCCGAACGGCAGCGGGGACGACGAGGACGTACTGGCAGGGCTCGTCGGGGGTCTCACCGTCGAGGAGTTCCTTCGGCTCCGCTTCGAGGCGCGGGACCTCTGCCGATCGAAGCGCTTCCGCCGCCTGGCTGTCGCCGTGTACGAGTGGCTGTCGGAGGTCGAGGTCCTCAACCAGGACGACCTGCGGGAGATTTACGAACACGAACGCGAACGGGAGACGGCCACATGCAGCAGTTGAAGGCAGCCATCACACAGGTCACGGACAGGGGCGAGTTCGCCGCCATCGCGGCCGCGTACTCGGTGGACCGGCAGGGCGAGCGGATCGCTCAGGGTGCGTTCCTGAAGACGATCAGCGCGTGGCGGGAGCGGGGCACCGACCTGCCCGTGCACTGGGACCACCGCGGCGAGGCCGCGAACGTGATCGGGTCGGTGGACCCCGAGCGCATGGCCGAGACGAAGGCGGGCCTGCACGTCGAGGGCAAGATCGACATCACCGACTCCGAGGTCGCCCGCGAGGTCTGGAGGCTGATGAAGGCCCGGACCGTCGGGCTGTCGTTCGGGTTCATGGTCACGAAGGACCACACCGAGGACGGCGTCAGGGTGCTAGACGAGCTGGACGTGTTCGAGATCTCCGTCACGGCGAGCCCGGCGAACCCAGACACGAGGATCTTGTCCACCAAGTCGGCCACGCCGGTCACGGTCGCGAGGTTCTCCGCGTGATCCCCGCCGACCACGTCCATCGCTGTTCGTGGAAAGGCTGCTCGGTGAGGATCCTGGCGACCGCCGAGTTCTGCCAGCGCCACGCGATGGCCAAGCAGAGGCTCCGCGCCAAGGCCAGAGCAGCGAAGCGGGCGACGGCGTGACGGGCTCGACCAAGATCGAGACGGTGGTCGCGGTCGGCCAGCTGCTCGGGACGTTCGGCGGCGAGCCGTTCGTGATCCAGGGCGGCGAGGAGTACCCGAGCGACCACCCGCTCGTCGCCGCGTTCCCGAACCACTTCGTCCCGGTCACGGAGGAGGGCGCAAGTGACTGAACTTCGAGTGCTGAGTCTTCCGCCCCGGGAACGGTCCAGCCCCGGCCGCGCGGATCGGGGCCGGAGTCGGGGTCGTCCTGTCACCCCGGCGCCCGGTCCCAACACCCCTGCGCGTAGCGCGTCCCTCCGCAGCTGCCTCAGGTGTGAAGCTGGCTACACCCGAAGGCAGCGGAGAGTCGCAGAGGATCGCTCGTGAGAGCCGATCTCAGCGCATCCGACCGACCCCCCACCCAGAAGGGGCGGTCTGCCGCCGACAACCGCGAACCGCAAGATCGCCGAGGAGCTCAGCCGAACGAAAACCCGCGCGGGAAAGACCCCCTGGTCGCCGAGCTGGAGTCGATCGCGATGGGCGAGGCGGTGACGGGTCGGGGCGTCCAGGCGAAGGTCGTCGCGCTCCGTTCGCTCGACCGGATGCGGCGCAAGAGGGTCCCGCCGATGCCCCCCGGCTGGCACCCGGAGCCCGACTCCGAGTGGGCCGAACTCGACCAGGCCGACAGCCCCGAGGTGCGCGAGCGGTGGTACAGGAACCTCGCCAATGAGGGGCGGCTATGAGCGCGGCGCTGAGGGGTACAGGTACCCCCCGAGTGAAGGAGGAAAGCGTGCCAGCACCATCCAGGAGCGACGACCTCGCCGAGAGGGAGGCGCGAGCTCAGCGCGGCATCGTCGCGTTCGCAGAGGAGCTCAGGGCGATCAGGGACGAGCGCCTGTATCCGAACGCGAAGCAGAAGGACGCGTGGAAGGACTACTGCAAGAGCAGGTGGTCGATGAGCAAGCAGTACATCGACGGGGTGATCCGAGCCGCACCGGTCTTGAAGCGCGCTGAGGGAAACCATGGTTTCCTTCCGGTCACATATGCCGCCGCGGTGGCGACGCTTCCGGAGGAGGTTCAGGACGCGATCTTGGGTGATAATCCAGCTGCGAGAAAGCGGCCGGACGTGATCGCCAAGGCCAAGGCCGCCAGGGCCGTGACGGTCCCGGAGGGAATGGGCAAGGAGGAGGCGATCAGGCGGCAGCTCGAGGCTGTCAGCAAGGCGAAGGCGCCTCACAAGAAGTCGAAGCGAAAGCGAACGACCGAGTTCGACAGCGAGTTCTACGACGCGGCGACCGAGAACAGCGCCAGGCCGAGGAGCCCGATCACGATCCGCAAGGCCAGCGGCAGATCGGTGTAGGCAGCGAACACGAGCAAGCCGTCGCGCATAGGCGAAACCTAACCTTCGCGCCCATCCGCGCGATAGAGTCGTCGCACAGTGGCTCTGCGGATGCGCAAGAGCGTGAGCCTGGGGAAGGGGGCACGGCTCAGCGTCAGCAAGACCGGGATCGGCGCGAGCGTCGGCGGCAAGGGAATGCGCTATTCGGCGCACTCGTCGGGGCGGCGCACGAAGAGCATCGGGATACCGGGCTCGGGCGTCGGCTACGTCAAGACCTCAGGCGGCGGGTCAACCCGGACCTCGCGACAGAGCGCAGCGCCGCCCCCGCCAGCGACGATCCCGAAGCCGGGGATGCTCGCGCCCGCACATGAGAAGGCGTTCGCTAAGGGCGTCACCCTCTACGCGAGCGGCGACGTCGAGCAGGCGCTATGGCACTTCCAGGACGCCGCCCACAAGGACGACCAGGGCAAGAGCATCGCCGACGACTTCTTCGCCGGGATCCTGTGCGTCCAGCTGCGGAAGGGGAGCGAGGCGACGAACTACCTGGAGCGGGTCGTGCGCTCCGACACCGAGCTGCCGGACGCGCTGATGTCCAAGTACGTCCCCGGAGGCGGCATCGAGATCTCGGTCACCCCGCAGGTGTCGATGAGCGTCCCGTTCGGCTCGACGGCGGCGACGCTGGCGCTGACCGAGGTCTACCAGCAGGCCGGGCGGGGCGACGAGGCGATCGGGCTGCTGATGCAACTGCTCGAGGTCGAGAGGCAAACCCCGCTCGTCCTCAGCCTGGCCGAACTCCTGGCCGAGGCCGGGTCGTGGGACGAGGTCGTGCAGCTGACGGCCGGGACCAAGAACGACGACGACGCCACGCTCGCGATCTGCGTCTACCAGGCGCAGGCGCTGGCGGAGAAGGGCATGACCGACGCCGCGCTGGAGGTCTACAAGGACGCCCTCCGGTCGAAGAAGCGGAACGACGAGCTGCTGAAACGCGCGCGCTACGGGCGCGGGCGCCTGCTCCTGAGCACCGGCAAGAAGGCCCAGGGGCGCAAGGACCTCGGGCGCGTCTACGCCGACGACCCCGGCTACAGGGACGTGGCCCAGCTGCTCAACGACGAGGAGTAGATCCCCCCACGTGACCGTGACGAGGATCGAGCTCAGGCCGAGCATCCCGTCCTGGGCGGAGCGCCCGCAGGACTTCGACGGGGTCGTCGATGCACTCTCCGAGGGGGACGCCGAGGTCGTCCTCATCGAACCCCCGGGACCGCCCGAGGGCGGCATCCCGCAGGCCGCCGGGATGGACTTCGTGATCCAGCTCGCGGGCGACATCGGTCCGTACTTCCTCCCGTGGCTCGTCGCGAAGCTGAGCGACGCGCTGCTCGCCGCTGCGAAGCAGCACAAGCGAGAGACCCCGATGATGGGCGTGATCTACGGGCCTGACGGCGAGATTCTTCGCGAGGTCGAGGTCCACCCCGAGGATCAGTAGCGCCTCTGGCGCCCGCCGGCGGCTGACAGGCGCGCTGTCGGAGGTCTACGGCAGCGCGATTGATTCAGCCCGGCGCGGGGCTGGAGCCGCGCCGCTCATCCTCGGCCTTCGCCTTCGCCTCTTCCTCTGCCGTGACCTGACCGTGGATCGTGTCGCCGACCCGTTCGTGTCCACCCAGCTCGGCGAGAGCGTTGTAGGCCTTCGCCACGTCGGCCCGGATCGCCGCGAACGCCTCGACCGACAGCGGACTGAGCTTCAAGAACGCGCCGCCGTGCTTCGCGACCGGAGCCGCCGGGACCTTCTCGCTCAGCTCCATCGCCCCGACCACGGCCTGCGAGACGGCCTCGAAGTCCTCGTTGTCGAGTTGGACGGCGAGCACGTCGCGGTACTCGGCCCACGAGCCGAAGTGCAACTCGAAGAACAACCACCACTTGTGATCCGTCTCGATGGACTTGAACCGGCTGTCGGCCATCGCGAGGTCGCCCGCGACCAGGCGGGCCCCGGCCTTGGCCTGCGTGTTCTCGCGCCGCCGCTCCAGCGCCCAGTCCACTAGTCCTCCGGCGGTTGCACCCACGAGCGCGCCACCGACTGCGGCGACGGCGGTCCACCCGATATCCGACAGGGCGACTAGGACGGGCATCGGAACCGCAGCCTAGCCCGCCTGAGCAACACAGCGGGCGGTCAGCTACGTCGCGTCACTTTTGGCGTCTGCCGTCGGCCATAGCATTCCTTGCCCTGTCGATCCCGATCAAGGAATCCCCCAAATGAGTGAATACGCGGCAATCAAAATCATCCTCCGGTCCGGCCAGACCATCGAGTCGCCGATCCTCCCGCGCGAGGCGGCCGATGCCGACCTCGCCGTGCTCAACAGCGCCCGGATCAGCACCGACCCGGCCTCCGTGAGTTGGGCAAGCGTCGCCGGATACGACATCGAAGCGGTCCACCTGGAGAGCCGCGTCAAGCCGAGCCGACGGGCGGCCTGACATGTCCGCCCCTGTCGAGGAGGTCACCTTCGGTGTCCACGTCGTCACCGAGACCGACCCGCGGACCTTCGCGCTGAAGGTCGGGGAGGCGATCGGAGAGTGCTCCGGCGGACCGTCGGGGCCGCGGCCGCACGTCGCGATCAGCCACACAGCAACTGATGACGGGTTCAACTACCTCGCGATCATCACGGGCGAAAAGCCCAACGGCGAGGTCAACGTCATCGACCGCCTGAACACGCCCACCACGGTCAGCTAGCGCAAGAGAGAACCGGCGGATGAGGGGGCGCGAGTGCGCCCACCGGGGTTGTAGGCACTGGCGGCACCGACTGGTAGGGGGGCGCGGGCAGGAGCGCCCGGCCCCCAGTCCGCCGTTCGCGCTGCGGTCGCGACAGCGGCGGGCGCTCAGTCCGAGGGCTCGCCGAACTGGTTGACCAACTCCGCGAGGCGATCCAGGTCCGTCTTGCAGTGACCAACCGTCCGATGCGTGCCGGGCTTGCGGGCCTGGGGGATGCCAACCTCGGACAGCCACGTGAGGCGCCGCTGAACCTGGTGGATGCACTCCTGCGGGTCGTCTATGTCCTTCGCGGTCGTGTAGCTCATCTGCTGCTCCTTTGTGTTGATCCGAGCCCAGGTGCTGTTGGAGGACTCAGATGGGTAATCCGGCGTGCTTCAACGTCAGTACAAAGAGCCCCGAGGGAGGCGGCGCGCCCCCTCGGGCTTGGGCCGGTGCCCCGGCCCCCGCCGCCTATCCCGAATGAGGACACGCCGGTCGCCACGACGATCTCGCTCGACTCGGTCGCCGTCGCCAGACCGAATCCCCGCCATCCCCGTACTGACTTAGACCTGGCAGGAGAGCAGGCGCTTAGAACTGCTCTACGTCCGGGTCATCCAGCTCGCGGATGACCTTCTCTGGGAGGGTCGCCACCGCAGTCGCGTGGCTGACGGGAGGTAAAACATGTTTCACCTCACTGAACCGCTTCAGCACAGGTGCGGCTCGGATCACCCCGTCGATGAGCCCGCAGCACATCGACTCGGTGATCCGCGCGGCGCCCGTCTTGAAGCGCGCGGAGGGAAAATATATTTTCATTCCCGTCAGCCACGCGACTGCGGTGGCGACGCTCCATCCCGGTCGCAGTCTACGCGCGGCGCAACCTCAGGATGGGGGCGCTCGCGGCCTGGGATCTAGCTCCTCATCAATCTAAGATGGCCCCTAACCGGGTCCTGGCGGTCCCGATGCATGTTCACGGAGCGCCCCCTCTTCGGCGGGGGCGTTTCGTCGCTCTGAGCGGGAACTTCGTCGCCCGCTGCCCGAGATCGCGATCTAAGATGGCCCTAGACATGCCGACCGCCAGAGTCACACCCGGTGGACCACCCGACTGACCAGCGGCTCCGCGCCCGGGTGATGCCCAAGGCGCTCGAGCTCCGGGCCGCGCTCGAAGACGAGTGGGGTGAGTACGAGTCGTTCGACGCCGCGTGGGCGGGGGAGCTTGGCCGCATCATCGCGGCGGAGCTGACCGCCGAGGGCGTCGAGCTGACCGCAGACGACGTGGCCGAGCTGACCGCCGAGATCGACGGCGACATCACGACCGCGCTGGAGCTCGACCACGAGCGCAGCGACCGCTACGTCCAGGCCCGCTACTGCTGGGGCGAGCCCGGCCCGATTGAGGGAGGCGAGTACCGCCTGCTGAATGACCCGCACGCTCGGGCGACGTGGCAGCGCGTCTTCCGCCCCGTTCTGGTCCACGGCGCTCGGCACCGTCGCGCTCCCGGTCGCCGTCCTGTTCACCGTCGCGGCTCACGCCGCACCGCGTCGTCATGCCGGGCTGGTCCAGGCGGCGACGAACCTCCAGACGATGGCGAGCCGGGGAGAGCCCGGCGACACCTAGCACCTAGCTCCCCGCGAGGCCGCTCGTGAGCGGTTATGCCCCTAGGGCCATAAACCGCCGCCGCCGCACGAAGGTGGAGATGCAGGCGATCCGCGACGCGATCGTCGCCAGGCTCACGGCTGACCACCCGATGAGCGTGCGCGGGCTGTTCTACGCCCTGACCACCGAGGGCGTGATCGCCAAGACTGAGGCTGAGTACGGCACCGTCAAGAAGCTGACCGCCAGGATGCGGCGCTCCGGGGAGATCCCCTACACCTGGTTGGCCGACGCGACCCGCTGGATGCGCAAGCCCGAGACGTTCTCGTCGGCCGAGGACGCGCTGCGCCGCACCGCCAGCGTCTACCGGCGGGCGCTGTGGGACGACGCGCCGGTCCGCGTCGAGATCTGGCTTGAGAAGGAAGCACTCGCCGGGGTGCTGGTCGGCGTCACCGACGAGTGGGACGTGCCGCTGATGGTCACGCGCGGCTACCCGTCGCTCAGCTTCGTCTACAGCGCCGCCGAGGCGATCCGGGCCAGGGCGGAGAACGGCCAGCGGACGGCGATCTACTACTTCGGCGACCGCGACCCGAGCGGGGAGGACATCGACCGCGCGATCGTCAAGGGGATCGGCGAGTCGCTGGAGGCGCCCGAGCCCACCTGTGGGATCGACGTAGCCGCCATGTGGGCCGGTCTCCCCGATGACCCGCGTGAGGCGTTTGCTGATCACGCCGACTTCACCCGCGTCGCCGTGACAGAGGCCCAGATCGAGAAGTGGGATCTTCCGACCCGCCCGACGAAGGTGAGTGACAGCCGCGCCAAGAACTTCAAGGGCCCGAGCGTTGAGCTCGACGCGATCCCCTCACACCTTCTGCGCTGGCTCGCCGCTAACTACATCGAGGCCCACGTGGACCATCGCCGACTCGACGTGCTGCGCACCTTCGAAGCCGAGGAGCGGCGCGGGCTGGAACAGATGGCCGACGCCTTCGGCGCGGGGGAGAGATGACGCGAGAGCTGAGCATGCAGGATGCGGCCCGCCGCTTGGCCGCGTTGTCCCGCAGGGCGCAGGGGCTGCCGCCGAAGATCACCGACCCGGTCGCGATCGGGAAGGTCGCGGCGGTGCTGAAGGCCGGGAGCTCAGACCTTCCAGAGCGGGGCGACGCGGCTCCCGTCGAAGCGGTTGTAGCCGCGCCTGCCGGGGCCGATCTCCACGTGGTCGATGACGGCGCCGATGATGGCGCGGCGGCGGTCGAGCGAGAGCCCGCCCCAGGAGCCCCGGAGGGCTGAGCCTTGACCGATGAACTCCGCAAGTGCGCCGGTCCCGTTGCTGCGAGCCAACGCGGCCTTGGACTTCGTCAGCCGGTCCTCGATCGGCGCCCGCGCCGCAAGCCACTCGGAAGCACCGATCCGCTCCTCCCCGTAGAGCCGCCCCAGCTCGTCAAGCCGTTCGCTCGCCTCATCGATCACCCGCTGGTGGACATCCTCGCTGTCCCCGTTGCGGGCGGCGAGGGCCTGGGAGAGTTCGGGCCCGTCCAGGGACGTGGCGACCATCTCCGTGACGAGATCCTCAAGCGGCTCCGCGAGGATGGCGAGCTTCCCGCAGGCGTCCTCGCCGGGGCGCTTGGCGCAGATGTAGCGCCGGACCCTGTCCTGGCGGGGGCGCGAGGTCAGCGGCTCGCCGCATCGCCCGCAGCGCAGCATCCCGTGGAGCAGGTACCGGCGCACCTGCTGGTTCTTGCGCCGGGCCGGGTCGGAGAGGATCGACCGCAGCCGGTTGCCGTCCTCCTTGGAGATGATCGCGCCCCACTTGCCGTCCTCCAGGATCTTGCCCCACTCGGCATCCCCGACGATCTCCCCGCGGTGCTCCCGCTGCCCGCTGATCCGGCCCGACATCAGCATCCGCCGCAGCACCACCGGCACCCACGGCCCGCCGGTCGTCGTCGTGATCCCGCGCTCGTTGAGGTTGAAGCAGATGGCGCGGATCGAGTCGTCAGCGAAAACGCGGTCGGCAGCCTCACGGGTGTGGACCGCCTCGCTCTCGCGGACCGTGACGCGGTCATCCTCGAAGCCGAACGGCCGCGTGCCGCCGCCACCGACCTTGCCGTCCCGCGCCAGCTCCAGCGCCTTGCGCTTGATCCGCCTGCTCTTATCGTCGGACTCCTTCGCGGCCACGGCGCCCTTCATTCTGGCCATCAGCTTGCCGTCGGTGGAGGCGAGGTCGATGTCGCCGGAGACCGACGCCAGCTCCGTGACCCCGGCCGCGTCGCACACGTCGAAGAACTCCTCAAGCTCACGTGGCTGGCGGTAGAGGCGGTCGGTGTCGTAGACGACCACGGCGTCGACCGTGCCCCCGGCGATGTCGGCCAGCATCTGCCGGTACTGCGGCCGAACGGTCCCGCGCTTCCAGGCGCTCACGTCGTTGTCGTTGTACTCGACGGGCTCGGGCCACTCCCGCCGCTCGACCAGCGCCCGGCAGTCCTCCAGCTGGCGCTTCACGCCCTTGGACTCACCCTCCCGGTCGTCGCTGATCCTGACGTAGACGGCGGGGTTCTTGGGCTTGGGGGACTTGACCATCTGGCTTCCTCCTGCGGTCTGGGGGTTTGTACCCAAGTAATCTATTCAAACACTCAGACACACCGGCGTCCTCTTCCTGGACGAGCTGCCGGAGTTCGGGCGCGGCGCCCTCGAGGCGCTGCGCCAGCCGCTCGAGGACGGGTCGGTCCGGGTCGTCCGCGCCCGGTACGCGATCGAGCTCCCCTGCAGGTTCCAGCTGGTCGCCGCGGCGAACCCGTGCCCGTGCGGGCGCGGGCCGGGCTCCGGCCAATGCGTCTGCGACTCCTCCGCCGTGCGCGGCTACGAGTCGAGGCTGAGCGCGGCGCTCGCGGACCGGATCGACATCTCGCTGCTCGTCTCGCAGCCCGACCCCGGCTCATGGGCCGGCACGGGGGAGAGGTCGGCGACCGTGCTGGACCGGGTCCTGGCGGCTCGTGAGCGCCGGCGCGCGCGCGGCGGCGGCGACAACCGGCCGAACGCGCAGCTGCCCGCGTCCGAGATCGAGATCGGCTCGCGGATCGCCGGCCTGCTCGCCGAGGCCGGCCTGACCGACGGGCTGAGCGGCCGCGGCCGCGATCGGGCGATCCGCCTGGCCCGGACGATCGCCGACCTCGACGGCACCGACGAGATCGCCATCGAGCATGCCGAGGAGGCGCTGGCCCTGCGCCGGCGGCCACACAGGTGAGCGCCGTGTGGGAGGTTGCCCGCGACGCGCCGGACTACCCGCCGGGGCTGCTCAACCTCCGCCGCGGCGATCAGCCGAGGCTGCACGGGGTCGGCGACCGCGAGGCCGTCGTCCGGCTGCGCGACGAGCCCGCGGTGACGATCGTCGGCGCGCGCCGGGCCAGCTCCTACGGCCTGCGGGTCGCGGAGTCGCTCGCCCACGACCTGGCGATCGCGGGAGTCACGGTGATCAGCGGGATGGCGCTGGGGATCGACTCGGCCGCGCACCGCGGGGCGCTGGCCGGCGGCGGGACCACGATCGCCGTGCTCGCCGGCGGCCCGGACCGCGCGTCGCCGCCGAGCAACCACGAGCTCCACCGCCGCATCGCCGGGTCCGGCGCCCTGATCTCCGAGCACCCGCCCGCCACCAGGATCGAGCCCTTCCACTTCGCGCATCGCAACCGGATCATGGCCGCGCTCGCCGAGGTGGTCGTGATCGTCGAGGCCGCCCAGCCGTCGGGAAGCCTGATCACGGTCGAGCGGGCGCTGGAGATAGGGCGGACCGTCGGGGCCGTCCCCGGTCAGCTCGGCGTCCGGGTCGCCGAAGGGACGAACGACCTGCTCAAGGAGGGGGCGGCGCTGATCCGCGATGCGCGCGACGTGCTCGACCTCCTGTACGGGGTCGGCGGGAAGCCCGGGGAGTTGCGAGAGGTCCCGGACGCGCGACCGGGCCCGCCGCTGGACGGTGAGGTCGCCCTGGTCCTCGAGCTCGTCGAGGCCGGGGCGGCGACCGTGGACCGGCTGGCGGGGGAGAGCGGGTTCGATTCGCGCCGGGTCGCGATCGCCCTCGCGCGGCTCGAACGGTTCGGCTACGTACGCGCCGACGAGCTCGGCGGCTACGCGGTCACCGGCCTGCGAACGCCATAACCTGAGCTCGATGGCCGATCGTCGCGTCCCCGCCTGCCTCGCGATCGCCGGCTCGGATTCCGGCGGGGGCGCCGGGATCCAAGCCGACCTGAAGGCGTTCGCTCGCTGCGGGGTCCACGGGATGACCGCGATCACCGCGATCACCGCGCAGAACACCGTCGCGGTGGAGATGGTGACGCCGGTCGCGCCGGAGATGATCGTGGCCCAGATCCACGCCGTGGCGACCGACATCGGCGTCGACGCGGTCAAGGTCGGGATGCTCGCCGACGAGCCGACGATCGAGGCCGTGCTCGACGGGCTCGAGATGCTCGGCGAGGCGCCGGTGGTCGTCGACCCGGTGATGATCGCGGAGAGCGGCGCGACGCTCCTCGACCCGAACGCGAAGGCGGCGCTGATCGAGCGCGTGATCCCCCGAGCGTCGGTGCTGACCCCCAACGTGCCCGAGGCCCGGGCGCTCTCGGGGCTCGGCGACTCGGCCTCGGGCGTCGAGCTCGGCGAGGCGTTGCTCGGGCTCGGCGCACGGGCGGTGATCATCACCGGCGGCCACGCCGAGGACGGCGCCGACGTCCTCGTCGAGCCGTCGGGCTGGCTGCGAATCGACGGGCCGCGCTACCCGGACGGGGCGGCACACGGATCCGGGTGCACGCACTCCTCGGCCCTGGCCGCGTTCCTGGCCCGCGGGGAGGAGCTGGCGGACGCCGCCCGCTGGGCGCGCGAGATCGCCTCGGAGGCGGTCGGGCACGGGCTGCGGGAGCTCGGCGAGGGCGCGGGGCCGGTCGACGTATTCGGGATCGCGCGGCTGGCGCGGGTCGATGCGCCGCGACATAATCAGTCGTGATGAAGCTCGTGCGGATGAGGTCCGGGCACGGCGACGTCCTGCTGGCGGAGGGAGATCCCGAGGTCGAGGCCGACGAGGAGCGGCTCGTCGCCGAGTTTCGCCGTCAGCTCGAGCTTGGGATGTGCGCGGCGGTGCCGACCGCCGAGCGTGGTCATCGCAAGGCGGCGATCGTCCGCGACTTCGCCGAGGTGCCGCGCGAGGCCGAGCGGGTGATCTTCTTCCCCAGGGCCGCGGGCGGCTGAGCGACGATGGACGAGGCGGAGGAGAAGGCGCGCGAGCTGCTTCGCGCGGTCGTCGGCGAGCGCGACTTCGAGGCCTATGAACAACTGGGCTTCGTCTCCGTCACGGGTCGCAACCCGCGCTACGCCTACCTCGTCTACCCGTTCCGGCCCCTGGTCGCATACGACACCGAGACCGGTGAGCTGCTCGCCGAGTACTGCGTCGGATTCCACGACGACGGCGAGCGCCTGCCCCCGGCCGACGACGTGCTCGCCAAGTGGATGACCCTGCGGGGGACGGAGTACGACCTGATCGCCGAGGCGAACCTCAACCGCCCCGGCCACCAGGTCGACCCCGATCACGCGCGGCGCGACATCGCGCGCCTCCGAGACCTCGGCTGCTGAGCTGAGCGCCAATAGACTCCTCGGTCCCGTGACTTCCGGAAACGGCGACACGCCCGCCTCGCTCCCGCGACCGCGCTCGGCCGCCGTGTTCGACGGCCCCGACCGCGCCGCCGCGCGCGCCTATATGAAGGGGATCGGCTACGACGACGAGGCGCTCAGCCGGCCGACGATCGGGATCGCCAACACCTGGACCGAGGCGATGCCCTGCAACTTCCACCTGCGAGCCCTCGCCGGGCCGATCAAGGAGGGGGTGCGCGCCGCAGGCGCCACGCCGATGGAGTTCAACACGGTCGCGATCTCGGATGGGATCACGATGGGGACGAGGGGGATGAAGACCTCACTCGTCAGCCGTGAGGTGATCGCGGACTCGATGGAGCTGATGGCGCGCGGGTACCAGTTCGACGCGCTGGTGGCGCTATCGGCGTGCGACAAGACGATCCCGGGTGCGGTGATGGCTCTCGCACGGCTCGATATCCCGGCCGTGATGCTCTACGGCGGCTCGATCGCGCCCGGCCGCTATCAGGGTCGCGACGTGACCATTCTCGAGGTCTTCGAGGCGGTCGGCACTCATGCGGCGGGGGGCATGACCGACGAGGAGCTGCACGAGCTCGAGGGGGTCGCCAGCCCTGGGGCCGGCGCCTGCGGCGGCCAGTTCACCGCCAACACGATGGCGTGCGCATTCGAGGCGCTCGGGATCTCGCCGGGCGGTTCGTCCATGGTCCCCGCCGAGGACGACGACAAGCGCACCGTCGCCGAGCGGGTCGGCGAGCTGGCGGTGAAGGTGCTCGCCGACGACCTGCGCCCGAGCCGAATCATCACGCGCGGATCGCTCGAGAACGCGATCGCCTGCGTCTGCGCCTCGGGCGGCTCGACCAATGGCGTCCTGCACCTGCTCGCGGTCGCTCGCGAGGCGGGGATCGAGCTCGAGATCGACGACTTCGAGCGAATCTCGCGACGAACGCCGCTGCTCGCGGACCTGAAGCCGGGCGGACGGTTCGTCGCCACCGATCTCTACCGCGCCGGCGGCGTGCCGCTGATCCTCAACCGCCTGGCCGAGGCGGGCATCCTCAACGAGGACGAGCTCACGGTCACCGGTCAGACGATCGGGGAGGTCGCTTCAGCGGCGCAGGAGGCCGATGGACAGGAGGTGGTCCGCCCGCTCTCGGATCCGCTGAAGCCGGAGGGCGGGCTGGCGATCCTGCGAGGCAACCTGGCGCCCGACGGCGCGGTGGTCAAGGTGGCCGGGACCGAGCGCCGCGGCCAGACCGGCCCCGCGCGGGTGTTCGAGTCCGAGGAGGAGTGCTTTGCCGCGGTCAAGGCCCAGCGCATCGAGCCCGGCGACGTGGTCGTGATCCGCAACGAGGGTCCGGCCGGCGGCCCGGGCATGCGCGAGATGCTGCTCGTGACCGCGGCGATCGTCGGCGAGGGGCTCGGCGAGGAGGTCGCCCTGCTCACCGACGGGCGCTTCTCCGGCGCCACCCGCGGGCTGATGGTCGGCCACGTCGCCCCGGAGGCCGCCAAGGGCGGCCCGATCGCCGCGGTGCGCGACGGGGACCGCGTGACGATCGACGTCGAGGCGCGCCAGCTGTCGGTCGACCTCTCAGACGAGGAGATCGCGGACCGGGTAGCTGCCTACGAGTCGCCTGAGCCCGCTTACAAGACCGGGGTGATGGCCAAGTACGCGAACACCGTCGGCTCGGCCTCGGCCGGCGCGCTCACGTCATAACCAGGAACTCCTCGAGCAGGCGGTTGAACCGCAACGGGCGCTCGGCCATCGGCACGTGGCCACAGCGGTCGAAGACCTCGAGCCGCGCGCCCGCGATCCGCTGGGCGTAGCCGAGCGCGTCGGCCGGCGGAACGACGCGGTCCTGGCGGCCCCAGACGATCAGGGTCGGGACGCGGATCTCGCCGAGGCGGTCGAGGAAGTCGTAGCCGGCGAGGCAGGAGAGCGCCTCGACGAATGACTCCGCCCGCACGCCCCCCTGGAAGAACTCCCAGACCAGCTCCGGGCGCAGGTCCGCGGGGCGGTCGAAGATCCCCGCGAACGCCATCGCCCGCGCTCGCCGGCGGCGAAAGACGCGGGTCTGGGCGCTGAACAGCAGTGGCGTCGCGGCGCCGAGCATTCGCGCGGCCACAGCGGTCGGCCCCTGACGGAGCCGGGCGCTGCTGACACCCGCGGCCGAGACCAGGACCAGCTTCTCGAACTGCTCAGGCTCGGCGATCGCCGCCTCCGCGGCGACGAAGCCGCCCATCGAGTTCCCGATGAGCGCGCAGTCCCGAGCCCCGACGGTGTCGCAGAAGTCGTTCAGCAGGCGGCCGTACTCCGGGATCGAGATCTCCCAGTCGGGGACCGGCGAGGAGCCGAACCCGGGCAGGTCGAGCGCCAGCACGCGGTGCCTGCGCGCGAAGTGGGGGAGGTTCTCGAGCCAGTTCTGCCAGCAGCCGGAGAGCCCGTGGACGAAGACCAGCGCGCACGGGTCCTGCTCGCCCTCGGGCGGCCCCATCTCGACGTAATGCACACGCGTGGGCGTGGCGGCTGACCCGGCCGCCCCCGGAGGCGTAGCCGAGGAGGCGGGCGGAACGTCGATGTATTTCAGGTGCTCGCGCCAGTCAATTCCGAGCCACTCCGGATCGGCGTTGCCGTACGGGTCCGGTCCGTCGCTGGCGGTGACGTCCGGCTTCGGCCGGCGAAGCTGGCGGGTTTGGCGTTCGGCGGTGGCGCTCATGCGTACCCCATCCTCTCCAAGATCGGGATCTCGTGGATCTGCGGGGGCTGCAGATGGTCCCAGAGGATCCCGCGGGGGCGGTCGTAGGCGCGCTCGACGTCGATCACGGCGCGCGGGGTGGCGATCACGTCGACCGGCAGGTCGTGGTCGATCACCGGCAGGTTCTCGCGCAGAATCTGGATCGGGTGGACGGTGGTCGCGATCGCGGTGTGCTCGTCGATCTTGCCGGCCTCGATCAGGAGGCCGAACTCGATGTCGGAGAAGCCGCCGCCCTTGCCGATCCGGGCGCCGTTGAGGTTGACGGCGACCGAGCCGCAGACGACCAGGTCGATGTCCGGCAGCTCGTCGTCGGCGACCACGCGGCCGTGACGCAACGCCCCCTTGATCGTCGCCGCCTCGCGGATCTGCTCGTCGCTCAGCTGTCGCGGGTCCAGGAGCCGGAACGGGTGCTGGTCGCGAAGCCGCGGGACCGCCATCACGATCGTCTTGCCCTCCTCGAGCGCCCGCCGGCGGGCGTGGGTCTGCGGCGAGTCGGGGTTCGCCTTGATCACCCGCGCTCGCTTCCAGGTCCGGTGGCCGGCAAGGCGGCCCGCGGCGAGCTTGGCGCCAGCGAAGTTCGGGATGCGCCCCTCGGCCCCGGGGAACCGGGATACGCCCTCCCGGTCCATCGCCTTCCACACCGCCCGCCTGACCTGGTCCTTGGAGCGCATCGGGGCCTGGATACTATGGGCCGCTCTGGCACCCGAGCGGACATCCCTTTCCAAGCCCCCCGGCGGCGTCGTCGAAGGAGCGGAGGAGACCGCGGAGGAGCGGCTCCCCGAGCGTCGCCCGGCCGAGGCGATGCGCGATCTGCTGCCCGCGATCGAGCCCGAGCGGCGGCTCAACGACTGGGGCCGCTCGGAGCGGGTCGAAGGCTTCATGGACCAGACCCTGTACGAGTTCTTCTACCGCTACTGGTTCCGGGCCGAGGTCGAGGGGATCGAGAACGTCCCCGCCGATGGCGGAGCGCTGCTGGTCTCCAACCACTCCGGCGCGCTGCCGCCGGACGCGGCGATGATCACGAAGGCGATCCGCGAGGAGCACCCGAACCCGCGGCCGCTGTACCTGACGGTCGAGCACTTCTTCAAGGGCTATCCGGGGTTCTCGATGCTGATCCCGAAGATCGGCGGCGTCGCGGCACACCCGGCCAACGTGCACCGGCTGCTCTTCGACGAGCGCCAGCTGGTGCTCGTCTTCCCGGAGGGCCGGAAGGGCACCGAGAAGCTCTACAAGGACCGGTACCGGCTGCGGCGCTTCGGGCGCGGCGGGTTCGTCGAGGCGGCGATGCGAGCCGAGGCGAAGCTGGTCCCGCTGTGCGTCGTCGGGGCGGAAGAGGCGGCGCCGATCTTCGCCCAGGTCAGCTTCATGCAGCGCCTGACCGGGCTGATCTACTTCCCGCTCACCCCGACCTTCCCGTGGCTCGGGCCGCTGGGGATGCTCGGCTACCTGCCGGCGAAGTTCAAGATCCGCTTCCTGGAGCCGATCGACACGGTCGAGCTCGGCGGCGCCGACGCCGTCCACGACAAGGCGCTTAGTGCAGACGGTCGCCCAGGAGATCCGCGCCCGGATCCAGGAGAACCTCGACGAGATGATTGCCCGGCGCAAGTCCGTCTGGTTCGGTTGATGCGCGTCCTTCTCACAGGCCTGGCGACGTACTGGGGCGGGCGGCTCGCGCAGGCGCTCGAGGGCTTCGAGCAGGTCGAGACGATCATCGGCGTCGACTCGCGCGACCCGCGGATGGAGCTCGAGCGAACCGAGTTCGTGCGGGTCTCCAACCAGCACTCCCTGATCCAGCGGATCGTCACCGCCGCCGAGATCGACACGGTGATCGACACGCGGATGACCGTCAACTCGCTCGGCGCCTCGCCGCGCGACGCGCACGAGAACAACGTGATCGGGACGATGAACATCCTCGCGGCCTGCACGGGCTCGGACTCGCCGGTCCGCAAGTTCATCTTCAAGAGCTCGACTCAGTACTACGGCGCGGAGCAGGACGACCCCGCGTTCTTCACCGAGCGGATGGCGCGGCCCCATCCGCCGGGCTCACCGCTGGAGCGCGACATTGTCGAGGCCGAGCGCGCGGTCACCGAGTTCGCCGAGCGGCGCCCCGACGTCACAGTGACCGTGCTGCGCTGCGCGAACGTCCTCGGGCCCGACGTCGACACGGCGTTCACGCGGATGCTCTCGCTGCCGGTCGTGCCGATGGTCTTCGGATTCGACCCGCGGCTGCAGTTCGTGCACGAGGACGACGTCGTCCACGCGCTCGAGCACGCCGCGCTCCACGACCTGCCCGGGACGTTCAACGTCGCCGCCGACGGCGTGCTGGCGCTCTCGGAGGCGATCTCGCTGGTCGGCCGCCGGCCGCTGCCGATCCTGCCGCCGATCGGCACCGGGGCTGCCTTCGGCCCTCTGCGTCGGCTCGGGCTGCGGGTCCCGACCGAGCTCACCAACCTGCTGCGCTTCGGCCGCGGGGTCGACAACCGCCTCTACAAGGCGACCGGCTTCGACTACGGCTACACCTCCCGCGAGGCGGTGATCCGGTTCGGCGAGCACCTGCGCCTGGAGCCGATCCTGCGCGGGCGCGGCGGGGAGGAGGGCTACACGCTACGAGCGCGAGGTCGAGGAGTTCCTGCGCTGGAGCCCGCACGTGCGCCGCGATCGATCCGGCGAGGGCGTCGCCGCGGACAGCGAGCCGCTCGGCATCTGAAGCCACGGTTGCAGGCCGCGCGCCCAGGCGCGTCGGGCGCGAATGCAGCGGTCGCTACCCTGATGGCCCCCGTGCGTAAGTTCCAGATCTTCTGCGTCTTCTTCGTGACCCTGCTGCTGCTCGCTGCGGTAGGCGCGTACGCCTGGGACTCCTCGCGCTCGGACGAGATCGCCGAGGGGGTGACCATCGGCGGCGTCGACGTCGGCGGGATGACCGCCGACGAGGCGACCAAATCCGTCGAGTCGGAGCTCGTCGACCCGCTGCGCAAGAAGGTCACGGTCACCTACGAGGGGGTCAAGTACCAGCTCAGCCCCGAGAAGCTCAAGGTCGACTCCGACGTCGAGGGGATGGTCGACCGGGCGCTGGAGGAGAGCCGCGAGGGCGGCCTGCCGACGCGGGTCTGGCGATACGCGACCGGCGGGGAGGTCGACGTCGCGATCTCGCCCCAGGTCAGCTACTCGAGCGACGCGATCGACGAGTTCATCGGCAAGGTCGCCGCCGAGATCAACCGCGACCCCATCGACGCGACGATCGAGCCGAGCACCGTCTCGCTGACGGGCGTCGCCGGCCAGGACGGGCGATTGGTCGACGAGGCGGCGCTGCGGCGGCGGATCGAGTCGGTGGTCCAGCGGGCCAACCACCGCCGGGTCGGCGTTCCGGTCGAGACGATCGAGCCGGACGTCACCAAGGCCGACCTCGCCGAGATGTATCCGACCTACCTGACCGTCGACCAGTCGAGCTTCACCGTGACCCTTTGGAAGAACCTCGAGGTTGCGTCCAAGTACACGGTCGCCGTGGGCCAGCCCGCCTACCCGACCCCGACCGGTCTGTACTCGATCGCCAGCAAGCAGGTCGATCCGGTCTGGAGCGTCCCGAACTCCGACTGGGCCGGTGAGCTCGCCGGGACCGTCGTCGCCGGCGGGACCGCCGAGAACCCGCTCAAGTCGCGCTGGATGGGGATCACCGACGGGGTCGGCTTCCACGGCACCGACGTCACCTCGTCGCTCGGCACGCAGGCCTCCCACGGCTGCATCCGGATGGCCGTTCCCGACATCGAGGCGCTCTACGACCAGGTCCCCGTCGGCACTCCGGTGTACATCGGTTAGTTCTCGCCCAGCGGCAGGCGCGGATCCAGCCGCGGCGAAGCTAGGGCCATGAGCGAGTCGACCGCGCTGCCGGCGCCCCCGTCGGAGGACTTGAAGGCGAGCGAGGCGTGGCAGCGCGCTCTGGCGGCCTACGAGCGCGAGCTCGCCACCCGCGGCGCCTCGGCGGCGACGGTCCGTGCGTACCGGCGCGACCTGCTCGAGCTTGCGGCCTGGGCGACCGAGCGCAGCCGCGAGCCCGGAGGCCTCGCCTACCGGGACCTCCGCGCCTACGCGGCCGTGCTCTCCGAGCGCCGGCTGGCGAAGGCGAGCGTCGCTCGCAAGCTCGCGGCGGTGCGCGGCCTGCACTCCCACTTCGTCGCCGTCGGGATCGCGGCCGGCAACCCGGCCGACCTGCTGCCGGCGCAGAAGCGCGGCTCCCGCCTGCCGCGTGTGCTCGCGCGCGACCAGGTCGCGGGTCTGCTGGACCGGATTCCGGCCCGCACTCCGCTCGAGGTCCGCGACCGGGCTCTGTTCGAGCTCGCCTATTCGTGCGGGCTGCGCGCGGAGGAGATCGTCTCGCTCGACCTCGGCGACCCCGACTTCGATTCGGAGACGATCCGCGCCACCGGCAAGGGGTCGAAGACGCGCGTGGTCCCGATCGGCGAGCCCGCGCAGCGCGCCCTGCGGCGATATCTCGACGCGGGGCGGCACGCGCTCGGGCCCGGCCGCGACGAGGCGGCGCTGTTCGTCAGCCGGCGCGGGCGCCGGCTGTCGTCCTCGGACGTGCGCCGCCGGCTGCAGAAGTGGGTGCGCGAGGCGGCCGTCGCCGGCCACGTCTCGCCGCACACGCTGCGGCACTCGTTCGCCACGCATCTGCTCGAGGGAGGTGCCGATCTGCGCTCGATCCAGGAGCTCCTGGGGCACTCGAGCGTCTCGACCACGCAGATCTACACGCGCGTCGAACCGTCACGCCTGCGGCAGGAGTACGCAAAGTCCCACCCGCGCGCTTGAGCGTTCGCAGGTAGGGTTTCCGGTTACTCGGCAGAATTGGGTCAGGTCATGGAGACGAACGTCAAAGCCGTCGAGCTGCGGGAGCTATGGAGGCGCTACAAGGTCGACGGCGACGAGAAGGCGCGCGAGCGCCTCGTGGTCGCTTATTCGCCGCTGGTCAAGTTCATCGCCGGGCGGATGGCGTCCGGCCTGCCGTCGCACGTCGAGGAGTCCGACCTGATCTCCTACGGCCTGCTCGGGCCTGATCGGCGCGATCGAGCGCTTCGACACCGAGCGCGAGATCAAGTTCGAGACCTTCGCCGTCGCCCGGGTCAAGGGCGCGATCATCGACGAGCTGCGCTCGCTCGACTGGGTGCCGCGCTCGGTGCGCGCCCGGGCGCGCGAGGTCGAGAAGGCGCACCAGACGCTCGAGGCCCAGCTGCAGCGGGCGCCGACCGACGAGGAGGTGGCCGAGAAGCTCGAGATGACCGTCGAGGAGTTCCAGGGCGTGCTGCTCGAGATCGCCAACTCCTCCGTGCTCGCCCTCGACGACCTCTGGACCTTCGCCGACCCCGAGGGCGGCAGCCAGATCTCCGTGCTCGACACGATCCAGGATCCGGCCGCGGTCGACCCGGAGTCCGAGGCGCAGCAGTCCGAGGTCAAGGACCGGCTCGCCGACGCGATCGAGTCGCTGCCCGAGCGCGAGCGGCTGGTGATCGCCCTCTACTACTACGAGAACCTGACTCTGCGGGAGATCGGCGAGGTGCTCGGCGTGACCGAGTCGCGCGTCTCCCAGCTGCACACGAAGGCCGTGATCGGCCTCCGGTCGCGCTTCACGCTGTAGCGCTTCAGTTCGACGTACAGATCTGCAGCCCGAAGCGCTGGCCGTAGGCACTGGTCGGACTGACATGCTCTCAGCGTCGGTTCGATGCGGTCGCAGATCTTCGAGCTCTCGGTCGACAGTCGCCGCGGGCGGCAGCTCGGCCCTCGCGCGCCGGCGGAGGGCCGACCTCGGCTCGATCACGCTTTGACAACGCTCAGCGCTCGAAGAGACTGCCGCGGCCTTCTCGGGAGGCGCCGTCCGGAGCTTCGTCGCGATCCGCTGAATCTGCGGGCGCCTGCTGCGCCCAGATCGCGACCTCGGCGGCCTCGGCCTTGGGCCCTGCTCCAGTTCCTCATGCCTGCGGCTACCTGGCGGAGCCTGGGCGCTCCTGGGCTCTGCGCGTAGTTGTAGGTGGTCGCGCAGGCGCGATCGATCATGTCGGCGCATACTCACGCCACTCGGGCGTCATGGCCCTACTGCCCTGGACGGCGCCGGCGGGTAGTAGCCGAGCTCGTTCGCCGCGAGGTCGCGGGCTCGCTGGCTCTGTCCGAAGTCGCCGGGCTGCGCCAGGGCCGGGGACGTCTGGGCCGACGAATCGGAGGAGTCGACCTGCTCGATCACGACGAGGGCGACGACGCCGGCGAGCAGCATCCACGACACCCGCCCTGATGAGACCTTCGGACACATCACTCCAGTTCGGCGGCTTCGCGTCTTGGCTTGAGACCGGCCGGACGAGCGTCGTCCGGCGCCGGTTTCAATAGGGTTGGGTCATGCCTCACAAGGCGCCCGACCGGATCCGCAACGTCGCCCTCGTCGGTCATCGCGGCAGCGGCAAGACCAGCCTCGCCGAGGCGATCCTGTTCGAGTCGGGAATCGATCAACCGGCTCGGCCGGGTCGAGGACGGCTCGACCGTCTGCGACTTCGAGCCCGACGAGCAGGCGCGGGAGATGTCGATCGGCGCCGCCGTGACCTCGTTCGAGCACGACGGCCGCAAGGTCAACATGATCGACACGCCCGGCGAGCCGAGCTTCGTCGCCGACACGCTCGGCGCTCTGCGGGTGGTCGACTCGGCCGTGTTCGTCGTCAACGGCGTGATGGGCGTCGAGGTCCACACCGAGCGCCTGTGGCGCCGGGCCGACGAGGAGGGGCTGGCGCGGCTGATCTTCGTCAACATGCTCGACCGCGAGCGCGCCGACTTCTTCCGCACGCTCGACTCGCTGAAGGCGGCCTTCGGCGTGCACGTGGTCGCGACCGAGATCCCGATCGGCTCCGAGCACGAGGTCCGCGGCGTGGTCGACCTGATCGACATGACCGCGTTCGAGTACGAGGGCGAGGGGAGGGGCAACTCGAAGCAGATCGAGATCCCCGAGGAGCTCCAGGCGCAGGCGCGAGGAGTACCGCGAGAAGCTCATGGACGAGGTCGCCGAGAACTCCGACGAGCTGATGGAGCGCTACCTGGAGGGCGAGGAGATCTCGCACGAGGAGACTCGTCACCGCGCTGAAGAAGGGGGTCAACGAGGGCCACCTGTTCCCGGTCACCTGCGGCGTCGCGACCAAGAACCTGGGCACGAACCGGCTGCTGCAGGCGCTGGTCGAGGACCTGCCCTCGCCGGCGATGCACGGGGGCGCCAAGGCCCTCGACGGCGATGACAACGCGGTCGAGATCGAGCCCGACGAGGACGGCGACCTGCTCGCGTTCGTCTTCAAGACGACCGCCGACCCCTACACCGGGCGGATCAGCCTGCTGCGAGTCTATTCCGGAGTGCTCACCTCCGACTCCCAGGTGCTCAACGTCTCCAAGAGCGAGAAGGAGCGCATCGGCCAGCTCTCGGCGCCCGAGGGCAAGGACATGCGGCCGATCGACGAGCTCGGGCCTGGCGACATCGGCGCGGTCGCGAAGCTGAAGGAGACGACGGCCGGAGACGTGCTCGCGTCGAAGGCAGACCGACCTGCACTTCGGAGAGCTCGACCTGCCGGCGCCGGTGATGGCGTTCGCGTTCGAGCCGAAGTCCAAGGGCGACGACGAGAAGGCGGCGAGCGCGCTGCGCCGGCTCTCGGAGGAGGACCCGACCCTCGACGTCCACCGCGACCCCGACACCGGCGAGCAGATCATCGCCGGGCTGAGCCAGATCCACGTCGAGGTGATCGTCGATCGGATGAAGGAGCGCTTCGGCGCCGAGATCGTCCTGCACCCGCCGCAGGTGCCGTACATCGAGACGATCCGCAAGCCGGCCAAGGCGCACGGCCGCTACAAGAAGCAGACGGGCGGCCGGGGGCAGTTCGGCGACTGCCACATCGAGATCGAGCCGAACGAGCTCGGCGAGGGCTTCGAGTTCGTCAACGCGATCAAGGGCGGCGTGATCCCCGGCGGCTTCATCCCCGCGGTCGAGAAGGGGATCGTCGAGGCGATGGCCGGCGGGGTGCTCGCGGGCTATCCGATGAAGGACGTGAAGGTGCGCCTCTTCGACGGCCAGCACCACAACGTCGACTCTTCGGAGATGGCGTTCAAGATCGCCGGCTCGATGGCGTTCAAGCAGGCGGTGGCCGAGGCCGATGCGTACCTGCTCGAGCCGATCATGGAGATGACGATCGCCGTCCCGGAGGACGTCGTCGGCGACGTCATCGGCGACCTGAACTCGCGGCGGGGAAGGCCGCTGGGAATGGAGCCGAAGGGCACGCGCGACGGAGATCAAGGCCGAGGTGCCGATGGCCGAGGTGCTCGACTACGCGCCCGACCTGCGAGCGATCACCGGCGGGCGCGGCGACTACACGATGGACTTCCTGCGCTACGAGGAGGTTCCGGGCCACATCGCCCAGAAGGTGGTCGCCGAGGCGACGGCCGAGGACGAGCAGGGCGTCAAGGCCTAGCCGGTCGGGCTCCGGGCGCCTAACTAACCTAGGCGCGTGGATTTCGAGGTCTGCGCGGTGTGCGGCCGCAACATCCTGCGCGGCGAGCGCTCCTTCGAGTACGTCGACGATCAGGGCGAGACGGCCGGCGTCTGCTCGCTGTGCAAGCAGCGGGCGGAGGAGATCGGCTGGCTGCCTGCGGCGTTCGCAGCCGCGGCCGCGCAGACAGAGCCCCGCCTGCGTGGCGCCGCCGCTCTCCGCGAGCGGATCGCCCGAAGCGTCCGCGTCGCCACGCCCGAGCCCGAGCCCGAGGAGGACCCGCCCGAGCCGCCGACTCCGCTCGAGGTCTTCAACGCGAGCTCGGAGGTGCGCAAGGTCGCCGGCCTGCAGCGCTCGCTCGGCGAGCCGCGCGTATGCGTCCGCCCGGACGAGGACGGCTCCGCCGAGCTGATCATCGTCGCCTGGGACCTCTCGTGGTATCGCTGGAGCATCCGCGGGACGACCGTGAAGCAGATCGCGAAGGGCAACGAGATCTCCGAGCTGCCCGTCGAGGACCGCGACTGGAACGCGACCGCGGCGGCGGACGGGACCCTGGCGCGTGTCTAGCGCTTCTGCCGAGCGAGTCGTCGTCAACGTCGACGGCGGCGCCCGCGGCAACCCGGGTCCGGCCGCGATCGCCGCGGTGATCACGACGCCCGCGGGCGAGCTGCTCGAGGAGCGCGGCGAGGCGATCGGGCGGGCGACCAACAACGTCGCCGAGTACCGCGCGCTGCTGCTCGGGATCGAGCGCGCCCGGGAGCTCGGAGCCCGCGAGGTCGAGCTGATCGGCGACTCGGAGCTGATCGTCAAGCAGGTGAAGGGCGAGTACCGCGTCAAGGACGCGGGCCTGCAGCCGCTGCATGCGCAGGTGCGCGCCGCGCTGGCGGGGTTCGACCGCTGGTCGATCCGCCACGTGCGCCGCGAGCACAACGCCGCCGCCGACCGCCTCGTCAACTCCACGCTCGACGAGGCGGCCGGCTGACGCCGAGGGCGGTGACTACTCGGTCGCCGCCTGGAGCAGGTTGACGCGCCCGAAGCCGAAGCTCTGGTCGCGCCCGGCCGCACCGAGGTCGTCGACCGCGCCGTCGAGCTTGGCCACGATCTGCGCCGCGGTCGAGCTCGGATAGCGCGAGCGGATCACCGCCGTGACCCCGGCGACGTGCGGTGTTGCCATCGACGTCCCCGAGATCGTGTTGTAGCCGCCGTTGTTCCAGGTCGAGGTGATGTCGACCCCCGGCGCGGCGATCTCCACGTCCGCGTTCGCGTTCGAGAAGCTCGCCCGCTGATCGCGGTCATCGGTAGCCGCCACCGAGACCACGTTCGGGTACGCGGCCGGGTAGTTGGCCGTCGAGTCGCCGTCGTTGCCCGCCGCGGCGACGAGCACCGCTCCGTTCGCGGCGCCGCCCTTCCAGGCGTAGTCGACGGCGTTCTTGAGCGTCGTCGAGGCGCCGCCGCCGAGGCTCATCGAGATCACCTTGGCGCCCTTGTCGTAGTTCCAGGTGATGCAGTTGGCGACGTCCGCGGTCGTTCCGATGCCGGCCGGGCCGCTGAGCGCGCGACACATCGCCAGCGACGAGTTGAACGAGACGCCCGTCACGCCGACGCCGTTGTTGGCGTTCGCCGTGATGGTCCCCGAGACGTGGGTGCCGTGCCCGTTGTCGTCGGCGCAGGAGCCCTCGCGGATCGAGCCCGCGACCACACCGGGGATGACTCCGATCGACTGCGCGCAGTTGGCGAGCTTGCCCGCCAGGTCCGGATGCGCAGCCTGAATGCCGGTGTCGACGACGCCGACCTTGACCCCGCCGGTCGACGGGAAGGAGCCCAGACCGGCCGCATCCCAGCCCTCGGGGGCGTCGATGTCGGCGTCGGCCGTGCCACCGGTCTGACCGGTGTTATGAAGCCCGTAAAGCTCGCCGAACAGCGGATCGTTGGGGATCGCGTCGGCGCGCAGGATCAGGTTGCGTTCGGCGTAGGCGACGAGCGACGAGCCCTCGAGGCGGGCGGCCACCGCCGCCGGGTCGCCGGCAACGGCGAAGACGTTGGCGCGTGAGTGGCGGATGCTGCCGATCTTGGCCCCGACGCCGAGGCGCTGCGCGAGCGCGTCGGTCGCTGCCTGCGAGGCGGCGCCGCGGTACTTGACGATCACCGACTGAGCGGTGGTGGATGCCGCTGCAGCGGGAGCGGCGGCGCAGAGCGCCACCGCCAGGCCGAGCAGCACCGTCTTGGAGACTCGGTGCATTGGTTGGGAACCCCTTCCCCGATGGTTGACCGTGGTTCACTACCCCGGTGCCCGAGGAGTTCAAACCAGCCGACCCGATCGATCCCGAGACGAGGATCGGCCACGTCCACCTCAAGGTTTCCGACATCGACCGCTCGCTCGCGTTCTACTGCGGCGTGCTCGGGTTCGAGCTGATGCAGCGCTGGGACGACCAGGCGGCGTTCGTCTCCGCCGGCGGCTACCACCACCACATCGGGCTCAACACGTGGCGCTCGAAAGGCGGCAAGCCGCCGCCGCCCGGGACCACAGGGCTGTTCCACCTCGCGATCCTCTACCCGAACCGCCGCGAGCTCGCCGACGCCGTCCGCCGCCTCCAGACGGCCGGGGTCCCGATCGATGGCGCCTCCGACCACGGGGTGAGCGAGGCGATCTACCTTCGCGACCCGGACGAGAACGGGGTCGAGCTCTACCGCGACCGGCCCCAGGAGGAGTGGCCGCGCGACCCCGCGGATCCCGACGGGGTGGCCATGTTCACGGCGCCGCTCAACCTCAACGACCTGCTCGCCGAGCTCGAGCGTTAGCCGCCGGCGACTACGGGCCGGCGGAGGCCAGGATGCGTGGGGTGTTGTTCCCGTCCGGGCGCTGCCAGGCGAGCACAGCCTCGCCGCCGGATCCGACCGCGCCACGGAGGGAGCTTGCCCCCGGGGGTGTGAGGGTCCTGACCGGACCGAGCACGCCGGCGGCGGAGTGGGCGCGGGCTTGGACGCGGTCGTTCGTCCCGCTCCCAAGCAGCCAGGAGAGGACGGCGTTGCCGGCGGCGTCGATCCCCACCTGCGGGGCGTAGGCGTCGTGGCCGGCGGCGGAGACGTTCTGCGTCGCGCTGAGCGCCCCGGCGGCGGATCGCGCCCGCGCCTGGACGCGGTCGTTCGTCCCGTCGGAGCGGTACCAGGTGACGAGGGCGTCGCCGCCGGCGTCGACGGCGAGCTCAGGGCTCCTCGCATTCTGCCCCGCAGCGGACAGGGTCTGGACCGCGCCTAGCGCTCCCGCAGCCGAGCGCGGCCGGGTCTGGATTCGGTACTTGGTCCCGTCGTAGCGGCGCCAGGCGAAGACGGCGTCGCCGGTGGCATCGAGTGCGACCTGCGGCGTATCGGCGGACTGGCCTGCGGCCGAGACGGGCTGGATCGCGCCGAGCGCGCCCGCCGCGGAGCGCGTGCGGATCTGTATCCGGAAGTCGGAGAAGTCGTAGTGCTCCCAGATGAAGATCGCGTTGTCGTTGGCATCGACGGCGACCTGCGCGTTGTAGGACTGATTGCCGGAGATCGTCTGCAGACCGCTCAGCGCGCCGGCCGCAGAGAGTGCCCGCGCCTGGATCCGATACTCGAAGCCGTCGTCGCGCTGCCAGGTGAACACCGCGTCGCCCTCATTGTCGACTGCAACCGCCGGGAAGTAGCCGTCCACGTCTTGAGGAGAGAGAGTCTGCACCGCGCCGAGTGCGCCTGCCGCTGAGCGTGTTCGCCCTTGGATCCGCAGGTCCGTGCCGTCACTGCGCTGCCAGGTGAAGGCGGCATCGCCGTCGGCGTTGATCGCGACCTGCGGCGTGCTTGCGCTCTCGCCCGCCCGCGAGAGGATCTGCACGGGGCCGAGCGCGCCTGCCGCCGAGCGCGTCCGCGCCTCCACGCGGAAGTTCTCGCCGTCGAACCGAAGCCAGGTGAGGACCGCGTTGCCATCCGCATCGACGGCGACCTCGGGGTCCGCCGCGGCCTGGCCTGCGCCCGAGACAAAGGAGGGGGTGGTCCACGCCGCGTGGAGCGCCGGCGCAAGGACCGCACCGAGGAGCACCGCGCCGACCCCGGCGCAGAGCCAGCGCCGCAGCCGATCCCCGGCGCCAAGTCCCTGGTGGCTGCGCAACGGCCGACCCACCCGCCGAAGATAGTTCGACTACGGGGAGCTTGTCATCCGTAGTTGCCCGCAAACGATCCCAGGCTAGAATCCGGCCTCGCGCGGCTGTAGCTCAGTTGGCTAGAGCGTCTGCTTGCCATGCAGAAGGTCGTGGGTTCGAATCCCATCAGCCGCTCTTCTCCAGACCTCCGTCAGACCGCGACAAGTGCGGGCCGCCGCTCGCGAGCCGCGGTCTCGCGCGCGAGTCGTAGCTCAGCTGGTAGCAGAGCTGCGTCCGGTGACGCGGCTACCAGCTGCTGCCGCTCGTCGCGCGAAGCAGAGCGGGGCTCGAGGCCGGGCGCTAGCTGGGAGACGTCTCCGCGGGAGCTCGTCGCTCGGCGCCGGTGAGGAGCTCGTCGAACCGCTCGGCGAAGAGGTACGCATCGCCTGGCCAACGCGCCGACACGTAGTGCCCGTCCTGGACCACGAACGCATGGCGGTGGTCGCCGGCGCTGCCGCGTTTGGTGTTTCGGGGTCCGCGCAGGAACTGCCGGGCATCGTTGAGCCCCGCGATGACCTCGTCTTCGACGTACGCGGGGTAGGTGCGGTAGTAGCGCCCAAGCTTCCAGGCCGTGGCGTAGAACGCGCCGCGCTCCATGAACTTCGGGAGACACGTCGTGCGCTTGTTAGCGATCACGCTGCGCCCGGTGGCCGGGTCGGTGGCCCGAGCGAGAACGATGACGCCGTGGCAGATCGCGCCGACGGGACGGTCGAGTTGCCAGTAGGTGACCACCTTTTCCTGCAGCGCCGTGCTCGCGAGGTATTGGCGCATGCCGGGAGCGTGCCCTCCGGCCAGCAGGAGCCCGTCGAAGGCGTCCGGGTCGATATCGCCCCACGGGATCGGAGCCTGGAACTCGGGCGCCTGGACGAGTTGCTCGTAGAACTCGATCGGCTCCGGGTCCGCTCCGAGGCGACCGAACAGCACGCCGTCGAGCAGTCGCGGATCGCACGCCGGGGGACCGTCGCCACGTTCGGTGGCGAAAACCACCTCGTGGCCACGGTCGCTAAGCACCCGCCAAGGGACCGCCACTTCGGTCGTGTCGAAGTCGCGATCGGGGAGCGGCATCACGACACGCATGGATCGATCCTACGTCCGCTCGGCGGCGAGCGGGGCCAGGGGTCCGCCGCCTGCATTTCGCGCAAGCAGCAGGCTTAGAGAGAACGCTTTAGCGGATCAGCGCCGCGGCTACTTCGCTGAAGCGAGACGCAACGAGGTGCCCTACTCCTTCGAACACCGTGAGCGTCGCGTTCGGGATCCTCTCGGCTGCGTGCCTGCTGTGGTGGAGAGGGACGATCTCGTCGCTGTCTCCATGCCAGAGGTGCACGGGCGCTTGGATCTCCTCGAGTCCGAAGCCCCAGTTCCGAGCCTGGATAGCCGAGTCCTGGACGATTCCCGTCGCGCCGCCGCGGAGCGCCTCGCGTGAGATGGCGAGCACGAACTTTCGGACCTCCGGCTCGGCGAAGACGGCCTTGTCGGGCTCCGATAGCTCCTTCTCGAACTCTCCGAGGAAGCTCTCGGGCCGGCGCTCGGCCATGCTCCGGGCGATGCGCCAGTAGATGTGCGCCAGCGGACGCACGCGACGAGCGAGGGTCATCGATAGGCGATCCGTCCTGCCGAGGCCCTCTCTGAAGTTCGGGGTCGTAGGCGGACCAACACCACTCACGATAGCCGTGCTGGTCAGGCGATCCGGCAATGCATACGCACAGGCGGCGGCGTACTTGCCGCCGCTCGAGTAGCCGAGAACGGCGAAACGCTCGAGCTCGAGGCGATCGGCGGCCACCGCGACGTCGGCTGGCCAATCGAGCAGGCCCCACGATCGGCGTCTGCTCGACAGGCCATAGCCAGGCCGCTCGAGGGCCACGACACGAGCGCCCAGCTGCCGATATTCCTCATCGAGCGCGGCGGGGTCGAGCCGCGACCCTGGCATCCCATGGAGGTACACGATCGGTGCACCGTCTGGCTGGCCGTACTCGGCATACCCAAGCGCGCGCCCGTCGTCGAGCTCGAGAGTGCCTTCGCCAACAGGTTCTCCGGAGGCCGCCATCGGCGCCAACCTATCCGACGTGCGGCACTGCCACTTTCGCGTGGTAGCGACTGCGGCGCCGGCGGCCGGATCACTGTGGGGGCGTCATGCCCGGGGCAACCGGCTACCAGTCCGAGCTGCCATCGACGCGCCGAGAACCGGTAGCCGAGGTGGTAGCAACGGCGCTGCAGCCCGCATGGACAAGCCAGATGGCGGGGGTTTTGGGCACATCAGCCGCTCTTTTCTGGGCCTCCGTCAGGTCGCGGTAACCATCCGCCGAGGGCGGTGAAACCGGGCTAAGATGACCGCAGACCAGGAGGGTCGCCGCGACCGAGGTAACGATGACCACGGCTACGCGTGAGCGGACGGACGAGCCGGAGGCTTCGAGAGGACCAAGCCTCGCGGTTGTCGTTGCGATTGGTCTCGCCGCGATCGCCGCTACGGCCGGGACGATCCTCGTAGAGCTCGCCAGCGATCACGCCGGCCCGGATCCGGGCCTGCAGGCCTCCCTCCACGCCTGGGTCATCCTCCCCTACGTCCTCTGCGGGCTGTTCGCCTGGTACCGCCAACCCGAGAGCCGCTTTGGACCGCTGATGATCGCCGCGGGGGTTGTGACCCTGCTGTCGTCCATTTCCGCGGCGAACTCCAACGTCGTCTTCACGATCGGCCGAGCGTTCGACCTCGTCCCGTTTGCCGTGTTCATGCATGTGTTCCTGGCCTTCCCGACGGGGACACTGCGCAGCCGCGGCGAGCGCCTGCTGGTCGGGGCGACCTACGCGGTGGCGTCCCTCAACGTCGTCGGCCTGATGCTCGGTGGCTTCGATCCCGGGAACGCGTTCGCGGTGATCGAGGCTCCCGAGGTCGCCGCCGACCTCCTCAAGGTCCAGCTGATCGCAGCCGCGGGGCTGTTCCTGATCGGGTTCGTCGTCATGGTCACCCGCCGCGGCGTGGCCGGGCGACCGCTCCCGACCCCGGTCAAGGTGCTCGTCAACTTCTTCTCGGTCGCATTCGTGATGGGCGCCGTCCTGTTGATCAGCCTGGCTCTGGAGATCCCTCTGGATGCGTTCCTGACCATCCAGCGCACGATGTTCGTCGTGGTCGGCCTCGCGCCGTTCGTCTTCCTGGTCGCCGTTCTCGACGCCCGCCTGGCCCGATCGGCGGTCGGGGACCTGCTGGTCGAGCTGCGCTCTGAGTCGGCGCCCACCGACCTCCGGGAACCGCTCTCCCGTGCGCTTCGCGACCCCACGGTCAGCCTGGCCTACTGGCTACCGGAATACGACGCGTGGGCCGATCAGGACGGGCGGCCGGTCACCCTGCCCGGCCCCGGGGACCCCCGCTCCGTCACCCGGATCGACAGCGACGGTGGACAACTGGCGGCCCTGATCCACGATCCCTCCCTCGACGATGAGCCGGAGTTGCTGGCGGCGGTGGGCGCGGCGGCCGGGATCGCCCTCGAAAACGGGCGCCTGCAGGTCGAGCTCAAGGCGAAGCTGGCGGAGCTCGAGGGCTCGCGCGAGCGGGTGATCGAAGCCGGCCAGCAGGAGCGCAAGCGGCTCGAGCGCAACCTCCACGACGGCGCTCAGCAGCGCCTAATCGCGCTTTCGCTCGAGCTCGGGATGTACGCGACCAAGCTCGCCGACGATCCCGAGGCGCAGTCGCAAATCGAGGCGGCTCGCAAGGAGATCGCGGTCTCGCTCGAGGAGCTGCGCGCCGTCGCCCGCGGTCTGCACCCGGCGGTGCTCACCGGTCACGGGTTGGGAGTCGCGCTCGAGTCGGCGGCCGCCCGGTCGCCGGTCCCGGTGAGGCTCAACGTCGCCGTCGAGAACCGGCTCGACGAGCCGATCGAGGTGGCCGCTTACTACGTCGTCACCGAGAGCCTCGCCAATATCGGCAAGCACGCCCACGCCAACCGGGCGACCGTCGACGTGATGCGCGAAGGCGACGAGCTGGTGGTCGAGGTCGTCGACGACGGCGTCGGCGGCGCCGACAGCGAGCGGGGGAGCGGACTTCGTGGTCTCGCCGACCGGGTCGAGGCGCTCGGAGGCCGGCTGCGAGTCTGGACGCCGAGAGGCGGCGGCACGCGCGTCCGCGCGCAGATGCCATGCGAGTAGCGCTGGCCGAAGACAGCGTCCTGCTCCGGGACGGCGTGGCGCGGTTGCTGAGCGACGAGGGCTTCGATGTCGTCGCCCAGTGCGCGGACGCCGAGGAGTTGATGCGCAAGCTCTCGGCTCATGCCGTCGATGTGGCCGTCCTCGACATCCGGCTACCGCCGACCCATACCGACGAGGGCCTGCGCGCCGCGCTCGAGATCAGGGAGCGATACCCGGGAACCGCCGTCCTCGTCCTCTCCCAGTACGTCGAGCTCGGCTTGGCGATGAAGCTGCTCTCGGACTCGGCGGAGGGGACCGGCTATCTGCTCAAGGACCGCATCAGCGACGTCTCGGAGTTCGTTGACGCAGTCCGGCGAGTCGCCGATGGCGGGTCGGCGATCGACCCCCAGATCGTTTCCACCTTGCTCTCCCGCCAGCGCACCGATGATCCGCTCGACGAGCTCACGCCGCGCGAGCGCGAGGTGCTCGAGCTGATGGCGAGCGGCCGGTCCAACCACGGGATCGCGGAGAGCCTGGTGATCAGCGTCGGCGCGGTGGAGAAGTACGTCTCCAGCATCTTCGGCAAGCTCGGGCTGCCCTCGACCGGCACCGAATCGCGGCGCGTGCTCGCGGTGCTGCTGTTCCTCAGCGGCTGAAAACCCGACACCGGGACACCAGAAAACCCTCCATCGAAATGCCGGTCCCCCGGCTTTCGGTGTGAGGACCTGGCGGAGATCCTGACCCCGTCCACGTCAACCCATTGAGGAGGGGTCATGAGGTCACGCATCATCCAAGATCAGACCGAGCCGCGGGCGATGGAGCCTGCGCTCGGAGGGGAGGACGAGAGGTATGCAGCCGTCAGGCAGTACTCGCTTGCTCAGATCCTCGGGGTCTGGGCTGCCGCTGCCGTCCCGATGGGCGTTCTCGCCTGGATCGTTGCTCCCTGGCTGAAGGATCAGCTCGGGGGGGATGAGCCGCTCATGCAGGCCCTGCTGATCTGCCTCACCGCGGGGCTCGTCTGGCAGTTCCTGCTGGTCGCAATCCTCATCAGGCGGGAACTGGGAGGACTCGAATGGCCGCGCGTACGGGACGCACTCTGGCTGCGCGCACCCCGCGATCCGAAGACCCGCCGCACGGGCGGAAGGGTCTGGCTGTGGGTGTTGCCCTTCGTGGTGCTCTTCGCCCTCGAGGGAGCCTTGGCTCTCCCCGGACCCTCGGCGAGGGACTTCGCCGACTTCCTGGAATCGGACGCCGGCGAGGAGTTCTTCAGCGGGGCGTGGGGCTGGTATGCGATCGTCGCTGTGCTCCTCGTGTTCAACACCGTGCTGGGAGAAGAGCTGCTCTTCCGGGGGCTCCTGCTGCCGCGAATGCAGGGTGTCTTCGGACGGGGTGACTACGTGGCCAACGGGGTGCTGTTCGCGGTCTACCACCTGCATACGCCGTGGGTGATTCCCTCCACCCTGATCGACATCTTCGCCCTCGCCTATCCCTCGCGGCGGTTCCAGAGCGCCTGGATGGGGATCGTCGTGCACTCCGTTCAGACCGTCCTCGTCCTGGGCGTCATCCTGGCCCTGGTACTGGCGTAGTTCGCCAGCCGAAGAGCATCCACCGGTCGGTGGATGCTCTTCGGAACCGGGCGAGGTGGTCGGTTCGGGGGGCGGAAGCTGACTCAGGATGGGCCGCGCTACCGGGTCCCGTCGCCCGGCGTTTCGGTGTGGCCCGGCGCGTCTGCCATCGGTGACGCCCCGCGTCAACCTGAGTGGTCCGCCTCGGCGGGCAGCTCGATGTTTCCGGCTGCTCCCGAGTTCGCGTGAAGGGAGCGTCTCGGTTTGGGGACGGTTCTCCGCGGACGAAGCCCGTCGATCCGCAAAGACACAGAATCGCGAACCTCCGCCCGTGGCTTGCGAGGCTGCCTGCGGGTTATTGTGGTGCGTCAAGCAGGATCGAAAGGGGCGCGAGACGCCGAGATGACTGACGCCCAGTTCGCCGAGACCCAGGATCCCGACGAGGCGAGCCGCTCGCTTTTCGACGAGGCGATTCCGGCGATGGGGCCGTGCCCGGACGAGCTGATCGAGGACACATTCCTGCCGGCGGCGGATTCGAGCACCGTTCACCGGGGCACCGCCGACGAGGTGCGAGAGCTGATTCTTCGCGACCTGCGCCACATGGCCCGGGAGCCCGGTTTCAAGAGCTTCCGGGTCGCGAACAGCGGCGGGACTGTGTACCGGCAGTCGACGGTCCTCTGCTTCATGGGGCCCGAGTCGCGCGCCGGCGCCGACGTCGGCGTGCCGATCGAGGCCTGGATGACCGAGAGCGGCGAGTGCGTCGCTGTCGGCCTCGATCCGAGCTGGATCCGCAGCTAACCGCCGCGGTCGACGCTTCCAGGTCATGGACACGGCCGGGGCGAGCGGCCTCGGATCGGACTTCCGCGCGCTGCTGAACTGACGCCTCCTCCCGGGTGAGAGCAGCGGCGGGGCCCGACGAGGGTTGAATCAGATGCGGTGGGCCGATCTGACGAGACGCTCCTGCTACCAGCCCGAGCGTTGGCGGTGCGTCAGAAACTGGTAGCAGGGCTGGTAGCAACCAACCCCGACACCGCATGGCTATGCCAGATGGCGGGGATTTCGCTTACATCAGCCGCTTTTTTCTGGACCTCCGTGAGATTGCGACAGGCGTGCCGCGGGCCTCGGTTGGGATCAATCAGACCGGCGACTGGTAGCGCAGCTGGTAGCCAGGGCGGACAAACCTGAGCTGTTACCTGTGGCTTCTGCGTCTCGCGCAAAGCGACAGACGTGACGGTGCGTCGGTACTACGGCGTCCGCGGCGCTACTCCGAGATCCCAGCGGCCTCGAGGGCCTCCGCGCGATCCTTGAAGATTTGCCAGCGCACGGCCATGCCGTCGCGGACGGTCCACACCTGAGCCACCCGCCGCTCGACCGGGATGCCGCTCGCCCGCCCGACCCCGCGCTGAAACACGACCACGACGACCTTGTCTTCGGCGTCGAAAATCTCCTCCGGGCTGGCTTCGAACTCGGAGAACTCCCCGCTGACGGTGGCCATGACTTCGCCTACGCCCTGGTGCCCATGCAGGTCACGCCCGTATAGGTCTGGAACCACGCCGCGATAGTTGATTTCGATCTCGGGATCGATGAGCGCGAGGGCGGCGGCGACGTCCCCACGGCCCGTAGCGGTGTACAAGCCCTCGATAACGTCGACATGTTCCGTTGACATTGGCACGGAGTATCTCGCGCCGGCGCGGCTGGCCGGGCTCCCGGCTCTCGCGCGAAGGGGAAGCAATTAAAGCGACCGCGCCATACCCTGGGGGACGTGTCGACCAACCGCGCCGATGTCATCGAAAGCTCCTACCGGGCGTTTCGCGACGACGACGTGGAAGCGCTGCTCGCCCTGTACCACCCGCAGGCGGTGTGGGACATGACGCACTGGGAGGGCTTCCCCGACGAACCGATCTACCGTGGCCTGGCGGGTGTCGAGAGGCTGCTTGTCGTGCTCCGCGATGTCTTCGGCGAATTCGATGTCCACCCGGTCGAGATCCTCGAGGCTGACGAGGACCGCGTGTTCGTCAAAGCCAGGATGAGGATCCGCGGCAGGGCGAGCGGTGCGGAGGTCGATGCGCCGCCCTTCGCCCAGATCATCAAGTTCGAGGACCATCTGATCGCGGTCGTTGAGAACTACACCGACCTCAACGCGGCACGTGAAGCCGCAGGGCTGGACCATCCCTAGCTTCGCTGCTCCCTTCGCGTGATGCCTGCCGTTGCTCCTCGTCGCGCAAAGGCAGGAGTGGCTCGAGCCGCAGGGACATGCGCTTTAGGGATGCGATCTCTCCGGGACGAAGAGCAGAAGCTCTGCGATCGAGATAGCTTGGCTTCATGCCGATGCCCGAAACCCATGAAGGCGACCATCCGGAGCCGTCGAAGGGCAACCACCTGCTGAATACAGACGGTTCTGGCACCGGGACCATCGACGCCCCAGCTCAAGGTGCGATCGGAGTAGTCCTCAGGGACCCCGATGGTCACGTCATTGAGAGGATCTCCGAACCGATCGGACCCGCCATCAACACGGTTGCGGAATATCGGGCTCTCATCGAAGGACTCAAGCTCGCCCGCAGTTACGAAATCGAACGCATCCGGGTGTTCCTTGACTCGGAGCTCGTGGTCGACCAGGTAAACGGCCGCGCGAAGGTTCGCAAGGAGCACATCAGACCCCTGCACACGGAAGCGTGCTCCCTGCTCGAGGAGTTTCCTAACCACAGGATTTCGTGGGTTCCTCGAAAGTGGAACGCCGAAGCCGACGAACTCGCAACCAAAGCGCTTCGTGGTCGCTGAGCGCAGAGTGCACGTATCCCTCAGCCAGGCCTGAACCGTGGTCTTGACTTCCGTTTCCGCGTGAGCCGGGTCCCCGCGCGGCTGGTCCTCGCGCAAAGCGGGAGACTGCTGCCATGCGCGAAGGAGTGGACTCAACCCCGAACCCCTGGCGGATTCAGGTCCGTGAACACCCAGCGCGCCGCGAGAGCTCCGACTGGAGGAAAGCCATACACGGCGCCGTGGAGGCCGCCTATCCGCAGGCCCCATTCACCTCGCCGCATTTGAAGACCGCCAGGTTCACCGTCGAGATGACCTTCCGGATGACTCCACTGGATCTGGCGAGACCGGCCGTCGACCTCGACAACTTCGCCAAGCCTGTCCTCGACACACTCTTCACCTCGCAGAACGTCCGGAGGCTCACCGGGGTGCTTCTCCCCGATGTGAACGACACGCGGGTGTTCCGACTCGTCCTAGAGAAGGTCTAAGTGAAGACTCTGCAGGAGCAGGGTGCGGATATCACTATCTCCTGGGACCCATCGGTTACCCCGGCTCTCAGCGCCCCCTGACGCTCGTCGCGCAGAGGAGCAGCGCATCACCCGCCAGTTGCCGCTGCTGGCGGTCGTCCAGAGCGCTACTTCTGCGCTACTCCGACAGCCCGGCGGCTTCGAGGGCCTCTGCCTCGCTTCGGAGAGTGCGAAGGCGAGCCACCGATCCGTGTCGCCACTCGACGACGTGCCACTGCACCTCGTCGATGGGCGCGTCGCTATCCATGCCGTGGCCGCGAAAGCGCAGTCGCGAAAAGGTCATATCTCCAAGGTCTCGTACCTCTTCGATCTCTGCGACGTAGTCGGAGAACGCCGTAAACGTGCTCTCCCACCAAGTACGGAACCCGTCGTGGCCCCTATAAGGACGGCCACCCTCCAACGCCACACTTTGGGGCGCCCAATCCACATCAGGATCGAGGAATGCGAGGACAGCATCGAGATCGCGACGGTTGAAGGCGTCGGCGAATCGGTAGTACTGCTCCACGTTCTCCTGCGCCATCGCCCGCGCAGTATCGCGCGAATGTTGCGCTTCCCATGCGCAGGGACAGCGGCCTCCGGCTGAACCGGCGCTCCTCGCTACGCATGGCGGCGGCGATCGGGTGACGCCACTCTCGGTCTATCCCGGGCCTGTCCGAGCCTCCCGGTCCCAGAGCGCCGCGAGATCGCGCGCACTGTGGATCAAGCCCAGCACGTACACGTCGCCCTCGCTGATCTCATAGATCAGCCGGTAGCTCCCGACCACCAGCTCTCGGACCGCGGGCTGATCGAGCTCCGGGACCATGCGCCCGCGCTCGGCCAGCTCCTCAAGTGAGCGCGCCTGATCGCGAATACGCCGGACGAGTGCGGCGGCGTAGCCCGGCGAGTCCTGGGCGATGTAGTCGGCGACGTGCTCGAGATCGCGCCAGGCGGTCTCAGTCCACGCTACTCGTCGAGCCACTTGGCGAGCCGCTGCTCGACCTCGTCCTGGGAGACGATGCGTCCCGCAGCGACGTCCTCGCGGCCGCGCTCGATCCGCTGTAGGACGTAGAGGTGGTACTGGATGTCCTCGAGCGAGGCCTCCTCGGGGAGGCCGTCGAGGATCTTCCGTGCGTCGTGCTTAGCAGTGGCCATCGCCCATCCAGAGTACCTGGAGCCGATGTCGTCGCGCCAGTGTTTTTCGGTTCGATCAGGCGCTCCGAGAGGGGAGCGGCGCAGCGAACGGAGGACGCATGCTCACGACCGTGGTACGACCAGTCGACGCCGCCGGCCGACCGCGCTCACCCGCGACGATGCCCGGCTACCACGCCGGACGTCCACCGAGAAACAAGGGGATCCGCTATCCGGCCGACCCGCCGCGCGTGGAGGAGATCGTCGCCGTGATGCGCAAGGCGGGGATAGGACTCCATGGCGCGCGCGTGCGTGGGCTGATCGTCGTGCTCTGGCGCGCGGGGCTTCGAATCTCAGAGGCCCTGGATCTCGCCGAGCGCGACCTTGACCCGGGTCGCGGGGCGCTCCTCGTCCGCCACGGAAAGGGCGGCAAGCGACGCGAGGTCGGGATGGACGAGTGGGGCTGGGAGCAGCTTCGCCCGTGGATCGAGCGTCGCCCCGAGATGCCGATCGGGGCGCTGTTCTGCGTCATCAATGGTCCGACGTGTGGGCGACCGTGGTCTCGCCCCGCGGCGCGGACCCAGCTTCGTCGTCTCGCACTCGAGGCCGGTGTCCGACGGCGGTTCGCTCCTCACCAGTTGCGCCACGCCCATGCCGTCGAGATGGCACGCGAGGGAGTTCCCCTGAACGTGATCCAGCGCCAGCTCGGTCACGCCGACCTCGGCGTCACCTCGGTCTACCTGCAGGGAATCGACAACACAGAGGCGATCAGCACGGTTCGGTCCCGCCTCGCGCCGACGATGCCTGCGAGCGCTGGGCTGATGATGTAGCCAAGGAGCCGGCGGGCTGCTCGTCGTCACGCGAAGGAGCAGCGTGCCAGACCGCATCGGTCAGGTTCGTGTCGAGGGCGCCACGTCGCGCGATACTGCGCGGACGATGTCGGAGGAGAACCTGGCGCTGACGCGCCGATGGGTCGATGCGATCAACGATCGGGACCTCGATGGCGTGCTCGCCCTGATGGACGAGGACGTTGAGAGCATCTCGCGCATCGTCGCGATTGAGGGTACGTTGCGCGGCCACGACGGTTATCGGCGCTGGTGGGACGCCTGGTTCGGCACCTTCCCGGATTACCGGATCGAGATCGTCGACATGCAGGACCACGGCGATTTCGTGATCGGCGCGTTCCGCGCTGTCGGTCACGGAGTCGGCAGTGAGCTTCCATTCGAAGACGTCGCATGGAACACAACCCGTTGGCGGAAGGGGAAGTGCGTGTCGTGGCAGGTTGTCCTGACCGAGGCCGAGGCCCTCCAAGCCGCGCGGCTGTCGGAGTAACTCGACGGCCTCGAGGACGATCGTCGAGACTGATCACGCGCTGCTCCTGCTCGCGCGAAGCAGCAGTGACTCTGCGGAGCCACCCGTCGTCCCACGGGATGGTCGTGTCGTTACTCCGACAGCCCGGCGGCTTCGAGGGCCTCGTCTCGTGTGAGGTACTGGCGGCTTCGCGCGATCTTCCCGTCTCGGAACGTGCTGAGTTCGGCGTAGGTCAGGTCCGTCTCGACGCCGCTGAGCTTGGCCCGGCCGCTGGCCCTATTGACCGCAAGGACCATGTCCTCACCAGCGTCGATCAATTCGACCGGCTCGATTCTGAAATCGTCGAACGTGTCGAGCCAATCCTGCGCGAAAGCCCGCAGGGCGTCCTTGCCTTTGATCGGGCCATGGTCATCGGGTGCACCGTCGGCGGCGCGGAAGTCGATGTCGTCCGTCAAGTACTCGAACCATGCATGCAGGTCGCCACGGTTGAAGGCCGCGGCGGCTTCGCGGGCGATCTCGACGTTCTCCTGCGACATCGCCCGCACAGTATCTCGCTCTGGCCTGCGGTCAGCCAGCGCCACGGCTTCCACGTAAACGTCGCTCCTGCCTTCGCGTGCGAGCAGTAGCGGACCGCCCCCGAGCCGCACCGTTCGGACGCCCGGCAGTGCGACCATCCGCTACCAGTCCAGGCAGCCGCCGACGCGCCGGAAACTGGTAGCACGGCTGGTAGCAGCTCGACCGCAGCCCCATGAACAAGCCAGATGGCGGGGATTTCGCTCATATCAGCCACTCTTTTCTGGACCAGTCAGCGAGCGCGTAATCCGCAGAGGATGGCGGAGAGCCCGCGCCGCCAGAAACACTCGACCTCATCGAAGCCCGCCTCGCGCAGCGCGCCCAGCTCAGCGTCAAGGGGGAAGTAGCGGTCCTCGTCCGCCCACGATGCGAAGTGGGCACGCGCCTCGGCATCGGCGATCCCGTGCTCAGCCATCCGTGCCGCCATTCGGTCGAACACGAGGCCGTTGAGTCGCGGATCCTCGGTGACCGCGGCGTCGAGGTTGAGCAGTACCCCGCCCGGCGAGAGCGTGTCGTGAATCGCGCGGTAGAGCCTCGTTTTGCCGCTGAGGTCATGGACGTGGTGCAGCGCCAGCGAAGCGATCACGGCGTCCGCGGCGGGCAGCGGATCGAGGAAGCTGCCCTCGTGAAAGGCGACCCGATCCGCGAATCGCGCCAGCCGGCTGCGGGCCCCGTCAAGCATGTCGGTGTCGACGTCGAGGACGGTCACGCGGACGCCGGGTAGCCCCTCGAGCACCGCCGACGAAAGCGCTCCCGTTCCACCGCCGAGGTCCAGGATGTGCCCGTCGGCCGGCGCGAGCACGGCAAGCAGCTCGACCCCCGTCGTGATCATGTCGTCGTAGTCCGGGATCAACCGCCGGATCTGGACGTCGTAGCCCTCCGCGTCGACGTCCAGATGACGTTTGACGGAGTGCGTCTTCCCCTCGGGCATGCGGCGAGCCTACCGCGGGTAGGATCGATGACTGCGCGGGATTCGCCGGTTCGGGCACTGACCGTAGGAATGGGCCGTGCTACCAGTCCCGTCGCCCGTTCGGCGCCCTGTCCGAACCGCAACAGGCATGGGTTTCCGTCCCCAGGCCCGCTAGCTCGGTGCGAGTGGTAGCTCAGCTGGTAGCAGCCCGAGCGGCCCCGGGGCGTCTACCGGCCACTGCCGCTCCCCGCACGCAAAGCGACCATCTCGACTACGGTTGCCGAGCTTGGGGGAGTGGCTCACAACGAGGCGAATCGCCGGCATCGGCGGGCTCGGCTACTTCGTCGGCGTCGCGATCGAGAACCAAGAGGTGCTCACCTCGCCGACGCTCTCGAGTTCGGTCGCTGAGGTCCGGGCCACCTACGCGGATCAGGCGTTCGCGATCGTCACATCGTTCGCGGGTGCGCTGGCCCTCCTCTCCTACATGGTCTTCGTTGTGGCGCTCTACGTCTGGCTGCGCCAGAGCGAGCGGGTCGACGAGCCATGGGCGACGATCGCACTCGTCGGCGGGCTCGCGGGCCCCGTGGTCGCCGCCGCCGGCCTCTCGGCAGACGCGATTCTGATCGCCGGCAGCAACGCGGGCGAAAGCGACGACGTCGCCGGCGCGCTCTTCGACTTCTATCTGCTCTGCCGGATCATCTCGGGGATCTTCGTGGCCCTCTTCCTAGGCGGGATCGGGGTCGCCTCGCTGCGCTCCGGGATCTTGCCCCGGCCACTCGCATGGCTCGCCCTCGCTATCGCGGCGCCGATGGCGCTCGCGCCGTTCGCCGCGTTCGACCAGGAGCCCGGCCTGGAGGTCGCGGTCGCGATCGCCTTTGCCGCCCAGACGCTCTGGATCTTCCTCGCCAGCATGTGGCTGGTCTTGGCGGACGACCTCGCCCCGCTCGCCTTCATCCGTCGCTCGGCCTTCCTGCTTCTGGTCCTGGCCGCGGGGCTGATCGGGATCGGGCTGCTCGCGGCTCCGGGCGCGACGGGAGGGTTCTTCGCCTGGCAGCTCACGCCCGAGCCGCTCGCGGCATTCGCCGGCGGTGTCTATGTCGGCTCCGCGACCGCCTACGCGATCGCGCTCCCCCGCTCGGCGCGGCAGGTGCGCGGCTTCGTCCTCGGCGCCGCACTGCTTTCGGTCTCGGTCTTCATCATCACCCTCGCGCACACCGACCAATTCGACTTCGACCGTCTGCAGGCGATCATGTGGGTGGTCCTGTTCGCGACCTTCTCGCTCGTGACCATCGGCCTCTTCCTGTTCGAGCGGGAGGAGGAGGGAGCGCGGCCGGCTCGCCCGCCAGGTTGGGTGCGCGTGGTGTTCGGCGCCGTCGCGATCGCGGGCGGCGCGCTCGCCCTCGCGCTCTGGATCGACCCCACTGGCGTCGCCGGCCCCAGCCCCTTCGAGTTGCCCCCGCTCGGTGGCCGTTTCGCCGGGGCCTGGGTGGCCCTGCTGGCCGTCGTCTGCGGTTGGGCGGCTGTCCGCGACCGGGTCGACGAGGCCCGGCTCTCGGCCTGCGCCCTCGTCGCGCTCCCGGCCGGCGCCCTCCTAGCCGCCCTCCGCACGATCGAGCAACTCGACCCGGCCGGCGCGGCCGCGGTCTACATCACGGCCCTCACGCTGCTGGTTCTCGCCGGCGTCGCGGTATTGCTGGCGAGCAAGGGCCGGGGGCGTCGTCCGGGCACGCCCTCGATCCAGTAGCCCGCGACTCCTACGTGTCGTCGCGGGCAGCCGCTACCAGTCCGAGTTGCCGTCGACACTCACATCAGCCGCTTTTTTCTGGACTCAGCGTCGCGGCAGTCGGCGTGCGTTCATCGCGACGCTGGGATGCCCGACGCTTCGGCCTCCGTCGTGCTCCACGGCCTGCACCGCCCCACCGACAAGTGACGATCGGCATCGATCCGCCGCCGGTCTATACTCGACATCAGTCTTAGGGTGGGGCACTGGCCGGGGGGCTGTACGAAATCGGGCTGCGGCCCGGGGGTACTACCAATTACCACCACCCATCGGCGATCGAAGCGGGCAGGCTCGCCTCTGAGGGCTTGCCTGGCGCCGCTCGGATTGCTAGCCGTGGCACTGGCGATCCCGGCGAGTGCCGGGGCAGGCGAGCGCGATCCGGACGCGAACGTGATCGACGACAGCTACATAGTCGTCTATGAGAAGTCGGTGGAGGGCGCCGGTGCGGCGACGAGCGCCCGCGAGCGAGAACTCGGCTTTCGCAGCGAGTATCGCTACGCCTCGGCGATCGAGGGCTTCGCGGCGAGCCTGAGCGACGAGCAGGTCGAGGCGCTCGAGAGCGATCCCGCTGTCGACTTCGTGAGCGAGGATCGGCGGGTGTCGACGGCTGCATGGGTGCCGTCCGCGGGTGGTGGCCTCCCGCCGACCGGCGTCCGGCGTATCTGGGCTGCCCGAGGCAGGAGCTTCGTCCGGGAGGCGAGCCAGGTCAACGTCGCCGTGATCGATACCGGCGTCATGGCGGAGCACCCCGACCTCAACGTGGCGAACGGCAAGAACTGCGTTGATCCCACGACGCCGCAGGTTGACGGCAACGGTCACGGCACCCATGTCGCCGGCACGATCGCGGCCAAGAACAATGGCAATCCCGCGAACGTGGTCGGCGTCGCGCCCGGCACGCTGATCTACGGGGTCAAGGTCCTCAACGACAGCGGCTACGGCAGCACCGCGGCGGTTATCTGCGGGGTCAACTGGGTCAGCAATAACGCGGCGCGCAAGGGCATCGGCGTCGTCAATATGAGCCTCAGCGGGCGGGCCCCGCCGGTGCTGCCATGCGCGGAGACGACCGACGCCCTGCACCTGGCAATCTGCAACGCGACGCAGACGAAGGGAATCAACTACGTCGCTGCAGCGGGCAACGGCAACGAAAAGTTCGACAAACGTTACGGTCCGCTTGTTCCGGCGGCGTACCCACAGGTACTGACCGTGACCGCGATCGCCGATGGCGACGGCAGGCCCGGGGGTGAAGGTCCAGGAACGGCCTGCTGGCCTACGCAGGTCGACGACACTGCCGCCCTGTTCTCGAATTGGGTCGGAGACGACGTCCATACGAACGCGTCCGCGCACACGATCGCGGCGCCGGGCTTTTGCATCAGGTCGACTTGGATCGGCAGTCCGGACTACAACACGATCTCGGGCACGAGCATGGCTGCACCACATGTGGCGGGGATGGTCGCACTCTGCCTCGGGGAGGTTGGGCACGTGCCCGGGCCCTGTGCGGGCCGGACGACGCAGAGCGTGATCAAGCTGATGCGCAACAGGGCGCAGCATGTCAACACGAACAACCCGAGCTACGGGTTCGTGGGTGATCCGCTGCATTCGCCACCCGCCGATAGGTACTACGGGTTCCTGGCCAGGACCATGCCGCCGCTCGCCGTCGCTCCGTAAGTAACGGTCGATGTTCACGGTGGTCGACTTCAGCGGCCGGGGTCCCAAGGTTGGAAGGACCCACATATGGCTTGTTCATGCGAGCTGCCACCCCGCTGCGACCAGCGGAGCTAGAGCTCTCACTGGAGCGCCACGGCGCCCACACGATGGACGGCCTCTGCGCACGGATCGCATTGATCCGGGGGAATCGGAATCAGTGATCTAGCTGCTGACCGCCAGGACGTTGACGGTGATGTCCGGCATCGTCGAGTTCGTCTCGGTGAACACGAGCCACCGATCCGTCGCGCAACCCGCGATCGGGTTTGCGGCCGTGTTGAAGACGACCCCGAGCGGCATCCCGGCGAACTGGACGCCGCCGGTGCTCGCGTCGGTGTGCGTGACGACCAGCATGGCGTTCGGGTCGTCGTTGATGAGTGGGTTGTCCAGCACCGAGTACGCGTTGTTTCCCCCGCACGAGGTGCTCAGGTCCGCCTGGAACACCGGCCGATTGGCGCCGCTCACTCGGATCTGCCCGTTACTGAGTTCGAGGGCGGCGCCGACGTCGCTCCCCGTGTAGGCCGCCCGCATCGCGGCCCCGCCTCCCGCGGCGTTGGCGATCTCGCCGACCACGCCGTAGCCGGTCGGCGCCTGGCCGTAGACGCCCCAGCCCGACTGCTTATGCAAGCCGGCCACCCCGATGCCGACCCCCCCGGTGCCATTGTTGACGCCGCGCACCCCGGCCGAAAAGCCACCCGGGTTGGTCGCGTCCACGACGCCGAGCACGCCGGAGACCGCGTCGACCGCGGTATTGCCGTCCGCGGTCGAGGTCGCGGTGCCCTCTATCGCCGCGGGGCGGACAGGGCCGAAGGCGGGTTCGTGACTGGTGTTGGTGACATCGATGAGCGACGGGTCGGGCGACGAGTTCCTCACGAGCACGAGCGGCACCTCGAGCGCGAAGACGTCACCGAAGAGATCAAGGCCGGCGCCGGCACTGTAGGTCGGCCCTGGCTCGCCCTGGATGCCCTGCGGCCCTGTCTCGCCCTGGATGCCCTGCGGCCCTGTCTCGCCCTGGATGCCCTGCGGCCCTGTCGCCCCGGGGTCGCCCTTCGGCCCCGGATCGCCCTTCGGCCCGGGCGGCGCGGGCGCGGCGACGAGCCTGAACCGCCGCTCCCCGGGCCGGCACCTCCTCGCGACGCGCAGCGCGCCGCCCCCTCCGACGCAGACGGTGAGCGTATCGCTGGCCCGCGCGGTCGGTCCGGCCGTCGATGGTCCTGCCTGCGTCGGAGAGGGCGCCGCCAACGTCGCGGCCGCCGCGAGGCCCAGGAGGGGAAGTCTTCCGTGCATTTCTTGCTCCTCAGCGTGGGAGGTCCGACCCTACTACCACCGTGAGGAGGGCATCGAGTACCGGGTCGTTCCACGCTGGGCCGAAAGACGCTTGAACGGCCGGCCATTCGTCGGCGTCGAGACGAGGGAAACTAGACCCGCGTTCATCCTCGGCGCTCGCGCTCGTGGCGACGGCTCGCGCTGTTCGCCTTCGCGTGGCAGCGATGGCGGCCGGTCGCATCAATGCGGCGGCGGACCCGCAGGACGGCCAGCTGCTACGGATCCGTCTCGCTGTCACGCGCCAGAAACCGGTAGCACGGCTGATAGCAGCGTGCTCGCTGACCGCATGAACAAGCCGAATGGCGGGGATTTCGCTCAGATCAGCCGCTCTTTTCAGAACCTCCGTCAGATCGCGACGGAGCCTCCACCATTCGAGAGTTAGAGTCCGCGTAGTGAGCGCGGTCCCAGCGCCCCGGTTTGCGGTCATCGGCTTCTCGACGCTCGTCGGGATGTTGCTTCTGACCACCCCGGTTGCCGGAGCCCCGAAGGAGGGCATCGCCTGGAAGAGCTGCGGCGAGCAGCTCGAGTGCGCGAACGTGCGGGTCCCGCTCGACTGGGCCCGCCCGAACGGCCGCCGGATTCGGCTCGCGGTGATCCGCCACCTCGCGAGCCGGCCCGACGAGCGGATCGGCTCGTTGTTCTTCAACCCGGGCGGTCCCGGCGGCTCCGCCGACGTGGTGAGGGCGGACGGCGAGAACCTGGACGCCGCCGGCGACGGTCGGTTCGATGTCGTCGGCTGGGACGTCCGCGGGGCGGGCGACAGTACACGCATCCGCTGTTTTCGCACCGAATGGCAGCGTGCGGCCTTCTTTCGCAACTGGTCGCTTCCCACAACCGGTCCAGATTCACGTCGCTACGTGCGCAAGACCGCGGCACTCGCGCGGCGCTGCGGTGAGGTGAGCGGCCGGCTGCTTGCCCACGTGTCCACGGCCGACACGGCGCACGACCTCGACTACCTGCGGCGGCTCGTGGGCGACCGGCGGCTCACCTACATGGGCCTCTCCGCCGGCACGTTCATCGGCCAGACCTACGCCAACATGTTCCCGCAGCGGGTGCGGGCGATGGTCATCGACGGCGTCCTCGACCCCGTCGCGTACACGAAGGGCATCGAGGCCAACTACGTACACGAGCTCCGCTACACCGACCAAGCGTTCGACGGCTTCTTGTCGCTGTGCGAGAGCGCCGGGCCGGCGCTCTGCGCACTCGCCGGCCAGGGGCCGGTCAAGCCGCGCGTCGACGCGCTGTTCGCGGAGTTGCGGCGCGCCCCGATCCCGGCGCCGTCGGCCGACCCGCCCGGCGATCTCACTTACTCGGATGCGATCTCGGCGATCCTCGTCAACATGAGCGGCTCGCCGGGCTCGTGGCCCGGCTTCGCGGAGGCGCTCGCCGCGGCGATGGCAGGCGACGGATCGGAGCTCGCGACCGCGGGGCGGCTGCTGACGACCGTCTTCTCGCAGCCTGTGTTTGCGCCCGGCCTGCCGGCGATCGGGCTCACCTGCGCCGACAGCCCGGCGCGCCACGGTCCCGGCGAGTGGCGCTCGGTCGTCGATCGGCTGACCCGGGTCAGCTCCAGCTACGGAGCGACGATCAGCTGGTGGCGTTGGGCGCCGTGCGCGTCGTGGCCGGTCGCGAGCGCCGATCGCTACACCGGGCCGTGGGATGCGTCGACTCCGAACCCGATCCTCGTCATCGGAACCCGGTATGACCCGAACACGCCGTACGCGGACGCGCGCCGCACCGCCCGACGGCTGGGCAACGCGGTCTTGCTCACCCACGACGGCTACAGCCACAAGAGCGACAGCGACCCCAGCGCCTGCGTCAAGGCCGCCACAACCGCCTACCTCGTCAGCCTCGTCGCTCCGCTCCCGGGCACGGTCTGCCCTTCCGACCACGAGCCGTTCGACCCCGACTTCGGCAAGCCCGTTCCTTGAGGGGTGCCGATGGCGGGTCTGCCCGGCTGGCCTTGGCTACCAGTAAGCACCGACCGTGAATGCCAGGCACCGGTAGCCGCTCTGGTAGCAGCGCCCCTGCAACTCGCATGAGCAAGCCAGTTGGCGGGGATCTCGCTCAGATCAGCCGCTCCTCACGAAAGCCCCGCTCCGGCGGGGCTTTCGTGTTCTAGCGCGTTTAAGCAGTAGCCCCGGGGGGCGCGCGGCGTTCACGCCTGGGGGGTGGCCGGTTCACCCCGTTGGGGGATGGCGCGGCGGGCGCTTTCACGGACACCATGGGAGGACCGCCCGACCCGAACCTGGCAACCAGGGAGGCCCCATGCGCAGACATCTGACCTACGCCAACGTGATCGTGATGCTGCTTGCTATCGGGGCGCTTACCGGTGGCGTTGCCTACGCCGCCAACACGATCGGAAGCGCGGACGTGATCAACGAGTCGCTGCTGTCCGAGGACCTCAAGAACAACAACGTCACCGGCAACGATGTGCTCGAGTCGAGCCTCAGGCAGGGCACGACCTGGCGCCTCGTCGGTGCCGCCGGCCAGCCGGCGTTCGGCGATTACGAGAGTTGCGATTGGAGTAACTACGACTCGGTCCATAGTTCGACCGCCTTCACCCGCGACGCTGCCGGGTTCGTTCACCTCAAGGGCACTCTGAAAACGCGCCAGGGTCCGGGCATCTGCGACGACGTGACCGAGCGCACCGTCTTCGTGCTTCCGCCCGGCTATCGGCCCCAGAGGCGCGAGCAGATGCCGGTGGTGGGCGACGGAACCGACCTCTCCGTCTACATCGATGGCCCGGCGCTCGCCGGCTCCCCGGCCGGCGGGGTCTCGATCGATGGATCCATCATCAACGCCGACTACGTGTCGATCGACGGGATCAGCTTCCGCTGCGCCCCAGCCGGCGTGAACGGCTGTCCGTAGGCGGGTGACCTCCACGGAGGGGGTCCCATGCGCAGCCTTCGCAGCCACCTGACCGGGGCGGGAAGTTTCTCCGCGTAGACAATCGCGAAGAAGAAGGTGAAGAAGGCCAAGGCGAAGGTCGAAACAGCTGCTGAGCTGAGCCGACGCATTACGCTGCGTACCTATCGGTGGGAGTGTTCTCCCGGAGGTGTGATGATCGAGACCGGCACCAGCGTGGGGGGATATCGCGTCGTCCGCGTGATCGGACGGGGCGGAATGGGCGTCGTCTACGAGGCCGTCCAGGCCTCGCTGAAGCGCCAGGTAGCACTCAAGGTCCTGCGACCCGAGCTCGCGGACGACCCGGACTTCGTCGAGCGTTTCCGGCGGGAAGCACGGCTCCAGGCCTCCCTCGAGCACCCCCACGTTCTCGAGGTCTACGAGGCCGGCGAGTCGGACCAGGGCCTGTTCCTGGCGATGAGGCTCGTCCCCGGCCAGACGCTGCTGGACCTGCTGCGCGACGGCGAGCTCGACGCCGAACGCGCTCTCAGGCTGCTCGATCAGGTCACCGACGCGCTCGACGCGGCGCACGAGGCAGCCCTCGTCCACCGCGACGTCAAGCCCCAGAACGTGCTCATCGACGACGGCGACCGGGCGTTCCTGGCTGATTTCGGCCTGACGCGAACGGGGACGGATACGACGGTCGCCACCTCGCGGCCGATGCTGGGCTCGGTCGCGTACGTGGCGCCGGAGATCGTTCGCGGCGAGGAACCAACTCCGGCCTCCGATCGCTACTCGTTTGCCGCGACGGTTTTCCATTGCCTGACCGGCGACGTCGTCTTCCCGCGCGGCTCGGACGCCGCGGTGCTCTACGCCCACGCCACCGAGCCGCCGCCGAGCGTCGGCGAACGACGGTCCGAGCTGCCGGAGGAGCTCAACGGTGCCCTGGGGCCCGCCCTGGCGAAGCAGCCCGAAACCCGGCCGCGGAGCTCGCGGTCGATCATCCGGGCGGTTCGCGACGCTCTGGGGGATTCCGTCTCGACGCTCGGGTCGCCGCAGGTCGTGAGCGCGTACGACCGGACTTCGGGCGACGTCGTCCTGCCGCCGCCGGTGCGCGCGCGGCCCACCTGGGTGAAGGTCGCGGCATCGATCGCGATCCTGGCTACGGCGGCCGCGCTGGGGGCGGGAGTCGCCGTGCTGCTCGACGGGGACGGGGACGGCAGCGCCGAGGAGGTGCCGTTGGCAGCCGTGCCGCCGGGAGCCCAGGCGCTGGGCAGCGACCTCGCGCCGCCGGAGCGCTCGCTTGATTGTCGCGGTGAGGTGCCCACACCCGCCTCGCCGTCGTGTTCGATCGTCCAGAGCGAGCTTCCCGGTGGCGACGTGCTCATCCCGGCCGACGGCGCGATCGTCGGCTGGACGGTGCGCGGGGCGAGCGGAGACGTTGCGCTTGATGTGATCCGCCCCCGTGGCAGCGACACGGTGCGGGTGGGCGCGTCGCAGTGGGAGTACGCGGGCAACGCCGGGCCGCACCACTTCGAGACCCTGCTCGCGGTCGAGGCCGGCGACCAGGTCGGCCTCGAGCTGGGCCCGGGCGGGTCGATCGGGGTGAGCAAGACCGCCGGCGCCACCACCCAGCGCTGGCTCAGGCCGCTGGGCGGCGCTTACGGCAGCCCGGACCAGGACGAGGGGACGGGGTTCGACTATGAGGTCGCCGTGCGGGCGGAGTTCGTCCCTGGCAAGCGCGTCGAGCCGCCGGAGCACCTCACCGGTGCCGCCGCCGCCGACGCTCCGGACGGCCGGGTGCGAGAGCGAGCGTCCCTGCCCGTCGACGAGCCGCGCGAGACCACGCTCGATGTGGAGCTGGTGGAGGTCGACGGGCGGGTGGTCCTCGACGTCAGCCGTGCCGGCCGGCGCACGCTGCGCGTGTTCATCCCGGACCTGAAGCCCGAGGGGGTGCCGACGGACCTCAAGGTCTACGAATACCCCGGCGAGCCGTTCGGGGAGGCCGACGTGTGGTGGGTGAACCCGAACTCCGGCCGGACGATCTTCAACTACTTCATCGTGAGCGAGGGGAGACTGCAATCCGGGTAGGCGACGCCGCCGCGCGGGCCGGGGCGGTGGTGGGCCCATTCCGGATCGAGCGCCTGATCGGCGCCGGCTCCGTCGGGGCCGTCTACGAGGCCACCCAGGTGTCGCTGCGCCGGGCCGTCGCGCTGCGCCTGATCGACGCCGACCACTTCAAGACCCCCGAGCAGCTCGTGCGCTTCGACCAGGAGCAGCGCCTGGCTGCGGCGCTCCACCACCCGAACCTGGTCCCGTGCTACGAGGTCGGCGAGTGGGAGGGCGGACGCTTCATCGCCATGCGGCTGTTCCGTGGGCGGACCGTCGCGCAGTTGCGCAAGGACGGCTCGCCTCCAACCGCGTCATCGCTCGAGCCGCTCGGCGGCGCGCTGCGGGCTATGCGCGGTGCAGGCCTGGCGCACGGGCGCGTCTCCGAGAACAACATCCTGATGGAGGCGGACGGAGTCCCGTACCTGGCCGACCTCGGCCTCGCACGCGGCACCGGGCACGAGGCGGACGAGCGGGCGCTCGCCGACGTGGTCTCCCGCCTCCCCACGAGAGACGCGCGGGTCCGCGCCCGCCGGACTCGGCTGCGCCTGGCGCCCGCCGGCCTTGCCATCGCCGCGGCTGCGGCGGCCGCCGTGGCGATGAGCGGCGGCGACGACCCGGCGCCGGCCGGCTCCGGGACGCTCGGATGCGTCGCCGAGCCCAGCGCCAACACCCCCGCGTGCACCTTGGCGCAGCTGCGCCTCGGCGGGCGGACGGTCACGGTGAACCGTCCCGGCGTCATCCGCAGCTGGGAGGTGGACGGAGCGTCCGGGGACGTGGCGCTTCAGGTGATCCGCGAGCAGGGGGGAAGGTCTCACGTGGTGGGGTTCTCGCAGCCGGAGCGCCTGACGGGCCCGGTCCAGCGCGCGTTTCCGGCCGAGATCCCGGTGCAGACCGGAGACCAGATCGGGGTCCTTCTGGGTCCGGGCGCCTCGATCGGCGTCGGCCCGGCGCCGCCCGGGTCGGCGATCGTGCGCTGGGACGGGGGCCTCACGGCCGGTCCTCAGGGCAGCGACGGCGCAACGCCCGGCAGGAAGCTGATGCTCAGCGTGGAGATCGAGTTCGGCGCGCGGGCGGAGGGGCCCCGCCAGCTCTTCGGCGCCCAGGCGGCGGCGGCGCCGGCAGGGCAACCGCTTGCGGAGGTGCCCGTGCCGCTGTCGGGCGGCCGAGCGGCGCGCGCCGTAGTGGTCGACCTGCCTGGCGGAATCGCGGTCGATCTGTTCGCCGGCGGGCGCTTGGCGCGGCTGGCCGTCCCCGACGCTGACCCCGCGGGAGACCTGCTCGAGCTGGCGCAGAACTGCGGCCCGATCGGAATCCGCGGGTTCTGCCTGCGCTGGCAGAACCCGGGTGAGGAGCTCGCGCTGATGCACGAGTACAGGGTGCGCGGAAGCGGGCGCATCAAGCTGATCGGGTAAGCGGCACCGCGTGGGGCGCGACCGGCGATGATTCCGGGGTGAGCTTCGGGCGCCATACATTCACCCCCGACGAGCTTTCGCAGACGATCGCGGCCGAGCGCGCGGAGCGCCCGTTCCTCGTCTACCGCGACGTCGAGGCCGCGCTGCGGCTGATCGAGCTGGAGGGCGATCGCTTCGTCGTGGGTCGCGACCCTGGCAACGACCTCGCCCTGCCATGGGACATCGAGGTCTCCAGGGCCCACGCCCTTCTCGAGCGCCTCGGTGACAGCTGGACCGTGATTGACGACGACCTGTCGCGCAACGGGACGTTCGTCAACGGCCAACGGCTGCGCGGCCGCCGCCGCCTGAACGACCGCGACCTGTTGAGAGTTGGCGCCACCGAGGTCCTCTTCCGCGACCCGGCCGCGGAGGCGGGGGAGACTCCGCGGGTCCCCGCGCGTGAGGAGGTGGCCGGGATCACGCCTGGCCAGCGGCGCGTCCTGGTCGCGCTCTGCCGGCCGCTGCTCACGTCGTCGGAGCCCGGCGCGACGGCGCCTTCCAATTCGGAGCTGGCGGAGGCGCTGGGCATCTCGACGGAGGCGGTGCGCACGCACCTGAAGGCGCTGTTTCGGACGTTCGAGCTCCCGGACCTGCCGCAGAACCGCAAGCGCGCGGAGCTCGCGCGGCACGCGATGGCCTCGGGCGTCGTCGTTCCTCGGGACCTGACCGGCGGTTCCTAACCGAGGGGTGGCCCGTCCACCCCGTTGGGGGATGGACGTGGCGCCGGATCGCGCGGATGCTGGGCGCATGCCTGCCCGTACTCGACGGACGCGTCGTCCGTTGGAAAGTCGGGCAAATCGAACATGGAGGTATCGGATGAAGTCAGCACGGCAACTACCGTCGCCCGCATTGCTGGTGGCGATGATCGCCCTCGTCGCCGCGCTCGCGGGGACCGCGATCGCGGCCGACCCGGCGGCGAAGTTGAACAGGGCGAAGGTGAGGACCATCGCCGACCAGCAGATCGCAAAGGCCGCACCGGGGCTCAGCGTCGCCAACGCGACGAACGCCAACACGGCCAAGATCGCGAGCAACATCATCTCGGCGAACGTGGCCGCCGCCGGCAACACGCTCGGGTCGGTCCCTGGGGGCGTCTCGTCCACGAGGACGGCCGCCGGCACCGGCACGTACGACGTCGTTTTCCCCCGCTCGATCGCGGGCTGCACCCTGTCGGCATCGCCGGGTTCGGCGACCAGTTCGCAACCGGTGCTCGTCGGCGTCTGCGCCGAAGGTGAACGTGCCCAACACGGTCATCGTCTTCACCAGGAGCGCCGACAACGTGGTCTCCGATCGGGACTTCTACGTCCAGGCGATCTGCCCGGCCTGACGACCCGCATTACGGACGCCCGACCCGGCCGCGGCGCCTTGCCCGCGGCCGGGCGTCCGATCCCTGGGGCGCCTACGACCGTCCCCGGCGGTCGCCTATGGGGGGTGGCCCGTCCACCCACTTGGGGGATGGCGCCGCGACCACACACCGTGGAGGGTGGGGCGGATGAGCCGCAACCGATCGATCCTCGCCTTCGCCGCGCCGCCGCGGCACTGCTCGCCTTCGCGAGTGTCGGCGCCGCGGCGCCGGAGGGCCCGGGCTCAGCCCAGCGCGCCTTCGACTCGAAGTGCGGCGGCTTCCCGGCAGCGACCGGCGTCGCCGCCGACGCGCCCTCGCTGCCGGACCAGCGCGCCTGGAGCCAGGACATCTCCGGCGCCCCGACCGACCCCGCGTCCGATCGCATCATCGACTACATCAACTCGCACGGAGATTCTGAGCTTCATCCCGACGTCGGCAGCAGGCCGATCTACGGGATCCCCTACGAGGTCGTCGGCAAGCGAACCAAGCCGGTCAAGGTCAGGTTCACCGCCTACGGAGCCGAGTCCGACAAGGGCAAGTACAGGATCCCCTTGTCGGCGCCGGTCGAGGGCGGCCCAAAGAGCGACGAGGACCGGCACGTGATCGCCTACGACAAGTCTCGCTGCCTGCTCTACGAGCTCTACCGCGCCTTCCCGCGGCGGGGCAAGTGGAAGGCGGAGGCCGGCGCGATCTGGAACCTGGCCGACCCCGGCCTGCGCACCATCGGTTTCACCTCGGCCGACGCCGCCGGCCTGCCGATCTTCCCCGGCCTCTTCCGCTTCGACGAGGTGAAGAGCGGCGTGATCGACCACGCGCTGCGGGTCACGTTCGAGTCGACCCGCGACGCCTATATCCGTCCAGCCTCCCACTGCGCCGGCGATACGAACTCGTCCGACGCGCCGCCGATGGGGCTGCGCCTGCGGCTTAAGGCCTCATACGACACCTCCGCCTTCACCGGCCAGGCGGCGGTGATCGCCGCGGCCCTGAAGCGCTATGGCCTGATCAACGCCGACAACGGCTCGAACTGGTTCTTCCAGGGCGCTCCGAACCCGGGCTGGGACGACAACAACCTCAACCAGCTGAAGGAGATTCCGGGCAGCGCGTTCGAGGTCGTGCAGAGCGAGGCGGCGGCGGAGACGTGCTGAGCGCGATGACCGCAGCCCTCCGCGCATCGAGGCTCGCGCTGGCGCTCGGCGTGCTTGTCGCGTTGCCCGCCGGCGCCCAGGCGGCGACGCTCACCTTCGCGAACCCGACGGGCCTCGGCCCCAGCGAGCAGTCGGGCACCGCCGGGCCTGCGAATCTGCTACCCCTCGAGCATCGCCGTGTCCGGCGTGACGGGCACGGTCACGGACGTGAACGTGACGATCCTCGCGATGTCCGCCCTCGCCGACGCGGACATAGTCCTGCGCGGGCCGAACGGACAGCAGGTGATGCTGATGTCTGACGCCTGCATCCAGGGCACCTCGCAGCGGGGCAACTGGATTTTCGACGGCTCGGCGCCCGGCTTCGTCTCGAAGTCCGGCCCATGCAGCCCCAGCTTTCCAACTCAATCGACCTTCCTCCCGTCCAACTACCTCGGTCAACCGACGGCTTCGACAACAGCGTCGAGCCCGACGACCTGAGCGTCGCCCCTGGCGGCCCGCCGCCGCCGTACGTGAACAACCTCGCGGTGCTGGCCGGCGGCTCGCCGAACGGATCCTGGGACCTGTTCGTGCTCGACGACAACTCGGCGTGCTGCCTCGGTTTCTCGATTGACTCGGGCTGGGCGCTCACGCTCGAGGTCGAGCCGCCGCCGCCGGAGCCGCCGCCGCCGACCCCGAGCAACCAGTTCACGATCGGCGGTCTCGACGGCCGCAAGCTCAGCGTCGACGTCGCCTCGGCCGGCACGGTGTCGATCGACGACGCTGGCTCCAAGGACAGGTTGAAGGAGTCCGCTGTTACGGGCGGCCCCGGCACGGTCGAGGTGACGGTGAAGCTGACCAAGCCCGCCAAGCGGATCGTCAGGCGCGAGGGCAAGGTCAAGGTCCAGGCGGAGGTCACGTTCGCGCCGAATGGCGGGGACCGCGGCGACGCAATCGACGAAGCTGAAGGTTCGCGGCTGATGCGAGCGCGGCCCCTGGCGCTGGCGCTCGCGATCGCCTTGGCGATCGGCTGGACGGCGACCGCGAGCGCGGCAACGATCGTCGTCGACGTCACCAACGACGCCGCCGACGGCAGCTTCGACGACACCGGCTGCACCCTTCGTGAGGCCGTCCAGAGCGCGAACACGAACGCCCCGGGCGCCAACTGCAACGCCGACACCGCGGGCGCCGACACGATCGTGCTCGAGGCGGGGCTGACCTACAAGCTCACGAATCACGCGGCACCCGAGAGTGCGAACGTCTCCGGGGATCTCGACATCACCGGCGGCGGCGGCACCACGATCCGCAGCGCCGGCCCCGGGCAGGCGACGATCGACGCCGACAGCGTCCTCTTCCCCGGCGACGACGCCTTCCGCGGACGGGCGATCGAGATCCTCGACGGAGCGGGCGCCGTCACCTTGCAGCGGGTCCGGATCATCAACGGGTCGGTGGTCGAAAACGACGCCCGCGACAGCGGCGGCGGCGGGATCAAGACCAGGGTGCCGCTGACGCTGATCGACTCCGAGGTGAGCGGCAACAGCGTCGCCCGGTTCGGGGGTAATCCCGGATTCGGAGGCGGCGGGATCCTCGTCGGGCAGGGTGGCGCGCTGACGATGACCGGGAGCACCGTCGCGGGCAACTCGGTCCAGGGGGACGCCGTCGTGGTGCAGGGTGGGGGGATCACCTTCGGGGGCGGCGGGTCGATCGGCGGGTCGATGACCGCGACCAACAGCACGATCTCCGGCAACATCGCCGCCGCCGATTCCGACACCACCGAGGCCAGAGGCGCAGGGATCGTCTACGACAGCAGAGAGTCGACGATGGCGCTGACCAACGTCACGATCAACCGTAACTCGGCGACCGGGCCGGGGACGGCGCACTCCGGCGGCATCTTTCTGGGCGCGCCCGGCGCGACCATTCGCGGGTCGATCCTCGCCGGCAACCAGGCGAGGCTTCAGCTGGACTGCGGCCAGCAGCTCCCGGACCGCGACCTCGTCTCGCTCGGCGGCAACGTGCTCGGCCCGTCCATGACCGCCAACTGCGGCACGGTCGCCGCGAGCGACGACGTGGACGGCGTCTTCAACCCGAACATTGCCCTGCTTGGAGACTTCGGCGGCCCGACCCCGACTCAGCTGCCGAACCCCGGCAGCCCGGCGATCGACCGCGGCGGCGTCTGCCCGGAGACCGATCAGCGCGGGCTCTTCCGCGCGCCGGCGGCGCCGTGCGACGCGGGCGCGGTGGAGGTCGGGGCGACGACCACCCTGCCGCCGCCGCCTCCTCCGCCGCCGCCCGCGCCACCCTCGAACGACATCTCGTTCGGCGCCGTGACCCGCGACAAGAACAAGGGCACCGCGACGCTCGCCGTTTCCGTTCCGGGCGCCGGGGAGCTCGCCCTGGCCGGGGACGGCCTGAAGGCGGCCACCGCGACCGCCACCGGACCCGGTGAGGTGGCGCTGAGCGTCAAGGCGGCGGGGAAGGCTAAGCGGCAGCTGCGACGCAAGGGCAAGAAGACCCTTAGGCCCTCGGTCACGTTCACCCCCGCCGGCGGCACCGCGAACACCGAGTCGACCAGCGTCAAGCTGGTCCGCAGATAGCTGCGGGCACGGGCTAACGCTCGACGCGGATGGTCTCGCCGCTGATCTTCTCGCCCTGGTGGTCCCCGTCGAGATCGTCGGCCTGGACCTGGATCTTGAACTTGTGTCCGGCGAGGCTCTTGGCGACCTCGAGTCGCAGGAGGGTGGTGATTGTTCGCTGCGACGTCTTGATCACGCGTGAGCCCTTCAGCTCGAGACGAAGGCCGCCGGATCGCAGGACGCCGTTCTTTCCCGGGCGGCGCGCGACGCCGTAGCCGCCGACGGTGTTGTCCCAGGCTGAGAGCTTGCCCGAACCGATCAACAGTCGCACGGCCGCGATCGGTCCCTCGCGCCCGGTCAGGAACAGCTCCATCGCATCCATTCCGCGCCATGCCTCGGGGTGCTCCCAGGCAAAGCGGACGGTGAACGGCTTGCCCGCGCGGACCCTGCCCGGCAGGTCGACCCGTGGCTTGCCGACGCTGCCCGACTCGAGGTAATCGGGCGTCGAGTCACCGTCCGAGTCGGCGAGCACGCCGAAGTTGGGATGAATGTCGACCAGCCCCGGGCCGCCGACGTGTCCGAGGTTGTGGCCGTCGAGGTCGAAGAGGTCGATCACGTGAGGCCCGCGCGTGATCGGCGCCAGCGGCTGCACCGCGGCGATCGCAAGCTGGTCGGGCGAGACGTGCGGATCGCCTCGCGAGAGGGCGAAGTTGGTCGTTCGGGCCTTGACCGCGCCGGTCACCGAGTCGAGCCGGTACACGTCGCCGTACGGCTGCTTGATGTTGTCCTCCTCGCTGGTCACGAAGATCCGGGTGCCGTTCGGCGTCCAGCTGGTGTCGTGATCGGGCTCGTTGTTGTTGGTCAGCCGCTTCTCGGCGCCGGTCGAGAGCAGGCGGGTGAACACCTCCCAGCCGCGCAGGAGGACGCCGCCGAGATCGCGCGTGAACGAGATCCGCTGGCCGTCGGGCGAGACGTCGGGCTCGAACTCGGAGCTCGCGGTTGCGACGACGGGCTGCTTGTCCGAGCCGTCGGGGTTCATCCGCCAGATGTCGAGGTTCCCCTTGCCGAAGAGCGGATCGGTCCCGGTCACCCAGTAGATCTTCGATCCGTCCGGTGCCCAGGTGGGCTCGGTGTCGATCCCGGCGGAGGTCGTCAGTCGCTGCACGTTCGCGCCGTTGATGTCGGCGACGTAGATGTCCCAGTTGATTTTCTCGAACTCGAATATCCCCTGGCTCTCGTCGGCGCGGCTGGACGTCCACGCGATCCGGCGCCCGTCGGGCGAGATCTGGGGATGGTCGTCGGGCTCCTGGAAGGTGTGGGCGACGACGCTGCGCCGCAGCGTGTCGTAGGTGATGATCTTTCGCGGCTGGGCGCCGTCGGCCCTCACGACGTAGATCCCGCCGCGGATGAAGTCGCCGCCACCGTCGTTTCCGGGCACGAGGTCAAGCGCGCTGGTGAAGGCGACGACCTTGCCGTGGAGCGGCCCGGGCGGGTCCGGCGGGCCGGCCGGGGGAGGCGGCGGCGAGCAGGGGACTCCGGACGGCCGGGACGAGGAAGCGTTCGGACCCCCGCAGCCGCCGGTGTTGAGGGGCGGAATGCTCGCCGCCCTCGAGGCTGCGATTGGGTCCGAGGAGTAATGGCCGGCATGGCCGAGCGAGCGGTCGGCGTCCGACAGCAGCGCGAGGCCCGTGACGGCGGCGAAGAACAGGATCAACCCGGTCCTGGGAACCATGTTTCGCACCGTAAGCCGGGCTCGGCCTCGGTGCCATAGGTGAAAACACCTGTCTGGGCGTCAGCCGAGCTCGAAGAAGGTCTTGATCCCGTTCAGCATCAGCTGGATCCCGATCGTCGTGATCAGGAGACCACCGAACTTGGTCGCGATCTGCATCGCTCGCTCGGAGAGGTTGACCCGTTCCGAGATCAGCAGGTGACCGATTGGCAGCAGGACGACGGCGACGGCGACGGCGATCAGCGCCGCGACGGTTCCCTCACCGTTGTCGGTGGAGGCCGCGAGGGTGATCACCAGGGTGATCGCTCCGGGTCCGGCGATGAACGGAATCGCGTAGGGGACGATCACGCTGCCTTCGAAGCTCTCCGGTTCCTCGTGCGCCTCCTTGCCGCCCTGAGCACGGCTCGGTTCCCCGCCAAAGAGCATCTCGAACCCCATCAGCGCGACCACGAGACCGCCCGCGATGCCGAAGGCGCCGAGGTTGATCCCGATCAGGTCGAGGATCTCCCGCCCGGCGAGGGCGGCGATGCCGAGCACGACCGCGACCGTGATCGTGATCGTGCGGATGTACCCGCGCCGGCGCTCCGGCTCGTTCTCGGTCAGCGATTTGAAGAAGATCCCCCGGGTGATCGGATCCGTGATCACCAGGACCGAGATGATCGCCTGCGCGTAGAACTCGGCGTCGGCGTCCATCGCGCGGAGCCTATGTCACGGCGTCTACGGCGGGGTGATCGTCACCGTGCCGGAAAGCTCGAACGTGCAGTTCGTCCTGGCGGGATCGTCGGTCGGGGCGCACTTGTGGTCCGACAACACCGACTCCTCGATCGGCGCGGTCGGGAACATGGGCACCCCGCGGAGGGTCGGCCAGTTGTCGTGAAACGGCGTCTCGACCACGACGGCGCGCCAGATGTCCCGCTCGTAGCAGCGCGGCTCGGCGAACTGCGCCGTGGCTTCGAACGCGGGCGACTCCACCATCACGGCCACCTGATGCCCGCGGTCGGTGCGGACCCATCCCTCGAACGCCGACTGCAGCGGCCCTGAGGCGATGCAGGAGTAGGGGGCGTCGGTGACGGTGTGGTCCTCGTACGAGTAGCTGTAGGTGCCGTTGGCGGTGACGCTGTCGGGCGTGTCGTCGCCGCCGGGATAGTGATCGTCGTAGAGCTCGACCCCGCGCCACTCGAGATCCCAGCTGAAGTCGGCGGCCAGATGCTGGTCTCCGACGGCCATCGCCCCCTCGATGTCCCCGTCGTAGTCGTAGCGGAACGAGCCGCTCCCGCGGTAGCGGATGTCGACCAGGTAGCGCTCGGCGGGTTGCTTCAGGTCCGCGGCGACCGACCGCGGCGGCTTGCCCTTTTTCCAGTCTGCTTCGCCCCGGCGGCGAAAGTAGTCCCGGCTGAGCTTCTTCGACCCGCGTTTCGGCTTCTTGTACAGAACCACCGCCCACCGGTCGTTGACCACCGAGATTCGGACCTCGCGGATCGAGCGCATGCTCACGCCGTCTTCGCTCTGGTAGTGGGCGTCGCGGAAGGCGTACTTGAGCATCTTCTCCTCGCCCCGTGTCGGCGGGCGGGATGCCAGCGCCGTCGACGCCATCACCAGCGTTCCGGTCAATGCCACGCCGATTACCGCGATCTGAGTGACTCGCCGTGATTCCACGCTGCCTCCTCCGTCGGATTTCGACAGGAGGGACGTTACGGACGGCCACTTATCAACCGCTGATCACGGCGCCGCGGCCGGCGCGGCGCGCCCAGAACGGCGCCCGCGCCCAGCGCCGTTCGAGGCCGTAGTAGGCCTCGCGCCGGGCGAGGTGGTCCTCCAGGATGCCCGCGTAGCGGTCGCTGTAGCGGACGAGCGGTTCCGGGTCGGCGTGCGTCAGCATCGCCGCCATCGCGCGCCCGGCCTCGCGCCCCATCAGAAGCGCGGTGGCGATCCCCTGCGAGGACAGCGGATCGAAGGAGACGGCCGCGTCGCCGGCGGCGACCCAGCCGGGCCCGGCATGCCGGTCGAGGTGTGCGGTTCCCGCATCGGTGATCCGCGGCGCGGCCCGGAGCCGGCATCCCGCCTGCGTGACGGTCTCGTGGACGTGCGGCGCGAGGGCGAGCAACTCGGTCCAGCGTTCCGTCGCACGAGCGCCGCGGGCGGGGAGGAGATCGGAGTCCGTGACGTAGGCGACCGCGCGCCGGCCGGCCGGCACCGGGGTCGTGTACCACCAGCCGTCGGGGACCGCCTCGACGAGGGTGGTCGAGTCGTCCCCGGCCTCGTCGGGAGCCTCCACGAGCCAGAACGCGGCGACCAAGCGATCGAGCCGTCGTCGCAGCGCGCCCTGCGAGCGCGCGATCCGCGATGCGCGCCCGGTGGCGTCGACGATCGCACGGGTGCGGATCGGGCGTGGGTCGCGACCTCCGCCCAGCTCCACCTCCCAGGCGGCCCCGGTCCAGGACTGCCGCGCGACACGAGCGTCCTCGCCGACGCTCACGCCTGAAGTCCGGAGCGCGGCGAGTAGCGAGGCGTCGAGCGCCCGGCGATCGACGTGCCATCCTCGCCCGAGCGGGTTCGGCATGAAGTCCGCGCGGTCGAGGCCCGTGCCGCCCCACGCGCTCCGGTTGGCGTACGCCGGCCGGTGATTCGCCAGTCCCACGGCGTCGATGCCGAACAGCTCCTCGAGGAGGTCCTCGGTGCCCGGTGGCAGGCTCTCGCCCGGGGGCGGCGGGCGCGGGCCGCGCGCGTCGACGAGCTCGACCTCCAGCCCCTCGGCGCGCGCCGCGGCCGCCGCGGCCGCTCCGGCCGGACCGCCGCCGGCCACCAGCAGGTCGATCATCCCTGCTCCGGGGTGCCGCCGCCGGCGCGTCGAGCTCCGTACTGGTCGACCCACTGGGCGGCGCCGTAGTCGTGTTCGGGCTCGGAGGGGAACCCGACCAGGGACTCGACCTTGAGCCGCGCCGGAAACTGCGGATCACCGGGGCCGGGGCGGTCGGTGACCATGCCCAGCTTCGGCCAATCGGTGATCATCAGGTCGAGGGTCGGCGGGCGCGTCGGCTCGGCGATGAACCGCTCCCAGTCGAGCCGGCGGTTGAAGGCCGCGAGGCGCTCGGAGAGCTCTCGGCCGCGGTCCATGACGATCCGGTAGTCGGCTTCGCTCAGCACCTGGGTCGGGATCCGGGCAGGCCAGAAGGTCGGCAGCACGGGGGAGATGCTGCGCTGATAGCCCGAGCGGCAGCTGGCGCCGTCGCTGTGCCAGGGGACGCCCAGCCAGCGGGTCAGGTCACCGGGGGCGCAGCCCCGCAGTGGCCCGTCCTTGGAGAGCGCGACCTCGCTGGTCAGCTGCTCGCCGTAGTCCTGGAGCTCGAAGCGGGTGCTGCGGACGCGAAGCCGAAACGGCGATCGCCACACGGAGCGAACCCGCAGGACCCAGGGCGCCTCGATCCCCGGGTGGAAGGCACCGCCGAGGCAGGACTCGAGCGCCGCCCGGTCGAGCGCCGCCGGGCGCGCTTCCACCGGGAGGTCGTCGAGCGACCGCGGCGCCGGCTCGTTACCGCTGTCGTCGTCGAAGTCGCCGTTCGCCCAGGCGCGGAGCTTGCGGTACTGAAGCGGGGTGACCGCGAGCCAGTGCCGGTTGCTCTCCTGCGGGAAGCTCGTGTGGTCGCCGTAGATCTGCGGGATCGCGTCGGGCTCCGCCGTCTGGAAGGACGGGTCGCGAAACCGGTCGAAGAGCGCCTGGCGAAAGCCGGCGTTGCCGCCCGAGCCGTCGGCCAGGCGATCCTGCATCCGGGGCGCCTGCCAGTCCTCCGAGCTGTCGAACCCGTTGGACTCCAGGAAGCCGGCGCTCACCCATTGGAGGTCGCTCAAGCGGGCGAAGATCGGCAGGATGTCGTCGCGAAAGCTCACCGGCCCGGCGTCGAGCGCGCCCGCCTCCACGAACATCGAGCGGACGGCGTCGTAGAGGGTGACGACGCCGGCCGCGACCGCAGGCGCGTAGTTCGGCGGTGTCGTGATCACCCACGCGGGCTCCGCCTGGAGCACCCGGTCGCCGAGGCGCACCCGAGCGCGCACCGGGCCGTCGCAGACGTCGTCGGTCCAGCCGGGGTTGTCGGAGAAGCTCCCGAGCGGGCTGGAGTCGGGCGAGTATCCACGCCCCGCGGCGGGCAGGAACACGAGCCGTCCGGCGCCATCGGTCATCAGCTCGCCGAGCGGGACCGGCTGATCGAGGAAGGAGCCGCCGTCGATCGCCACCGGCCCGGAGCCCGCGCCCCGGATCGATCGACCGGGGGGCGTGACCGCCAGCCGTTGGCGCGCATCCCCGACCAGATCCGGGTTGCGCCGCTCGACGGGCGGCGCGTTGGGGATGTCGAGCGGGGTAGCGAACTCGTACCAGGCGCCCTTGCTGTTGGCCACGTCCACCCGCCACGTGATCTCGGCGTCGGCGGCGGTCAGCTCGCGGACGACCCGCCCCTGCGAATCGAGCCCGAAGACGCGAAATCGCGCCGCCTGGCGCGCGACGCCGCCCTCGGCGTCCTTGAAGCCGTCCTTCGGGCGCGGGACCGCGCCCGGGATCTCCGGGCCGAAGAAGAAGCTGTCACGGCTGTTGCCGACTCGGCCGACGCCGATCGCCGGATGGATGGCGGCGCGCACGATCCGCTCGTCCTCCGATGAGGATCCGCAGCCGGAGAGCGCCGGGAGCGTGACCAGCGCCGCCGCCGCACCGCTGGCCCGCAGGAAGTCCCGCCTGGTGATCACGGTCGTCGCGTGCTCGTGCGCCATCGCGCGCCGAGTATCGCGCAGCGATTACTTTCACGGTCGCCGCGAGTCATAGTGGTCGACGGGGCCTAACCGCAACGAAGGAGACGACATGGCCGAGCACACGATCGGAACGCGTGAGGAATGGCAGGCGGCCCGGGACGCGCTCGCCAAGCTCGAGGCCGAGCAGGCGGAGCGAAACGAGGAGATCAAGAAGCAGCGGCTGGAGCTGCCCTGGGTGCCGGTTGAGAAGGAGTACGTGTTCGACACCCAGGACGGCAAGGAGACGCTGGAGGAGCTATTCGACGGCCGCTCGCAGCTGCTCGCCTACAACATCATGTACGGACCCGACTACTCGATCGGCGCGTGCCCGGGATGCACGAGCCTGGGCGACGAGTTCTCGGGCAGCCTGATCCATCTCAACCACGCCGACGTGACGTTCGTTTGCTTCTCGCGCGCGCCGATCGACCGGCTGAACGCCTACAAGGAGCGGATGGGATGGGAGTTCCCGTACGTATCGACGTACGAGACCGACTTCCCATGGGACTTCGGGCTGGCGCTGACCGAGGAGCAGGCGCGGCAGATCCCCGAGGTCCAGGAGATGCTCAACGACCCGCCCGAGTGGCTGCAGTTCTGGTCCGAACAGGTCGGCGCCGAGCTCGAGGACGGGCTTCGCGAGAACCCGAGCTACATCGCCTTCGCGAAGGACAACGGGACCGTGTACTTCACCTACATGGTGTCGGCGCCGGACCCGTTCGTCGCCCCGCACGCGAGCATGCTGCTCGACCGGACCCCGAAGCCGCAGCGCGAGGACCCGACCATGTACCGCAAGGACGAATACCCTGACTGACGCCGACGGCGACCGGGAGGAAAGCATGGCTTGGAAGATCGAGGGCCAGTACTTCGAGAACTGCTCGTGCGACGTGCCGTGCCCCTGCACGGTGTCGCTGGACCTGGGCGCGGACCGCGACCGCTGCAACGCGTTCCTCGTCTTCGAGGTCGAGTCGGGCGAGGTCGACGGCGTCGACGTGAGCGGACTGACCGTCGCCGCGATGATCGACACCCCGAAGGTGATGAGCGAGGGCAACTGGCGGCTGGGCGTGCTGATCGACGACCGGGCGTCCGACGAGCAGGCGGACAAGCTCGCCGCCGTGTTCGGCGGCCAGCTCGGCGGCCCGATGGAGGCGCTCGGGCCGCTCGTCAGCGAACAGCTGGGCCTCGAGCGCGTGTCGATGGAGGTCTCGCACGAGAACGGCACCCACCGGATCAAGGTCGGCGACGACGGCGAGGTGGAGGTGCAGGAGGTCGTCTCGTTCGGCCGGGAGGACGGCAAGCCCGCGAGGCTCACGAGCATCTTCCACCCGGCGGGCGAGGACCTGACGATCGCGCGCGCGACCAAGTCGCGCGTGAGCGCGTTCGGCATCGACTTCGCCTTCGAGGGCGGGTCCGCGTTCGCGAACCCGTTCGCCTGGGCGGCCTAGCGTTGGAGGCAGCCCGGTTAAGCGCCCGCTCGGCGGCGTCGCGGCTCGAGCGCGCCCAGCTCGCCCTGCTGGCCGCGCTCCTGGTGCTCGCCGTGGTTGCCTGGCTGGTGACGCAGGACCGGATGGCCGGCATGGAGTCGATGCCCGGCATGGGCCTCGGCGGCCTCGGCTTCTACGTCACGGTCTGGGTCGTGATGATGGCGGCGATGATGTTCCCGTCGGTTGCTCCGACGGTGCTCATGTACGACCGCCTGCGGGACGGCCATCGCGCCCGCGGCAAGGGAGCGCCGGCCGACGCGACCGCACTGTTCGTCTCCGGCTACCTGCTGGTGTGGACCTCGGCTGGCCTTGCGGCCTACGCCCTGTTCGAGCTGGTCCGCGCGCTCGACCCCGCGTTCCTGGCCTGGGACGAGGCTGGCCGGTACGTGACCGGCGGCGTGATCGTGGCGGCGGCCGTCTACCAGGTGACGCCGCTCAAGCGGGCGTGCCTGATCAAGTGCCGCAGCCCGATGATGTTCCTCGCCGAGCGCTGGCGCAACGGCCGGACGGGGGCGCTGGAGCTGGGCGTTCGGCACGGGGCCTGGTGCCTCGGGTGCTGCTGGGCACTGATGGCGGCGCTGTTCGCGGTCGGCGTGATGAGCCTCGGGTGGATGGCGCTGATCGCGGCGTTCATCGCCGCGGAGAAGCTGCTGCCATGGCCGACCGCGGCGCGACGGGGCGTCGCGGTGCTGCTGCTGGCCCTCGGGCTTGGCGTGGCGTTTGCCCCCGCTGACGTGCCCGGCTTCAGCGAGCCGGGCGGCGCGATGCACGAGGGCGGCGGCATGCACGAGGGCGGCGGCCACGGCGGGTCGATGCGGATGGGAGGCTGACATGGACGACGCGATCCGGGTTGTCGAGGACAACGTCGAGGCCACCGAGGCCTGGAACGGCCCGCTGTTCGAGGTCTGGATCGACTACCGCGACCTGGTGGCCGACGGGCTGCGTGAGCACGGAGAGCTGGCGCTGGCCGTCAGCCCGCCGGAGGACGGCGACCGCGTCCTCGACATCGGCTGCGGGTTGGGGGACACGACCGTCCGCCTCGCGGACCTGGTGGGCGCGGGCGGGCACACGCACGGCGTCGACGTCGCCGAGCGGATGATCGAGACCGCGATCGACGAGGCGACGGCCGCCGGACGCGAGAACGTCAGCTTCGCGGTCTGCGACGTGGAGACCACCAGTTTCGAGCGGACCTTCGACTACGCGTTCTCGCGGATGGGGACGATGTTCTTCGCGAGTCCGGTCGCGGCGCTCCGCAACGTCCGCGAAGCGCTCGCGCCGGGTGGCCTGCTCAACATGGTTGTCTGGCGGCGCAAGCTCGACAACGAGTTCATGCACCGCGCCGAGCTCGTGGTCGCCGAGTACCTCTCGGAACCGGAGGAGTCGGACACACCCCGCTGCGGCCCCGGCCCGTTTTCGATGGCGAACGCGGACACGGTGAGCGACGTGCTGGTGCACGCGGGCTTCGAGGACATCCGCCTCGCTCGCCAGGACCTGCCGTACAAGATCGGCAACGATCTCGAGCACGCGGTTGCGTTCAACATGGCCCTCGGTCCCGCGGCGGAGGTGCTGCGGATGTGGGGCGACCGGGTGGAGGAGATCAGGCCGACGATCGCCGCCAAGCTGCGCGAGGCGCTCGCGGACTTCGTGGTCGACGGCGGCGCCGTCGTCGCGCCCTCGTCGACCTGGGCCGTTTCGGCCCGGTCGCCGCTCTAGTTCCACCGCCACGGGAACCGGCGCTCCGCGAACGGAGCCGAACTACGATCGTTTCCGTGGAGGATGGGGCCGGGTTCGAGCGGCGTGAGCTGTTTCGTCGCGGGGCGATCGCGGGGAGCGTCCTTGGCGGGCTCGCCGTCCTGCCCGGGCTCGTGCGCGAGGCGTACGGGGAGCCGCTTCCGGTCCCCGACGAGGAGCGCAGCTTCGAGGCCGGGATGGCCGACTTCGCATCCAGCTGGGCGGTCGCCGGGCCGATCATCGCTCTGTCTCGCTTCGGGCCGTACCTGAACAACAAGGTGTTCAACTGCCGTGTCTCGGGGCAGCCGCGCTCGTTCGCGCTGCGGCTCACCGACGCGGGCGCGACGCTCACCCCTGGGATCGATCGCTTCCGCCACGTCGACATCGTGATGCCGGAGGAGGACTGGCTCGGCGTCCTCTACGGCGACTACACGGGCTTCGCCCCGTACGTCAACGGCGACATGCATCCGACCCGCGACGGCTCGAACAAGGCGGTCCTGCTGCTCGTCGCGATGTACATCTTCGCCCACATCCCCGCCGGCCAGAACCCGGATCCGGAGCTGCTGCTGAGCATCCTCGTCGGCCTCGTCCAGCGCGGCGGGCTGCCGGGCTGTGAGGGCGAGCCGCCGTTCCTCGAGGCGCTCGAGGAACTGCGGGACGATCCCGAGGCAGAGCTGCTGGCCGAGATCGCGCCGGTCGCCGGCGCGCCGCCGGTCACCAGGACGATCGCCGAGTTCGTCGCCGGGCTGCGCTACGAGGACATCCCGCCGGGCGCGATCGCCAGCGCGAAGGAGCAGCTGCTGAGCATCCTCGGTGCGATCTGGGCCGGCTCGCGAATGCCCCCGGCGCGCAAGTTCGGCCGCGCCGTGCGCCGCTTCGAGGATCGCGAGGAGGCGACCGTCATCGGCGCGAAGGGATTCCGGACCTCCGCGCGCCACGCGGCGCTGCTGAACTCGGTCCACGCCCAGATCCTCGAGTGGGAGGACTGGACGTTCATCGCCCACTCCGGAGCCAGCATCGTCCCGACCGCGCTCGCCGCGGGCGAGCTCGGCGACGCCTCCGGAGCCGACCTGCTGGCAGCGATCGTCGCCGGCAACGAGATCCTCGCCCGCAGCGGCGAGGTGCTGACCGACGTGATCCACACCGGCAACGCCGTGCCCACCCACCAGATGGAGACGCCGTTCGTCGCTGGAAAGCTCCTCGGCCTCGGGGCGGGGCGCCTGCAGGACGCGGTCGGGATCTGCTGCGTGCAGCCGCAGGTGACCTCGATCCCGACCTGGACCTCGGAATCCAAGGGCCTGCTCACCGGCTGGCCGGTGCTGACGGCCGTCGAGGCCGCGCAGTACGCGCGCGCCGGGATCCACGGGCGCCGCGACATCCTCGAGAGCCCCGGCGGCTACTGCTTCCGGGTCTCCGACGTCATCTCGGTCCGGCGGCTGGAGAAGCTGATCGAGGGTCTGGGGGAGGAGTGGCGCTTCGACGCCGCGCGCAATGAGCTGTTCACCAAGCGCTACCCCACCGACGGGTTCCAGCTCACCGCCGTCCAGGCGATCCTCGACATCGTCAACTCCCAGGCCGCCGACGTGTTCGGCTCGACCCGGCGAAAGCAGCTCCCTGAGCTCGTGAAGCGGGTCCGCATCCGGATGCCGCTGGTCATGGCCGGGTCGGCGACGATGTTCTCGAAGGGGACGGACTCGGTCTACGACCGCATCCGCGACGACCCGGGCTGGTCGTACATCGCGCTGCTCTTCGACGGCAAGTACCCGATCGCGGCGGCGCTCGCCAACCGCCGCCTCACGTTCCGCGAGTACTCGCCGAAGGTGATCTTCGACCCCGTCGTCCAGGCTCTGGTGGACAAGGTCGAGCTGGTCGCCGACCTCTCGATGGGCGTGTTCGGCGCCGACGCGCTCGTCGAGCTAAGCGACGGACGGACGTTCACCAGCACCCAGGAGTGCATCGAGGACTTCCCGGTCCGCGAGAAGCTCGAGATCGGCGCCGGCGGGATCCTCTCCCGGCGCCAGATCCGCCGCATCGTCCGCGCGGTCGACCGGCTCGAGGAGATGGACGTGCGGAGCTTCGTCCGCATCGCGGCGGGCGGACGTATCTAGCTCAGGCCGAGACGAACGCCGCGACGAGGGCTCGGACCGCCCATTCGGCGCCCTCGGGGGCGCCGACCGCGAGCTCGAGCTGCTCGTCGCGCTCGGTGAGCTCGAAGGCGAAGAACGGACAGCAGGCCGACTCGGCCTCGATCAACGACTCGACCTGCTCACGGACGGCGAGCGGGAATCGCAGCTTCGCCTCGCGCCCCTCGTAGCGGACGGCGCTCAGGCTGCGCCCGAGCTCGGCGAGCTCGGCGCCGCGGCGCTCCACGCCGGCGGCGTCGAGGCTGCACGCAATCGGGATCGGGGTCGGCATCTCATGCTCCTTTTCGAGGGTCGGGGGCTACTCTGAATGCTCAAGCCGACTTGAGGTCAAGCGATCTCCCAAGACGACGACAAGCTGCGCATCGGGCAGGTGGCCGAGCGAGCCGGTCTGCGAAAGAGCGCGATCCGCTACTACGAGGAGATCGGGCTGCTGCCCGAGGCCGATCGCGTGTCCGGCCGCCGCGTCTACGATCCGAGCATCCTCCGCCGCCTGGCGCTGGTCGACGTCGCCCAGCGCGCCGGGCTCAGCCTCGACGAGATCCGCGAGCTCCTGGAGGCCGGCTCGGAACCGATCTCCGACCGGCTCCAGCTGATCGCGACCCGGAAGCTGCCGGAGGTCGAGCGACTGGTCCGGCGAGCCGAGGCGATGCGCGAATGGCTGCTCGCCGCGCAGGCCTGCGAGTGCGAGACGATCGACGAGTGCGCCCTGTTCGACCTCGATCGTCCGCCGCCCGCGACACCTGACGAAACGGTCAAATTCACGCTCGAAGATTGACCAGACCGGCCTGCGTACCGATCGCATCGAGTGGGTAGGGAGCCAGCCGGCGGGATCTCCGCCGCTCTTATCCACTCAGGGAACACGGGAGGGACGGGATGGCTCTCAAGCACTGGACGGCGATCATCGCCACCGTCGTCGTCGCGCTGACGCTCGCGCCCGCGGCGGGCGCCAAGGGGCGGGGCAAGCTTCAGATGTACACGCTGAGCGGCCCGACGGAGGCGATCTCCAAGGTCGCTCAGGGGCTCGAGCTCGCCGACGTGCGCCAGACGGCGTCAGGCCTGCGGGCCGATGCCGTGCTGACCCGCGCCCAGCGGTCGAAGCTCGCCGCCTCGGGAGTCAAGGTGAAGCTGATGCGCAACCGCAAGGGCCAGACGGTGCGCAGGCAGGCGGCCCTGCAGGCGGCGGGTGGCTACGAGGTCTACCGCTCCTGGGACGAGCCCGGCGGAATCCGCGATGAGCTCTACCAGGTCGCGCGCCGCAACCCGCAGCTGGTCAAGCTCGAGGTGCTCGGGCGGACGCATCAGGGCCGTGAGCTGATCGCGCTGAAGCTCACCCAGGGCGCCCGCGAAGCGCCGGACGGCTCGCGCCCGGCGGTCCTCTATTCGTCGACCCAGCACGCGCGCGAGTGGATCAGCACCGAGGTCAACCGCCGCCTGCTGCACCACTTCATCGATCGCTGGCGGGCCAACGACAAGGCGATCAGGAACCTGCTGAAGAAGACCGAGCTCTGGTTCGTGATCGTGGCGAACCCGGACGGCTACGAGTACACGTTCGACCACGAGCGGCTGTGGCGCAAGAACCTGCGCGACAACAACGTCGACGGCCAGATCACGATCGGCGACGGCGTCGATCCGAACCGCAACTTCGCCGAGCACTGGGCATATGACAACGAGGGCTCGTCGCCCGACCCGGCCGACGAGACGTACCGCGGACCGAGCGCGAGCTCGGAGCCCGAGACGCGGTTCATGCAGGGTCTGATCGACCGGATAGAGCCCCGCTTCCAGTCGAACTTCCACTCCTTCGGCGAGTGGCTGCTCTACCCGCAGGGCTGGCAGGTCGGCACGCTGGACGCGGACTATCCGATCTACGCCGCGCTCGGCGGCCTGGACGCGGACCCGGCGATCCCGGGCTTCAACCCGGGGCAGTCGGCGGACACGCTCTACGTCACCAACGGCGAGACGACCGACTACGCCGACACCAGCGCCGGCACGATCGCCTACACGCCGGAGCTCGGCGAAGGCCGTCCCGGCGCCGGCTTCGTGTTTCCCGACGACGAGGCGCTGATCCAGGCCGAGTTCGAGAAGACGCTCGACTTCGACCTCGGGCTGGCGCGGTCGGCCGCTCGTCCCGCCAACCCGGTCTCGCCGACCGGGATCGAGGTCGAGCCGTTCTACCTCGACGCCGACGACATCGACCCGCAGAACGGGCAGACGTCGCTGTTCGACTTCAAGTTCGGCGTCTCCTACGGCGACCCGCAAGAGGTGCGGGTGCTCGCCAAGCGCAGCCTTGGCGCGGTCACGCTGCGCTACCAGGTCAACGGCGGCCCGGTGCAGAGCGCGTCGACGGGCGACTGGAACGGGGGCGAGCGGTACGGCCCCGGCAACGGGACCTACTACCACGTTGTCAGTGGAACGGTGGCCGGGACGTCGCCCGGCGACAGCGTCAAGGTGTGGTTCACCGGCGGCGGTCAGACCAGCGACTCGTTCACCTACACGGTCGAGTCCGACAGCGGCCGCAGGGTGCTGCTCCTGTCCGCCGAGGACTACACGGGCGCCTCGCCGGGCGGCCTGCCGCCGGGGCCGTCGTATCTGACCTACTACGCGGATGCGCTGAGCGCGAACGGCGTCGCCTTCGACGTCTACGACGTCGACGCGAACGGACGGACCGCCCCCGACGCGCTCGGCGTGCTCTCGCACTACGACGCCGTGGTCTGGTACACGGGCGACGACGTCGTCACCCGCGAGCCCGGCTGGGGTCCCGGCAACGCCTCGCGGCTGGCGATGCAGGAGCTCCTCGAGGTGCGCGACTTCGTCAACGAGGGCGGGCGCGTGCTCTACACGGGCCAGAGCGCCGGCCAGCAGTACACGGCGGCGCTCGGCAGCCAGCTCTACGACCCGTTCGAGAACAAGCAGTGCCGCGCTGACCCGGCGATCCAGGCGCGCTGCCTGGCCCTGTCCGGGTCCGGCGACTCGCAGGGCGACCCGATCGAGTACACGTTCGGGGCGGCGATCACCACGGCCGGCGGGGGTCTCGACCCCGAGACCGGCGAGCCGTTCGACGTCAAGGGGATCGACGATCCGCTCACCGGGCTGACGTTCGGGTTCAACGGCGCCGACACCGCTCAGAACCAGGGCAACGACTCCTCGTTCATCGCGACCGAGGATTTCCTCACGGTCACCGACCCGGCGGACAGCTTCCCGCAGTTCGCGAGCTGGCCGGCGGCGGAGTACCTGAGCGGCCTCTCGGGTCCGTTCGACCCGCACACCGGGACGTCGTTCATGTGGTCGGATCGCGCCGACGAGGCCTACAAGCGCCTGACCCGGACGATCACCGTGCCGACTGGCGGCGCGACCCTGTCGTTCTGGACGAGCTACAACCTCGAGCTCGACTTCGACTACATGATCATCGAGGCCCACACCGTCGGTGACGACGATTGGACGACGCTCCCCGACCTGAACGGCCACACGTCGAGCGATCTGTCGAACGACCAGTCGTGCCCGGGCGGCTGGAGCAATCCGGACGATGCCGCCAACGTCCTGCACCCGTTCCTGACCCACTACCAGACGTTCAATGCGGACGGGACCTGCAGCTCGACCGGAACGACCGGCGAGTGGAACGCGGCCAACGGCAGCTCGAGCGGCTGGCAGCGGTTCGAGGTCGACCTGGCGCCATACGCGGGCCAGCAGGTCGAGATCTCGATCAGCTCGGTCAGCGACTGGGGCTTCCAGCAGTTCCCGGGCGTGTTCATCGACGACGTCGTGGTGTCGACGGGCGAGGGCACGACTTCCTTCGAGGACGATGCCGACCCGACGGACGGCTGGACCGTCCCCGGCGCGCCCGACGATCCGAGCGGGGTCGAGGGGCCGAACCGAAACGACTGGGTCCGGCGCGGCGGCCTCGGGATCAAGGAGGGCGCTGCTGTGGCGACCCCCGACACCCTCTACATGGGCTTCGGGCTCGAGGGCATCACCGGCGCCTCGACGCGCAACGAGGTCATGGATCGCGCGATCGACTACCTGCTGCGCTGAGCGCGCCTCCCGCGCCGGCCCTCGTCGGGTCGGCGCGGGGCCGCGCCCGGCGCTTCGATCAGCCTGACCTCACTTGATCGACCTCACGCATTCGCGGTAGCCGCCATCGAAGTCGGTCCGCGTGCCGCCCCAGGTGTATTTCGGCGGCGGTTCGGCATCGCTCCGGGGCTTGAACGTGCCGGCGAAAGTCCCTTCCTCGCCCTGTGACGCGTGGAAGCTGCCCTTGTCGCCTGTGCCCTCGTCCTTGTACTGGCCGTCCCACTCCGTCTGGCGCCGAGTCAGGTCTCCCCAGATCTCGCCGAACTTGGTGGTGTCCTCACTCTGGAACTTGCCCTCGACGTAGTCGCCCTTCTGCTTCAGGCACATCTTTCCGGGCGCTCCGCCCTCGACGCGGATCTTCCACTTCCCCTGCCAGAGCTCCGTTGCTCCGGCGGTGGACGGGACGACGACGCTGAGGGTCAGCGCGATTCCGAGTCCGAGTACCAACAGCCCCCGCCAGCCCAAGTCCCACCTAGAGTCGATGCTCTCCATCGGGCTCCTCCTTGTTGTGATGCCCGGCGACCGTACCACCGCTCGTGGCAAATGCAACGTGGTGCGGTCAAATCCCCGGGAGGTCGACTCCCGGGAGATCGATGGGCGCCCATCCACCTCCCGACGAGCCGCCCGCAAACACACTGTGGGTGAGGACCGAGAAGAGGCCCGCCAGCAGAGCCACATCCTCGCGGGCGAGCATCGCCGCCGAAAGGTCGGCGCGAAATCCCGCGTCCCTGCCCCCTCGCCGCCTCGCCTCCCACAGATCGCCACCGAGGCGGCAGCGCTTTCGAAGCACGCCGGTGAGCTTCCACGGAAGCGTCTCCCCGCCCGCCAGGGCCACCTCGCCCGCCACCAGCGTGGCGACGGTCTTGTCGGCCAGGTCCAGAACCGGGGAGCTCTCCGTTCCGGTCAGCTCGTTCCGCGCGCTCTTCCGGATCCGCCAGGTTCCCCCCGCGGTGTAGATCACCGCGTAGGCAGTTCCGGCCGCTTTGCCGACGGCAGCCCGGACGACCATCTCGCGGGCCGGGTCGGTCACGCTCAGCTCGGTGCCGAACTTCTGCGTTCGGCCGACCAATCGCCGAGAGGTGATCGGCGCGAGGTCCATCGTGCCCCCTTCGCCTGCCGTCGCTCAGGCCGGTGCACCCTCGGCGACATCGGCGTAGGCGGCCTGCTCGAGCTCCACGCAGCGCTCGATGATCCGCAGGTCGAAGAACGGCAGCACCTGGGTCAGGAAGATCCCGGCCCTGCCCGCGGTGCGGTCCAGCCAGTAGTAGCAGTTGGACAGCCCGGCCCAGGCGCCGGTCCCGGCGCGGCGCATCCCGGGCAGGTCCTCGAGCACGAGCTCGAAGCCGAGGCCCCAGCTGCGGCGGACCGGGAGGTTGACGATGTCGTTGGTCACCTCCGGATCCACCGTCGGCACCACGTCGGGCAGCGGGAGCGATCCGATCTGTGGCGAGAGCGCCAGCTCGACCGTCTCCTCGCGCAGGACGCGGACCCCGTCGAGCTCCCCGCCGCGAAGCAGCGCGCGCAGGAAGCGCCCGTAGTCGGCGGCGGTCGAGTAGCAGCCGTGCCCGGCGCAGGCCATCGCCGGCTCCGGGGGCAGCGCGAGGTCGCTGACCGCGAACGAGCCGTCGGCAACTCGTTGATGGATCGGCATCAGGCGCGCGCGCTGGTCATCGCTGAGCCGGAAGGTCGTGTCGCTCATCCGCAGCGGCTCGAAGAGGTGCTCCGAGAGGTACTCGTCGAGCGTCGTGCCGGTCACCTCCTCGAGCACCGCGCCGGCCCAATCCACGTTGGTTCCGTACTCCCACGCGGTTCCCGGGTCCGACATCAGCGGCGCCTCCAGGTAGTCGCGGGTGCACTCGAGCGGCTCAGGGGCGCCGGTGACCTCGTACCAGCGGTGCAGGTTGACGTTGATGAACGAGTACCCGAGCCCGGCGGTGTGGGTGAGCAGGTTGCGGATCGTCGCCTTGCTCGCGGCCGGCCGCATGCGCGGCTCGTCGCCGTCGAACCCCTCGAGGACCTGCAGCTCCCCGAACTCGGGCAGGATCGAGGCGACGTCGTCGTCGAGGCCCAGACGGCCCTGCTCGACCAGCTGGAGCACCCCCACGGTCGCCAGCGCCTTGGTCATCGAGGCGATCCAGACCATCGTCTCGGTGGTCGCCTCGGCGTCCTCGCCGACGCGGACCTTCCCGCCCGCACCCCCGTACAGGACCCCGTCGGCGTCGACGACGGTCGCGATCGCCCCGGGCACGTCCCCTGCGGCTGCGGCCGCGTCGAGCATCCCGTCCATTCCTGTGAGCGCGGCCGTCATCGATGTCCTCCTCCGGGTTGTGGGTCTCCCATCATCTCCCCGCACGCCGGCGCGCGCAAGCCCCCTCGCCGCCGGCGTTCGATCAGAGCGCCCCGGCTTCTGAGCAGACAGCGCTAGCGCGAGATCGACCTCACGGCTGCACCATGACGAATCGGGATGCCCAGATGTGACAGCCGCCGGTCTTAGACTGCGGGCATGCGCAGGTTCGCCGGGGAAGCGGGCATGACCGTCCGCGCCCTCCTGAGCTGGCGGATGGCGCCCGCCATCGCCGCGTCGGTTCTGCTGGTGGTCAGCGTCGCGATCGGGATCGTCTCGGGTGAGCCCGATTGGATCACGGCCCTGGGGGCGCTGTCAGTGGCGGCGATGGGGGCGTTCTTCGGCGTGCGCGGCGGCGTGCTCGCCGCGTGCCTCGCCTCGGCTGGGTTCCTGGGCTGGGCGATCGCCGACGACGGCTACGACGCCAGTGACGTCCTCAATCACCGCCACCTGATCTATTTCGCGGTCGGCCTGCTCACGGGCTATCTGGTCTACGGGCTGCTCGGCGAGTACCACGTCTCCAGGGCGGTCCTGCGGACGAAGCTGCGCCACGCGATCAGGCGGGGCCACGTCGTCCTTCACTACCAGCCGGTCGCCGAGGCCGTGAGCGGGAAGGTCGTCTCCCTCGAGGCGCTCGCGCGCTGGGAGCATCCGACGCGGGGGACGGTGATGCCGGGTGAGTTCGTGCCAGTCGCGGAGGGCGACGAGGAGACGATCTGGGAGCTGACGGTGCACACGCTGCGACTCGCGATCGACGAGTGCCGGACCTGGCACGAACAGGGGTACGGCGTCGGGGTGGCGGTGAACCTGTCGGTGGCGGCGATGGACCACGCGGGGCTTACAGAGGAGATCTCGCGGCTGCTGCGCGAGGCGAGGTTGCCCCCCGAGCAGCTGACGCTGGAGCTGACGGAGAGCGCGGTGATGAAGAGCCCCGAGCTGGGCCCGGCGCTCGAGCGGATACGCGCCGCCGAGAGCGGGGCGATCGCGATCGACGACTTCGGTACGGGCTACTCCTCGCTGGCGAGGCTCGAGGAGCTGCCGGTCGACTCGCTGAAGATCGATCAGTCGTTCACCCGCCACTCCGACGAGGAGCGCGGCCGGACGATGCTGCAGTCGATCGTCGACCTGGCCCACCGCCTCGACCTGACCGCGTGTGCAGAGGGAGTGGAGGACCGCGAGACGTGGGATCTGCTGATCGAGCTCGGCTGCGACACCGTGCAGGGGTACGCGCTGGGCTATCCGATGCCCGCCGAGGAGGTGCCGCCCTGGCTGGAGCGGGTCGGGCGGGAGGGGCTCGCGAGCACCAGCACCCAGTGATTGACGCGCAGCGTGTGGTCGCGGAACTCCACCTCGCGTTCCCCGCGCCGCTCGAACCCGTACTTGCGACAGAGCGCGTTCGACGCGCCGTTGGAGACCCCCGGAAAGGCGTGGATGGCGTCGAACCTGCCGTCGGCGCGGGCGCGATCCAGGAGCAGCGCTAGCGCCTCGCTGGCGATCCCGCGGCCCTGGTGGGCCGGGAGGACCATCCACCCGGTCTCGTAGACCTCGGCGTCGTCGATGGTCGACGGCCAGATCCCGATCGTCCCGGCGGCCTCGTCGCCCGGGCCGGGGACGATCTTGAACCACCAGTCGTCGCCGTCGATCTTGGCCGCGATGCGCATCTCGTGCACGCCGGCCAGCTCGTCCTTCGGGCGCGGCCCGCCGAGCTCGCTCATGACATCGGGATCGAGCTCGAGCGCCTCGGTCAGCCAGAGGTCGCCGGCGCCGTACGGGACCAGCTCCACGCTCAGCTCGACGCGGTCAGGAACTCGACCGTCTCGCCGACCGCGCGCTCGGGGTGCTCGTCGAAGACGAAGTGGCCGCCGCCCTCGATGGCGACCAGCCGCGCGCCCGGGATCTCGCGCTCGAACCGCTTCGCTCCCGCGAGCGGCGCGAAGCGGTCGTCGGCGCCCCAGACGAGGAGGGCCGGAGCGCCGATGTCAGCCAGCTTCCCCTGCCACGGCTCCAGCTTCTCCATGTCCATCGAGCGGTAGAACTCGAGCGTCGCGCGCTGGCCACGGCCGCCGGCCTGCTCGGCGAATGGCGCCCAATACGCGTCGAGATCGGCTTCGTCGAAGGTCTCGCCGTTAGCGTTCAAGAGGGCCTCGAAGCCGGCGCGGTCGAGCGCCCCGATGATCTCCTCGCCCTGCTCGGAGCGCAGCAGCTTCGCCATCCCGTGCCATTTCCCGTCGGCGAAGAACCCGGTGTTGCTGGCGACGAGCGCGTCGACCCGGTCGGGGTGGTCGCAGGCCCAAGCGAGGCCGATGAACCCGCCCCAGTCGTGGACGACGATCGCGACCGAGCCGAGCTCGAGCGCCTCGATCCACTCGCCGAAGCGCTCGAGGCTGTTCTCGAACGTCGCCGGACCGAAATCGGTCGAGTCGCCGAGTCCGTAGAGGTCCGGGGCGAGCCCCCGCCGCCCGGCCGCGGCGAGCGCCTCGATCAACGGCGTCCACATCCGCGACGTCTCCGGAAATCCGTGCACGCAGACGACCGGTGTCCCGGTCTCCGGACCGTCTGGCCCCGCCTCGCGATAGGCGACCGCACCCTGCTGCCTGAGTTCGACTGCGACCACGCTCGCACCCTAGAGCAGGCAGCCGGGCTCAGCGAATGCAGTCGTTGCTGACCTCGAGCTGCAGGTGGCGGAACTCGCCGCGATGGACCTTGAGCCGGTCGGAGTCGCCGACCCAGCAGGGATCGTCGATCCGCACCTCGACCGCGTAGCGGCCCGGGTGCAGCCGGGCCCTGAAGCCACCGTTGTCGACGGCCGTCTCCGACCGCTGGGCGCGTTGGGAGCGCGGCTCGGCGACGATCGTCGCCTTCCCCGCGTAGGGCTTGCCGCTCCCCTCCGCGATGCACGGCCCGTAACAGGTGGCGTCGATCACTTCGCCCTCGATCCCGCTGCGATTGCCCCCGGCCAACGCCCCGCCGGCGAGCGCCAGCGCCACCACGACGACGAGCACGACTGCGCCCGTGATCGCGGATCGGAACATCTCACCCTCCTAAACTCGCTGGTACCGATCGTAGCGCGCCTCCGTCGCCCTTGGTTTGGCGCGAGGCCGGTGGTACGGTCCGCCGTGCCGGGACACGACCAAGGAGGGTTCATGGGCAGGGTCAGTCGTCATATTCGCTCGAACGTCTACGGGCTCGTAGCGATCTTCATCGCGCTGGGCGGCACCGCATACGCCACCCACCCCAGCGGGGAGAACACGATCAGCACCGAGGACATCATCGACAGCCAGGTCTTCGGCGCGGATGTCCGCCCCAACCAGATCTTCTCCAGCGATGTCCGGAACGACACCCTGGCCAACGGCGGGCTGGGCGCCGACGATCTCCAAGCCGGCTCGGTCGGAACGAGCGAGGTCGACGGCTCGCTGACCGGGGATGACATCGCCGACACGAACTCGCTGGGAACGGCCGAGATCGACGATTCCACGCTCTTCAACGACGAGTCGCTGACCGGAGTAGACGTTGCGTTCAACGGCCTGTCGGGCAGTGACATCACGAACCTCACCGGAAGCGACGTCGTCGACAATCAGATCACCGGCGCCGACGTCAACGAGGGGTCGCTGAGCATTGTCCCGAACGCCGACGAGGTCGACGGCGTCAGCGCGCGGAGCTTCGAGTACCGGGCAGGCGGAACCGGGACGACGACGACGGTCCTGAACCTGGGCGGCTTGGCCTTGAAGGCCGATTGCGACGTGTTCGAGGGCGACAGAAAGGTCGAGCTGTTCGCTGACAGCAGCGTCGACAACTCGGCCCTTTACGCGATCGACGAACCGGCCGGGGACCCGTCGAACAACTTCACGAGGGTGGGCGACTTCGACGCCGCCGCAGCCAACGAGCAGCTCATCTTCGCGGACGCCACCCCGCCGCTCGAGGTCGGCAAGGTCAGCGTGTTCTTCGTGGGCGGGACGCCGGTCACCGACACGACCTCGGACGATGCCGTCACTGTCGAGCTTGCCTACGAGTCCGGTCCCGACTTCTGCGTGATGTGGGGCACCGCCGTCGGCACTTAGAGCTAGCCCAGGCGCGACCAAGGCCACCAAGTGGCGGGCTAAGCTGTCCGCCCCAAATCCGGCGCCTTGGCGGAGTGGTTACGCAGCGGCCTGCAAAGCCGTTTACGCCGGTTCGATTCCGGCAGGCGCCTTGGGCTCGAGCAAGCGAAACCCGCTTGTTTGAGCCGTTTGCAGAGGTTTGTAACAAACCGCTCAGAACCGCTAAAAACCGCAGTCAATGGGGTGTCACTGGCGCGCGGACTGGCGCGCGCTAGAGCGGCGGGGCAGCGGAGTCGCCTCGATCCGGCCGCCTCTACGTTGAAACGCACACTCCGCACGGAACTCGCACACTTCAGCTTTCACGCGAGAGCGGAAGCCCAGAGCTGGCATGTGGCGCCGGGCCCGACGGGCACATCGGCGGCGAGCGCTACGGCGGCGGGCCACGGTCAACCGCTCGCGCAGGTGGCCGAACTATCAACGCCGGAAGCCGAGCGGCTGCGCGACCTAGTTGTCGGAATGAACCTGGGCGACGTGGGCGATAAAGGCCCAGGTCTGGACGTAGGCCTGCTTAGCCTCCTCGCGGACAACGTCAACGTGGACGCCCTTGCTGAGCTGCTCGATCAGTGCGTCGAGGTGGTTGACGGTCTTGTCAAGGGTGGCCTCGGCGAGGTCGAGCACCGTCGACCCGTCAATGGCATCGGCGAGGAACATCAGCAGCCGGTTCTTGAACGATGGTTCGTCGACCTTGCGCTCATTCCCGTCGCGGTCCTTGACCATCTGACTGCGAGCCGGGTAGACGGTGTCGGCGAGGGCGTGCAGGGCGCGTCGGCACGAGGTCATGGATTGGGCCAGGGCCTCGACGTCGCCCTCCAGCAGCCGCTCCCGGGCCGCCTCCATCCGCCGGGCCGCCGTCGGCGAGCGCAGGGCTAGGAAGACCTGTGCGCCGGTCTGGTGCTCGGCGACGATCGCATCGACCTCGAACTCGGTCGACAGCGGCTCGTCCTCGACCAGGTCGGGCGGGAAGGCGGCGGCGACCAGCTCGCCGTCCGGCCCGCGCACCGGTGACACCAGGTGGGGCAGCGTGTAAAGGCCCTCCAGGTCCCAGTCGAGCTCCGGGACCCGCACGGCCGCCAGCGTCGCCTCCCGTCCCAGCATCAAGGCCGCAGTGTCCAGGCCCGTGAACTGCTCCAGCATCCGCCCGGGCTCGAAGTGCAGCTTGCCGACGAGCTGATCGAGCGCCGGCTGGAGGTCGGCCACCAGACCCATGCTCTCCAAGTAATCCGGCGGCAGCACGGCGCTGCCGATCAGCATCGACTCGCGCAGGCCGTCGATCTGCCCGAGCATGTTGTCCAGGCGCACGCTGCCGTAGAGGTCGGCCTTGTTGACGGCGTCGATCAAGCCGGCGCCGGCGCCCAGCTTCTCGATCGTCGCCTCGGTCAGCGGCTTCCGGGCGGCGAGACCGAGCTGCTTGATCGTCGAGTTCTCGACCAAGTCGAGCATCTTGGGCCCGACGATCGAGTCGACGCTGCGTGCCATCTCCGCGATGGGACTCCGGGTGAGCTCGCCGATCTGCCGCATCGTGTCGTAGCCCAGGGCCTTATCCACCTGCTCCTTGGTCAGGGCGATCTTCCGCAGGGGCTCGAAGGAGTCGAAATAGGCGCTTCCGACCATCTGCTCGAGCGGGGTTTTGGACTTGCTGCTGACGCAGCTCAGAGTAGCCCGGCCGTAAACGGAATCGACACACGAATCGTCCGCGGGCGCCGCCTGTCGTCAGGCCTGACTGGATTCCGCGTCGGCGTCGGCGAGGACCTCGTCGACGGACCTTGGGCTCTCGGTGACCTCTGGCGGCTTGCCCTTGTCGAAGTCGATGCTTTCGACCAGGCGGCGCATGGTCCGCTTGAAGGCCTCGTCGACCATCTTCGGCGGCCGCTCGATCGAGGGCGCCTTCGGGTCGTGGTTGACCCAGATGGCGAGCTCGAGATGGCGGTATTCGGGCTTGGTCTTGGCAGCGAGCAGCTCGTGGAGGGCGTATCCGCGTTCGACCATGCCCAGCAGCTGGTCGTAGTCCTCCGTGTCGAGCAGGGTCACCGGCTGGACCTTCGTCTGGGACAGGTAGCGCCGACCGTCGTCGTGGACCGCCTTCGATGCCACGAACGACCACAACTCACTGGTCTGGGTGATGTCCGAGGCCGTCACGAGGACCGGCCAGATGCGCCTGACGTGGGTCATGTCGACATCCGGGATCACCGCCTCCCCGGCGATCAGGGCCTCGACGCAGCCGTCGAGCTGCTCGAGCTTGACGACGATCCCCTTCTCGATGTCCTCCGCGACCCGGGCGTTGTTGCCGACGATCACCGTGTCCGCCCGCAGGCGCCGGTTGGAGACCTCGATCAGCACCAGGTCCTGGCCGAAGTCGACCGCGACGTCGCTGGTCCGCTTCTCGCCGTGCGGGCCGTAGGGCAGCTCGCCGTGAACGCGTCCGCCGCCGGCTGGGCGCTCCCCGGGCAGCACCGACCGCATCTCCTCCAAGGTGTAGGCCTCGAGCAGCCGACCAGCGAACTGGGTGTAAGCGCGGCTGATCTTTCCCTCCCCACCGGAGCGGTTCTGCGCGCTGGTCAGCAGGCGGTAGTGGACGCCCTCGGTCAGCCAGGACTGCATGGCCCGCGGCGACAGCAGGACCAACCCGTCGTCGGCGAGGCGCAGGAACGGGCGGGTCAGGATCGGCCGCGTCTCCCAGGCCAGGTGTGCCGAGTCGGTGCCGGATGCCTCGAACTCGGCCAGGAACTCCTCCCGGGTCGCCGAGATCAGCTCCAGGGCCTCGCGCCGCCGGTCGAGGAACCCGAGCTTCAGCAGGAGGTCGTCGAAGTTCTCCGGGAGGGTGTGGATCTTGAAGGTGGTGCGCGGGTCGCCGTCCCAGCAGCGGGTGATCGCCGAGAGCACGAATCCGAGCGTCAGCTGCTCGCTGATGGTGAAGCCGGTGTCCTCGACCGCCCAGGCGTCGATGTCGACGTCCCGCACCTGCAGATCGGGCCGAGCGGCGAGGCGTTCGAAGAGCTCCATCGCCCGGGTGATCTCGACGATCGGTGCGCGGCGGCTGTTGTAGGCGCCGTTCTGGATGAACAGGGCCAGGAAGTCCTGCGGCGTCACCGCCGCCGCTCGAGCCTTGCTCTCGACCTGGCCGGAGACCGAGGCGGCGCCGATCAGAGAGGCGATGATCGTCCTGTGGGCGGCGTCGCTGCGCCCGACGTCCATCGTGGCCGCCGCGGCCGACTCGATCAGCAACCGCTCGAGGACCATGCAGTTTTGCTCGGCGAAGATGACCGGGTTCTCGGTCTTGGCCATGAACCGGCGGATCCGCCGCAGGAGCTCGTCATCGCCGTAGAGCCACTTTGCCAGCTCGATCTGTGCGTCGAGATCGCGCCGGCAGGCGAACACCTTGGCCGTGATCTGCGCGACGAACTCCATCGCCGGCTCGAAGGGCACGGCGGCGAGATCCTCGCGCAGGCTCGCCACCGTGCTGACGTTCAGCTTCAGTGCGCTCTCGTCGACGTAGGCGCACATCTGATCCAGGTCGGTGGGCGTCTTGCCGGTGACGGCAATCGGGGTCGGCCTCGGAATCAGCTCCGCCGGCGGCTGGATCGCGGCCTGCGGGTCCACTCCGAGATCGGCGACGCTGCTCGGGACGATCAGTCCTGAAGCCCGCTTGCTCCAGCGGGGAATGTGGAGAAATCCGGGCAGTTTGGACATCGCCATCCAGTGAAGCAGACGAGGTGGCGGGTGCTCCGAAGGACATGTACCGCGCCGCTCCCGCTTCGCGCGAACAGCAAGTCCGACGCAAGCGGCTTAGTGAGGAAAGTGGGGCCGACCGACCAAAACGCCGGCCGGCCCCGCTTGGTCAGCTCGGTCGCCTCCTCAGTGATGCCGCGCCGAGGATCGCGCCCAGGGCCCCGAGCACGAGCGCGGCGATGACGAGCCAGGTCGGCGCGCCTTCATCGTCGCCCTCGTCATCGTCTGAGGCCTCGGTGGCCGGTTCGGCCGCCGCTGCCGCCGCCTCGTCGGCCGGCGCAGTGATTGCGACCTGCGGCGCCGGCTCGTCGGAGTCGGGTTCGCCGATCCATCGCACGACCTCACCATTGTCGTAGGTCTGGATCGCCGGGAAGGTCAGCGTGTTCCCGGGCTGTGCCGACTCCGGGATCCCGACCGACAGGCCGAAGTCGCGGAACTGCCCGGGCTGGATCGCCGCCTGCGGATCGTCGGCGGTCCAGGTGATCGTGCCGACCTGGCTGGTGTGCTCCTCGCCGAACGCCTCGATCGGCTGGTCGAGCTTCACCATTTTGATGTCGACGGTCCAGCCCGCGACCGGCTCATAGGAGGCGAAGATGAACCCGTCGGGCATCTCGACCTCGACCTTCTCGGTCGCGGCATCGTCGCGCTCGTTCGGGACCCGAACATCGAAGCGGGTAAAGCCGCCGGCCGGAACCTCTTCGGGTTGCAGGGTCACGTGGGCTGCGGCAAACGCCGGCAGGGCGAGCGCCGCGACCAACACCGCGACCACGATCATCTTGTTCTTCATTTCGTTCCTTTCTCGAAGTGGATTCACGTCAGTGCGCTGTGCAGCACCGGCGGCGCGCGGCCCGCAAGCGAGACGGCGATCAATCGCCCGCCGCGCCAGGGCATCGCCTCGGCCACCGGGCCGAGGCGAGACGCCCGCAACCGGCTGCGCGGACGCGGGCGAAGGATTTGGCGCAGGCGCTCGAGGGCGCGTTCGCCCGGATAGCGCCCGGCGGCCAGGAACAGGACCAGGACCAGCAGCGGCGCGATCGCGGCAAGGAACGTCATGCGATCGGCACCTCAAACTCGGCCGTGTCCTGGTCGAACTTCGAGGTGCGGACCGTGACGGTGATCATCCAGGTGCCGCGCACGCCAAACGGCGCGCCTTGAATGACGTAGTGCCCTGGACCCGACTTGCGCGTTTCCAGCTCAAGCGGGCCGATCTCGGCCTCGTGCTGCATCGCCTCGACGTCGACCTGGCGCGCCTCGGTGTACTGGCTGCCGTCGGCGGCGTCGAACAGGTACAGGTGGATTTGGTTGCGGCCCAATGCGGCCGGATCAACCGTGTACTCGAGCACCGCCGGCCCGACCTCTGTGCGCCCGGATACCGGCCCGCCCTCGTCGGTGCTCCCCGGCGCGTAGCTGACCAGGGCCGCGGCGACTCCGATCGCTGCGGCCGCTAGGACCACCTCTAGGCGCAGGTTTCGCCGCGTGGCGACCCCGGCTCGACCCGGCGCCTCGCGCCCGGCCGCCCGGCGGGCCAGCGCCGGGATCAGGCGCGCGCGGTTGGACCAGCCAAGCCCGACCAGAACCGCCAGTAGTCCGATCTTGATCAGGATCGCGCGGCCGAAGGCGGTGTCGAACAGATCGCCGAGGCGATCGAGCTCGAGGACGGCCTGAAGCGTCCCGGTGGCTGCGAAGGCGATCACCGAGCCCAAGGCCAGCGGCGAGAACCGGGTCAAGGTCGCAACGAGCAGCCCGGTCCGCTCCGGTGCCGCGAGCGTGCGCGTCGCCACCGGCAACGCGAAGACCAGCACGGCCAGGCCGCCGACCCAGACGCTGACGCCGAAGACGTGGATGAAGTCGGCCGGGACCAACAGCCATCCAGGGTCCTGGGTGCTGGCGTGGCCGGCCAGGGCCGGGGTCAGCGCCAGCAGGCCGAGCGAAACGGCGGCGGCGGCCGTCAAGCCACGGCCCGCGCGCCGGATCATCGCCACTGCGATCAGCCCGAAGGCGATCCAGGCGCCGGCACGGATCACCATCACCCGTCCGAACCGGGTCTCGATGACTTCCTTGAGATCGGATGGGTCGAGCGCCTGCCAGAAGCTCACCCCGGCGGCGGTCGCGCCCTCGAGCGGGATGGCCAGCAGCGTCGCTGCCAGGCCGACGCCAACCGCGGCAAAGATCAGGCGCCGGGCACGCTCGGAGAAGGCGACGTCGGCCGCGCTCCAGTCGGTCCGGTTGCCGACTGCGGGCCGCCAGACGGCGACCAGGAAGACCGCTCCGCCCAGCGCCAGCGCGATCGCCAGATAGCCGAGCCAGCGGTCGGCCCAGAAGGCGACCGAGGTGACGTCGCCGGACGAGTTGCGTTCGAGCAGCGCCTCGACGCTCGCGGCCTGGCCCGCGGCGGCGCCGACTGAGAAGACGAAGCCGCCCGAGACCGGATGCGAGTCGGCCGAGACCACGCGGTAGGTGGCGGTGTAGAAGCCGTCGGGCAGGCTCGGCTGCAGGCCGACGGCGACCGCCTTCGAGTCGTCGTTGGGTCGGAAGACGTCGCCGGCCTGCACCTCCTCGGCCGCCGAGTCGTAGACACGGACGGCCCCGAAGCTCGCCTCGACCGGCTCGTCGAAGTAGAAGGCAACGCTCTCGGGCTGGCGTTGCAGCTCGGCGCTCTGGCGCGGTGAAGTGCGCTCGAGCACGGCGTGTCCGAAGGCCGGGGTCGGGATCGCCAGCGCGATCGTGGCGACGAGGATGAGAACGGCTCGTCTCACCAGGCCTCCGTCTCGGCCTCAGCGTCGCCTCGGTTGCGCCGGCGCCGGATCCAAAGGGCGGCGAGCCCGATCAGGACCAGGGCGCCGAGCGCGATGAACGGCGCGAGTGGGAGGCCGCCCTCCTCGCCGACCCAGTAGAGCGTTCCGCTGACCTCGGCCTGACGGTCGCCGACCTCGACCGGGACTCGGTAGTCGAAGATCTTGGTCCGCTGACTCTCGTCGCTGACCTGAGCCGGCGTGTCGGTGCTCATGTAGTGGATGCGGTGGTCGTGCCACACGTACTGGCCGGAGCCGTCGACCGCCTCCCACTCCGGCTCTGCCTTCGGGTCGGCTCTCGGGGGCACCTCGACCTCGCCGTAGCGATCGTCGTTTAGGTAGTAGGCGGGCGAGCGGGTGTTGAGCGAGACCTGGCCATCGGGTTCGATGCGGATGTAGGGCTCGTCCTCATAGCCGTGGACGATCACCGTTTCGCCGGTCTCGTTACGCAGTTCGAGGCTGTCGTCGTAGTTGACGACCTCGACCTCGAGTCCGTCGATCGGCGGGACGACCCCGTCGAGCTCTGATCTGAAGTTTGGATTGCCCTGATGGGCCAAGGCTGGGCTGGCCGTGGTGACCAACGCCAACGCGACGGTCGCCACGAAGAAGCGGCGCTTCACTGGTTTCTCCTTCGGTCGCAGGTGGAGCCCGCGGCCGAGGGCCGCGGGCGCTAGGCCGGCGTCAGCGAAGGTGGCGGGCGCTCAGCCAAGCAGGCGGCGATCAGCAGCCTCGTGCGCAGCAGGCCGCGAACCGGCCGCCGACGTGGCTGGCGCCAGCTGGCCGGTCGCCGGCTGTAGCTCGGGCGCCGGCGGGCCGCCACTCGCGCGATGATCGACTCGCCCGGAAAGCGTCCGCACAGCAGCGGTAAGACGATGGCCAGCAGCGGCAGGACGGCCAGTACCCCGGCTTCAGCGATGATCGGGATCAGCGGCAGCAGGATCGCGATCGCGAGCGGGGCAACGGTCGTCGTTGCCGTCTCGTGATTCAGTCGCCGGCCGAGCATGGCCAGAACGGTACCCAGGTCCTTCCACCGGCGACGCAGTCGACGCCAGCAGCAACGACAGTCACTCAGCATCGACCCGCTTTCGCGGTCGGCTGGGCGGCGCGCGCCCAGCACGATCATTGCTCTTTCCATGCGGAGTAGCTCTATTTGACCTCGGAATCACCCCCGGAACGCCATTCCGGCCCAATCCGCCCCTATTCCGCATGAGCACTGGGCGGACGGGCCCTCGCCGCCCCCGACCCCGCCCACCCACCATGGTGTCCGGACGGGGTCGGGACCGGCTCGGGCCAGGAGTTGAAGGGACGGAGATTGGGGCGGAAAGGAATGAGGTCGAGGTGGGGGAAGCGGCGGGAAGCGAGTCGGTTGGGGTTGTCAGGGGCGAGCGAGACCGAGAGAGGGTGGATGGCAAGGTGCGCGTCGATGAGCGTTGAGGGATGAGACGCGGCGGAAGTCGAGACAGTCGGCGGGATCGTTGATGTGGCGAGCTGGGACTGGCGGCGGGGGTCGGGATTGGGGCTGCGAGGAGTGAGATTTGCCCCGGGATTTGCCCCGGGACGGCCCGTCTCACTCCGTCTCACTCGAACCCGCATGGGGACTGGGCTCAGGGGTCGTTTCAGCCCCCGACCCCGCCCACACACCATGGGTATGCGAACGGGGTCGGAACCTGAAACTGAGGAGGTGGGTTTTGCGGGTTCGAGTGAGACGGGCAAGGAGCTGGCGGAGCGGGTTGGATTTGAGTCAAGGGAGGTAGGCGGAGAGCAAGATCCGTGGACTAATCGGCTGGTTGGCTGTTTAGGGGATGTGTCTGAGAAGTTGATGGCAGCTGGATCTCGGCGAGGTGCTTAGGCGATGGCCGAGGAGCGGAGACCGAGGGGCGCGGCAGGGGCAGTCGGTCGGGTGCGGGGGAGGGGCCGCGGCGAGTCTTCAGCCATTCGAGAGATCGGGCGGGTCCCGCGAGTCGCGCTGACGCGAGCCGAGGCCGCGAGCTCGCTGGGCATCTCGGTCGACTCCTTCGAGCGCTACGTCCAGCCCGAGGTCCGCGTGATCCGCCGCGGCCGCATGCGATTGATTCCGCTCGGCGACCTGGAGCGCTGGGCCGACGAGAACGCGGCACTGACGCTCGACGGAACAGTCCGGTGACCGCCCTAGTCTCGGCTCCGACGAGTCGTGCGAGAGGAGGGTCGATGGCAGCCGGGATCGTGAAGAGGCATTCGAAGCTCTGTCGGACCCACCACGGGCAGAGCTGTAACTGCGTCGTCAGCTACGAGGCCTGGGTCTATTCGTCGCGCGATGGCCGGAAGCTGCGCCGCACGTTCTCGAGCTACGCGGAGGCGCGCTCCTGGCGGGCCGATGCCAAGCGGCAAATCGATCACGGAGCGCTACGTGCCCCAAGCCAGCAGACGCTTCGCGAGGCGGCCACGGCCTGGCTTGAGGGCGCGGAAAGGGGCGAGGTCCGAAACCGCTCCGGCGACCCGTACAAGCCGTCCACGCTGCGGGGCTACCGCCAGGCGTTGGAGGAGCGGATCCTGCCGCTGATCGGCGGCGAGAAGCTCAGCGCGATCACGACCTACGACCTCCAGCTGCTGGTCGATCGTTGGCACGCCGAGAACGACTCGGCTTCGACCCTGCGCAACACGATCAAGCCGCTGCAGGCGATCTATCGTCGGGCGAAGTCGCGGGGTGGACTGCTCGATCAACCCGACCCAGAATCTGGAGCTGCCGGCGCCGAGACCCCGCAAGGTCGAGATCGTCGCTCCCGAGGTCGCCGCTGAGCTGCTCGTCGCGCTGCCCATCGCCGACCAAGCGGTGTGGGGAACGGCGCTGTACGCCGGCCTTCGGTACGGCGAGCTCCGCGCGCTGCGCTGGAGCGCGGTCGATTTCGTCGCCGGCACGGTGGCGGTGCGCGAGTCGTGGGATCCGAAAGCCGGCTCGATCGACCCGAAGACGCGAACCTCGATGCGCTCGGTGCCGATGCCGGATCGCCTGCGCGAGCTGCTGCTCGATCGCCGGTTGGAGGCTCCTAACGCGCCGGGAAGCGCGCTCGCGTTCGGCCGGGATGACTCGGAGCCGTTTCACGCGGCGACGCTGTATCGCCGCGCAGACGGCGTCTGGAAAGCGGCCGGCCTTGAGGAGCGCCTGCGGTTACACCAGGCAAGGCACACCTACGCCTCGTTCATGATCGCCGCGGGCGTCAACGCGAAGGCCCTCGCCCAGTACATGGGCCACTCCTCGATCAAGCTCACCTTCGACCTCTACGGGCATCTGATGCCGGGGTCGGAGCGCGAGGCGGCGCAGCTGCTCGACGCGTACCTGGAGCGGGCGAGCTCGCAGGTCGACCGCCTCCCGTAATCGCGGGGATGAGCTCGCGTACCCCTGACCCGTTCACCCCTACCCAGCCCGTTGTTCGGCGCCCGAAAACGCGCGGCTCGATTGGTGTCACTGGCGCATCTACTGGCGCGCGCTAGCGATATCTGGCTTGACTAAGCCATAACCTGGGGATGGCGCGCGGCCTGCAAAGCCGTTTACGCCGGTTCGATTCCGGCAGGCGCCTTTGTTGCGAGTGGCGGGCCTTGCAGTCGGGTACGTTCAGTGCCGTGAGCAGACAAGCGGTGGCGGGATATGGCCGCCGACTCCTGGTTGTTGTCGCGTGTCTCCTGGTCGGTGGTCCGATTTCCAGCAGCGCTGCACAGCGTCCGCAGCCCACGCCGGGCATCTACCCGATGCACGCACCGGCTTCCGGATCGGCACCGAACCTGGATGGCGTCGAGCTCCGGGATCGACGGCGCATCGTCGGCGGCACCCCCACGGCGATCCAGTCGGTTCCATGGCAGGTGGCTCTCACTTATTCCCCGCAGGTCGCGTCCGGGTCAGCCTTCGATCGGCAGTTCTGTGGGGGCACGCTGGTCTCGCCGACGCTTGTGGTCACCGCCGCGCATTGCGTCTTTGACTCCGGCTCGTTTACACCACCCGACCTCTATTCGGTCGTTTCCGGGCGGACCGTGCTCAGCTCGACGGAGGGACGCGAATCGGCGGTCAACACCTACATCTACTGGACCGACGGACAAGGGCAACCGCTCTACGACCCACGAACGAACGCCTGGGATGTGATCCTCATGCAGCTATCCGAACCGGCTGCGGGAACGCCTGCATTGCTGGCGGGGCAGGATGAGCGAGAGCTCTGGGCACCGGGGCGCGCCGCCCTGATCAGTGGTTGGGGCACGGTCAAATCCGGAGGACAAAGCTCCGATCAACTCCTGGCCGCGGAGGTCGTCGTGATGCCGAACGCCGACTGCAGCGAGCCCTACGGCACGGTGTTTCAACCAACGCTCTCCGTCTGCGCCGGCACAGCTCTCGGCGAGCGGGATACATGCCAAGGGGACAGTGGCGGCCCGCTCGTCGTCCAGACCGCGACCGGTGAGCCTCGACTTGCCGGTGACACGCAGTCTGGGAATGGCTGCGCTTCCGCCTACGACCCGGGGATCTATGGGCGCGTCGCCGAGGACCCGATTCGCGCTGCCATCCAGACTGCAGCCACGGACCTGACCGGCGAGTCGATCGTGGGCTCTGGAGGCGTCGCGCCGTCCACGCTAACCCCCACCCAGGCCCGCGAAAACGCGTGGATCTACGTCGAGGCCGACTGCAATCACTGGCGTTTGTGCCGGAGCTATGGGGTTGGACGCTGCGTCCAGTTGGGTGCGGCGCACCGCTGCAAGGTCAACGAAGGCGCCAAGAAACGAAGGGTCGGCAGGTTTCGTTGCGATCGAAAGGTCCTCCTGAGCGCGGCGGGCGGGTCGATCGTGCGGACCGGTCTCAAGCGCTGGAAGTGTCACCTTTAGGTCCGCTCGCGCGCCGAGATTCCGGGAAACGTCAATGGAATACTGCGTGCCTTGAGCGCGGCCCTCGCCTGGACCCACAGGACGCTGAATCGGATCAATCCGAAGGTCCTCGCGGTGATCGTGCTCGGCATCTTCGGCGTACTCGTCGTGATCGGGGCGATCCGCATCGCGGGCGACTACGACTGGCGCCGGTTCGATCTCGATCAGGAGCGGACGGTTCCCGCCACCTTCTCGGGCCTCGTCCTCCTCCTGGCGGTGATCACAGCTCTTACCTTGGCCTGGCTGGAACGCTCTCTGCCGATACTCGGCATGACGGCCGTGCTCCTCTGGATGGGGTTCGACGAGATGACGGCCATCCACGAGCGCCTCCAGGACGCCACCGGGATCACCTGGCAGATCCTCTATCTGCCGTTCCTGCCGTTCGTAATCTGGTTCTTCGTGCGAGGGATTCCCGCGTTGCCGCCGCCGCCGAGGGCACGCCAGCTGTTCATCTGGGGCATCTGGGCCTGGATCGCCTCGCAAGTGCTCGACGTGATCCAGAACAAGGGGGGCGGCGAGCTGGCCATTCCTGCGCTGGTCCCGCCCGAGGAGTATCTAGAGGTGATTGGCTCCCTCCTGTTCACGGTCTCGCTGCTGCTGGCGGTGCAAGCGAGACCCGTTTCCCGAGCCGAAGGCGCCTGGACCCATGGATAGCCCGCAGATTCCGGTCTTCGACGTCCGCCTGGACGACGAGGACGTCGAGGCCGTTGTGGAGGTCCTGCGATCGGGCTGGCTCACCATGGGCCCTCGCACCGAGGAGTTCGAGGGGAGGTTCGCCGAGTACCTGGGCTGCGAGCACGTGGTCGCGACCTCGAGCTGCACGACAGCGCTCCATCTCGCCCTGCTCTGCGCCGGTGTGGGCCCCGGGGACGAGGTGATCGTTCCGGCGATCACGTTCGTCGCCACCGCCAACGCGGTCCGCTACTGCGGCGCCACTCCCGTCTTCGCGGAGATCGTCGGCGGCGGCGACCTGGGCATCGACGTCGCCGACGTCGAGGCGCGGATCACCGACCGCACCCGCGCCGTCCTGCCGGTGCACTTCGGGGGCTATCCCGCTGCGATCGAGTCGCTCGCGGAGCTCTGCCGCCAGCGGGACCTCGCCCTGATCGAGGACGCCGCCCAGTCGCCGGGCTCGCGTGTGGAGGGGCGCAGCGTCGGCACGTTCGGGCTGGCCGGCTGCTTCAGCTTCTTCTCGAACAAGCCGCTGGGCGTGGGGGAGGGGGGCGCGATCGCGACCGACTCGGAGGAGGTCGCCGCCCACGCGCGATCGCTTCGCTCGCACGGGATGACCGCCGGCACCTGGGATCGTCACCGCGGCCACGCCGAGACCTACGACGTCGTGGGGCTCGGCTTCAACTACCGCATCGACGAGCAGCGAGCCGCCCTGCTCTCGGTACGCCTGGGAGGCCTCGACGACAACATCCGGCGCCGCAACGAGCTGATCGCGCGCTACCGCTCCGAGCTCGCGCCGGTCCAGGGGCTCGAGGTCGCCTATGCGGACGCGAATCCGGCCACCTCGTCGGGCTACCTGATGCTCGTGCTGCTCGACGAGCCGGATGCACGCCCTGAGCTGCGGGCGCGGCTGCGCGAGGAGCACGGGGTGCAGACGACGGTGTTCCCGGCGGTCCACCGGTTCACCGCCTACGGCGGCGAGGAGTCCGCGCCGCTGCCGCGCACGGAGGCGGCGGCAAAGGCGCACCTCGTGCTGCCGCTCTTCCCGCACATGTCGGAGGAGCAGCAGGACACGGTGGTCGCGGCATTGGGCGAGGAGCTCGGCTAGCGGCGGGGGTTTTCCGCCGAGGCCATTGCCTACACTCGCGCCCGATGGAAGCGCGCAGCGACCGGCACGTTCTGGTCGTGGGCGGCGCCGGGTATGTGGGCAACGTCCTCGTGCGCCGGCTGCTGTCCGCGGGACACAGGGTGAGGGTGCTCGACTCCCTGCTCTTCAACCACGGCTCGTCGCTCGCCGGCGCGTTCGAGGAGCCCGGCTTCTCGTTCGTCCGCGGAGATCTTCGCGACGCGGACACCGTCGAGGGCGCGCTCGACGGGATCACCGACGTCGTGATGCTGGCGGCGCTCGTCGGCGACCCGATCTCCAAGCTCTACCCGGACCTGACCGTGGAGGTCAACGAAGCCGCGAAACGGGCTCTCGAGCCGATCGGGACGAGGGGGATCGACCGTTTCGTCTTCACGTCCACCTGCAGCAACTACGGCCTGCAGACGAGCGACGAGCCGGTCTCCGAGGACTCCGAGCTGGCGCCCCTCTCTCTGTACGCCGAGATGAAGGTGGACTTCGAGCGGCACCTGCTCGGCCTGGAGGACCCGTCGTTCTCGCCGACCGTCCTCCGGATTGCGACCGCGTACGGGCTCTCGCAGCGGATGCGCTTCGACCTGACCATCGCGGAGTTCACCCGGACGATGGCGATCGGAGAGGAGCTCGTCGTCTACGACGCCGACACCTGGCGCCCGTACTGCCACGTGGGGGACATCTCCAAAGCGATCATGACCGTGCTGGACGCGCCCGCAGAGCAGGTCCGCAGCGACGTGTTCAACGTCGGCCACGACGACGAGAACTACACGAAGCGGATGGTGGTGGACGTGGTGCAGGAGCACCTCGGCGGCCGTGGGCGGGTCCAGTTCAGCGAGGGCAGCAAGGACCAGCGCAACTACCGGGTCTCGTTCGAGAAGATCCAGCGCGTCCTCGGCTACGAGCCGGACCACCGTGTTCCCGAGGCGGTGGGGCGCCTGATCGAGGCGATCGACGCAGGCGCGTTCGACGATGTGGAGGAGCGGCCGGCCTATTACGCCAACAACGTCGCCGTGGCAGGCGAGGCGAGCGCGGGCTCCTGATGCGGGCGGTGATCCTCGCCGGAGGCAAGGGCACGCGCCTTGCCCCGTATACGACCGTCGTCCCGAAGCCGCTGATCCCGGTGGGCGACCGTCCTATCGTCGAGCTCATCATCAACCAGCTCGCGCAGCACGGGTTCGAACGGATCGATCTCTGCCTCGGCCATCTCGGGAACCTCATCCGGGCGTATCTGAGCGAGACCGACGCGATTCCCGACGGGGTCGAGCTGAATTACGTCTGGGAGGAGCGCCCGCTCGGCACGGCAGGCGCGCTGAAGCTGATCGACCCGCCCACGGAACCGTTCCTGGTGATGAACGGCGACATCCTGACCACCCTCAACTACGGCCAGCTCATGCGCTTCCATCGGGGCAACGGGGCTGCGCTCACGATCGCCTCGCATCACGAGGACGTCCGCATCTCGCTCGGCGTGATCGAGGGGGAGGAGGGAAAGGTGACGGGCTACGTCGAGAAGCCGGTGCTCAAATACGAGGTGAGCATGGGGATCTACGTCTATGACGTCTCCGTCGTCGATCGCATCCCGGACGGCTCGTATGACTTCCCCGAGGTGGTCCTGTCCCTGATCGACGCGGGGGAGCCTGTCCAGACCTACCACTTCGAGGCGGACTGGTTCGACATCGGGACGCCGAGCGATCACGACCTGGCCGTGGCCGCGTACAACGAGGACCCGGGGCGGTTCGGGCTCGGGGCCTTGCGCTAGTCGCCGCGCCGCCGCCGCATCTTTTGTAAGAGCTGGCTCCAGAGCAGCGCGAAATGAAGCCGGCCCCGGTTCATCTCGGCCCGCCGCAGCACCGGGCGCGGCAGCACCTCACGGCGGCCGCGTACCGCATCTCGGTCGCGCCAGGCATCGGCGATCCCGCCTGCCCAGGCCCGCCTGACCACCCCCCGGAAGGTCGTCTCGACGAGGTCGAAGGCGAGATACGCGGGGATCCTCAGCATCGCCAGCCAGGCCGGGAACCTCAGCGAGAAGTACCAGATCTGGTTGCGGATCCGGCGGCGAAGCGTGGGGGCGGCGGCGCGCATGCCTCCCTCAGCCTTCATGTGGTCGAACTCGGCCCGGGGCTCGTAGCGGACGTCCCAGCCGCGACCGAGAAGCCGCGTTGCGAGGTCGAGCTCACTCAATGCCAGGAAGTAGGGCTCGAACCAGCCTCCCACCTCCTCGAACGCCGTCCGCCTCAGCATGACGGCGCCCTCCGGGAAGAAGAACGTCGGCAATCCGTCCTCGGGGGCCCCCTCCTGGCCGGCGCGCAGAAACCAGTCGAAGCTGCCCGGCCCGGTCGCGGCGTTCACTTTGCCGTCCGGCTCGACATCGCGCACGAAGCCACCCAGCGCCCCGAGCCTTTGGTCCCGGTCGAAGTGCTCGACCATCCGCTCGACCGCCCCCGGAAGGGGGTAGGAATCGTCGTCGAGCATCAGGAGCAAGTCGCCCGTCGTCTCGGCCGCGCCGACGTTGCGGCAGGCGGTCCCGATGTCCTCCATCTGGAGCACCTTCACGCCGGCGTGCGAGCGGGCCAGCTCCGCGCTCTCGTCCGTCCCCGCGTCGGCCACGACGATCTCGTGCAGGGGCAGCTCCTTCAGGCGATCGAGGACGATCGCCAGGGCAGGGGCCCTGTTGAAGGAGAGGATGACCGCGCTGACGGTGGTCGCGGCCCCGTCCGGCGGCTGGCGAGGGGGATTCGGCATTGCGGGCGTATTTCAGTAGATCGCACCCCTCGGACGCCCGCTGACGCCCTAAGACGTCCGGCCACAGCGTGCACGGGCCGAGTTGACCGCACCAGGTTGCGCAGCTAATGTCGCCCCGAACAGCCCGGGACGGAATCTGCGAGGACGGGAGGCCATGATGGCAAGGGCGCTGCTGGGTCGCACGGCGATGGCGACGGGACTGGCTTGTGCGATCGGCGTGCTCGCCCCAGTCGGGGCCGGCGCCTCCGCGGTGACCGTCGCCGGGGGGACGCTGACCGCCTCGGGGGCACTCGCCGAGGTGAACGACATCACCGTCGAGCGCGTCGGCTCGTTCTTTCGCGTGTCGGACGACGCGTCGGAGATCTCGACCTCCGACCCGGATTGCGCCGCCCTCGACGCGCACCTGGTGCGCTGCGACGCCGCAGGCGTGACCTCGCTCGTCCTGTCGGGCCGGAACCTCAACGACCAGCTGACGGTCGACGCCTTGACGCCCGCAATCCTGAACGGGGGCCAGGGCGGCGACATCCTGCAGGGCGGGCCCGCGGTCGACACGTTGATCGCCGGGCCCGGTGCCCCCGTGGGCTTCGTGCCCGACCAACTCCTGGGCGGCAACGGCGGCGACACATTGCGCGGATCCACCGACAGCTTCGCGGCCACCTCGCTGTTCGGAGAGAACGGCGATGACATCCACGAAGGTGGCCCCGGTAACGACAGCATGGTGGGCGGAGCGGGCGAGGACGTTTTCGCCGGGGGTGACGGAACCGACGCGGTCATCTACTCGGGCTCGGCCCAGCCGGTGACGGTGACGATCGAAAACCTCGCCAACGATGGCGCCACCGCGGAGAACGACAACGTCCGCACGGACGTCGAAGGGGTAACCGGCAGCAGCCTCGACGATGAGATCACGGGATCAGCGGCTGCGAACACATTGGACGGCTTCATCGGCGACGACGACTTGCGAGGAGGCCTGGGGGGCGACACGCTTAGCGGCAGCAGCGACGACGACACGCTGAACGGCGGGTCCGGCGCGGACATCCTGCGGGGTGGCTTCGGCGCCGCCGGCGCGGATGTGTTCATGGGCGGGCCGGGCATCGACCGGGCGGAATACGGTGACCACTTCGACCCGCTGGTCCCGCTGACGATCACGATCAACAACGCCGCCGACGACGGGGGGCCGGGGAGAACGACAACGTTCAGACCACGGTCGAGCAGGTCCTGGGCGGACTTGGGCCCGACACGATCACCGGCAACGCGGCCGAGAACACCCTCCTCGGCGGGGACGGTGCCGACATCCTCAACGGGGTCGAGGGAACGACCGCTTGTTCGGCGAGAGCAGCTTCCCGAGTGGCACCGGAGGAGGGGACCAACTCGACGGCGGCACCGGCGACGACGTCCTGAACGGCGGGTTCGCAGCGGACGTGCTGATCGGTGCGGACGGCTTCGACGCCGCCGATTACGCCTCGGCCACGAGTCCGCTCACCATCACGATCAACAACGTCGCCAACGACGGGACGCCGGGCGAGGGCGACAACGTCCGGACCACCGTCGAGTCGATCCTCGGCGGCCAGTCGACCGACACGATCAGCGGCGGCCCCGGCGCGAACGCCCTCTTCGGCGGCGCGGCCGCGGACGCCATCAACGGCGGCGGCGGCAACGACCTCCTGGACGGCGAGATTCCGGGTAGGTTCGACCCCTTCGTCGGCGACACGCTGGCCGGCGGCGCCGGCACCGACACGGTCAGCTACGCCTCGCACAGCTTTGGGGTGACCGCGGATCCCGACAACGCGGCCGATGACGGACAGATCGGGGAGAACGACAACGTCCGATCGAGCGTCGAGAACCTCTTCGGGGGGCCTTCGGGCGACACCCTTACGGGGACAGCCGGTTCGAACGTCCTCGATGGCGGCAACAGCTCGGGCTCCGACAGCGACATCCTGACCGGAATGGGATCGGCGGACTTCATCGCGGGAGGACGGGGCAACGACACCGCTAACGGCGACGCCGGCAACGACCGGATCCGAAGTCGCGGCGACGCCGGCTTCGTCGACACCAACAACTGCGGGGCGGACACCGACACCGTCCAGGCCGACCCGGCCGACGTGCTCAACGACTGCGAGAACGTGTTCAACGCGGGGGCGCTGGTCCCCGTGGAGGACTCCGGTCTCGAAGATCAGTGGCGGCGCGCCCGGCAGGCGCTCCGCCGCGCCCAGGTGCTGGTGGAGGCGGCCAGGTAGGCTCGGCGGGCCGACGCCGGTCGGCGATGGATCTGCCCGATCTCGCACGGAGGCGAAGATGAGCACGCGCATCCGCAAGCACATCCGCGACAACGTCTATGGCCTGATCGCCATCTTCATCGCCCTCGGCGGGACCGCGTACGCGGCCGCCGAGCTCGCCCGCAACTCGGTCGACTCGCGCGAGATCGCCCGCAAGGCGGTGCGCGACAACGAGCTGGCCAGGGACGCCGTCGACAGCTCGAAGGTCGGCGACGGCTCGCTGCTCCCTCGGGACTTCGCCGCCGACCAGCTGCCGCGCGGGCCGCGCGGCAAGCCCGGCCCGGCCGGCGAGCAGGGCCCGCCGGGTCCGGCCGGGGCCACGACCGCGATCGTGCGCGCCTCCGATCCGCTCACGGTCGTGCCCGGCGAGGCGGGGACGGTGAGCGCCGACTGCGAGACCGGCGAGGTTGCGACGGGCGGTGGGGTCAAGTTCGCGGTCTCCGAGCAGTACGACATCGCCGGCGCCTCGTACCCGCGCACGGCGGCGGGACCCGCGGCCGACGGCGAGGTGCCGACCGGATGGGGCGGGCGCGTCTACAACGGAACCGGCAGCCCGAAGGACGCCGTGGCCTACGCGGTCTGCGTCAGCCCGTAGGCGCGCTAACCGGGCCGGCCCTCAGCCCGGGCGTCCCGACAGCGAGCAGACCCACGGCGACCATCCGTTGGCGCGCAGCTTCGTCGCGAGTCGCTCGCGGTTTGCGGCCTGGCGCGCGTTCGGGGCCTTCGGCGGCGTGACGCCGTCGGTTCCGGCAACGGCGTCGCCCGCCGCCTTCTTGCCCGGCACGTAGTGCTCGCCCTTCCAGCGCAGGATGTCGAGCCCGCGCTGGTAGTCGACCGAGTAGAGGACGTCGTTCTTGCCCGCCCACTTCGGCGACGATGAGGAGCTGCCGAGCGAGAGGAAGTAGCCCTGCTCGATGATCTCGCCCCTGTTGGTGATCTGGAGGAAGCGCACCCCGTCCTCGTACTCGGAGATCGCCACCAGACCGCCGTTCTTGAACGTCTCGTGCTCCTGGAACCAGTGGACCGAACAGCCGAGGGCGCCGGCGACCGGCTTGCCGTCGGCGTAGAAGCCGTTGCCGGCCGGCGGGACCTGGGAGACCAGATCGAACTCCGGCGACCTGCCCTTCAGCACGTCCACGGCGCTGTAGACGGAGAACTCGCTGTTGTTGAGCTCACAGCGGCCGCGGAAGTTCTGCTCGCCGCCGGTGAGCACGAACTTGTCGGTGCCGTTTCGCGGCCAGCGGGCGGAATGGACGAACTTCGCGGCCTCTCCGTACGCGAGGGCCTTCGGATGCGCGGGCGAGCCGCCATCCGCGGCGTTGATCGAGAAGACGACGAACGGACGGCACGCGGTCAGGAGGATCCCCGGACGTAGCTCGCGGATGTGGTGGCAGCTCGACTCGTTGAGCTGCCGGCCGTTGAGCTTCTGGTCCGCGAGCTCGTCGGTCCAGTCGCCGATCACCGTCGGCGCCCTGCCGTCCAGGATCCCGCGGGCATCGATGATCGTCCCCTCTGAGCCGTAGAAGTACCGGCAGTCGAGCGCACACTCGGCGGTGTGGTTGGGGATCGGGACCACGCCGACCTGCTCGATGTTCGACGGGTCGCGGACGTCGAAGAACTGCACGCAGCCGGTCGGCGACAGCGCCGCAACGCACTCGGGGACCGCCGAGTAGAAGTCGCTCGCGACCGCGAGCACGCGACCGTTGGTCGGGACCTCCTCGTTCTCCCAGGCCACGTTCGTGAACAGCGAGCCGAGCTGCTGCGGCTTCGTCGGGTAGGTGATGTCGTAGATCGAGATGTTCTTGCCCGAGGTGACGAACAGCCGCTTGCCGACCACCCTCGCGCCGGCGGTCATCCCGAAGTCCTGCTTGATCGAGCCGAGGTACTCGACGTTGGGGGACATCACCGCGTCGGGCAACGGTGGGGCCTGCGGCTCCGCCGAGGCCGGGGCCGCCGTGGCCAGAGCAGCGGCCGCGAGCGCGCCGATTCCGAATCGCCTCACGCGCACGCCGACGCTCCACCCGTCACCGATCCTCCCCATCAAGACACCTCCAAGCGGCATAACCCCAGAAAACCCCGTGCGTTCCTACCCGTTCGAGCGGCCAAGCTAACCAGACCGCGCAGCCGCCGGCGCCGGTTCGATTCCGGCGTACGCCCGCAGTACGCTGGCCCGATGGAGCTCGCGGTCGCCCTCGCCGCCGAGGACGCGGCAGGCGTCCAGGCCCTGCGGCTGCTCGCCAAGCGCGAGCCGCGGCTGGTCGCGGTCTTCACCGGCCCCGCCGACGCGGAGGCGGGGGCGACCGTCGCCGCGGCCGCAGCGAGCCTCGACCTCCCGGTGCGACCGGCGGCTGAGGTGACCGACCCGGCGACCGGCGGCCGGCTTCGCGAGCATGGCACCGACCTGCTGCTGAACGTCCACTCGCTGCACATCGTCGCCGACGAGGTCCTCGACGCGCCGCGGCTCGGGGCGTTCAACCTGCACCCCGGGCCGCTGCCCGAGCGCGCGGGGCTGAACTCGCCCAGCTGGGCGGTCTACGAGGGCGCCGAACGCCACGGCGTGACGCTGCATCGGATGACGCCGGGGGTCGACGAGGGACCGATCGCGTTCGCCGACGCGTTCGCGATCGGGCCCGACGACACCGGGTTGAGCGTCCTCACCCAATCCGTCCGGCGCGGGCTGAGGCTCGTCGACCAGCTCCTCGACCAGGCTGAGCGCGGCGATCCGATCCCGGCCCATCAGCAGGACCTGTCGCGGCGGCGCTGGTTCGGGGTCGGCCCTCCGGAGGGCGGCTCGCTCGGCTGGGACCGCCCGGCGCGCGCCGTGGTCGACTTCGTGCGCGCCTGCGACTACGGGCCGTTTCCGTCGCCCTGGGGCCGGCCGCGCAGCGCGGTCGGCGGGCGCGAGATCGGGATCGCGGCGGCCGAGGTCGCCTCGGGCGTCCCGGAGGGCCCGCCGGGGACCGTCGTGGGCGCGGAGGGCGAAGCGGTGCTGGTCGCGGCGCTCGACGCGCTCGTGCGCGTGAAGCGGATCGAGGTCGACGGCGAGGCGGCGGAGCCGGCGTCAGTGTTGAGGCCGGGGGAGAGGCTCGAGCCGGCCGTACCGGCGGAGGCGACGAGCGGACGATGAGCGAGTACGAGGACGCGGTCCTGCGGATCTACCGCGAGGCGCTCGACATCGAGGTCGGCGGGCTCGACGTCGACGTCTTCGAGAGCGGGCTGCTCGATTCGCTCGGGCTGGTGGTGCTCGTCTCCGAGATCGAGGAGCGCTTCGGCCTGCGGATCCCGTTCGAGACCCTGGAGATCGACGAGTTCCGCACCGTGCGCTCGCTCGCCCGGATCGTCGAGGCCCAGGTCTAGCGGGCCTCCGCCTCGGCCTCCGCCTCGAAGACCTCGCGCAGCGACCGCCGGTCGATCTTGCCGTTCTGATTCTTGGGCAACGCCTCGAAGGTGCGCCAGCGTGACGGCAGCATGTACGACGGCAGCGACTCCGCGAGCGTGGCGCGCAGCTTCACGGGCGTCACGTCGGGGTCGTCGGCGACGTACGCGCAGCAGATCGCGGTCGCCTCGAACCCCTCCGTCTCCACGGCGACGACGGAGGACTCCTTGAGCTCGCCGAGTGCGTTGAGCGCCGCCTCGATCTCGCCGAGCTCGATCCGGTAGCCGCGGTGCTTGATCTGCGAGTCGACCCGGCCGACGTAGCGCAGGAGGCCGCCCTCGTCGACCCAGCCCAGGTCGCCGGTCGCGTACAGCCGCTCGCCGTCGATGGTCTGAAACGCGGCCTCGGTCTTCGCCTCGTCGCGCCAGTAGCCCGGGCTCAGGGCGACCCCGCCGATGTAGATCTGGCCGATCTCGCCTGCCGGCACCGGCCGGCGATCATCGTCGAGGACGACCAGCTCCTCGCCGGCGCAGGGAAGGCCGATCGGCAGCGACTCGGTCTCGTCGTCCGGGACCGCGGGCACGTCGTAATAGCTGGAGGCGATCGTCGTCTCGGTCGGCCCGTACAGGTTGGTGTAGCGCGCGTGGGGCACGCGGCGCATCCAGTCCGCGAGCACCGGGGTCGGCATCGGCTCGCCACAGAACAGCACCCGTTCCAGGTTCGGGAAGTCGCCCTCGGCGATCACCCCCGACCGGACCATGAAGGCGAGCGTCGACGGAACCGAGAACCACTGGGTCAGCTCGCTGTCCCGGATGAAGTCCGCGAGCGCCTTCGGGGCCAGGTTCGCGGTCGACGGGACGAGGTGGAGCTCGGCACCGGCCCTCAGGGTCGCGAAGATGTCGAAGGTCGAGAGGTCGAAGTGAAGGGGCGGGTGGCCGGAGATCCGCTCGCGGGGCGCGGTGCCGAAGTGGCCGACCGCCCAGTCGACGAAGGAACCGGCCATCGCATGGGTGATCTGGACGCCCTTCGGGTCGCCGGTCGAGCCGGACGTGAACAGGATGTGGGCGAGGTCCTGAGGGTCCCGGTCGACGCCGAGGGGCTCGTCCGCGAACCCCGACCAGTCGGCCTCGGTCGAGACGACCTCGGCCTCGGCGAGCGCTCCGGCCTCGTCGAGCCCGTCGAGCAGCTTCCGCGCCTCCGGAGCGGCGAGGATCGCGCGGGGTTGCGCGGAGGCGATCACCCGCGCGACTCGGGGCGCCGGACTGGCGAGGTCGATCGGCACGTACGCGGCCCCGGCCTCGAGCACCGCGTGCATGCCGACGATCGCGGCCGGCGTCTTCGGCACCATCAGCGCGACCCGGTCTCCGACGCCGACCCCGGCATCGCGAAGCAGGCGGGCGAGCCGCCGGCTGGAGGCGACCAGTTCGGCGTACGTGAGCCGCCGGTCGCCGAGCACGATGGCGATGGCGTTCGGGTCGCGCGCCGCCGACGCGGCGGCGTAGTCATGCAGGAGGCCGCTCACCCGAAGCGCGACCCGGCGCGCTCGAAGGCGACGCCGGTGTGCTCGATCTCCTCGCGGCTGGGTGGGATGTCGAGGATGAAGGTGTCAAAGCCGGCGTCGACGTAGCGGCCGAGCTCGGCGCCGACGGTGTCGTGGTCGCCGACCAGATAGGGGCAGAACGTCTGACCCTGCTGGAACGGCCCGAGCCAGTACGGGCTCGCCTCGGCGTTGCCGCCCTGCTCGCGCCCGGAGAGGTCGCGGTGCCAGTGTGAGTCCGAGACCTTCATCGCGAGCTGGTGCTTGAGCTCGCCCTTGCGGTCCTCGGGAAAGCGCTCGCGCGCGATCCTCCATGCCTCCTCGGAGGACTCGCGGGCGATCACGCCGACGCGCACACCGACCCCGTTGGCGGGCCGGTCGGCGACCTCCTCGCGCTCCTCCTCCACCGGCTTGGGATACCGGACGCCGAGCGCCCCGATCTTCTCGGCGGCGGCCCGCCCGGCGGGCGAGGAGCCGGAGATCAGCAGGTTCGGCATCAGCTCCTGCGGCAGGGGCGGGGTGAGCTTCAGGTTCTTGACGTGGTGCCAGCGCCCGTCGACGGTCACCGTCTCGCCCCGCAATAGGCCGGTGATGATCTGGGTGTACTCCGTTGTGCGCTCGTAGCGGTCGTCGTGCTCGGTCTCGTCGCCCAGGGCCAGGAGGTCGTTCTTGAACCCGCCGGCGACCATGTTGAGATCGACCGCGCGGCCGTGCAGGAAGGCCAGCGAGGTGATCATCTTCGCGACGCTGTACGGGTGCATGTAGACGTTCTGCACGGCGACCAGCGGCCGGAGGCTCTCGGTCGCCTCGATCACCCATTGTGAGACGAGCCAGGGGTCGACGATGCCGTTGTCCGTGTAGACGAGGATCCCGTGGCAGCCGGCCTCCTCGCTCCAGCGCGCCACGTCCGCGACGCGGTCCGCGTACTCGGCCGCATCGACGTCCTTGCTCTGCGGCGTCGTCGAGTAGACCCGAAGTTGAGCGGCCCCCGCCATCGCTCAGAGCCTAGGCAATCGGGACCCCGATTTGTGGGCGCCCGCCTTCAGTTCCGCCGGGCCGCGACGTAGGCCTTCGTCTGCTTGACGAGGATCCGCTCGAGCTCGCCGTAGGCGATGTTGACGTCGAGGATGTGAATGCCCCAGGTCTCGTCTGGCGACGGGTTCAGACGGCGGGCGTCGCCGATCGGCTGCACGTCGAGGTAGTTGGCACCGTCCGCCGAGGCGCACTCGCCGGTGTAGCGCTCGCGCGGGCTCAGCCACGTCGTGTCCGCGGCCGGCGGCAGGCCACCGTAGCTGTGTGTCACCAGGACGCCGATCACCCCCGGGTAGGGATCGGAGCGCGTGAAGGAGGTCAGCCGGCCGGTGCCGTTGGTGAGGTCCTCCGGATCCGTGCAGAGGACCTCGTAGTCGGGCCCGCTCGGCAGCGCGAGGTCGGTCACGTCCGGCGTGGTGGGCGGGCGGCCGAAGCGCGAGTTGGAGGGGGGCGGCTCGTTGAACGCCGACCAGGCGACCACGCAGCCGAACTGCCCAGGCCGCCGGCAGCCCGGGACGTGGTCGAAGTCCCCGTGGCGATTGGAGCCCTTGCGGACCAGGACGTTGGCGCCCGGGATGTAGGCGCCGACGAGGCGCTCGCGCACCGCCGGGCGGTCGTCGATGTGATGGCGGATCAGCCCGCGCAACATCCGCGAGCCCTGCGAGTGACCGATCAGCACGACGCCCCGGCCGTGGTTGTAGTTCTGGAGGTAGTCGTGCCACGCCTCGACGATGTCTCCGAAGGCAATGTTGTAGGGCTCGGGGTCCGTGCTGCTCGCCGCGATCGCCGCCAGTGTGCGCTGGCGGTAGATCGGCGCGTAGACCCGGCAGTAGCGCGAGAAGCGCTGGGCCTGGAAGTGGGCGACGGCCTCCATCTCCGGATCGACCGACTTGTCCGAGTTGGCCCCGGGGTCCTCGGAAACGGTCGGATAGACGTAGAAGCAGTCGATCCGGCGGGGTCTGTCGATAGCCCCGGGCTTCACCCTGTCGGTGCCGTCGGGGCGCTGGATCGTCGTGGTCAGGTCGCCGGCGCAGGGGTTCGGCTGGGCGCGGGGCTTGCAGAGCCAGGCGACCTCCGCGTGCGCGGTGGTCGTCAGCGCGAGCGTGGTCGCGGTCGCGAACAGCACGGCCACGCCCCGAACACCCCAGACCATGGGGCGATGATTACAGCGCCGCCGGTTCAGCGCGTCGGTAGGCGGACCAAGCCCTGACCCGGCGGCGTTCCGCCCTGACCGGGCGGGGTGCCGCCCTGGCCCGGTGGGAGGCCGCCCTCGAGACCCGGCGGCGTGCCGCCCTGGCCCGGTGGGAGCTCGCCGTCGAGGCCTGGCGGCGTGCCGCCGAGGCCGGGCGGTAGTTCGCCGTCGAGGCCTGGCGGGCTGCCGCCCTGGCCGGGCGGCGTGCCGCCCTGGCCCGGTGGGACGACCGAGCCCTGGCTGCCGGGGCCACCGCCCGTGGTGCCGCTCGAACCGCCGCCGCCCGACGAGCCGGGCTCCGCGCCGGCGGGCGGAGGCGCAGCCGACGGGCCGGATGGCGACGCGGCCGGCGGCGTGGCGCCGCTCCCCTGAGCGCCGGCGCCCCCGGCGCCGTCGGTCGGCTGCCCGCTCGCGCCCGCGCCCTGCACACCACCACCATCGCTTGCCGGGCCGGCCTCGCGGCCGGCGTCGTTCCCACCAGACGTCGCCGCGCCGTCGCCGGGGCTCTTGGCTCCTGGCTGCGGCTGGGACTGGGCCACCGGCTCGACGAGTGGCGCCGCCCCGCGGGCGTTCGCCGAGCCGCCGCCCGAGCCCGAGTCCCGGCTCTCGATCGCGATCGTGCCGACGCCGATGGCGACCACTCCCGCGACCCCAAGCTTCGCGACGGCGGTCAGCGAGCCGCCCGCAGCGGCGACCGCGATCCCGCCGCCACCGATGCCGCCTCCGGCGGCGCCCAGTACCTGCTGCAGGATGCCGGCTGACGCCGCCGCCGGCAGCGGTCCGAGTGCGGCGAGGCTCTGGCCACGGTCGGCGATCCCGCCTTCGAACTCGCGGCAGTCCGGACAGGCTCTGAGGTGGGCGATCACCCTGCGGCCGCGGAGCAGCCGCCGGTCGCGGGCCGAGATGCGCTCGCGGATCTCGCGGCAGTACGCCTCGCGCCCTCCGGCGATGTCCAGCAGCGCCTGGCGGGCCTCGTAGACGATCTGCTTCGCGGCCGCGGGGGAGATCGCCAGCGCCGCCGCGATCTCGTCAAAACCGAGGCCGTTGAGCTCCCGCATCACCAGCGCGCCCCGCTGGCGCGGGGTCAGCTGGGCGAGGTCCTCGAACAGCTCGCGCACCCGCTCGCGCGCCAGGTCCGCGTCGCCCCCGTAATCCGCGGGTTCCTGAATGGAATCGAGTGAGGCGGAGGGCCGGCGGCTACGCAGGATGCTCACCGACTCGTTGTGCGCGATTCGAAACAGCCACGGGCGCAGGGCGATCTCGCGCGACTCCCCCTCCAGGCCGCGCATCGCCTTGATCATCGTTTCCTGCAGCGCGTCGCGCGCGTCGTGCTCGTTGCCGATGATCGACCGGCAGTAGCGGTAGATCTCCTGGTGATGGCGTTTGTAGATCGCCGCGAACGCCGCCGCCGACCCCTGCGCCGCGAGCTTCGCGAGGCGGTCGTCGGGAAGCGCCGAGAGGGGGATGTGGCGTGACGGATCGCGCGCCGGCCTCAATGCGGCCGCGGTCACGACCCCGGTCCCCCCTGTAGGCACTCAAGGGTGAGCGAAATGCGCGGCCTCCGTGCCGAGCGGCTCAACGTCATTCTCCGTACATCGTAGAACGACCGCGAGGACCCTGGGGTCGAATTGGCCTCCCGCGCCCAGGACCAGCTCCTCCCGAGCCTCGCGCGGGCTGACGGCCGCCTTGTAGCAGCGGTCGGTGATCATCGCGTCGTATGCGTCGGCGCAACCCAGGATGCGTGACTCGAGCGGGATCTGCTCGCCCGTGAGCCCGTCCGGATAGCCCAGCCCGTCGACCCGCTCGTGATGCGAGCGGACCCAGGGCGCGATGTCGGTGAGTCCCTCGCCGAGCAGGATCTGCTCCCCGAGGATCGGGTGGAGGCGAATCTGGGTCCATTCGCCGGCGTCGAGCGGCCCCGGCTTGTTGAGGATCCTCGGGCTGATCAGCTGCTTGCCGATGTCGTGCAGCGTCGCGGCGAGCCCGATCCGCCCCGCGGCATGCTCGGAGAACCCCAGTCCGACGGCGGCGCGAATCGCGACCCGGGCCGTGCCGTGCCCGTGCGCCTGCGCCTCGGGGCTGTCGGTGAACAACAGCGCCGCGGCGTCCGCATAACGCGTGGTGGCCTCCTGAGCTGCCTCCATCCGAGGGGTCCTCCTGTTCGACCTCCGAGCGCACGCCGAATCGGCGCTTGCCCCCTGTAAACGCCCGCAAGACGGGGAAAGTAAGGACCTATCTCCGTCATCATCAGGGGGTGATCCTCACGCTGGCGATCGTCGGCCTGTTCGTGTTGCCGGACCCCTGGCGGATCGTGTTCCTGCTCTGCGCGTTGCTGATCGAGGTCGGCGAGGTCTTCCTCTGGATCCGTTTCCTGCGCCGCTACCGGGTCACCACCGGCGCCGAGGGGATGATCGGCGAGCGCGCCGAGGTGATCGGGCCCGGCCGGGTGCGCTTCCGCGGCGAGATCTGGAACGCCCGCGGCGGGCGAGGGGAGCGGGACGGGCGAGACCGTGCGGGTCGCGGGCGTCGACGGGCTGACCCTGGTCGTCGAGCCCGAGCCGCGCGCGTAACCGAACCGCAACATCGACCCGTGCCCGGGGAGTAGGCTCGCGCCACGGCATGGGCAGGCCTCGGCCTCTTCGCTTGCGATCGCGGTCGTCGGCTGCATGACGCGTTGGAGCCGCGGCGCTGGCCGTCGACCGCACCGGGACCGGCAGGGCGAGCGGATCGTCGGGCACGAAGGGCGACGACGTGCTGAAGGGGCGCAGCGGGCGCGACGTGCTGATCGGCAAGGGCGGGCGCGACGTGCTGATCGGCGGCGGCGGGCGCCGACACGCTGCGCGGCGACGGCGGGCGCGACAGCTTCAACATGCGCGACGGCGTCCAGCTCGCGGCCAAGGGCCGCGACCGGATCTACGCCCGCGACGGGCACCCGGACGAGATCAACTGCGGCGCAGGGCCGCGACCTCGCGGTCGTCGACGCGGTCGAGGACGGCGTCTACGACTGCGAGGCGGTCAGGGCCAGCCGTGATCGGCCGCCCGCCCGACCACTCCTCGCGGCTTCGCCCGCGGCGAGCTCGCCGACCCCGAGGTCGCCGAGCGGCTCGAGGCGAGCACCGCCGACGAGCTCCTGCGCCGGCGCGAGTTCCTCGGCCGCACCGCAGCGCTCGCCGGGGCTCGCCGGGCTGGCGGGCGTGCTGCCGGCCGAGACGCTGGTCGCCGAGGCGGCGAAGCGGGCGCGCGCGCAAGCCGCTCCCGAAGCCGCGCGACCTGCCGATCGACACCTTCGTCGTGCTGATGATGGAGAACCGCTCCTTCGACCACTACTTCGGCTGGCACCCGCACGCCGACGCCAAGAACGAGGGGCTCTCCTACCCGAACCTCGACGGCACCCAGACCTTCCCCACCCACCGGCTGACCCCGGACTTCCAGGGCTGCGACTTTCGCGACCCCGACCACGGCTGGGACGGCGGGCCGCTTCCAGCTCAACGGCGGCAAGCATGGACGGCTTCTACAGCGGCAACAAGGAGGGCGACCGGCATCGGACGAGTTCGCGCTCGGCTACTACCTGAAGGAGGACCTCGGCTTCATCCCGCACGTCGCCGACGCCTTCCCGCTCTACGACCGCTTCTTCTGCTCGATCCTGGCCTCGACCTACCCGAACCGCCACTACCAGCTCGTCGGCCCAGAACGGCGGCCAGAAGTCGAACCAGTTCCCGCCGGAGGTACCCGAGCCAGGACGACCGGCTTCCAGTGGGAGACGATCCTCGACCGGGCGCTCGCGCGCGGGCTGGAGGTCGGCTACTACGTCTCCGACCTGCCGTTCCCGGCGCTCTACGGCCAGCGCGGGCTGGACTGGGTGCGCCCGATCCAGCAGTTCTACGACGACGCGGCCGCCGGGAACGCTGCCGCCGATCTGCTTCGTCGACCCGCCGTTCAACGACGGCGGCGGGGGCGACGGCGTCTCGGCCGACGAGCACCCGCACGGCGACGTCCGGCTCGGCCAGGCGTTCATGTCCGACGTCGCCCACGCGTTCATCGAGTCGCCCGCAGTACCGGCGCGGGGCGATGTTCATCAACTACGACGAGTGGGGCGGCTTCTTCGACCACGTCGTGCCGCCGCGCGTCCCCGACGACCGCGCCAACCGCGAAGGACCTCGACGAGGACTGGTCGCTGACCGGCTTCCGGGTCCCGGCGGTCGCGATCTCGCCCGTACGCGCGCCGCAAGAAGGGCGGCCGGGTCAGCCACATGACCTGCACCCACGAGTCGATCCTGAAGCTGATCTCCTACCGCTATCGGCTCGGGCTACCTGACCAAGCGCCACCGCTACGCGTCCAACATCGGGCGCAGCTTCGACTTCTCCAAGCGCGACTTCGAGCCGCCCGCAGCTGCCCGACCCGGCGGCGATCGCCGCGACCCCGTGCTCGGCCGGCGGCAGCGCGCGCGCCCGAAGGAGCACGACCTGGTCGCGCTCGAGACCTCGGGCCTGCTCGACCGGCTCGGCTACGAGGTGCCGAAGCTCACCTACGACTCGCTGTTCCGCTACCCCGGATCGCGGCGTTCGCGGCAACGCGTTCGAGCGGCCACGGAAAAGGGCCCCTGAAGCGGGGCCCTTGGTTCCGAAAGGACGTACCGCCAGCGAATCCCGCCGCTGGCCCGTCGGTCCTTCAAGTGTGCGTCAAGTCTCAGTAATGCCTATCGGCATTTGCTATGACCACCTTAACACCGTGCAGATCGATTGGTTGCACTTCCCGGACCGGCTCGACCATGCGTGAGTGCGGGTAGTTTGAGGCGATGACGCTGCCGCCCGGACCGTCCGCGCCGCCCGCGATCCAGACCGCGCGCTGGCTGTTTCGGCCGATCGAGTTCCTCGACTCCTGCCGCCGCCGCCACGGCGACGCGTTCAGCGTCAAGTTCCTCGGCTTCCAGACGCCGATGGTGATGATCTCCGATCCGGAGGCGATCCGCGCCCTCTACACCAGCCGCGAGAACGGCCTGCCGCCGGGGCGCAGCTTCGCGCTCGAGCCGATCATGGGCCCGCGCTCGGTGCTGCTGCTCGAGGGCGCGAGCACCTCGCGCGGCGCAAGGCGATGCTGCCGCCGTTCCACGGCGAGCGGATGCGCGCCTACGAGTCGGTGATCGCCGAGGTCGACCGACGCCGAGATCGACCGCTGGCCGCTGGGCGAGGCGTTCGCGATCCACCCGCGGATGCAGGCGGTGACGCTGGAGGTGATCCTGCGGGCCGTCTTCGGCGTCACGCGACCCGGAGCGGCTCGAGCGGCTGCGCGCGCTGCTCGGCGCGGCTGCTCGGCGAGGTCGCCTCGCCGCGGCTGCAGCTCCGGATGCTGCTCGCGCGCGCGCTTCGGTCGCGACGACCCGCTCGAGGAGCTGCGCCGCGAGCCCGCGACGGTCGACGAGGTCCTCCTACGCCGAGATCGCCGAGCGCCGCGCCGACCCGGAGCCTCGGCGAGCGCGACGACATCCTCTCGATGCTGGTCGGCGACTCGGTTCGCCGACGGCGAGGGGATGTCGGACGCCGAGCTGCGCGACCAGCTGATCACCCTGCTGCTCGCCGGCCACGAGACGACGGCGACGGCGCTCGCCTGGACCTTCGACCTGCTGCTGCGCAACCCGGCGTCCGCTGGCCCGCCTGCGCGCCGAGCTCGCCGAGGGCGGCGACGACTACCTGCGCGCGGTGATCAGCGAGGCGCTGCGGCTGCGGCCGGTGGTCCCGCTCGCCGGGCGGCGGCTGGGCGCCGAGCTGCGCGTCGGCGAGCACCTGCTGCCGGCGGGCACCGACGTCACGCCCGGCGTTCTGGCTCACCCACACGCGCCCGGACCTCTACCCGCAGTCCGCTCGAGTTCCGTCCCGAGCGCTTCCTCGACGACCCGCCCGAGACCTACGCCTGGGTGCCGTTCGGCGGCGGGGTTCGCCGCTGCCTCGGCGCCGCCTTCGCCGAGTTCGAGATGCGGATCGTGCTTCGCCAGGTGCTCGACGCGCTGCGAGCTGCGCGGCGAACGCCGGGCGCCGGAGCGGATCGCGCGCCGCAACATCACCTTCTCGCCGCGGCACGGGACGCCGGTCATCGTCGGCGCCCGCCGGCCCGCGCGCAAGCCCGCGCCTGCGGTTGCTGACCTCCGGCGCGAGCTAAACTCGCCGCCACCCGGGCGCTTAGCTCAGTTGGGAGAGCGCCGCCTCGACAAGGCGGAGGTCGCTGGTTCGAGCCCAGCAGTGCCCATCCCCAGGTCCTCTGCGCATAGGTCCGTCTAGGCGCGCACACCCGCCCCACGACCAGCGACGCGGGGCGCCTGTGCGGGGTGGTTCGCGGTGATCTGTGACGCAATCGTGACGCACCCGAGCTGCCCGGGAGTGACGCAGTGAAGAACGTCGCCGTCCGGATCACCGCCACCTGCGAGACCTGCGACGGCGACGGGACGGTCTACGACCCGATGAACTGGGGCTGGGCCGAGGTGCTGGAAGCGACGAAGGATCTCGACGGCGAGGGGTGGGTCGAGTGGCTGGGCGAGCACAAGGGCCTCCTTCCCGGTGAGGAGCCGCCGGAGGAGGGCCCCTGTCCCGAGTGCTCGGGCAGCGGGCGAACGGGGACCGAGGTCTCGCTGCGGCGCCTCGACGCGCTGATGAAGGAGGCGAAGAAGGACGCATGACCCCCTTCGACTACACCGTCCACGTCACGGTCGAGCGCCCCGGTGACAAGCACGCGCGGCGGATGGTCTGCCTGGCCGGGACAGTCGAGAGCGAGGCCGAGGCCGAGCCCGCCACCTTCGGAATCGCCGCGACGATCGACGCGCTGCAGGACGCAGCTGAGCAGGCGATCGAGGCGGCGGGAAGACCTGAAGCAACCGCAACCGAAAGGACACCATGAGCACCGCCACCCCGATCCCTGAGCGCGTCCGCAAGCTCGACGACCTCACGCTCCTGCACGGCAGCCACGACCCACCCGACAAGGAGAACGGCCCGCCGGAGGCGTGCTTCAACGAAGCGATCGCCTGGGTTGCCGGTGAGGACTGGTCGGACGCCCCCGATTGCGTCAGCCCCGTGCTGCGCTCGATGGGGATGCGCCTGAACGATCGCCTGGGCGACGACGACCGCCAGCGCCTCAAGGACTTCATCCTCCCCTGCCTCGGCACCGCCAACGACGGCCAGGACGAAGCCCGCCGGCTGCTCTGCGCCAACTGGGCCTACCGCGAGGCGCTGCCGAAGTGGCTCGACGCCGCGGGTGAGACCGAGTGGGCGGCCAAGCTCCGGGCCGTCCCGGAGTTCACGTCGCTCGATCAGTTCTATGAGAGCGGCGCGCGCAAGCTCGCCCGCCAGGTCCGCGATGCGATGTGGGCCCGTCGAAGCCAGCTGTACTCCGATGTCCGCGCAGCGGTGAAGGCCGAGCTCGAAGAGCGAGGCCTGAAAAATCCGGCGGCGGCGGAGGCGGTGGCGGCGGCGGCGGCGGTGGCGGCGGTGGCGGTGGCGGCGGTGGCGGCGGTGGCGGCGGCGGTGGCGGTGGCGGCGGCGGCGGCGGCGGAGGCGGTGGCGGCGGCGGCGGCGGTGGCGGCGGTGGCGGTGGCGGCGGTGGCGGCGGTGGCGGCGGCGGCGGCGGCGGAGGCGGAGGCGGTGGCGGACGTCGACCTCACCCAGCTCAAGTACGGCACCCCCGCCTACTGGGAATTCCGCCGCAAGCTCCGCGAGGCGGTCCGGACGAAGGTCCAGGCGGCCCTCGAGGAGAAGCTCGACGGCGTCCCCTCGCAGCTGCTCGACGAGGGCTTCGACCTGTTCAGGCGCATGGTCGACCCGGCGAAGGCGGCCGCGTGAGGCCGACGTTCGCACAGCGCCGCCACCTACGGAGGCTCGCCGAGCGCGAGGGCATGGAGGTCCCGATCGTCCACACGCGCAGCGATGCGAGGCGGGCGATCACCCGGCTCGAGCGCCGGCGTGCCGCCAACAGGTTCGGACTGCAACGGCGGCAAGGCGGCGAGCAATCCAGACGAACGGGTTGTCGAGGATGTCGCTGAGGATGCCCTTCGTTGGGCGCAGGCGATGGAGCGTGCGGCCGCTATCGAGAATGCCGATCGCGACTCATACGTCGGTCTGATCGAGGCGTTCGACTCGGAGTGGTCCAGATGGTGGTTTCCGTATCGCGGTCCCGAGCGCTATAGAGCGGTCAACGCCGAGGAAAACAACGCACCACGCGATGCCGACTGGAAGACGACCGTGGTCGAGCTGCACAAGGCCGGACTCTCGGGAGTGGATCTTCAGGAAGCGGTCGAGATCGCGATGAGTCGTCGGAACGTTGAGGTCGAGAGCCGGTGGCGTTATTTCTGTGGTGTCTGTCGGACCAAGCTCCGTACCCGAGCTGAGGTCGCGCGGGCGCTGATCGCGTCAGAGGAGGACTAAGGTGGCTAGCAAGCTCACCCACAAGGTCGACGTACTACCCCGCGGCCCAGTGACGCCGGACACCGAGCTGGTGGTCATCAAGGGCGTGGCCTTCCTCAATGCGGCGAAGTGCGAGGAGGTCGTCGATCGCCACATCGCGACGGCCGAGCGCCTTGCTCGAAAACTCAACCGGGTCCGCGAGTACATCGCGCATCACCGGGAGACTCACGGACACGACCGCGTGGTCGGCCAAGAAGTGTTGACGTGCGTGGGGCACGAGTGGCGCGCCTGTCCGACGTGTGGACAGACAGAGCGGCGCCTACCGCCGCGCCCGATTCGTGAGGATGACGAGACAGTCGAGGGGAAGAGCTACGCCTGCCCCGACCCGTGGCACAGTGAGTAACCCGATGCGACCTAACCCCGCCGAGCCCGCCGCGTCATCCGGTCCACCGTCTCCGGGCTGAAGACGTAGCGGCGCACGACCTCGAAGGCGGCGACCAGGGCCGCGACCTTCGCGAGGATCTCGGCGAGCTGCTCCTCATCGACGACCCCCGGGAAGACGACCACGACCACCGCGGCGATCGCCGTTGCCACCCGCACCGGCTGCTCGCGCAGCAGCCTGACCGCGCGATCGCGCACGGCGCGGGCGACGTCGGCGACCCAGGTCATTCGGCCCACCGCGCCGCCGGCCGGTCGTTGCGCTCGCGGATCCGCTCGATCAGGCGCTTCTCACGCCGGCAGGCCTTCGGGTGGCCGCCGCGTTCACAGCGTCGATGCAGGTGGCAGCGGTAGGGGTGGGCCTTGCTCGAGCACGGTGGTCGGCGGCGATGTCCGCCGTCGGGCGGATCGTGGTTGCCGTCGCCGTCATCGCCGCCGTGGCCGTTGCCGGAGGCCCGCAGCGTCAGATCGCGCAGCACGTCCTTGCCGCCCGGAAGCAGGTTGTGGTCGACGCCGCCGGAGATCCCGTCGACCTGCGCGGTCCACGAGTGCTGCCAGATCACGTAGCCGGGCCAGGGTGCCGGGACGATCGGCGAGCTCACGCCGACGTGGGCGATCCACAGCGGCAGGTGGCCGATCCACTGGCCGCAGACGTCGAGGTTGACCGAGGCGAAGTAGGGCGCGGTGTAGATGATCGGCTTGGCGCCGAAGATCGCGCGCAGCCGCTGGGCGGCCGAGCGCACGTACTCGCAGGTGTCGACGGGCCCGAGCTCGGTCACCTCGACGTCGAGCACCGGGCGCAGGTCGCCGACCCCGTAGCCGGCGGCGCGCAGTGTCTGGCCGAAGAAGGTCGCCTCGCGCGAGCCCGGCCGCCCGGGCCGCGGGCGCAGGAAGTGATAGGCGCCGGCGACGATCCCCTGCTTGGCGATCGCCTCCAGGCGCGCACGGCTGAAGTAGCGGTCGGTGTAGTCCTCGCCCTCGGTCGCCTTGACGATCGCGAACTCGATCCCGTCCTTGCGCACGTCGTCCCAGTTGATCGAGCCCTGGTGCTCGGAGACGTCGACGCCCGAGATCGGGCCGGTGGTCTTCAGGTAGTCGAGGGTGCGCCGGTGCTGGTGGCCGCGGTTGACCGGGCCGCGCAGCCGCTGCCAGGTGTTCGGGCCGACGACCCCGTCGGGCTTCAGGTTGTGGGCGCGCTGGTAGATCCGGACCGCCTGGGAGGTGCGCCGCCCGAAGTCGCCGTCGACCGAGAGCTGGCGCGCACCGGCGCGGCGCAGCAGGTGCTGGAGCTGGCGGACGTATGGGGCCTGGCCAGGACCTCCCGAGCCGCGGCGAAGCGTCGGGCTGATGAGGTTCAGGCCCGGATCCGGTCGCGAGAAGTGGCCGGTCTGGTAGAGCACGTGCCACCACTCCCAGCTCGCGTCCGACCAGCACTTACAGAATCCGAACGCCCGCCCGATCCGGTCGATCGTCGCTCGCGTGGACTGGCTGACGTCGACCGCCAACCCCCAGCCGTGGTTCGAGGTCCCCGGCTGCGCCGCGTTGCCGCAGGCGCCGCGTGAGCACCAGTAGTTGCGCAGCTGCACCTGCTGCGCGTAGGTGCGGTAGGCCGACGCGCAGCCGTTGATCGTCAGCCGCCGGCGCTCGGCGAGCGACATCGAGTTGAAGCCCGCGGCCGCGTCGTGGCGCAGCTGGTTGCACGAGGCGCCGGTGTTGATCGGCGAGACCGCCGAGTCGGGCAGGCGCCCGTTGGAGTAGGCGTCGACCGAGCGGGCGGTGAGCACGAGGCCGACCAGGACCAGAGCGGCGAGCAGCAGCAGGCGAATGCGCGCGTTCACGCCTACGGCTATCCGACGCCGGTTCTAAAGCGCTCAGCCCTGGGCGGCGATCGTCGCGACCACGGCGATCGCCGAGACCGCGAGCGTCAGCGTCCCGGCGACGATCGAGAGGATCAGCTTGTTGAGCGTCCCCTTGATGTCGGTCTGGCCAGCCTCCAGGGCGCTCACTCGCTCGGGCACCCCCCGGACGTACAGCTGCAGCCCGTGGATGTCGCCCTCGGCCGTCTCCAACCGGAAGTCGGTGCTCTCTCGACGGTCGCGATCATCGCCACTCACCGGACTCACCGGACAGCCATCAGGATGGCGAGGCCGAGGAACGCCAGCGAGAAGGCGGTCGTAAGCAGCTTCTCGCGGCGGGTGAACTTGCGGTCGTCGGTGGCCACGGTGTCGGCGAGCTCCGTGCGGCGGCGCTCGGTCTCGGCGGCGAGGGCTGCGCGCGCGGCTTCGACCCGCTCGTCGCGGATCCGCTGCTCCTCGCCCTGCGCTCGGATCAGCCCGGCGAGCTCGCCGAGCGCGCCCTTCATGTTCGCGATCGAGCCGTTGACCTCGCGCGAGTGCACGACCAGGTCCTCGAGGATCTGCTTGTGGCGGCCGGCCTTCTCACCGCGCTCGTACTCGGTCTCCGGCTCTCTCACAGCGCAGCCTCGAGCTGGCGGATCTGCGCGACGTCGCGCCGGGCCTCAAGCGCGCCGAGCGCCTCGGGCGAGGGGTCCCCGCGTCGACGGCGCTCGGCATCCCAGCTCTCGTAGAACTCGCGAAAGGCCGTTCGCCGGCGCGCCTCCTCCCAGCTGTACTCGCGCTCGATGTGCCGGGCGAGCTCGGTCGCGGTGCCGCAGTCGGGGCAGGCGCGCGTGTCGCTGCCGGTCGGCCAGGCGATCGCACAGGCGGGACAGACGTTCGCGGGCACACCGCGACTATCAGTCGCGATCACGCCCCGACCAGCTCGGTGGCCTGCTCGAGCTGGGCCGCCAGCGCCGCCATCACGTCGTGGGCCTGGTCGAGCTCGACGCTCGCCTTCGGCACCTCGCCCGAGGCGTCGACCTCCACCCGCTGGACCGGGAAGGTGGTCCGCCGGTCGGGGTCGGCCGAGAGCTCGAACAGCGTCGTCGAGGGCAGGACGTCGGGGACGCGGAGGTTCGAGCCGTCGGCGCGCATCGCCGTCGGCGAGAGCGGTCCGCGGTAGTGGTGGGTGACCGGGCCCGAGAGCTCGGCGCTGCCGCGCGCCGGCGCGAAGCCGCCGTAGAGCGCCAGCACCGCGTCGCCGTAGGCCTCGGCGCCGGCGGTGGTCATCGTCCCGGCGTCGACGGTCTTGGTCTGCGTCTCGTCCCCGAGCTCGGCCACGGTGCGGGTGCGGGTAACCGAGCGTGCGACGCCGTTCTCGTCGGTGTAGTTGACGACGCACACATTGGCGAGGCCGCCGCGCTCGGACTGAAGCGAGAGGTCGTCGCAGTCGGCGCGCAGCGCGGTCCAGTGGTCGGTGTCGCCGTCGATCGCGGTGTAGTCGAACTGGCCGACCCCGAGCGGCTCGAGCGGCGAGTCGGGCGCCCAGGTGCCCCAGGTGCGCTCGTGGGTGTGAAAGCGGGTGACGTCGGCGATCCCGTCCTCGTGGGTGAGCTGGCGATGGGCCGCCTGGCCGATCACGACGGCGGTTGCGTCGACGCGCCGGGCGCTGACCCCGTCGACCAGGCCGACGAGGAAGGCGACGATCTGCGAGGCGAAGAAGCCCCCGGGTGAGTCGCCCTGCTTGGTCAGGCCGTGCGGGCCGTAGAGGGTGAGACCTCGCAGCGCGATCGGGAAGTTCGCGCCGGGGATGCCGGCCCCCGTCGCGTTGAAGAGCCACTGCAGCGAGACGAAGCGGCGCACGCTCGCGAACACCCGGCTGAGCGTCCCGGTTGCGGCGGTGTACTCGTCGGTCGCGGTGCCCTCGGCGCTCGCCTGCGCGTCGTCGTCGGCGCCGACGCAGCGGAAGATGAAGCCGGTGTTGGAGTCTCCCTCCCAGGTCGCCTGGACCTCGGAGATCTCGCCATCCTCGCCGGCGTCATACCAGCCCTCGCAGGTGGGGATGTACGGCGCATCCCAGGCGCCGGAGACCGCGAGCTGCAGCCCCGGGCCGTTGGTCTGGTCGTCGAGCGGCGAGGGCCCAGCCTGGTTGGGGGTGTTGGCGGTGCGCAGGTCGATCTGGCGCTCGACGCTCGGCTCTCGCCACCGCGAGAGGTCCTTGTCGATGAAGATCTGCGTGTAGGTGTCGGCCTTCAGCCGCTGGCCGAGGCCGTAGGCGGTGATCGCCAGGGCCTCGGCCTCGCCGCCGGAACGGTCGACCTCGTCGATCTCGCCCTGCCAGCGCACGTCGAGGCCGTCGAAGATGACGAGCAGGTTGCCCTCGTCGACCTCGGGGTTGGCGCCCTGCCAGGGCGCGTGGAAGGTAAAGCTCGCCGACTCGTCGCCGCGGTTGCGGACGTTCGTCCAGCGCAGGCCCGAGATCCGGTCGGTGAGCTCGTAGCCCTCGCCGGCCTCGTCGATCGAAAGCACGCGCAGTGACATCGCCGCGACTATCCGTCCGCCGAAGCCCTCGCCGCCCGGTCGCGGCGTTATGGTCGGCGCCGATGGCCAAGGGGACGGACAAGGAGCAGGTGATGCGGACCAGACTTCACGGGAGCTACTCGACGATCGTCTCGACGCTGGCGCTGGTCGTCGCGCTGACGAGCGCCGGCGCATGGGCGATCTCGGCCAACTCGGTCGGGCCCAAGCAGATCAAGCGCAACGCGGTGCGAGCGCAGGAGATCAAGCGCGACGCGGTCAAGCCGGCCGAGCTCGCCGCCGACTCGGTGGAGTCCGCGGAGATCGCCGAAGGGGCCGTCAACGCGGCGAACCTGACGCTCCCGCCGCCGGTGACCTTCACGTTCGATCAGGAGGCCACGCTGCGCCCCGGCACGGGGGAGGCGCAGCGGCTCGTAGTTCTCGGCACGTTCGAGAAGTCTGTGCCCGAGTCGGTGGCCAGTGTCTCGTGGAGCGGCGCAGTCGCGGCGGACTTCGCGCCGTGCGTATTCCAGCTCCGCGTCGACGGGGCGACCGACGACCGCGGCTCGGCCGAGGCCTTCGTCGAGAACAGCACCACGACGAGCGTCTCGGTGCAGGCTCTGTTCACCGGCCTGGCGGCGGGGCCGCATCAGATCGAGGTGTGGGCGCGCAACACGAGTACCGAGGGCACCTGCCGGGTGGGCCCGCCGCAGGCGCAGGTAGGCCAGACGGTCGTGGTCCAGGAGGTAGTCAGCTAGCGGAGGTAGGTGAACTTCTCGACCGCGTCGAGGCGCACGTCCATCAGGTCGTTGCCGAGGAAGTCGTCGGGGTCGCCGGAGAAGACGATCATCTGAGCGGGCCCTGACGGCCCCGGCGAGCCGATCGCCGGCACCTGGGGGTGGTTGCCGCGCAGGTCGCCGGCGCGGTTGGCCAGGAATACCGAGGCGTTCCCCTGGATCGCGCGCGCCTCGGGATGCGCCTCGAAGCGAAACCACTCCCGCGGGCCGATGTCCGAGGCGCCAGCGGCGAGCGAGTAGACGCGCAGGTCGTCGGCCATGAGGACCGCCGAGGCGATGTTCGAGCCCGCCTGCATCGCCAGCTGCGGCCAGCCCGGGACCGCCAGCTCGGCGCGCGAGGCGACCAGGATCGGCGTCGCCGGCAGCGCCCCGGTGGCCAGGTAGACGTCGGCCTTGCCGCCGGTGAACACGCCGACCAGGCGGTGGGAGTTCCCGAGCGCGAAGCCCGAGGCCGTCGAGCCGCCGAGTGGGGCCGACGCCCGCACCGTGCCGTCGGTGAGCAGCGCGATGTGGTGGTTGGCCGATGGTCCGAGCTGCAGGCGGATCATCACCCCGGCCGAGGGCCCCTGCGCCTTCGGCCAGAACTCCAGCAGCGAGCTGTTCAGCGCCCCCGACGAGCCGAAGGTCAGGCCGGTGCGAAGCTCGGCGACGATGTCGGATCGCTGCTTGCCCGAGGCGATCGAGAAGAAGCCGGTGGCGTTGGCGGCTCGGTAGTCGAACGGGATGCCGAAGGCGATGTGGCCCGAGGCCAGCGGCGCAACGAACCCGTCACCGGCGAAGTTGCCGGCGAGCCTGTTCCAGATCTCCGGCCCGTTGTCGGAGACGATGTGCCACCCGGCACTGAGGCGCCCCCGATAGCCATAGGAGCCCCCGCCCGAATCCACGCCGGCGAGCCTCGCGAACGAGTCGCCGAACAGCAGTGTCTGCTGGCCGCCCCGCGTCCGCATGATCCCCGGCGCCTCGTCGAGCGGCAGGAAGATCAGGCGGTTGACCTCGAACGCCGGCGAGGCGTTGACCGCGGCGCCCGAGGCGCCGCCGGCGATCACCTCGACGTACTGCGTCGGCACCGCCTCCTGGCGGCCCGAGTCGCGCGCCGGCACGTGGACCTCGCCGAGGTCGATCAGCCCCCACTTGGTCGGGTCGGTCTGCGAGGCCGCGGTCGTCGGGCCCAGCGGCGCGCCGAAGCGATCGCGCGCCCACACCGTCAGCTGGCGATCCAGGCGCGAGCGTCCGACCGCGAGCACCCGATGGCGGCCGACGTGGCCGCCGGGTGGGGTCAGGAACGACGTCAGCGCCACGCCCGAGGCGCCGGTCGGGCTCACCGGGATGGCGAGGTACTGCGAGCCGACCGCGCCCGAGGCGCCACGCACGGTGGCGCCCGACTGGGCTACGAAGTGGGCGGCGGACGGTCCGCGGATTCCCAGGTAGGAGGCCGAGCGGTGAACGCCGTAGGCGACCACGCGCCCGCCCGAGGCGACCTTCGAGCCGACCCGGACCTCGAGCTTGCCGGCGGCGGGGCGATCGCCGAGGATGCCGGTGACCGGGAACTGGGCCAGCGCCGTGGCGCCCAGGGAGGCGACCGTGCGAGCGGTCCCGGTCGTCCCGTAGGGGCGCGTCCAGCAGCGAAGCACCGCGCGCAGGTGGCCTGCCCGCCCGATCCAGTGCTCGTAGTCGATCTCCAGCCGTCCGCTCTCGAGGTCGAAGGTGGTCCGCGCGTCGGTGGAGTCGGGGGCGAACTCGACCACCGCGCCGCGGACCAGCTCGCTTTCGATGTCGCGGATCAGCTGGTGAAGGTCGGCGGTCGAGTCGGCCGAGAGGATCAGCGGGAAGACGCGCTCGGCGTTGTCGTCGTCGTCGCCGGTGTGCCGGCGGCCCTCCGAAAAGGCGCCGGCGCCGGCGAACTGCGGCGAACGGTGGCCGAAGGGCGCGGGGGCCATGCCCTCGTCCTTGGCGACGCGCGCGTAGACGCTCAGGTCACGGTCGTTGACCCGGAGGAAGATCATCCCCACACCCCCGCCCGGGCGGCCTTCGTCAGCGCCCGCAGGTCGCGCGGGGCGACCTCGCCCTCGACGACGAAGAAGTGCTGCATTGAGCCCAACCAGTAATTGGAGGAGTTGTCGATCCCGATCGACAGCGTCGAGTTGGCCGGGAACTGGTCGATCCCGCTGACGGTGCCGGCGCTGGCGCCGTTGATGTGCAGCTCGATCTCGTCGGAGGGCTCGTCGACGGTGAAGACCCAGAACACGTCGCGGTCGTTTCCGGGCCAGGCGCCCGACCAAACGTCCGAGCCGACACCGCCAGCGGTGTCGAGGTCGGCGCGCACGTCGTCGGTTCCGGAGGGCAGGTAGAAGCGCGTCGACGGCGAGCCCGAGAACAGCGGGTGAAGGGCGGCGCTGCCGCCGCGGCTGGCAAGCCCGCCGAACGTGGTCACCCGGCCGTTTGCGAAACAGCCGCGGTCGGAGGCCGAGGCGTGCGCGGTACCCAGCCACCCGCAGCCCACACTGGCCCCGTCGAAGTACGAGCCGGCACTGGAAGCGTGCTCGAACAGGACCGCGTCGAAGTAGAACTCGACGACGTCGCCGGAGGTCGACGAGCTGATCCGGATCTCGGCCGAGGCGTAGACCGCGCCGACCGGCGGCTGGGCGGTCAGCACCCAGGTCTCCTCGCCGGTGGCGGTCGAGAAGTCGTCGGTACTCGTGCTGAGTAGCGCCCCCCCACTGTCATACCAGCGGAGCTCCAGCCGGATCCCGGTCGCCGCGGCGTTTAGGACGTTGGCGCGGACCGAGAGCGTGTAGTCGGTGAGGTCGGCCGTGACGGGCATCCCGCTGACGCCGGTCGCGGTGCGGATCACGTAGCTGGAGGCGTCGGAGGTGGCGCCCTTGGTCAGCTTGATGTGGGCCGAGTAATCGCGGGAGGAAGACCAGGCGGCCGACTGCTCGAGCGGCGTCGTCTCGGTGAAGTCGCCGCTCGACGAGACCCCCGTCCAGCCCGAGACTCCGGTCTCGAAGCTGGGGTTCGGGATCAGGTTTCGCCGCGTCGTGTAGTCGGTGGTGATGTAGTCGCCGGCGCCGTCGAACTCGGTCGACCCCGCGTTATCGGTCGGAAGCAGCGCCGCGCCGCCGCCGACCGAGACGGCGACCGGCGTGGCGATGTAGCCGTTACCCGAGTAGTCGCCGACGCCGCCGCGCGAGTCGTTGGGGATCCAGATCTCGGGGACGACCTGCTCGGCGAGGATCTTCGAGAAGGGGTGGACCATCGCCTACCGTCCCCGTGCCTTCGCGCGCTGTCTTGCCCGCCGGCCGATCGAGCGGTCGACGTGCTGGGTGATCTGAGCGGTGCGCCCGTCGACGGTCGCCTCGACGAGCTCGACCAGGTCGCCGGCGCGATCGCGCAGGACGAGGTTGACCACGGGCGGGGTGCCACCCCCGCCGCCGATCACCGCGGGCTGGGTGCCATGGGGGCCCTCGGGGTCGGGGGTGACGATCTCGTCGCGGTGCAGGTAGGCGAGCCCGTCGCGCCCGATCCTCCGGCCGGCCGTGCCGGCCGCGAACGCGCCGAGGAACGGCAGGCCGCCCATCCCCGAGAAGAACTGGCTGAACACCCCGAAGTGCGCCTCGGAGAGGTTCGCGCGCATCGTGGCCGAGAGCGCCTGGGTCTTGTAGAGGTCGGCCAGGGCGGCGGCGTTCTCGTCGCCGGCCGAGGTGTCGGGCGGGGTGACGCCGAGGTCGGCGAGGTCCATCTTGACGTCGAAGATGAACCCGCTCTCGCCGGTCAGGCCCTCGACGTCGACGAGCTTGGTCCGCGCGTCGCCGCGAAGCCGCTTGGCCTTCGTCAGGTTCTCGCGGATCGCCGCCTTCTTCCACTGCGGGGTGTCCTTGCGGCCCAGCAGCTTCTCGTCGGTGGTGATCTGGTCGCCGAGCCGCTCGATCAGGACCTTCAAGCGGCCCCGCTCCTTGCCGAGCACGCCGAGGCGCGTCTTGTACAGCGCCCCGAGCACGTCGACCTCGCCCTGGGTGTAGTCCGAGCCGCCGTCGCCAGACTCCGACGTCGCCGAGCGTTGGGCGATGTCGATCGTCTCGAGCAGGCGGGCGTCGCGGTCCTCGAGGTCGCCGATGCGCTCGCGCAGCTCGGGCGACAGACCGCGGCGCGAGAGCTTGCGCGCCCGGCGCCGGCGCTTGTCGGCGAGGCGCTCGCGCAGGTTCTCGAGGTGCGCTTCGAGGTGGCGCTCGGTTCCGGTGAGCTCGCGCCGGCGGCCCTCTGACAGACGCTCGCCGCCCTTGAGGTCGTCGAGCTCCTTGCGCAGGTCCTGGCGGCGATCGCGCGAGAGGCCCTTCTGATCGAGCAGCTCGAGGATCTCCTCGATGCGCTCCTTCTCGGCCGGGGTGGCGTGGCCCGCGAGCTCGGCGCGGACCTCGTGCAGACGGTCCTTGGTGTCGTCGATCTCGCCGACCAGGCCGCCGCCGGCGAGGAACTGCGTGTAGTTGCCGTTGGTGTAGGCCTCCCACGGCGACCAGCCGCCGGCGTCTGTGTACTTCTTGACCGCGTTTCGGGCGTTGACCATCGGGTCGAAGATGTCGCCGCCGACGACCTGGCCGAGGATCTGCCACAGCCCCATCGCGTTGCCGTAGGGGGTGTCGGGCCCGACTGCGCGCGGGTTGCCGCCCGACTCGGCGAGCGCGACCGCCGCTGCGACGTGGGCGACGCCGGGCGGACCGCCGGCGGCGATCCACAGCTTCTCCAGCTCGTCGATCGAGTAGGAGCCGCCGGCCGCCGGAGCGGGGCCGCGAGCTCCGGGCATTCCGGCGGCCCCGGCCTGGCTGTTGACGCGCCCAGCGATCTCCTTCTCCAGCGCCCGGGCGGCGAGGTTCATCTGCTCGGCCGCGGGGACGAAGGCCGCGAACTCCGAGCTGAAGCGCGGCAGGTCGAGCTTGAACGCCTTGACGATCGCCGCGGCTGCACCGGCCGCGCCGCCGCCGGTGGGAATGCCCGAAGCATCCGTGTCGCCGCCCCAGTCGATGTGTGCGTGGTTGCCCTCGCCGTGGCCCTCCCACGCTTGGGTTCCGTACTGGCCGTCGTAGCCAACCTGCATCCCCTGCGAGAGGGCCCACTTCAGCCCCTCGGCGAAGAGCCCGTCCCAATTGCCATCGAGCGGGGCCACGTCCAGCGACGGCGCGGCGCTCAGCAGGTTGTGGCCGGCGCTGACCGACGGGCCGCTCGGGTTATAGCCCTGCGTCAGGTTCATGTTGAACCGGCGCAAAAAGGCGCCGACGGCGTCCGCGTAGGCGGCCTGGACGACCTCGTAGCCGGGGTCGCCGGGCGGCTCGGCCGTTCCGCCTGCCTGCATCCCCACCGGGCCGCCCTGCTGAAGGCCCCGCGGCGCGAGGCCGTAGTTGACCGCGTCGAGCGCGTGGACGCCGACGCGCTTGACGGCCTCGCGATTGACTACGTACTCCCCGTCCTCGAGCACGGTGTGGTGGCGGTCACCCGAGACGCCCGGGCCCGAGAGGTAGCCGCCCCGATACAGCCCGGTCGCCTCGCCCTCGCGCTCGGCCTTGATGATCTTCTCGGCGTCGGCTCCCTTGATCCCGTAGACGGCGAGGCGCTTTCGGATCAGGTCGTTGATCGCGTCGAGGCCCTCCTCGCTCTTGATCTGCCCCTGCTCCATCGCCTCGTCGATCGCGTCGACCGAGGCCTCGAAGTTCGCGGCCAGCAGGTCCTTGCCGCGCTCGGAGTGCCGGCCGAAGCTGCGCTCGATCCGGCGCATGTTCGCCTCGGTGTCGTCGGCGATCTGGCCGAGGTCGCTGTGGAAGCCGACCCGCAGGCGGTGGATGTCGTCGCGGACGTCGGAGAGAGATCCCGAGAGCCGGTCGAGCGCGTTGTCGGCCCTCTTGGCCATGCGTGCAAGGTCGGCCGGCACCTCGTCGCCCGACTCCTCGAACTGCGCCACCAGCTTCTCCAGGTGGCGGCTGAGATCACGAAGCGCCGGGATCGAGCGCTGATTGACGGCGCGCTCCAGCTTGGGGCCGAACCCGCCGGCGATCGCCTCGCCGAACTTCTCACCGATCTGGTTGCCCTCGCCCCGGATCGTGTCGATGACCCCGCCCTCGGTCGTGGCAGCGGCGAGGGCGGCGGTGATCGCCGCACCGAGGCCGAACGACGACAGGCCGGACACGATGCCGGTGCCCAGCGTGGTCCCCATCCGGATTCCGCCCTTCTCGATCACGCCGCCGCGACCGGCAGCGCCGCCGAGCAGGCCGCCGAGCCCGAACATGCCGGCCAGGTTCCCGATCGACTTGATCGTCAGCGCCGCCCCGAGCGCCTGGCCGAGGACCGGGGCAGCGTCGATCAGCTCATTGAAGAGGTGAAGCAGCTTCGAGACCGAGTCGACGAACAGGACCAGCGGGCCGGTCGAGCCGCCGAGGTTCTCGAACAGGTCCGCGGCCTCGGTGAGCATCCGCACCAGCGAGGGCCCGAAGGCGGCCGTGGTCGTCTCGGTCACCGAGACCAGGGCGGGCAGCAGCTCGACGCGCACCTGGTGGAGGAGGTCCTCGAGCCCGGGGGTGTCGGCGAGGTCGAAGAACGACGTCGTCAGGTCGCCGAGCAGGCGCCCGGCCTCGAAGATCGCAGGCCGCGCGTCCTCGAAGAACTGGCGCAGGGAGTTCTGGCCCTCGGTCGAGTTCGCCCAGCGCTCGAGGTCCTCGGCGCCGCGGTCGAGCGCCTTGAGGATGTCGGAGCCCAGCGGGCTGGCGGCGCTGAAGATCTCGCCGAGCACGTCGGCGAGCGAGCCGCCGATCGAGACGACCCGCTCCATGGTGGCCCGCGTCTTGTCGAAGAACTCGCCGAGTTCGCCGGTGCGCCGCCCGGCCTCGGCCTCCTTCTCGATCCAGGCCGAGAACGACTCGACGCCCTCGCCGAGCCAGTCGATCAGCGGCCCGGCGGAGACCATGACGTGGCGAAGCGCGTCAGCGAGGTGGAAGCCCGAGTCGCCGAGGTCGCCGAGCAGCTTCGCGTTGGTCGAGCCGATCTGCTCGAAGTCGCGCCCGAAGCCCTCGCGGCCGAGGAAGTGGCCCGCCTTCTCGGCCAGTGAGCCGAGCTCGTCGGCGGTCTCACCGACGACCCGCTTCAGCTCGGGGAAGTTCGACATCGCCTGCTCGAGGCCGGCGTCCAGGCCCGCGAAGAGCGGCCCCTGCGCGATCTCCTGCAGCTCGCGGAACGGCCCCTTGGCGGCCTGCAGCTGGCGGGCGAAGTCCTGGGCCTGCGGAGAGAGGCGCTTGAACTCGGCCGAGGTCTCGTCGAGCTTCTCGTTCAGCCCGCCCACCGCGGCGGTGAGGTCGTCGACGTTGGCGAGCGCGACGACGCCGGTCGCCTGCGCGAACGCACCGAGCAGCGCCGGGTAGGCGGCGAGCAGGCCCGACAGCGGTGCCAGCGCCGACGTCAGCCCGATCACCCCGGCCCCGAGCGCCGAGACGCCCTGCGCGGCCCCGCCGGCACCGGCGATGAGCGCCGGCCACTTGATCAGCTTCAGCGCGTCGGAGAACCCGATCGCGTTGCGGCGTCCGTCGCCGAGCGAGGTGGTGAAGCGGTGCGAGCTCTCGTGGGTGGCGTCGAAGCTCGCCGCGGTCTTCGTGTTCTCGGCGCGAACGGTGCGGCCGAGGTCCTTGGTCGCGCGCTCGGCCCGCTCCGCCGCGACCTCGTAGGGACGAGGCTCGCCGTCGAGGATGACCTCGATGCGCTCAACCATCTAGTGCCCCCTGATCTCCGCGCGCCGGCGGCGCTGCTCGGTCCAGAAGGCGTCGTTGGCGTAGCCGTCCCAGGAGTCGGGGTCGGTGCGGTTCCGTCCGGCGGCGCGGTCGCGCAGGCGGCGCATCTGGCGCAGCCAGCCGCGGAACTGGCGCCAGCCCATCCGCCGCCAGTAGTCGTGGTCCCACTTGAACTCCCAGGCGAGCTCGGCGATCAGGTCGAAGACCGAGACTTCGTCGACCGCTTCCGGCTCGTATTCCGCGTCCCAGTCCGCGGCTTCGTAGGGCGCTCGGGCTCCTCCTCGGTGGCGAGGTCGGCGTAGATCGAGATGATCAGCGCGCCGAGTCGCCGCGGCCCGATCGGCAGGTCCTCGAGGTCGGGCTGCTGGCTGCGAAGCAGCGCGAGGATCTGCTCGTAGAGGTCCTCGAGCAGCTCGGTCGCCTCGGCCGCGTCCTCGGCCGTCTTCTCGCCGTCCTGGAGCTCACGGACGCGATCCCAGGTGCGCGAGAGGCGCAGGTACTCGGGGATCGGGATGTCTGACGGCAGCTTGTAGAGCTCGCCGTCGATGCGCACGGCCAGGTCGTCGGGGACCAGGACGTCGAGGTCGATGATGCGGGTCATTTGGCTACCTCCGGGGTTGGTGGGAACCGCGCCGGAGGTGGTGCCGCGGCGACCTCGCGGAAGGGGCCGCCCGCCCTCATCGCCCGCGACTATCGGACAAGGCGGCCCCGCCCGGGCCGGGGGACCGGACGGGACCGTGATCAGGGAGGAGAGATGCCGGCGCCCGAGTCGCCCAGGACGCCGGCAGCCGCGACTATCAGACGGGGCCTAGAAGGCGCCGCCGGATGCAGCCTGGACCAGGGTCCAGATCTGGTGCGTCGCGCCCTTGATCCCCATCGCCGAGAAGTCGATGTACATCGTCTTGCCGTCGGGGTCGAGCTTGTTCACCCGCGCGCCCGTGTACTGGAACACCGGGAGGTGCACCTGCAGGAAGCGCCGCAGCGTGGAGACGCCGAAGTCGGTGTGGGCCACGAAGGAGCCGGTCGCCAGATCGAGGGCGTTCAGCGGCACCTGCGAGCCGCCGAGCGCGTGGACCTTGCGATAGAGCGTCTTGTCCTCGTACTTCAGCGTGCCCTCGAACTCGACGTCGAAGTTCAGCTCGACGACGTCCTCGCGGTGAAGCGAGGTCGTGCGGATGTCGCCGTCGACGCCGCGCTTGACGTTGACGCGGAACTTGGTCAGCTTGGTGTTGGCCGCGCCGTCGATGACGTAGGAGCCGTTGGGGAAGAAGAACGGCTGGTCGGTCTCGCGCGTCGGCGACTGCGCGGCGGTCGGGAAGTAGGGGGTGCCACCGGCGAGCAGCCCGGCGGTGAGCTTGAGCGGCCGGCCCGCCTCGCCCTCGATCGTCAGCTCGTTGACCTTCGCGTTGGAGACGCGCTCGACCTCGTCGGCCCAGGCCTGCTCGACGGTCAGGTAGTAGGGGCTCGACGGGCCCAGCGCGGTCGGTGTGGAGGTGTGCTGCTGGGTGACCGCCGAAGCGGCGCCGGCGCCGCCGGCGACCGAGTCGCGGCCGAGCAGGTAGGCGAACAGGCGCCCGGCGATCTCGGGGCGGGCGTTGGCGACCAGCTGGCCGTCCTGGCTGACGGCCGTGCGGTAGCGCAGCCCGACCTCCTGGCCGTCGCCGCCCTCGCGCACCGACTCGATGTTGTCGTCGCGCTCGAGCGCGGTCCCGTCGAGGTGGCGCAGGAAGTAGAAGGTGGTGGCCTCGGCGTCCTTGGCCGACTGCTTGCCGATCGCGAAGTAGTTGGCGGGCTCGTTTGTCGGACGGCCGGGCATCAGCTATCGCCGTCCTTGGCCTTGGCCTTCGACCCGCCGACGATTTCCCAGTTGTCGGAGGCCTCGGCCTCGACCTTGGGGATCTCCACGACGGTCTCGCCTGGGACGAGCTGCGTCTTGTCGGCCATCTCGGCGGGGTAGGACGCGACCCAGCGCGCCTTCACGAGCTTGTCGGACATCGCCGCGACTATCGGACGGCCGGCGTTTACTCCTCCTCGCGCTTGGCCCATATACGCACGCCCACCCACGACATCCACGTCTGCACGGACTCGGGGTCGGGGTTGTCGACGTAGGCGGGGCCGGGGTAGACGCCGTCCAGGCCCGTGCCCCAGGCCGCCGTGTCGAGCTTTCGGCCCTCGAGCACGGTGCGCACGATCGCCTGGGAGTAGCGGCGAAGGCGCCAGGCGAGCGCCTCCTGATCGGCGTCCTGGGCATAGGCGCAGATCAGCACCAGGTGGCGGCCGGTCGCCGAGTAGCCGGTGTCGTCCTCGAAGGTCGAGCGCCCGTCGGAGACCGCGAGGGTCGGGAAGACCGTCAGCAGCTCGGGCGCCGGCGGGTAGCCGAGGACCTGGTCGGCGCCCGGCGCCTCGATCGTAAAGCCGTCGGTGACCGCGGCGTTGATCGTCGTCACGTGGGCGGCGAAGTCGTTTCGCAGCCGGTCGACGAGCTCGACGATGATCGGCTCGATCAGCTGGATGGCCATCGCCGGCGACTATCCGGCCGCTACTGAAACGACAGCAGCGGGTCGCGACGCAGCCAGCCGAGGATCGTGCGCTCCCAGCTGCGCTTCTCCAGCTGGGTCAGCGCGACGATCTTTCGCTGCGGCACATCGCCCTCGCCGGCGTGGTGGATCGCAGCGATGTCGTCGTGAGGGCCCTCGGGCCGGTAGACCATCCGCTGCGGCGTGACCGTGATCGCCGATCGCGAGGTCAGGGTCTCGCGCATCAGCCCGTGAAAGACGAGGATCGGCTCGTCGCCGACCTGCTGGCGCTTCCACGCGGCGTACTTCGTCTTCAACGGCTGCCACTTGCCGCCGAGCCCGTGGGCGCCCTCGGTGCGGAACTGCTCGGCGACCGCGAGGCGCAGGTCCTCGCCGATCTCGGCCAGCGGCGTGGACATGTCGGCGGCGTCGCGCGCCGATGCCTCGAAGGCGCGGGCGACCTGCTCCTCGCCCATGACGCTGAAGCGCAGCTCGACCCACGCCACGGCCTACATCTCCATGTCGAGAGTGAAGATCGGCGTCGGGCTGCCGGCGTAGCGCGGGAAGGTGTCGGCCCCGGTGTCGACGCCGGCGTCGAGCTCGATCGTCCCCTCGCGCAGCATCTTCTGCGCCTCCTTCCACATCGCGCACGCGCTCTGGCCGCTTCGGTCCGGGCGCGTGGTCGGCGAGGCCTGCTCGACCAGGCACGCGGCGCCGTAGGCGTTGTAGAGCTCGAGCACCTTCAGCGCCGACGTGGCGGTGGTGGCGATCGGCAGCGAGTAGCCCTGCGAGCGCAGGATGCCATCGAGCACCCCGGCGGTCTGCTCGATGAAGTCGCCGACCTGGGAGGCGTTGAGCTGCTTGGCCGAGGAGGCCGGGATCGTTCCCAGCGGCCAGCGGCCCTTGTTCTGCTCGACGACGTCGGCGAGCTCGCAGTAGCCCATCTAGGCCTCCGCGTTGAGCGCCTTGGTCGTCGCCGATCGGTCGCTGGCGCTGTCGTTTCGCGCCGCGGTGACCAGGGACTCGAGGCAGTCATACGAGCACACGGTCGCCTCGACGTCGACCTCGACCCGCGGCTCGTCCAGCCGCCCGCGGTGAACGCTCGCGCGCATCCAGTTGCCGGGCAGCCCGGTGCCGCCGTCGACATCGGCGGCGGGCTCGGCGGTGGCGCCGCACTTGTCGCACACGTAGAGCTGGCAGAGCATCACCGGCGACTATCGGGCGAGCTTCAGAACCCCCGCGAGCGCGTGCGTGCGGGCGCTGTGGGGGCGGCGCGGGTCGAGAGCGGGTCCGAGGAGGCAGGATCCGGGAGAACGGCGCTCAGGGTGTCGCTCTCAGACGCGCGGGGGCCAGCACCAGGTGCCCGGAGCGAGCTCGCCATCGGGCGCCTTCGGGATGTCCCACTCCTGGTAGAGGCCCCCGACGTTCTCCGCGCGCCCGTGCTCGGACTCGACGAGGAAGTCGGTAGCGGCCGCGCGCTTGCCGGGCGGTCCCGGCGTGAACACGGTCAGGTGGACGTGCTCGTCGGTCGAGCAGTCGGGGATCAGCCCGGCCTCGACGTTGGGCCGGTGCAGCGTGTCGCGGGTTGCGGTGACGATCGCCGGCACGACGTAGTCGCCGGTGCGTGAGCGGTAGTGGACGATGCGGCCGATCGTGGGCTTCATCCGGTGCCTCTCGGTTCGACCTCGGCGACCATGACCCTGTCGGGCCCCACCTCGAAGCGCTTGACGGTGCCGTGGCGCTCGCACAGCGCCTCGAAATCCTGGGCCCGGAAGACCCGGACGTGGCCCTTCGGCTCCACATGCGCCCAGTTGTCGAGGTTGCCGCGCTCGACGGCCTCGAACGGGGTCGAGAGGTAGAGGCGGCCGCCGGGCTTGCAGAGGGCGACCATCGCTTCGAGGGTGGCGTCCGGGTCGGCGGTGTGCTCAACCGTCTCGAAGCAGACGACGACGTCGTACCCGATGTCGCCCTGCGTCCCTCCGGGCCAGCCCGCGAGCTGCGTCGGCGCGTCGTGCAAGTCGCCACACCACACCTCGCCGATCCCGGGAGCCCCGGCGGCCGTGCGGCGCTCGGCGATCTCGCAGTTGCCCGGGTGCAGGTCGACGCAGTCCACGGTGTAGCCGAGCTGGCCGAGGTTGACCGCCATCCAGCCGTCGTTCGCGGAGAGGTCGAGGATCCGGACCTTGGCGCGGTCCAGGTAGACGTCCGGAGCCGGATCTGCCTCCCACACCTTCTCGCCGTCGGCCATCCGCTGCTCGAGCCGCTTGCGCAGGAACGCCACCCGGTACAGCGCCTCGTGCGCGTCCTCGGGCCGGATCCCGTACTGCTCCTCGAACGGGCGCTCGTGAGGGTTGGTGCCGTAGTACTCGGCGTAGACGTCCGGGTTGCGGATGTGCAGGACCATCACCTCCTGGTCCTGGCGGGCCTGCGCGATCTCCTCGTCCTCCAACAGGAAGAACGGCACCGCCCGCTGCATCAGCTCGTCGGCCTTGAGGTTTTCGTCGAAGCGCACCAGGGCCTCGCGCAGGGCGAGGACGTGGCGGCGGATTTCGGCGGCGTAGAGGGGGTCGGTCATACGAACTCGCCATCGGTAGCGTCGGGCAGGTAGGGAGACTCCCACGGCTGGTCGGGGAACATCTCGGGGTCGCGCGACTCGTCGAAGGTGATCGCGCTGAGCGCGTGCGAGAGCCACAGCCACTGGCGGTAGGCCTCGCGGCGGAGAGCGGCTGGCCGGCGCGGGTCGAGCGCCTTGGCGCGCTGGATGCGGCACGCCCAGGTGCCCGCTGCGACCGCCAGCGTCGCGGCAAGCCACATGTTCTCGTCGCCGTAACGTCCTGGGCGCCGGCGCTCAAGCTCGATCACCAGGCAGTGCGCCCACTCGGTCGGGTCGCAGATCGGGTGGTCGGGATCGGCGGGATTGTCGACGACTGGGTATGCGCTTAGCTGACCCGGAACAAGCGATCCGACCCGGCCTTCAAGTCCTTGTAGGGCTGCGGCGCGGTGGCGACGGCACCCTCGACCAGCCGGTAGAACAGCAGCCCCCGAGAGCGCGACGAACGCCGGTTGAAGCGGAAGGTGAACTCGTCCAGGTAGTAGTCGAGCTGCTCGCGGCTCATGCCGCCCTGATGCGTTCCGAGCAGCCACCGCTTGAGCAGCGAAGCGACCCGGTGAGCGTGGGGCATCGCAACGTGCGCGTCGGGTCCGCCCTCGCTCGACATCGACGTGAGGACGTGGCGGAAGTCGTACCGCCCCAGGTCGTTGTAGCCCGCCCATGCGTCCGTGTGGACGATGGAGCCGCGCTCGACATTGGACAGGACGAACTCGGTCAGCGTGTCCTTCTCCGTGTTCGGCAGGCGCTCCAACCGCACCCGACCGGCTCGCGTCCCATCGCCCTCGACCGCGATCCCGACGACCGCCTTGCCGAGCGGCGAGCGACCGCCGCGAGCCAGCTTGCGGATGCCGCCGACGAAGGTTTCGTCCACCTCGACGGTGCGGCCCGGAGCGCCGAGCGGGTCGCGGTTGGGGTTGACCATCGCGCGGCGCATCTTGTGCATCCACACCCACGCCGTCTGGTAGCTGCCCATGCCGATCTCCCGTTGCAGGCCCAGGGCGCTGACGCCGTTCTTCTGGCCGACCACATGCCACATGACGTGAAACCACGTCTGGAGCGGGTAGCGCGTCTTGTCGAAGATCGTCCCCGCCGTGGCGCTTGTCCGCGCCCTGCAAGCCGTACAGCGCCGCAGGCCGCTTCCCATGCGCCAGTAGGAGCCGATCACGCCACACTTCGGGCAGACGAAGCCCTCGCGGTAGCGGACCGCCTCGATGTAGTCGCGGCACGCTTCCTCGGAGTCGAAGCGGGCGATGAAGTCCTTGAAGGTGCGCGGGTAGTCGGCCGCGCTGGCCTGGACGGGGACCATCTACTCGGCGGCGGGGTGGAAGTCGTCGGGGCAGCCAAGCAGCTTGTTCCAGCGGCAGACGCTCTGCTCGGGGCCATCCTCGATGTACCACCCGGGATCGTCGCTGCCGCACGTCTGACAACGGTCGGGCCGGGGCGCTCCGTGGTAGCACTCCGGGCAGTTCCAGTTCTCGCCCGGCCACTTGCAGTCGCAGGCCATGCGTCAGCCCTCCCGCGTGAGCGGTTGAGCGATGCCCCAGCGGCGAAGCTCCCTCGCGCACGTCTTGCAGGTGACAGTTGCGGGCGTCATGGTGGACCAGACGACCGTTCCGCACCACGCTGCCGTCGATCCTTCGGTGACGGCGTGAACATGGCGACCCGAGAACGTGAGTCCGCCGACCACCTCGGCCGATCCGTGGCGCGTCATGACTTGCGCTCCCACTGGACCTTGCGGCGAACCAGATCGTTGTACTGCTCAGCCGCCGCGTCAGCGTCGCGGCGGGCGTCAACCATCTTGCGACGTGCGATGTCAATCGCCGCGTCGAGCTGCTCAGCGGCCTCGTCTTCGACCGGGCCGTCCAAGACCCAGCCGGACCTGCCGGTGTCTGCCTCGACCGCCTTAAGCGCGAGAGCAGCCGCGTGGTCTGCGTCGCTTGCGAAGACGGCCCTCTGTGTGACCAGCCCACCGCAGGCGTGTGCGAGCCTGACGGTGAAGCTGCGGGAGGGAGGTCTACTCTGTGTGTGCATCCGAACCAACCTTTCGGGTGTCGGGGGCGGGCCGTTGTCGCGGTGCCGCCCCGTTTCTCTGCTTGCACCCGCATCATATCACAGATCGGGTCATCTAAGTGGATACCCCACTGTCGACGAACGACTCGGCGATCGCCCGCTGGATGAACTCGACCCACCACGCGGCGTCCTTCTGCGTGCGCGCCTCGAGGTAGTCGCGCGCTGGCTTGCGGAAGCGGGCGACGAAGCCGCCGACGCGGTAGTAGAGGATCGCGCGCTGCTTGCGCCACGGCCCGGGGCGGTTCATGAGCGCGCCGATCACGGTACGACCTGATAGCACGGCCCACACCCGAGCTCGCGCCCGTCCTTGCCCTCGCCGCGCCACGGCTGAATCGCCAGCGACCCGATCTCGTCGTCGACGTGCCCGACCACGCCGGCGCCGGTGGCGTCCAGGCAGCACGTGGTGATCCGCCCGTCGGCGAGCACCACGCACCAGCCCTGCTTGAGGAAGTCGCACGTGATCGGCTTGGCGGTGTTGCGGACGTCGAGCTGACCGGCCCAGTCGAAGCGCTGGGTGGCGGCGCTCATGTTGACGTCGGCGAGGATGCCCCAGTCGCGCGCGTGATCGACGGCATCGCCGGCCTTCTCGGGGCGGTGAAGCGAGACGTAGACCTCGGGGCGGTAGGGCGCGATCGCCTCGCACATCTCCTCGGTGAGCAGGATGCCGTTGGTCGAGAAGGTGATCGAGTTCGAGGGCAGGGCCTCGCGCGCCAGCCGCAGGAAGTCGACGAAGTCCGGGTGCATGATCGCCTCGCCGATCCCGGTCAGCGCCAGCTCGCCCTGGGTGCCGAGGTACTCGAAGTAGACCGCCCATTCCAGCGCCCGGGTGAAGTGCTCGCGGCTGATGTCGAGCTTCTCGCGCCCCGAGCCGCCGGCGTCGATCGCCTTGTCGAGATCCTTCGACGGGCAGTAGACGCAGCGCAGGTTGCAGTGCGAGCTGACCTCGATCTGGTGGATCGACTCGATCGGGCGCGGGTAGTCCATCAGCGCACGAACGGGGTCGGGGCCTGGCCGATCGCCGCCGGCGGCGGGATCCGGATCGGGTGCGGCTTGCGCGTTCGAGCCAGCAGCGCCAGGCCGTGGCGCATCATCTCGACCTCGGAGCGCGAGAGCGGCGGCAGCCCGCGCCCGCAGCGAGCGCAGCGGTCCTGGCGGTAGAGCGTCCCGCGCGCGTCGCGCACGCGGAAGCGCTTGACCGGCCCGCAGTCCTGGGGGCGCTTGCGGTGGTGGATCTCGATCCTCATCGCGTTGCCGCCTCGATCGCCTTCGGCTCGAACGCCACAGCCTCGCCGTCGATCAGCCCGGCGACCATCAGCGCGACGCCGTCCCAGCCGAGCTTCGCCGCGGCCTTCGGGCCCTGGGCCTGCGCCCAGCGCTGAGCGTCCTCGTTCGTCAGCGCGTCGACGATCTCGTCCACGAAGGCGGTCTCCCACTTCTCGCGGCCGACCAGGCGCCCGACCTCGACCGTCTCCGACAGCGCGCCCCAGTCGGAGGCGATGACCAGACAGCCGGCGGCCTGGGCCTCCATCGCGCCGATGCAGCTCGTCTCGTGGAAGGGTGCGTTGACGCGCGGCGTCGTCCAGCTCGGCGCCGCCCACACCATCGACGAGCGCATCAGGCGGGCGACCTCCGGCTGCGACAGCGACCCCAGCCGCTCGACGCCCTCGCAACCTTGCACAAGGTTCTGGATCCGCTCGCGGTGCGCGGCGATCTCAGGATCCGACTCGGCGACGCGGTCATAGACGGCGCTGTAGCAGCAGGCGAGCTCGGCGTCGGGGACGCGCTCGCGGATCTGCGGCCACCACTCCAGCAGCTTGTCGAGACCGCGATCGGGCGAGGAGGTGTAGACGACCCGGCGCCGGCGCTCGGGCTGCTCGCCGGCGAAGTAGGCCAGCTCGATCCCGTTTCGGATCCGCCGCACCTTGTCGCGCACGAACGGGTAGGTGCCCGCGACGTGGTCGGCGTGCCAGCGGCTCAGCGTCAGGACGTGGTCGAAGGGCTCCGCGCGCGCGGGCGTGAGGCGATCGCCGCAGTCGGTGTCGTGAAGCCAGAGCATCCGCACCCGGGCGTTCATGTGGCGGTCGGCGAGCTCGGGGACCCGCGAGCAGATCAGCACGTCGCGGCGGTCCATCGGGTCGAAGACCGAGTGGTGGCGGAAGATCACGTCGCGAAAGACGCCCTGCTCGACCTCGCCGTAGACGGTGACGACGTAGCCGAGCTCTGAGAGCTGCTCGGCAAGGCGGATCGCCGCGGTCTCCGAGCCGCCCAGGCCCTTGCGCTCGACGTCGTGGGGCGACCAGGTCTCCCAGCCGCCGCCGGTGAAGATTGCGACGTCGCCCTTGCGCTCACACGGGCTGTAGGCCGCGACGCACACCCCGTCGGGTCCTACCGCCATGTCGTCGAGCCGACCCCTTCGACGGAGGAGATCCGCCAGGTCGATCGAGCGCCAGGCGCGCAGGTGGTGTGGATTGGAGCCTTCGCCGAAGCAGCCGTCGGGCGTCGAGACGTAGACCCGCCCGCCGTGGGTGAGCATCGACTCGGCGACCGCGAGCAGGGCCCCGGGATCGGGGACGTGCTCGAGCAGCTCGTAGACGACCACGGCGTCGTAGGTGCCGGCGTCGAAGTACTCGTCGACCTGGCGCGCGTCGCCGCAGACGAACGAGGCCTCGATCGCCTCGTCGGCAAAGCGCCGGCGTGCGACCTCGACGGCGCCGGGCGCAAGCTCCAGGCCGTCGACGCGGACCTCGACGTCGCGCTCGCGCAGCTGGCGGGCGAGCCAGAGGCTGAGGTAGCCGTCGTGCGACCCGAGGTCGAGGATGCGGAGCTTGCGGCTCACAGGCGCCCCTCGAGGTGGTCGATGACCAGCGAGGCGATCGCGGCGACGGCCGCGTACGTGTTCGGGCGCGGGATGCCGAGCTCGGCGTGCTTCTCGCGCAGTGCGGCGATCGCCTCGGCGATGGTCCCGTTGATCTCCTCGAGCTCGGGGTTCTCGCGGTAGGCGGCGATGTACTGGTCCGACTCGGCGGCCGAGGCTGCGATCTGCTCCTCCCAGCTCACCGCTCGCCCTCCCGCAGCACCAGCTGCTCCGCCGTCTCGGCCTCCCACGCCGCGCCCTGGGTGATCGCTCGCGCGCGGGCCGCTACCTGGCTGAGGGCGGCCCGCATCGGGACCCACTCGCCGCCGTGGCGACAGGCGACCTCGGTGCCCTCCTCGACCACGCGGACGTGGTCGCACAGCGTGCACTCGAGCGCGATGGTCGAAACGTCCAGCGGGGCGTTGGCCAGGTGCGCGGCGCGGCGCTCGGCTGCGGTGAGGCCGGTCATGCCGCGACCCCCGCCTGCTCGAGCACGCCGCCGAGCAGGAAGTGCGCGCGCGGCAGCGAGCCCGCGACCCGGTCGACCATCTCGTCGGGCACCGGGGCCTCGGGCTTGTCGCCGCCGGTCGCGTAGTGGTCGCGGTAGGCGTCGGGCTCGAGGATCTTGCCCAGGCGCTCGCGAAGCTCCGAGCGCGCCGCGACGACCAGGTGGTGATCGCGCGCGAAGTAGGGGACGGTGTCCTCGAGCAGCGCCAGGGCCTTGAGCTGCTCGTCGTGGGCGACCAGCTGCTGGGCGGCGGCGATCCAGGTCTTCGCGGTGGCCTCGCGCTTTCGCTGGCTGCACCACTCGTGGTAGCTCTCCATCAGCGCGCCGTGGTTGGGGATGATCCCGATCGCCTCCTCAGCGACGTCGATCGCGCCGTCGAGATCTCCCATCGCTCCGAGCGACGAGGCCAGCAGCAGCCGCGCCTGAAAGACGTAGTCGAGCGGGTTGATGATCAGCAGCGTCTCGGGGGTGCCGAGCTCGAGCGCGCGACGCGCCCACTCCGCGGCCTTCGCCCACTCCTGGCGGTGGTGGTGGGCCTCGGCGAGGGTGAGGTAGGAGTCGGGCCAGCTCGGCAGCAGCAGCATCGCCTCGGTGGCGGTGGCGATCGCCTCGTCATAGCGCTCGAGCTGATGCAGCGCGATCGCGAGCTTGCGGTGGACCTGCGCGCGCTCCTCGTCCCAGCCCGTCTTCAGCTTCAGGTAGCGGCGGAAGTGGACCAGCGAGCGCTTGGGCTTTCCGCGCGAGAGCTCCTCGGTGCCCAGGTAGGCGAGCACCCGCGGGTTGTCGGGCTCATCCTTCAACCACGCGCGCAGGATCCGCATGTTGCGCCGGTTCGACGCGGTGACGTCGTGCATGTCCTTGCGGTGAACCCACTCGACGACGCCCGCCTCGAGCTCCTCCAGTCGCCCGGTGACCAGCTGGGCCTCGTGGCAGCGACCCTCCCAGCGCCCGGCCCCGGCGCGCACCAGGCGCTCGCGCTTGAGGTAGCAGCACGAGTTGCCATGCTCGTCGACGGCGTAGTTGTAGCCGCAGACCAGTCCGGCGAGGTCCGGGGGCGCCTGGGCGGCGACGGCGCGCAGGTTGGCGGCGCCGGCGATCACGTCGTCGGCGTCGGCCCACACTCTCCAGTCCGCGCTGACGTGCGAGTCGGCGAAGTTGCGGGCCGCGGCGAAGTCGTCGATCCAGTCGAAGTGGACCACCTTCGAGCCCAGCTTGAGGTTCTGCCCGGACGCCCATGCCTCGAAGACCTCGATCGTCTTGTCCTTCGAGCCGGTGTCGCAGAGGATCACCTCGTCGAAGGCGCCGTCGACCGATTCGAGCAGCGCCGGCAGCGTCTTCGCCTCGTCGCGGACGATCAGGGTCAGGGCGAGGGTGGGGGCGGTCACCGCCGCCTCCGCGGCCGCGTGTCCCACAGCGCGATCGCCACGCTGAGGACGCCGACGACGATGATCGTCCAGAAGGCGATGGTGATCAGGGCCTCCATCAGAAGCCCCCGTCGCCGGCGCTGGAGCCTGCGCCGACGCTGTCGCCAGCCTTCGGCTGCGTCTCGCCGAGATCGTGCCCGAGCCAGACCACGACGCCGATCAGAGCCAACACCACGCCGATCGGCAGGACGGCAAGAAGCAGCCCTGCGGCGATCAGCCAGACCGAGCCTGCGACGATCGCCAGAGCGAGGACACTCAGGCAACCGAGCAGCGCTCCTCGCCAGAAGGCACTCACACCGCCACCTGTCGCGCGAGCCAGTTTTCACCGAAGCTGTTGGCCTGCGCCCGCGCCATGTGCGCGGCGCGGTAGTCGACGTCGCCGGCGACCTGGAGTTCGTCGTCGGAGTGAAGCTGCTGGATCAGCTGGGCGATGTAGACGGCGCGCGCCTTCAGCGCCGCGGCATCGCGGTACCGGCGCTGGCGCTTGGCCATCTTGGTGATCGCCGTCTGCGCGGCCACGCGCAGGGCCCGGCGAGCGTCGCGGTCGAGCGCCGTGGCGCGGCGCATCAGGTCCTCGGCGCCCTCCTCCATGATCACGCCGCCCAGCGTCAGCTCGATGCACCAGGCCTCGAGGTGGTCCTGTCCTGGCGTCTCTCTCACGGGGACCCCGGAAAGCAGCACGCGACGTCGCGCTCGAGCGCGCCGGCGAGGCGATCGCGCAGCTCGCCCGGGCACTCCAGCCCGCGCTCGATCATCGACAGGTAGCCGACCGAGATCCCGGCCCGCTCGGCGACGTCGGTCAGCCGCAGGCCCTGCTCGAGGCGGGCGATCCGAAGCGGGCTCGGCGGGGTGCCGTTGACGCTCACGCCCGCGACTATCGGACGGGCTGAAGATTTTTCAGTAACTACTCAGGGCCAACCCTGGGTTTTCCCTGGGTTTTTCGAGGCCAGGGTGCCTGTACTCAGTACGGCGTACCCAGTACCGACCCTGGGGTCAGCCCGAGTCGATCCCGTCGTCGCCCGGGCGGCGATCGACGAAGCCGTGGGAGCCGAGTCGGTCGACGTCGCGCAGCGGCACGGTGTCCGGCACCGGCTCGCCGGCGCGGACCACTGAACCGTCGACGAGGATGTCGCGCGCGGCTACCGGCTTGTGCCGGCGGCGATACTCGGTGCCGGGCCCGGCGTAGACCCGCACGGGCTACTCCTGGGTGCCGATGACGCCGAGGCGCTCGAGGCGCTCGACCTGAGCGTCGGTGAAGTCGGCTGGCGGGGGGTTGCCGGCATGCACGACCGCACCGTTGTGAAGCGTGTTCGAGAGGAGCACGAGCTCGCCCTTCTTGACCTTGGGCGTCTGCGCGCGTGCCGGCGCCGCGGCGCTGAGATCGGCGGGGCCCTCCGAGCCGACAGGCTCGTCGGTGGCCACGGCGGGCTCCTCGGGGGTCGCCTCCGGATCGCCACTCGGGAGCAGCTTCTCGAGGTCGGCCTTCTTCGCCTTCGCGTCGAAGTCGATCCCGGCTTCGGTGAGACGCTTCTTGATCTCCTTGACGGTGGCCACGGCGGGCTCCTCGGGGGTCGGCGCTAGCTCAGAACCGACGTCAGCGTGTAGCCGGCCTCGGGGGCGCAGATCTTCTCGTCGACGTCCTCCCAGGCCCGAACGAAGTCGACGGGCGGGTCGTTCTCGTTCCAGCGGTCCACTTCCTCGCCCAGGCACTCGAAGCTGTAGGCGACCGACGGGATGCCCCAGCCGCCGCCGTTGGCCGGCAGGTAGAGCAGCCGCACGTCGTCGGACCAGATCGGGTCGAGGTTCGTCGTCGCGCCCTTCTTGGCGACGTTGCGCATGCAGTCGGCGACGATCACCTGGTGGCGGTGGATCTTCGACGGGAGCATGCCGGCGCCCTCGACGAGGATCCGCTCGCCGGGCATCGTGTACTTGACGATCTCGCGGATGTCCTCCTGGACGGCCATCGCATAAGCGACGGCGAGGTCCAGGACCATCGCGTTGGTCAGGCGGCCGATCAGATCGCGGACCGCCAGGGCGCCGCCCTTGATGTCGCCCTCGATCGTCGCCGAGCCGGACGTCCAGGCAGTCGACGGGGCGGTCGTGTTGCCGGAGGCGAGCTGGCCACCGGCGACACCGGAGGCCTGCAGCGCCACGGCCGTGCGGACCTCGCGGCGGATCGCCATGCGGTCGAGCAGGGCGTTGAGCTTGGAGGTCTCCAGGCGCAGGGCGCTGTGGGCCTGCTTGCGCTCCTTGGCCGTGATCGAGTACTTCAGCCGGTAGTCCTCGCAGAAGTAGGACTCGGTCGAGTACTCGATCGAGATCTCGGGAGTCGGCGCGCGATCGCTGACCTTCGTCTCATCGCCGGCGTCGGAGTCGTCGCCGAAGAAGCTCTCCTTGGTGAAGACCGGGTACTTGCCCGAGTCGACGTCGACGGGGATCCGCGGCGCGACCTGGCGGGCGACGAAGCCGTCGGGGCGGTACTGGCGCGCCACCTGCGTGAGGACGGGGTCGACGAGCTGGAGGTCTCTTGGCGTGCGTGCGTCGGGCATCGGTGGCTCAGATCAGGTTGGAAAGCTGCTTGGGTCGGACGTACAGCGAGAAGCGCTCGCCGGCGGCCGCGGACTCGCGGGCGATGCCGGTGCGGAAGCGGGTGACGCCGGAGGCGCCGACGACGGGGGAGAACCCACCCGAGGCGACGCCGACGTCACCGCCGGCGCCCAGTGACGCGGCTGCGGTGACCTCGATCACCGCACCGTCGCCGTAGACGGTCACGGCCTCGGTGCGAAGCGCGGTTGCGGGGCCGACGACGCCGACCGGCTCGACCGTCGCGGCGGTCAGCGGCACGGCGCCGTTGTCGATCGCGGCGGCAGCGCCCACGGCGGTGCGCGGGTTGACGTCCGACGCGGCGACGTACGGCAGGGAAGGCTTCAGGTGCTCGCCGTTCGCCATCAGGCAGTCGCCTCCTCGAGTTCGGCCTCGACGATCTCGAGCGCCTCGACGTAGCTCTTGTCGGGGTGCTCCTTGACGTAGGCCTTGACCTTCTGGTCGAGCTCGTGGCGCTCGGCGTCGACACCCTCGGGCGCGGCGTCGCCGGGCTTGCCGGTCTTGCCGCGCGCCTCGGTCGGGGCGAGCTTGGGCAGCTTCTCGAGCGTCTCGAGCGTGGTCTCGGCGTCGGCCTTGTAGAGCTTCTCGTAGCGTTCGCGCGTCTCGTCCTTGGCGTCGACGCGCAGGCCCTCGAGCGCCTTGTCGTAGGCGGTGTCGAACTTGGCCTGATGGAGCTCGGCCTCGGCCTTGACGCCCTTCTCGGCCTTCTCCTCGAGCGTGTCGAGGCGGGCCTTGGAGACGACCTCCTTGCCCTCCTCCTTGGCGCGGTCCTCGAGCGACTTCTCCTCGCCCTTGTCGGCCGCGAACTTGGCCTTGACGGCCTCGACGAGCTTGTCGTTGTCGGTGACGTCGTCGGCGTCGTCGAGCTCCAGGGCGGAGACGACGTCGGCGAGGGCCACGCGGCCGGTCAGGGCCTCGAGCACCTTCTCCTCGTCGGCGTCCTCGAGACCGAGGGCCTTGGAGATCTTCGCCAGGAAGTCCATTCGCCGCCGACTATCGGACGGCTGGCGAATCTTGATCCCGCGCACCTGATCGACGGCGACCGCTGTCACCGCGACCTCGGCGCGCCGGCGTGGGCGACCAGCTGCTCGATGTCGGGGCCCGCGGCGGTGAGCAGCTGCGGCGCGTGTCGGGCGAGCTGCTCGCTGATGCACGCCCGACACGAACACTCCGGGAGCGTCAGGCCGGTGTCAGGGCAGCGGGGCACGCCGCGACTATCTGGACGCCCGCCGTGCTACGGGGTACCCTGCGGGGCCATGGCAGATCAGGAAGTCGCCGACACCCTCGAGAAGATCACGCCTGGTGTGGAGGTCGAGCTTGAGCTCGCCGACGGCTCCACCGTCTCGGGACGCTTTACGTCGCTCGACGATGGCCAGGTCGTCCTCGAGGGAGACGAGGGCGAGCAGCGCGTGACCGCCGAGGACGTCGACGACGTCGTCGTCTCGGTCAGCTCCGAAGGCCCCGAGTAGTCAGCAGCCGGTCGAAGGCCTCGGCGATCGCGGTGAAGTCCGCGTCGTCCCAGTACAGCTCGGTCTTCTGCCGCCGCCGCGCCGCGATCTTCGCGAGCAGCGCCGCGTTGCCCGAGCGCGTGGCGATGTACTGCTCGTAGGAGCGCGCGAACAGCTCGGCGATCTCCTGCTCGTAGCTGGTCCCAGTCCGCGACAGGATCCTGAAGGCGTGCGAGGAGGTGACGGCAGCCTTCCACTCCGAGAAGGCCGGCCCGGCGGAGGTGTACTGGTCGGCGAGCAGCAGATCGAAGTCCAGGCCGTCACCCATGCCGACGGCGTCGAGGAGATGGCCGACCTCGTGCACGGTCGACGTAATCGGCGGGCTCTGCGACAGCGCCCGCGGGTCGAGCTGGATCACGGTGTCGGTGATGCGCTGGCGCGTTGCTGAGATCGAGAAGCGGCCGTAGGGGTGTGTTGCCTGGTTGCTCGGGATCGGCTCGATGCGGATCGGCGTCTTCGGCAGATCGCGCGGCAGCTTGTGCACGGACTCGATCGCACCGAGCTGGTCGACCACAAGCTCGCGCTGCTCGCGGGTCCCGCCCTCCAGGGTGAAGTGAGAGGCCACCGGCCGCGGCGAGGGGCCCGAGGTGAGCGGGTTGGTCGGTGGGGTGCCCGGTGACCCGGCCGCCTCGTCTGAGAGCTCGTAGAACTCCATGCACCGACAGCGCCCGCCGCCGTAGCAGTCGGGGTTGGGCGGGCGGTGGGCCAGGCGAACCGGATCGGTGAGCGGGCGCAGGACGTCGTCGTCGGCCAGGGCGCAGCGCTCACAGCGATTCGCATCCAGGAGCGACGTGTAGCGAGCGCCGGCGATCTCGTCGGCATGGGCCTCGGCCTCGTCCTGGCGACCGAGGTTGACCGCCGAGGCCGCGTGCAGCTGGGCCTCGGCGCGAAGCGCGGCCCCAGCCTCTTGCTCGCCGGCGCGCTGGGCCGCCGCCTCGTCACCGGGGCGGGCGAGCGCCGACTGAGATACGCGCTGCCAGATGCGCTGCGCGATTGATTGCGCCGCGAGGGTGGCACGGCGGGCAAGTTCGCGAGCCGACTTGTCGGCGGCCGCGCCCCCCGCGGGAGCCTCGGAGCCACGCTGTGCGTCGAGCTCGGAACGCACGGTCAGCTGGCCGGTGCGGTAGAGCTGCTCGAGCTCGCCGGCGATCGCGGCGGCGAGCTCTGCCGGAGGCTTGGCCGGCGGCTGCTTGCCCTTCAGCGCTGCGCCGGTGAGCTCGCGCACGAGCGCCCGGGCGTCGTCCCCGGCGGCCTTCTCGAAGCGCTCGCGCGCGTGGGTGATCGCGGAGTCGATGACGTCGAGCGCCATCAGGTCTTCCCACCAGCGCTTCTCGCGCTCCTCGGTGACAACCTCCTCGTCGTCGGCCTTGTTGGCAGGCGGCTTCGGCGCGGGTGCCGGAGGCTGGGGTGCCGGTCCGGGCGGCCGCGGGCCCGGTCCGGGCGGTGTCGCCGGCGGCTCGGGCGGATTGAGCAGCGCCTGGCGCCCCGCCTCGCGCATCTCGGCCTGGCGCTTTCGCTCGTCGGGGTCGGCCGAGGGCAGGCCCGCGTGCTCGCGCAGGAAGTCCTCGAGCGGCTCGTCGGCGACCAGGGCCTTGGAGTCGACGAGCTGCTTGACGTAGGTGGCGAGCGCCGCGAGGTCGATCGAGTCGTCGAGGATCAGCTTTAGCTTCGGCGGCTCCTCGACCTCGAAGTTCAGCGCGATGAAGCGCTCGATCACCGACTCCTGCAGCGTGGTCGAGATCACCGAGGCGAGGGCCTGGAGGCTGGCGGTGAACGGGTCCTGCTGGACCTCGGCGGTGGCGCGCGCGCCGACCGACGTCTGGCCCTGGCCCAGGCGCATGAACTCGGCGAGGAAGGCGGCGGCGATCCGGTCGCCGTGGTACTCGAGGTACTGGATCAGGTTGCCCTTGCCCGACTCCGTGCCCGAGCCGCCGGGGTTGACGATGTCGAGGTGCCAGCCCTGGTTGGCCTGCTCGGGCCCGAGGTGCTGAGCGGCGGGGCCGGGCATGAAGATGAACGCGGTCTCGGCGGTGCGAAATCCGTCGAGCGCCTCCTCGAGGGTGTCGAGCTGGCTCTCTACGTTGCCGGTCGCCGGCGGGTAGACGATCGGCACGCCCATCGCCTCGCGCTCGGCCTTGACCCCGACCATGCGCTCGATGCCGTCCTTGTAGCGCCACGGCTTGTAGACGGGGCGAAGCAGCGACGTGCCCTCCCAGTTGTCGCCCTCGGCGCCGAGGCGGTAGTAGACGAGGTCCTCGGCGGGGATGTCGACCGTCCCGCCGCTGTCGAGCAGCTGCTGGATCCCGGTCAGCTCCTCGCCGTCCTGGTGCCACTTCAACACCGTGCGGGGGAGCCGGAGCGCCAGCGTCTTGGGCGCGAGCAGCGTCTTGCCCTCATAGGTGAAGGTGCCCCACACCTGCTCGAAGGGACAGAAGCCCGAGCGCACCAGCACCGGCAGGCCCTGGGTGAGGTGACTCGACAGCGTCGGGCGCATCACCGACTGCAGCATCCACTCGGTCGCCTTGGCGGCGACCTGGTCGCGCTCCTCGGCCTCCTCGCCGCCGTAGGGCTGGACCTCGGCGGTCGCCCCGATCAGCGGGTTGATCAGCATCGCCCCGACCCGCCGGATGTCGGGGTCGGTCCGCCACATCTCGTCGAAGGTCTGAAGACCCTGGCGGCCCGTCAGCGCGGCGTTGCGCTCGTCGGGGACGATGATCCCGTTGAAGTGCCCACGGCCGGATCCCCCGCGGGCCTTTCGAGCCGGCGGCTTGGTGCGGAATCGGTCGAGGAAGCTCACGCCCGCGACTATCGGGCGGCGCTCAGGCGGTGGGCGGCGTTTCAGAAATCAGCCGCTATGGACGACGTCGCGCGTGCCACAGTCGATGCACTCGGCGATTGTCTCGTAGCTGCCATGGGGCTGGAGGATCCGGAAGCCTCGGCCGCCGCAATCACAGCGCAGGGGCTTCGAGTCGTCATCGGTGTGCCGCCAGATGTGGAGCTCGCCCGGGTCGCCGTAGGTGTAGTAGCGGCCGTCGTCGAACTCGCGGTAGAGGTTCACGCTGATTGCCCCCTCGACGACACCGCCTCCTCCACCGCGGCCGTCCAGAACTCGACCCAGCCCCCGTCCGGCAGCTCGTCGTCGTCGGCGACGTGGTTGCGCAGCAGCCCGCGGATCTCGCCGCCCCAGCCGGAGTAGCGCTCGGTCCAGGACTCGGCCGCCCAACCGTCGGCGAGCTCGCGGCGCAGTGCGTCCTGGTCTTCGAGTGAAAGTCGCGAGCGCAGGAAGCGGACGGCGCGCTTGCGCAGCTCGGGGTCGACGTCGGTCCAGGTGGTCACGCCGTGACGGGCTCGGTGTGCTCGGGGTCGACGATCTCGCGCAGCTTCTCGGCCTCGACGTCGCGGACCACCTCGATGCCCTCGGCCTGCATGTAGTCGGCGAGCTCCTGATAGCTGTCCGCGCGGGCCTGGTTCTCGGCGGCACGCTCCTTGAGGGACCTTGCGCAGTCGAGCATCTCCTCGCGAGTGCAGTCGCCGAGGTATTTCCAGTGGCCGGGGCCGAAGCTGACCGGCACCTGGTAGATGGTGAACGCGAGGGTTCCGCCGCGGGCCTTGGCGCCTTCGGTCGGCTCGTCGACCTCCTCGCCCGACGCGGCTGCGACGAGCGCATCCGACGGGGCTGCGCGCTTGGCTCCGTCGGTGCTCTCCTCGGCGTGGCGGCCGAAGGCGGCGTGGCGCAGCTTGCGGATCTCGTCGCGCACCAGGTAGGGCAGGGCCTGGGAGAGCGCGAGGCGCAGGTACTTCGACGGGACCTCGTCGGCGATCGTGTCCGCGATCTTGGCCGGCGCCGGCTCGTGACCCTCCTGCATCTTCTCGCGGATCAGGGCACGCAAGCTGAACAGCACGGTGTCTCCTTTCGTTGCCTCACGTCTTCGCCACCGCGACCTGCGTTCCGGGCAGCAGCACCAGCCGGTGCACCAGCCGTCCCCGGCGCACCGCGACGTAGACCGCGTCGGGCTCGTCGAAGGGCTCGTCGATCCGGATCACCTCCGAACCGTCGACCAGGACGTCGCCGTCGACGAGTTCGTCGGCACGCTTGAACTCGACGAGCTCGGAGCCACGCATCGACTCGGCGATCGAGATCAGGGCGTGCACCTGGGCGGACGCCCACAGCTCACCGTCGAGCAGCTGCTTCGCCCGGGCGACGTGGTCCACCGGCTGCTGGGAGGGATCGGCCGTCATGGCTCACCATTCGTGCGTTACTGCACTAAATGAAGTGTGGCAGGTCGACCGGACACCCTCAACTTCAGGTGTAGAGTTAGGCGTCAGTCCAGTTGACCCAGGCACGCGGCCCGCACTCCTCCCATGCGGGCCGACGTGCTCAGAACTGCCGGTCGCGGATCCCCGCCATCTCGGTCTTGCCGCGGCCGCGCTTCTTTCGCGTCGGCGCGGTGACGTCGGGCAGCGCCCGGGCGGCGTAGGCGATCGCGTCGACCTGGTCGTCGTGCTCGCCGGCGGGGAAGGCGAGCAGCTCGGCCTCGAAGTCGGTCAGCCAGCTGGCGCCGCGGCGGTGGTAGACCTTGCCGGCCCGATAGAGCACCCCGGCGGCGCCGGCGCGGGTGACCTTGTCGGAGTCGGGGTACACGGCCTCGGCCGGAAAGCCCTCGCGCAGCATCGTCTGGACGACCCCGGCCTGATAGCCGATCGACTCGAACTTCACCGGCCCGCCGGTGTGGTGGGTGCGGAAGAACTCGGGCTGGTCGGGCACCGCGATCCGATCGCGGGCGACGTCGTTGACGAGCATGTCTCCCTCGGGCGTCTTCCACACCTCGGCCATCACGGTGTAGTCGGCGGTCTGCTTCTCGGAGGCCGCCAGGTCGACGACCTGGAACTTCTGACACCACTGCACCCCGTAGCTGGCGACCTCGAGGCCCTCGCGGTCATACAGGCGCACGAGCTCGCCGTCGAGCTCGAAGGACCGGAAGTCACGGCGGTTGAAGATCCCGCCCTCGTCGGGGGTCGGCGAGCCCTGGTACATCGCCGAGAACCAGTAGGCGCCCAGCACCCGGTGGGTGTGCTCGAGGTACTCGCGGCTGTAGCGCTCGGGCCACAGCGCCTCGCCGGGCTTTCGCCCCAGCGGGTCCTCTGCCTCAGCGAGCGCCGGCAGGCGGATCTCGCGGACCGGGTCGCCGCCCTCGGCCGACTCGGCGAGCATTCGCCCGGCGATGTCGGCCTCGTGCCAGCGGGTCAGCAGGATGATCACCACCGCCCCGGGCTCCAGTCGCGTGCGCGCCGTCGACAGCCACCAGTCCCAGTGCTTCTCGCGGATCACCTCGCTCATCGCCTGCTCGGCGTTCTTGATCGGGTCGTCGATGATCAGCAGGTGCGCGCCCTTGCCGGTGATCGGCCCGCCGACGCCGGCGGTGACCATCCCGCCGCGGTGGCCCTGCAGGTGCCAGCGCTTGGCCGCGCGCGAGCTCGGGTCGACGCGCACGCCGTAGATGTCGTGGCCGTGCTCCTCGAGCAGCGCTCGCGCCTTGTGGCCCCAGGTCGCCGCGAAGTCGGCCTCGTACGAGCAGAGGATCACGTGGCGATCGGGGAAGGTCCCGACGAACCACGCCGGCGCGTGCTCGGAGATCTCGGTCGACTTGCCGTGGCGCGGCGGGACCTCGATCAGCAGGATCTCGGGGCGATCGTCGACCTCGCCGCCGGCCGCGGCAACGCGCTGGCGCTCGTGCGCGCGCGCGACCGCGTCGACGATCTCGCCGTCGATCAGGTCGATGTGGGGCGGGTACTCGTAGCGTCGGGTCGAGCCGGCGAGCGCGCGGCGCTCGTCAACCGCGAGAGCCAGACCCGCCGGGCTCGCTCTCGCGAGCAGCGGCAACGGCACGGACGAGTCCATGCATCGCCTCCCTGACCTCGGGGTTGGTGATCTCGAACTCGACGGCGCCGCCGCCCTGGCCGCTGACCTCGACCTCCTGGCGCGGTCGCCCGTAGACGCGATCGAGCGCGAGCTTGAGCGCCTTCATCCCCAGCGCCGGGTCGGGGACGTACTCGATCGAGTGCTTGCGCTCCTGGCCGTCCCACATCTGGATCGGCTTGCCCTCGCCGAGCGCGGCCTCCAGGGGCGCGAGCCAGCGGTCGATGTCGGCCTCGATCCGCTCGCGCAGGACCTCGACGACGCGCGGGCGGCGACCAGCTGCACCGCCCAGGGCCCCCGCCTCGGCCGCCTGCTCTGGCGTCCCGAAGCGGGCCTCAGCGGGAAGCAGCGGGTCGTGAGCCCGGCAGTAGTCGCTGCCAGTAAGTGGAGCGACCTTGCACCTGGTGCCCCGCTTCGTCTTCGCCTTGCACCGTCGCTTCGCCATCGCCTCGACTATCGGGCCGACGGCGCCGTTTCAGAAACGCGCCCTACGTCTCGAGGTGCCGCGACGCGCGTCGCAGGCGATCGACCGCGGCGCGGACCTCGGCCGGCGGGAGGTCGAGCTGCTCGGCGATCTCGGCGCGCTTCATCCCCGCGGCGACGCAGACGCTGACCCGCAGGGCGGTCTGGATCTCCTCGCGCGCATCGAGCGCGAGCGCTCGGGCCACGGCTCTATTGAGCGGCGACTGCAGCCCACTGCTCATGTGGTCGAAAGGTTCGCTCGTCGATCGCCTTGCCGCCGGCCACTGCGTTCGACGTCGACCCGGTCGATTCGGCGAGCAGGTTGTCAAGCGACAGCGGCGCTTCGGTGTAGACCCAGCGGCGCTTGCCGTCCTCGCCGGCCACCCGCCGGTGGCGGTGCTTTTGGTGCCAGGCATCGCCGAGCCGGCGCGGTAGGAACTGGGCGGCGAAGCCCGAGAAGCGCCCGGGCTCCTCATAGCCGGGACGGTGGGGCTCGAACTTCTCGGCGAGCTCGTAGAGGATGCAGATCCCCTCGGCGATCAGCTCCTCGCGCTCGGCCTCGGTGATCGAGGTCCCGCGCTCGACGCGCCCGCCGTTGCGGAACTTCTCGATCGTCGCGCAGACGAAGCCCTCGACGTCGTCGATGTCGTGGAGGCTGACGACCGACTCGAGCAAGCTCAGCGGATCCGATCGACGAGCGGGAAGGGCCAGTCGGCGAGGTCGTGTAGGACCAGGACGGCGCCGAATCCGATGAGCGCCAGGCCGACGAGACCGTGGTGGATCCGGTAGCCCGAGAGGTAGACGCGCCGTCCGTGCAAGTCGCCGGCGACTATCGGACCGGGCTTCTGAAACCGCCCCCACCAAGGACATGATCGGCGCCGGCGCCGACCGCGGCATCAGTGATAACCCGAGCTACCCGGCGGGGCGATCGCGCACTTTGCGGGTTAGCCGCGGGCCCGGATCTTGCGCTGGAGCTCGGCGTCCATCACGTGCAGGTAGATCGTGGTGGTGCGGACGTCCGAGTGACGCAACAGGTTCTGGACCTCGATGATGTTGAAGCCCTCGCCGAGCAGCTCGGTGGCGTAGGTGTGGCGGAGGGTGTGCGGCGAGATCGGCCGGTCGATGCCGGCACGCCGCGCGTAGCGGCGGATCATCTGGAAGCAGTAGTGCCGGGACACCGGGCCACCCTTCAACGTCGTGAACAGGTGCGGCTTGCCGGCGGCGTACTGGCGACGGACGTCGACCCAGCGCTCGAGCATCGCTTGGGTCTGCTCGTCGAAGTAGGCGACCGCCTCGCGCTGACCCTTGGTTATCTCGGGGCGCAGGTGGATCATGCCCTCGTCCCAGCGGACGTCGCGGAGGTGCAGGCCGCAGGTCTCCGAGACGCGGAGGCCTGAGCGGTGCATCAGCATCAGGATCGCGCGGTTGCGAAGGCCGGTCGGCGCCCGCAGGTTCGGCACCTTCATCAGCCGACGGACCTCGTCAGCGCTCAGCGTCTTGGGCAGTCGGCGCGCCTTCGAGCCGCCGAGATAGTCCACTTTCGACCGGCCGTTGGCACGCACGGGAGGAGGCATCACCGGCGACTATCAGGCGGCCGAAATGGGGCGTCATCAATGCACATTGCCTGATGCATTGTGGCCCCATGACCGGACGCGATCCGGGTTACTGAAGCGGGTTGCGCACCGGCCGTTTCAGTACAGCTTTTGTGCCCTGTATTTAGCCGACCGCTTAGAGCTCGGCCTCGTCGACCAGCACGCGCTCGGTGCGCTGGCCGGTGCCGAGGACCGAGTAGGACACCTCGCACTCGAACCGGTCGCCGCTTCCCTCTTCGCAGTAGACGCTGCGCACGTTGATGCCCTCGCCTTGCGCCTCGAGCTCGGCGCGGACGTGAGCCTCGGCGTCTTGGGGCGACGGGCCCGACGAGCCGCCGCAGCCAACGGCGCCGGCGAACGTGCAGACGATCACCGCGACAACTGCCGACCTCATGGGTTTCCTTCCTCGGGGGGCGGTGCGGCGATCGGGGAGAGGGTGACGAGGTCCAGGGACGTCCGGGCGATGCGTTTAGATCGGCGCTCTAAGTCGATCGGGCGTTGGTGACTCATGGGCAGCACGAGAGGGGAGTCACCGCAAGGAGCGTTCATGCCAACTCCCGACCTCGCTGATCCGCCGCGCGAAGCGCCGCGCCTCGTCGACAGCCACCAGTCGAGCCTCGACGAGCTCGCCGCCGCCCGAGCCCTCGCGGACGCACATCGTGAAATCGCCGCGGCCATGCCTACTGGTTCCCCGACGCGCGCTTTGATGTTGCGGAACGCCCGCGACTGGGACGAGATCGCCGGAGCTCACGATCGAGTCGTTGCTCTAGCGCCGCCCCTACCCGCTCGACGACCTGATCGGGAGTCTCTGACGGGCTGATCGCGTCGAGGTTGGCCAGCGCCTCGTCGAGGCCGACCTCGGCCGGGTTCAGTAGGACCCGGGCCTTCGCCAGGTGGGCCTCGGGCAGCTCATCGAGCGACGGCTGCACGATGTCGAGGTAGCCGGCGAGGAGCCGGTCGGGCGGCTCTTTCTCGCCGCGCTCGACTCGGCCGACGAAGCTGGCGTCGTAGTTCGTTGGTGCGCGCGCGTCGTAGAGCTCGCCGACGAGCCGGCTGACGCTGACCTCGTGTGCCTTGCGGATCTCGCGCATCCGCGGCCCCAGCTTCTCGCGCGCCACGCGCTTCACGCTAAGCGTTGGCAGGCCCACTTGACAACGTCCGTTGGACCGGGTACCGTCGGTACTACACCGATGGAACCGCTCGCCTCGCCCGCCGCCAAGACCCGCCTCGGGGAGATCCTCGAGGCCGAGGGACGCAAGCAGTCCTGGCTCGCCGAGCAGATCGGCATCGACACCGGGACGCTGTCCCGCTACGTCAACGGTCTGCACGTCCCACAGGATCGCCGCGAGGCGATCGCTGAAGCCCTTGGGCGGGACGTCGCCAACGTCTTCCCGGAGTACGGCTGATGGCCGTAGCCCTGCTGTCGATCGTCGCGGTCTGCGCCCTGGTGATCTACCTCGACCGCCGCTGGCGCAAGCCCGAGAACTGGTGGGAGCTGTGAGCGAGCTGGTCACCGCCGGGGTCGTCCGCGACGTCTTCCTCTTCCCGTCGATGGATGCTCGCGCCGCGAACATCGAGCAGCGGCGCCTGCTGTTCAACTCATCGCCCGAGCCCGACTCGCTGTTCGAGCACCTCGAGCTTCTGCGGTCCGGCGAGAGCCGCTCCTGGCGGGCGCTCATCGCCATCACCACCGACCTGTCGGCCTCGAACTCGATCGAGGGCGACCACGAGCTCGGCATCGCCGGCGCCGCCGACCAACTCGCGACCGACCTCCGTGATCGCGAGCTCAATGGCAACGCCCCGGTGCCGTTGGCGGCGAAAGCGATCGCCCGCCGGTTGCGCGGATCCCTGACATCTCTCTCGCAGCCGGCGGGCATCCCCGCCACCGATCTGCTGAAGGCCGCCACGACGATCGCCGAGACGATCCGGCGCGTCCCGCGTCTGCAGCTGCTCAGCCCGGCCGTTGCGCACGAGCTCGGGCGCCGTAAGTACGAGCTGCTCTGCGAGCTGGTCGACTCCGAAAAGACTCGGGCCGCGCAGCTGGTGACTGCCGGCCCGGCGGCGCGAGGGCACGCGCATGAGCAAGCGTAGCCCCGACCCCAGCGGCACCCCGCCGCTCGACCTGGTCGGCGCCCATGAGCGCACCCGCGGCGACGAGCCGACGGACGACGCCTTCGCCAATGAGCACTGGCTGCACCGCTGGGCCGACGAGCACGGCGAGGACGCGTCGCGGCTCGCGGCCGAGGCGAGGGGGGAGGCCTAGATGCCGCTCTCGAGCACCGCCGCCGTCAGGCTCACCCACCAGCGCCGGCGCGGCCTGCAGGTCCTGGCCTGCAACCGCCAGCACGTCGGGCGGATCGCGCGGCGCACCGAGCCCTCGCGCTCGCGGATCAGCGCCAAGGTCGCGCTGTGGCTGCTCGACACGGGGCTCGCCGGCGGCCACCCGATCGAGGGCTGGATCGAGCTGACCGAGCGCGGCGCCGAGCTCGCCCGCGAGGAGGGGCTGCTGTGAGCGAGCGGGCGCTCGCCCTCGCGATGGTCGCGGCGATCAGCTGCGTGGTCAGCTACGCCCTGGTGGCGGTCGCCGGCACCGCGGCGATCGTGGGGATCGCCTGGCTCGCGGCGGCAGCGATCTACCTCGTCCTCTTCTACGGCGCCGGGAGGGTCCGCCGATGAGGCTCGCCAACGTCCAGCCCGGCGACACGATCGAGGTCGACGTCCGCGGCCACGTCTTCCCCGCGAAGGTCCTCGACCTCAACTGCCCGGACATCCCCGGCCAGCCGATCCGCGTCGAGCCGCTGGTGCCCGTGACCTTCTTTCACCTCAAGGCCTCGCAGATCCGCGAGCGCCTCGACCCGCCGCCGCGCGCGCACCGGAGGCGGGCGGCGTGACCGCGACCGGCGTCCATGCCCTGACCGCCAGCGAGTATCACGGCGACCCCGCCGAGGCGCCGTCGCTGAGTGCGTCGGTCGCGAAGGTCCTCTGCGAGCGCTCGCCCTGGCATGCCTGGACCGCCCACCCGCGGCTCAACCCCGGCTACGCCGAGGCCGGCGAGGACAAGTTCGACCTCGGCACAGCGGCGCACGCACTGCTGCTGCAGGGCAAGGACATCAGCGAGGGCCGAGAGGTCATGCGAGACGACGACTCGGTCCGCGCTGCCCGGTGCATCAACGTGGACGGCCAACCGTTCGCGTACGTCGTCGATGCTGACGACTGGCGGACGAAGGTCGCAAAGGACGTGAAGGCAGACGCCCGCGAGCTGGGCCTCACCCCGCTGCTCACTCACCAGTGGGAGCAGGTCGAAGCGATGGCCGCCGCGGTCCGCGAGCAGCTCGACGAGCTCGCGATCGACCCGCCGCTGCTCACCGATGGCGAGCCCGAGCAGACGCTGATCTGGCGCGAGCCCAACGGCGTGCACTGCCGGTCGCGGGTTGACTGGCTGCGCACCGACAGCCGCGCGATCGACGACCTCAAGACGACGTCGCGCTCGGCCGATCCGCGCCAGTGGGCCCGGACGACGATGTGGTCGATCGGCGCCGACGTCCAGGCCGCGTTCCACCTGCGCGGCCTCCGGGCGACCCGCGGCGAGGCCGGCGAGTTCCGCTTCATCCTCTGCGAGACCGAGCCGCCGTTTGCGGTGTCGATCGTGATCCCGAGCAACGCCGTGCTCGAGCTCGCCAACGCCAAGGTCGACTGGGCGATCGAGAAGTGGGCCGAGTGTCTGGAGACAGACGACTGGCCCGGCTACGGGACCGACCCCTTCTACGCGGATCTGCCCGAGTGGGCGCACGCACGCTGGCTCGAGCGGACCTGGAACCCCGAGACCGAGGAGGTCCCCGTATGAGCACGGCCACCGCTACGAAGCCGGTCGAGTTCGCACCCGCACGCCGCGAGAAGGTCGGGGTGATCCTCGGCCTGGCCGGCGCGTCGGGATCCGGCAAGAGCATGTCGGCGCTTCGCCTCGCCCGCGGCCTCGCCGGCGACGCTCCGTTCGCGGTCATCGACACCGAGGCCCGGCGGATGCTCCACTACGCCGACCGCTTTCAGCCCTGGGAGCACGCCGAGCTGCGGTCGCCCTTCACCCCCGACGCCTACAGCGACGCGATCGCCGCGGCCGACGAGGCCGGCTACCCGGTGATCGTCGTCGACAGCGCCTCGCACGAGTACGCCGGCGAGGGCGGGCTGCTCGACATGCAGGAGGCCGAGTTCGAGCGCATGGGCCACCGCGAGGCGATGAAGATGGCCTCCTGGATCAAGCCGAAGATGGAGCACAAGCGCTTCGTCAGCCGGCTGCTGCAGATCCGCGCGCACCTGATCCTCTGCTTTCGCGCCGAGGAGAAGGTGGAGATCGGCAAGGAGAACGGCAAGACCGTCGTCCGCCCGAAGCAGTCCCTGGTCGGCCTCAACGGCTGGATGCCCGTCACCGAGAAGAACCTGCCGTTCGAGCTCACGCTGTCGTTCCTGCTGACGCCCGACGCCCCGGGCGTGCCGAAGCCGATCAAGCTCCAGCAGCAGCACCGCGCTTTCGTGCCGCTCGACGCGCCGCTGACCGAGGAGGTCGGCGTCGAGCTCGCGCGCTGGGCCACCGGCGAGAAGAAGCAGGGCAACGCCGGCACCAAGGCCCGGGAGGCTGACGAGGTCGCCAGCGAGCTGCTCGACGTCGCGACGAAGCTCGGTCAGCGCGACCTCCTCGCGACGGCGATCGCCAACAACCGGCGCACGAACGCGGTCGCGCTCGGCAAGCACGTCACCTGGCTCAAGCGCCAGCTGACCAACGCCAAGAAGAAGCTCGCCGAGCAGGCCAAGGACGCCGACCAGGACGTGGTGAACGCCAAGAAGAAGCTCGCCGAGCAGGCCAAGGACGCCGACCAGGACGTGGTGAACGCCAAGAAGAAGCTCGCCGAGCAGGCCAAGGACGCCGACCAGGACGTGGTGCTGTGAGCGTCCAGATCATCGACGGCGGCGACGTCGCGGCGCTGTACTGCGACACCGACGACGTCGCGTTCGGGCCGGTGTTCAAGTCAGCCGAGCACGCCGAGGACTTCTGTCGCTGGCTGCGCGCCGGCTATGAGGAGCGCGTCCGCAACGGCTACTCGATGAGCTGGTTTCACTCGCCCGATCCGCGCTGGTATCGCGAGCAGGACCTGCGCGCCCACTACGGCCTCTGGCGCTCGGAACGGGTCGACGACGAGAGCGGCGAGCTGCTGCCCGTGGAGCTGCGGACCGTCTGATGCCCTGGGCCCGGCTCGACGACGAGTTCTTCTCACACCCGAAGGTGCGCAAGGCGTGGAGGTGCCGGCCCGCGGTGGGTCTGCACGCGCTGGCGATGTCCTTCTGTATGCGGCACGGCACCGAGGGAAAGGTGCCGGTCGAGTTCGTAGAGGATCAGCTTCCCGACTCCGGAGAGCGCGCCGCAGTGGTCGACGCGCTAGTGGGTGCGGGACTGTGGGAGTCCAGCGGAGACGGCTGGGCGATCCACGACTTCCTCGAGTTCAATCCGTCCAACGCCGACATCGAGGCGCGCCGTGAGGCTGACCGCCAGCGTGCCGCCCAGCGCCGGCAAAGGGTCGCTGCCTGATGGGCAGACCTTTCCGATCCGAGTCCTATCGGAATCCCTACGGACTCCGGGGCGCCCGGAGTCCGGGTATGGGTATGGGACGTAGCACTAGGGGAGACCGTGTCGCGCGCGCGCGCGACGACCTCGACCGGCGGATCGACTGGGCGCGCGAGCATCTGCCCGAGTTCAACCTCAAGCTCGTCGCTCACGCGATGGCCTGGGCCGAGCGCCGACCGGATGCGCCCTCGCCGATCACCGTCGAGGCGGTGCGGACGGAGCTCGCGCGAGTGGGCGCCGTGCCGCTGCAGGGGGACTCGGCGTGAGTTCGGCCGTCGAGCGGCCCCAGCACCTGGTGGCGTTGGCCGAGGCGCAGCGGATCCGGATGGCGCGCTGTGCGGTCAAGCGCGAACTAAAGGGGGCAGCCGACTACCGCGAGGGCCTGCGGCGCACCGCTGAGGTGATCGCCGACCCGCCGGCCGAGCTCCACGGGATGCGCCTGCACGAGCTGATCGCTGCACCGCGGTGTATGGGCAACTCGCACGCCCGCAAGCTGCTCGGCCCGCCGGTGCTCAACCTGCGCCGCCTGGGAGTCACGCTCGGCGACCTTACGCCGGCCGAGCGCGGCCGCGTCCTGGCGGCGCTCGAGGTCCGGATCCGCGGAGGGCGCCGGTGAACCCGACGCTTCGACGGACGCGGACCCTGCACGTCTTCCGCGCGCTCGGCATCGTCGCCGACGAGCTGGAGTGGTGGCGCCCGGGCGTCCCGCTGGCCGATGGCTTTCGCATCGCCGACGTCGTCTGCCCGCCAGCGCCGGCGCCCGAGCCGGTGGGGATCTTCGACCAGCTCGCGCTGTCCGACCAGGTGCTCGTGCCGGCGTGAAGCCCTCGACCTTCAAGACGCTGCAGCTGCTGCGCGACGCCGGCGCCGGCGGAGTGACGACCGGCGAGTTCATGGCGGAGTACATCGGCCGCGCGGCCGCGCGGATCCTCGAGCTGCGCCGCGAGCACGGCTACGAGATCCGCAAGGAGCCCGTGCACGCCGACCGCCCGCAGGGCCCGCAGCGCTACGTCCTCGTATCCGAGCCGGCCGACGGGCCCGAGCTCGGCGGCACGGATGACCCGCCGCCCTCCGACGGCGGGTTGGCCCTGGGAGGCGATCGCCACAACGATCGACGTGCCGTCGAGCTGGGGCCCGGAGAGCAGCTCGAGCTGGGAGCCGCGGCGTGAGCTCGGCGACGTCGACCGGCACCTGCCGGGCCGCGACCTGCCGCGCGACGATCCTGTGGGCGAAGACCGAGGGCGGCAAGAACATGCCGCTGGATCCCCGTCCCGACCCCGACCACGGAACGATCCTGCTGTGGGGCGAGCGCAAGGTCGCCAAGGTCTTCGGCTCGACCCGCGAGGCCCGCGCCTACCAGTTCATGCACGGCGGCGACGGCCCGTACACGACCCACTTCGCCACCTGCCCGGCGCGTAAGCAGTTCAGCAAGCAGCTGAGCTTGGGAGAGGTCGCGTGAGCGCCGAACGCCTCGTGAAGCTCCAGCGCCAGGCCGAGGACATGCGCGCCGACGGGTGGACCTTCGTCCGCGAGTGCGGCCGGGCCACCAGCGGCTCGGTGATCGGCGGGATCTGGCACCGCTGGGACGGCGAGGAGCTGCAGATCCGCCGCGTCAACCGCGACGGCCGCTTCGTCGAGAAGGCGATCGCCCGGGCCGACATCGTCGGCGCCTCGATCGACCTGGTCGCCAAGACCCAGCGCGACCTGCGGGCGGTGCTCGGAGCGTGACCGTCACGCAGATGGAGCCCTGGCTCGACAAGCGCGGCCTCGCCGAGCACCTGGCCTGCTCGGTTCGCTGGATAGAACGCCGCATGGAGCAGGGTCTGCCTCACACCCACATCGCCGGACGTGCGAAATTCCGAGCGTCAGAGGTCGAGGCGTGGCTGGAGCGCCAAGGCCTGATCGAGCGGAGAGGGCACGTGGCATGAAGAAGAAGCAGTGGCCCGGCCGGGTCTATCTCGGCCGCGACACCGAGGGCAAGCAGCAGTTCAAGTGGCTCGGGCGCTTCGACACCAAGCGCGAGCGCGACCTGGCCGTCGCCGAGGCGAGGCTGAAGATCGCCCGCGGCGGCGACCCGCTGCTGCCGGCCTGCGACGAGTACGTCGATCGCTACCTGGCCGACTACGCCCGCCGCCACAAGGACTCCTCCGCCGACACCCAGCGCCAGCGCCTCGCGCGCTTTCGCCGCGACTTTGCCGGTCGCAGCCTCGACGTCTCGCGCACCGACGCTCGCGACTGGGTTGCCGGCGAGGGGCGCTGGTCGGTGCCGGTGCCGGCGTCGATCGTGCCGGCCGTGGTGACGCTCTACAACCACGCGATCCACGAGGACGACCTGCCGCTGGAGCGCAACCCGTTCCGCAAGCTCAGCCACCGCAGCAAGGGCCGAGCCGAGCAGCCGCCGCCCACCGAGGACGAGTTCCTGGCGCTGCTCGAGGCATGCGTCGTTCACCGCGAGTACGCGCCGATGATGCGCGCCGTGTTCCTGTTCGCGACCTTCACGCTGATGCGCCCGAGCGAGTGCTTCGAGCTGGAGTGGGCCGACATCGACTTCGAGCGGATGCGCCTGCGCAAGGCCCGCCGTCTGTACCGCGGCGCGGTCGACGAGCCGAAGACCGGCCCGAAGACGATCGCGCTCACCCCGCCGGCGCGCGACGCGATCCTGGCGCTGGCGCGCGACGGGCGCCTGGTCTTCCGAGCGAAGGCGGGGGGCCGACTCTCACAGCCGCTGCTCACCGAATACTGGTCGAAGGTGACCGCCCGCGCCGGCCTCGACTTCGCCTTCTACCACGCCACCAAGCACTACGGCGTGTGGTACCTGTGGACGAAGCTCGGCCTCTCGCCGCGGGCGATCGCCGCGCAGGCCGGCTGGTCGCTGAAGACGGTCGAGCAGATGCTCGCCGTCTACGGCCACGGCGAGGTCGGCGCCCTCGACGAGGTCGACCGCGTCTTCGCCGAGAACGTCGTGCCGTTCAAGCCGCGGGCGGTGGGGGAGTGAGTAAGCGAGTGACGATCGCCGACGTCGGGCCTCCCAAGGTGTGCGGCAATCTCCGCGCTGGGGTGCTTGGCGGCCTGGTGCCTCCTGGCCGGGCCCGAGTGAAGATCACCACCACGGCGCCGAGCGAGGATCCCCAGGAGTGGCGGACGACGATCACTATCACCCCGGGCCACTTTCGGGGGCGGGACGACGAGGCGATCTCGGTGGAGGTCCATGCGGGCGAGTTGTTCTGGCACCTCGAGCGCGCGCACGCCGAGGCGGATCCCCGGGCCAGGGCTGAGGTGCTCGCCTTCTGGCGACAGCAACTAGCGGAGGAGGAGCGGGGAGTGACGCAAACGTGATGCACCGGCGCCTCAACCCGGCTCGTGCGCGCGAGTTGAACCAGCAGTGCCCATCTCCTCGCGCCTCAGCCGGGCGCTGGGGCCAGCTCGCGGCCGGGCGCCTCGAGCCCCTCGTGGAGCATCGGGTCGAAACGGCGGCTCTCCGACGCCTCGACCAGTTCGATGAGCGTCCACGCGACGCCCGGGTCGAACTGGGTCCCTGCGTTCGCGCGCAACTCGGCGAGCGCCTCGACGGTCGTCATCGCCGGCCGGTAGGAGCGATCCGTGGTCATCGCGTCGAAGGCGTCGCAGCAGGAGACGATCCGCGACTCCAGCGGGATCGCGACCCCGGCGAGGCCGTCGGGATAGCCGGTCCCGTCCCAGCGCTCGTGGCTCGACCGCACCAGCTTGGCGACCTCGTCGAACAGGCCGCCGATCCTGTGCAGCATCTCCTCGCCCGTGATCGTGTGCAGCCGCATCAGCGCCCACTCCTCGCTCGACAGGGGGCCCTCCTTGTTGATGATCTCCTTCGAGATCGCGAGCTTGCCGACGTCGTGGAGCAAAGCCGCGAACTCGACGTTGCGAATCCCGTGCGCGTCGAGCCCCATCTTGTGGGCGACCTGCAGCGAGAGCGTGACCACGCCCTTGCTGTGGCTACCGGTGTAGTGGTCGTCGTGCTCGATCACGTCGGCGAGCAGCAGGGTCGTGCCCCGATACGCATCGGAGAGCTCGAGCGCACTGTCGAGGCCATGGCGCCGTTGGCGGGAGAAGATCCAGAGCAGCGCGAAGAGGGGCACGAGCAGAACCGCGACGTACGGATCGTTTGGACCTTGCAGCGCGCACACGAAGCCGATCGGCGCCAGCAGCCCGTCGACCGCCAGGTACCAGCCCGCCTCGGTGAGCTGGGCTCGCAGCTCGACGCCGTACTCGAACCACTCGCGGAGCGCGTTCACGCCGAGGTCCACCGCAAACTGCGCGCCGAGCGCGACGACGAACACCGGCCAGTCGGCGAGCAGCGGCATCTCGGCTCCGGCGCCCACGAGGATCAGCGCCGGGGCGATCGTGTACCAGCAGTCGCCGAGCGTGATCAGCGCCCGCTCCGGGTTGCGCCTGCCGCTGACGTAATCGGGCAGCTCGCCGATCAGGTTGGCCGCCGCGACCAGCAACGGCACGGTGGCCGTCGGGAGGAGGAAGAGCATCGGGACGAAGACGAGCTGGGTCGGGTTCGTGTACCCGACGCCGGTCTCGAACTTGATCCGGGAGGCGACCACGAACGCCACGACCAGCACCGCCGCGGTCAACGGGTCTGGCCCGTGAGCGGAGTCGAGCAGCAGCGCCATAGGCGCGGCCACGAGCAGGAACGCGACCGCGACGACCGCCTCGCCGATTCGCTCGCGGCCCTCGAGCGGGCGCGAGTTGCGATCGCGGGCGTCCTTGACGAGGTCCTCGGGTACGAGGGACTCCGCGGACGGGATCGCAGACACGCTGCTCCGGCCGATGAGCCTGCTGAGCATGGGCGTCATCTCAGGCCTCCGATGCCAGAGCCGGGGCTAGCGCCGCTTCGGGTCGATGTACAGGTCGTCGATCCGCCAGGCGGTGTTGTTCACCGCCGTGAACTTGTACTTCACCGTGGCCCGGCCGGTGCTGTCCCACTTCGGATTGGCCGCGCCCGGCCCGACGAGCGGGAACGTCTCGGTCGCGGTCCACGAGCTCTGCTGGTTGAGCGTCGCGACCGGCTTGGTGACGGTCTTGCGGGTCACCGCGTCGGTGTAGGTCACCTCGACCTTGAGGCCGTTGGGATAAGCGGCGTTCGGCGTCGTCGTATTCGCGAACATCCGCGAGTACGGCGAGGCCTGGTCCACGCAGAAGGCCGGCGTGATCGCGTAGCCGCCGGGCTTGATGTTGAGCGAGTAGTCGCTGCTCCACGGCCGGATGGGGTTTCCGCCGGCGACGACCACGGCGTTCTTGAGCGTCCAGCCCGTTGGCGTCCGGCTGGTCGGGAAGTTCGCGCCCGGCGCGAGCCCGTACCACTCGTAGTCGCTCCAAGCGTAGAACGGCTGCTCGTAGTTGTAGCTGCATTGGGCCGCCTGGGCCGGAGCGGCGCTGCCGCCGAACGCGACGACGGCCAGGGCGGCTACTGCGACAACGAGAGACTTCCTCACGACTAACCCCTTCCTTGGGACAGATAGGCGATTCCGTACCTGGAACCCGGCGTGCTTGTACTGGAAAGTCGGTACTCCGGCAAGCGAACCGCAGTGGGATATACGTCCAACTGTGCCTGGGGCGGCTTTAGGGCTACTTCGTTCCCGAGCCCGCTACCGCATTTCGGGGAGCGCTAGCGGTGACCGTCGAACGAGATCACCTGCTGGATCCCGCTCGGGCGGTTCGTGTAGCGCATCGTGTACGGCAGCAGCCCCGGCTCGAAGTCGATCCGCTCGCGGACCGCGTCCGACCGCCACAGGCTGGGGTCATCCGTTCCCTGCGCCTGGGTGAGCTCGGCGCCGGCCGCGGCGATCGCGTCCCAGATCGCCTGCTGGCAGGCCTTCAGCTTGCCCTTGCCGCAATAGGCGTTCTCGAACGGCTGCTTGACCTTCATCCCGAGCAGCTCGCGGATGTCACGGTCGAAGTACTGATACCAGCCGTCGTACTGACCGCTGGGCGGCAGGTCGAAGCGGCTGAATATCTCGTCGAGCTCGTCGAGCAGCTGGTCGCCGAGCCGGGGTCGCATGAACGCGTCGGCGATCCGGTCCCAGGAGCCGTCCATGACCGCGGCGCCCGGGTCGTCGATCTTGCCGTCGAGGTCGAGGTCCAGGCGGCTGCCGCCGGCCTTGCTCCACGCGATCAGCAGGTCGAGCATCCGCTTGGCCTGGTCGTTGGGCGCCTTTGAGCCCTTGAGCAGCTTCTTCAGCAGCGGGACGGTGTCGATCGCGCGCACGTCCTGGGTCGCCGCGGCGTTCATCGCCGCCGTCACCGAGGCCAGGGTCCACTTGCCCTTCTTGTTCGCCAGCCGGTCGAGGTTCTTGTCGAGCAGGTCGATGCGCCCGACCGAGCCGTTGTGGCCCCACTCGTTGTCGGCGGCGGCGAAGCCCAGGGCGCTGGTCTGGTTCCAGTTCGTGATCGTGCCGTCGGCGGGGTCGATCCCCAGCGGGTGGCCGGCCTTGTCGAGGAAGCCCTTCCACTCGTACTTGCCCCTGCCGTCCGTCGGCAGCCCCGGGTCGACCTCCTTGTTGCGGATCGGCGCCTTGCCCGCCGTGTACATGGCGATGTGCTCCTCGTCGATGTAGAACGAGTTGAAGGTCTGCGGGGTCAGCGAGGCCGCCTTGATGAACGACTTCGGGCTGTGCACCTGGCCGTTGGAAAGCCGGCGGTTGTAGAGCAGGTCGAGCGTCTCGATGCCCCTGCTGGAGCGCTTCTTGGAGATCGCGACCTTCACGCCGTCGACGGTCGCGTAGCCCTCCACCGGCCCGTGGACCGTGGTCCTGAAGCTGACCGGCTCGCCGTCGAGGGTGCCGGCGTCGAAGGTGCCCATCTCGCGGCACTCGCCCTTGTACAGGTACATCGTGTCGCTGCCGTTGCAGAGCGTCTCGATGTATTGGTCGATGATGTCCACGGAGGCGGAGGTCAGCGTGTGGGCGAAGTCCTCGCCCCGGCCGATCAGCGCGTAGCCGGGGAACGGCGCCGAGGTCGCGCCGCGCCACTGCAGGTCACCGGCGTTCATGTCGATCTCGTAGGTGAAGCCCGGGTAGAAGTAGCCGATCTGGGGGCCGCCGACCATGAGCGGGTCGCCGGTCTTCGAGCGGTCGGCGGTGATCATCAGGGTGTTGGAGGCGTGATCGTCGACCGGGGGCGCCGGCGGGACCAGGCGCGCGGGGACACCCGGGGCAGGGGTGAAGCTCTCCGGGTCGAGGATCACGTTGCCCTTCGGCTTGTCCGGAATCGAGCCGTAAGGGAACCTGCCGTCGACCGAGGTCGCCAGCTCCGGGTTCTTGAACTGGCGCAGGTCGTTGAACACGCTCAGCCCCTTCTTCTTGCCGAGTCGCTTCTGAAGCCCGAAGAGGAGCTGCGAGGCGCGCGCCTCGCCGCCGCCGCCCTGGCCGACGAACTGGGCCTTGAGCGCGTTGAGGGCGAAGACGTCGTTGCGGGTCCACGGGGCGTTCGGCGAGCCGCTGGCGGCGAGGTAGGCGTTGATGCCCTCGATGAAGACGTCGATGTCGTGAAGGACGGCCTGGCCCTCGGAGCCCGCGGCCTCGAGCACGGCGCTCTGCTTCGCGAGCTCGGCCTCGGTCTGGGCACTGGGTTGGAAGTTCCGCAAGTCGGCGATCAGGTCAAGGGCGGTGACTTCCGGCACATCGATCGCGGCGACGCGGGCGTTGTAGCGGGCCTGCTGGAGAAGCAGGCCGCGGTCCTCGGCGGCGATCCAGCCGGCGGCCCAGACGCCGTCGTCGTGGGTGGCGCCGGTGACGTGGGGGACGTTGTAGGAGTCGCGAACGATCGTCACCCCGAGGCGCGGTACGGTCTCGACCGTGGTCGGGGTGGCGTTGTCGACTCCGAGCGCCTCCGACTTGAAGTACGTCGTCAGGTCCGACTTCGTGACGTTGTCGAAGAGCGGCGTCAGGCCGTCGTACATCTTGGCCTGGGTGTCCGCGCCGTCCGGGATCGGGAGCCCGCCGTACTGGCCCGAGGGGATGACGTTGAGCGCCGTCGAGGCGTAGTCCTTCGCCGCGGCGCTTTGCGCCGGGCCGGCCGCCAGTCCGAGGACTGCCCCTGCCACCAACAAACTACGCCGCATCCTGCGATCCCCTTCGTTGCTCGCCCACCGGCCGTCCCGGCCGGCCTCTCGCTCCAGAACATATCGGGCCGGCGGGAGTTGCGCCTATGCTCGCGCGCCATGGTCGGCACTTACGCGGCGCTGCTCCTCTGCCTCGGCGCCTCGGCGCTCGTCGGCCAGGCGATCGCCGTCGCTTGCGGGCGCCGGCGCTGGTCGCGGCTGGCGCCGGCGATCGGCCTCGCGGCGCTCTGCCCGCTCGCCTGGTGGACGGTCCGGCTGCCCGGTGAGGGCACGACCGCGGCGGTGACGATCGGCCTCGTCGCGGCGGTCGCCGCCGCGTACGCCCTGCCGCGCGTGACCGACCTCGGTCCCGCGTTACGGCGCGCGCTGCCGATCGAGCTCGCCGCGGTCGCGCTTGCGTCGCTGCCGTTCATCGTCGAGTGGCGGTTCGGGATCCTCGGCACGGGCCTCAACCCGGACATGTCCCAGCACCTGTTCGCCGTCGACCGGCTTGTCGACGGCGGCAGCGAGCGGCTGATCTCCTCCGGCTACCCGCTCGGCCCACACGCGATCGTCGTCGGGATCGCGACGCTCGGGCCGAGCACCGTGCAGGCCTTCGACGGGCTGACGCTCGCGGTTGCCGTCTCGACGTGCCTGGCGGCGCTGGCGCTGCTTGAGCGGCTCTCGCCATCTCGGCGAGCGGTCGGGGCCCTCTGCGTCGGCTTCGCCTACCTGGTTGCCGCCTACCTGGCGCAGGGCGCCTTCAAGGAGACGATCCAGGCGCTGTTCGTGCTCGCCTTCGCGGTTGGCCTCGCCGAGCTGGTCCGCGACACGCCGTCGCCCGGCCTCGGCGGGCGCGGTCCACTGCGGGCGCTGCCCCTCGCGGTGCTGGCGATCGGCAGCGTCTACGCCTACAGCTTCCCGGGCCTGCTCTGGCTCGCCGGTGCGCGTCGCCGTCTGGGCGGCGGTCGAGCTCGGCCGGCTGTGGCGGCGTGGCGGGGTCGCGAACGCGCGGTTGCGGGCGAGGCTCGCGGCGCCCACCGTCCTGGTCGGCACCGCCGCCGTGATCGTCGCGATCCTGCCGGAGGCCGGGCGGATCGTCGACTTCGCGAGCTTCGAGACGTTCGATCCCGCCGGGGCGGGGCTCGGGAACCTCTTCGACCGCCTCTCGCCGCTGGAGGCGCTCGGGGTCTGGCCCTCGGGGGACTTCCGGCTCGAGCCGGGCGACGGCGTCGTCCCGGCCTTCGCCTTCTACCTCGGCGCCGCGCTCGCTGCGGCGGCGCTCGCATACGGCTTGCGGTGGTGGCTTCGACGTGGCGAGCTCGCGGTCCCGGCGGCGCTCGGCGCCGCGGTCCTGGTGTGGATCTACGCCCTGATCGCCGGGACGCCCTACCAGGAGGCGAAGGCGCTGGTCATGGTCGCGCCGCTGGTGATGCTGATCGGCGTCCGCGCGGTGCTCGAGCGCGCGCCGACGATTGCCGAGACGCGCACGATTCTGCGCCGGCGCTCGATCGCCTTCCTGTTTCCCGCCCGCCGGCGCGATGCGAAGGAGCAGCTCGCGGTCGGTGCCCTCGGCGCGCTGTTCCTCCTCGGCGTCGGGCTCTCGAGCGTGCTCGCGCTCGTCAACGCCCCGGTCGGGCCGAGCGGTTACTCGCCCCGGCTCGCCGCGCTCCGCGACCGGCTGCCGGAGGGCTCGATCAGGATCGTCGCCCCGGACACGTTCATCGACGATGAGCACGGCGCGGATTGGATCGCCTGGGAACTGCGGGGCAACCGGATCTGCATCGAAGCCTCCTCTGAGGCGCGCGATGGGACCGTGCCGGGCATCCGGAAGACGATCTACGTCGCTCGCCGCAACGGGACGGTCGTCCCGGGCAGCACGATCACGTCCCCACCGTCCGGCCCGGGCCCGTGCCCGCTGATCCCGGACGCCGCCCGCGCCGATCCGAGCGCGGGCGGCTGACCGGAACCGCTACCTACGCCGTGGGCTCGAGCTGCCCGCGGATCGCGCCGTCGGGATAGTCGAGCGTGTGCAGGTTGACGTAGAACTTCTCCGGATTGCCGGTGATCTTCTTGAGCAGCTTCTTCCGCAGCCCCTTGGCGCAGCCCTCGTAGTTCCCGGTGCCCTCGAGGCCCTGCTGGTCCTCGAACAGCGTCACCTTGATCGGGCCCGCCACGTCGGCCGTGCCCTTGTGGATGTGGCCCGCCGTGATCGGGTCGAGCTTGGAGACCTCGAAGTTGAAGCAGACCTTCTTCTTCGGCACCTTGACGAAGACGTGGATCTCGCCCTTGCCCTTCTGCGAGCCGGGCCCGGGGACCTCGTTCTTGCCCTTCAGGTCCGCCTGTAGCTCGACCGCCTTGCCGCTGCCGGCCGCCGAGAGCGCCGGCACCGCGACCGCGACGGCCAGAAGGGCCGCCAGCCCCGTTCCGATCAGAGATCGCAACATTCCCTACCTACCTCCTGTCTCGTTTCGAGGGGACCGTAGCGCGCCCTAAGATCCGGCCGATGTCAGGGCCGACGTCGTCGAACCTCGCCGAGCGCAGCCGGGAGCTCACCGCCGAGGGATTCGACACGGAGCGAGCGATCGAGCGCCTTGGCGAAGGGATCAGGGAGGCCGTTCGCGGCCTCGGCCGCGCGGGCGCCGTCGTCGCGGTCTCGGGCGGCGTCGACTCCGGCGTGGTCGCGGCGCTCTGCTGCCGGGGCCTCGGCCCCGAGCGCGTGCTCTGCCTGCGGATGCCCGAGCGCGATGCGGGCGGCTCGTCGTCGGACCTCGGACACGAGCTGGCCGAGACGCTGGGGGCGCGCACCGAGGAAGAGCCCATCACCGCGGCGCTCGAGGCGCTCGGCTGCTACCGGCGGCGAGACGACGCGATCCGCCAGGTCTTCCCCGACTACGGCCCGGACTGGCGGCACAAGGTCGCTCGCTCTGAGCCATCGGGTGGGATGATCGTGTTCTCGCTCGTCGTCGAGCGGCCCGACGGCACGAGCGAGCGCCGGCGCATGCCGCCGGGCCCCTACCGCGAGCTGATCGCGGCGACCAACATGAAGCAGCGGGTTCGCAAGCTGCTCGAGTACACCTGGGCCGACCTGCTCGGCTACGCGGTGATCGGGACCCCGAACGTGCTCGAGTTCGATCAGGGGTTCTTCGTCAAGGGCGGTGATGGGCTCGCGGACGTCAAGCCGGCGGCGCGGCTGTACAAGGGTCAGATGTACGCGCTCGCGCGCGCGCTCGGCCTGCCGGATGCGATCGTGGAAGCGCGGCCGACGACCGACACGTTCAGCCTCCCTCAGACCCAGGAGGAGTTCTACTTCGGCTGGCCGTACGAGCAGATGGACCTGCTGGTCTGGGGCCGCGAGCACGACGTCGACCCCGGTGAGCTGGCCCCACTGGCCGGGCTCGAGCCGTCGGAGGTCGAGGTCGCCTACGGGGAGATCGACCGGGTCCGCGTCGCCACCGGCTACCTGCACGCGCCCGCGGTCGTCCTCGACCCACGGGAGTAGCGATGTGCGGGATCGCCGGCATCGTGCACCCGCAGGCCGGGCCGCCGGTCGACGAATTCGCCCTGCGCCGGATGGCGCGGGCGATCCGACACCGCGGGCCGGACGGCTACGGCTACGTCCTCGACCATGGCGCCGGCCTGGTGTCGGCTCGGCTGGCGATCTTCGACCTGCCTGGCGGCTGGCAGCCGCTTGAGGCCGAGCGCGGCGGCTCCGTCCTCGTCTACAACGGCGAGGTCTACAACCACCCCGAGCTGCGCGCTGAGCTCGAGGGGCGCGGCGAGCGCTTCGAGACCACCTGCGACACGGAGGTCGTCCTGCGGTTGCTCGAGCGCGACGGGCTCGCGGCGCTCGACCGGCTCAACGGACAGTTCGCGTTCGCCTGGTGGCAGCCGGCCGAGCGGCGGCTCACGATGGTGCGCGACCGCTTCGGCGTCCGCCCGCTCTACTACGCGCTCACCCCGGACCGGACGCTGGTCTTCGGATCCGAGGCGAAGGCGCTGTTCGCCTCCGGCGCGGTCACCGCGGCCCCCGACCTGACCGGGATCGACGAGGTGTTCACGCTCTGGGGCGCGCGACCGCCGCGTACGGTGTTCGAGGGAGTGCATCAGGTCGCCGCCGGTGGGATCGTCACCTGGGAGCGGGGTGCGATCGCCGGCGAGACTCGCTGGTGGAGGCCGGAGCCGGGGGGAGCGGACCACTCCGAGGCGGAGCTCGAGGAGCTGCTGCGCGACAGCGTGCGCCTGCGCCTGCGCGCGGACGTGCCGGTCGGGACCTACCTCTCCGGCGGGCTCGACTCGAGCCTGATCACCGCCCTCGCCCGGCAGGAGGCCGGTGACGATCTGCGCACGTTCTCGGTCGCGTTCCGGAATCCGCTCTACGACGAGCGCGCGCATCAGGAGGAGGTCGCGCGGGCGATCGGCACCCGCCATCACGTCGTCGACGTCGGTGCCGCCGAGATCGCCGGCGCCTTTCCCGACGTCATCCGCCACGCCGAGACGCCGCTGATCCGGACGGCTCCGGTGCCGCTCTACCTCCTGGCCCACGAGGTGCGGGAGGCCGGCATCACCGTCGTCGCCAGCGGCGAGGGGGCCGACGAGCTCTTCTGGGGCTACGACCTGTTCAAGGAGGTGGTCCTGCGCCAGCTGAACGCCCGCGATCCGCAGCGCGCTGCCGCGCTCGTCGACGAGCTCTACGACTACCTCGGCCCCGGCGCGGGCCGGCGCGGGCCGATCTGGCGCCAGTTCCTCCTCGAGACAGGCGCGGCCGACGACCTGCTCGGTTCGCATCTGACCCGCGCCGAGGCGACCGCGACCGTGAAGGCGCTGTTCCGGCCCGAGGTCGCCGAGGGGCTCGGGCCGCGCCCCGCGCTCGCGCGGCTGCGCGGCGAGTTGCCGGCCCAGGCGCAGGCGTGGAGCAGCCTCGAGCGCGCGGCCTGGCTAGAGGTAAGCACTCTGCTGGAGCCGTACCTGCTGTCGGCTCAGGGCGACCGGGTAGCGATGGCCCACGGGGTCGAGGGTCGCTTTCCCTTCCTCGACCACCGCGTGTTCGACCTGGCCACAGGGCTGCCGCCGGAGCGCAAGCTCCACGAGCTGAACGACAAGGTGGCCCTGCGCGAGCTGGCGGCGAAGCTGCTGCCCGAGACGATCGCGGCGCGGCCCAAGCAGCCCTACCGTGCGCCGGAGGTCGAGCCGTTCTTTGCCGAGGGAGCGCCCGAGTACGTCGACGAGCTGCTCTCCGAGGACGCGCTGGAGGAATCGGGGATCTGGGATCCGAAGCGGGTCGCCGGACTGGTGAAGCGCTGCCGCGCCGGGCGAGCGACCGGGGTGCGGGAGGGGATGGCGCTGGTCGGCGTGCTCTCCACCCAGCTGTTCGATCGGGCGTTCTTCGGCGTCCCGGCCTCTGACTACACTGCCGAAACGGCCGAGCCGCGGGTAAGGATCGACCGCGTGGACGGGAGCGGGGCCGTCGAGGTGGCATGACCGACACTGAGAGCGTGAAGAAGGAGCTGCTCGCTTTCGTCGAGGAGAGCTTCCTCTACCTCAAGCCGGACCTCGAGCTCAGCTCCGGCGACAACCTGCTCGAGCTCGGCGTGATCGACTCGCTCGGCTTCGTCGAGCTCGTCGAGGAGGTGCAGTCGCGCTACGGGGTCACCGTCACCGACGTCGAGATCACCGAGGAGAACTTCGGCTCCATCGACGCGATCGTGGGCTTCGTCGAGCGGAAGCAAGCCGCGGTTTGAGCGCGCGGACGATCGGCGAGGACCTAGCCGCGGCGGCCGCCGCCTCTCCGGACACAACCGCGGTATCCGCGCGCTCGGGATCGCTCACCTACGCCGAGCTCGACGCGGCCGCCTCGAGGGTCGCGGCCGGGCTGGCGGACCTCGGGATCGAGCGCGGCGACCGGGTGTCGACCCTGCAGCGCAACGACCTCGAGGCCGTCGCCACGATTTACGGGGTGATGCGGGCCGGCGCCGTGCTCGCGCCGCTGCACCCGACCCTGAAGGGCGAGAAGCTCGCCCGCCTGCTCGCCGATTCGGGTAGCCGGGCGCTGATCACCGACGCCGACAACTCGGAGACGGCGCACTCGGGCGCCGGCAGCGAGGTGAGGCTGGTCGAAGAACCGGGCGAGCTCGCCGGCGATCGCCGCCCGCGCCCGCCGGTGTCGATCGACCCGGCGGCGATCATCTACACGTCGGGGTCGACGGGTGAACCGAACGGGGTCACGCTCACCCACGCGAACATGACCTTCGTCGCCGGCTCGATCATCGAGTCGCTCGGGCTGCGCGCCGACGACCGCGTCCTCAGCGTGCTGCCGCTGTCGTTCGGATACGGCCTGTATCAGCTGCTCACGTCGGTGCGCATGGGCGCCACCCTGGTTCTGCGCCACGGGATCGGCCTGCTCGGGGAGCTGGTGAAGACGCTCGAGCGGGAGCGGATCACCTTCCTGCCCGGAGTGCCGACCCTGTTCGAGATGCTGATCGCGTTCGAGGGGCTGGACGAGCTCGAGCTGCCGCACCTGCGGGCGCTGACCAACGCCGGCGCCGGGTTGCCGGTGGCGACGATCGAGCGGATCCGCCAGCTGCTGCCGGGGGTGCAGCTCTTCTGCATGTACGGCCAGACCGAGTGCCAGCGCGTCTGCTGCCTGCCTCCCTCGGAGCTCGAGGCCCGGATGGGATCGGTCGGGATCGCGATTCCGGGCACCGAGGTCTGGATCGAGGGCGAGGACGGAAACCGGGTCCAGCCCGGTGAGGTGGGCGAGCTGTTCGTCCGCGGCGACCACGTGATGCAGGGCTACTGGAACAACCCCGAGGGGACCGCGCGCAAGCTGCGGCCGGGCCCGGCCGGCGATCGCGTGCTCGCGACCGGGGACCTGTTCCGCCAGGACGACGACGGCTACCTGTATTTCGTCAGCCGGCGCGACGACATCATCAAGTCGCGCGGCGAGAAGGTGCCGCCGGCCGAGGTCGAGGAGGTGTTGCGGACGGCCGAGGGTGTTCGCGAGGCAGCCGTGATCGGCGTGCCCGACCGGCTGCTCGGCGAGGCGGTCCAGGCGCACGTGGCGCCTCAGCCCGGGCACGATCTGGAAGAGCGACCGTTGATCGCGCACTGCGCCCGGCGTCTGGAGGACTACATGGTCCCGCGGCAGGTCGTGATCCACGACGAGCTCCCGAAGACCGCGAACGGCAAGCTCGACAAGCGGGCGCTGGCCGCCGCGGGTCGTTAGCTCAGAGCAGGTTCCACTCGCCGTCGAGGCGGGTGAGCAGCGAGGCGTCGCCGGCGAGCGCGAGGCCGACCTTCGGGTCGCGAGCCCGCATCGCGGGGCGGCTGTTGAGGCCGAGGATCGCGAACCGCGCCCGCAGGGCGAGGTCGAGGTTCGGCTCGTAGCGGCCCGAAACCGCGGCGCTGCCGGCCTCGCGGGCGTGGTCGAGGAGCTCGCCGAGGACGTCGTCGGCGTCACGCGTTGCGGTCGCCAGGTGGATCACGCCGGCTGACCCCGCCCGGGTTGAGGAAATAGACGTACCAGCCGATCGGTTGGCCGCCGCGGCGGACGAGCCGGCGCACCACGCGCTTACCGGTCGCCTCGATTCGTGACAGGGTGAAGTGGAGCGTCGGCTCGTCGTAGGGGACGTACAGCACCAGGCGGCGGGTGACCTCGGGCTGCGCTGCGACGATCTCGGCGGCGGTCGCGTCGGAGCCCGCCACCTCCGGCGGGGTGGGGTGATGCGCACCCGGGATCAGCCGGGGAATGACGGACATCGGCGCGCCCGCGACCGGGATCTCGTCGGTCCGCGGCCGACCGCGGACCCGGCTGGCGAGCGCGCGGGCGCCCCAGCGGAACGGGCGCAGGACGATTATCCAGTCGGCCACCCGCGCGTAGTCGATCCGGCCCCCGAACACCGTCCACATCCGGGCGACGACCGGGATCGTCGTGTCGCTCCAGGTGAGCTCCTGCGGCCCGGCCATGACCTGCCTGACGAGCTGCGCGCCGCCGCCGGCCGCGCGGCTGCCGGGATGGACGACGAGGTGCGTGCAGCAGGCTCCCTTGACCAGCCGGCCCTCGAACTCGAGCCGCCGCGGGTGCACCCCGATGAACCCGGTCGGGGTGCCTTCCTCCTCGATCACCAACGACGGGGTTTCGGGATCCATCCACGGGTGATCGAGAAAGGCCGCCTCGATCAGGCCGACGTCGCCGTCCCACCCCTCCAGGTAGTCGCCGAGCAGCTTCACCACCGCCGGCAGGTCCTCGGGCTCGAAGGGGCGGATCTCCGGCATCGACCCATCCAATCACGGGGGCAGGCGGCTGCGTACGATGGCGCCGCCGATGAGCGCACTCACCGTCATCCTCCCCGACGGCTCGCCGCTGGAGCTCCCCGAGGGGGCGACCGGCGCCGACGCGGCCGCCGCGATCGGTCCGCGCCTCGCCCAGGACGCGCTCGGGATCAAGGTCGACGGCGATCTGCGCGACCTCGGCGCCGAGCTTCCCGACGGAGCCGGGATCGCGATCGTGACCGCGAAGAGCAAGGGCGACGAGGCCGCCGATGCGCTCTGGCTGATCCGCCACGACGCCGCGCACGTGATGGCGACCGCGGTCGTCGACCTCTGGCCGGGGACCAAGGTCTCGATCGGGCCGCCGATCGAGGGCGGCTTCTACTACGACTTCGAGTTCCCGGACGGGCAGCGCCCGACCGAGGCCGACCTCGAGCGGATCGAGGCGGCGATGCGCGAACACATCGCTGCCGACGAGCCGTTCGAGCGCACCGAGCTGTCCGCCGCCGAGGCGATCGAGCGCTTTCGCGCCGAGGACCAGCCCTACAAGGTCGAGCTGATCGAGGACCTGGTCCGCGACGAGGGGGTCGAGACCGTGTCGCTGTATCGCAACGGGCCGTTCACGGATCTCTGCCGCGGCCCGCACGCGCCGTCGACCGGGCGGATCAAGGCGTTCAAGCTCAACTCGATCGCCGGCGCCTACTGGCGGGGAGACGAGACGCGCCAGATGCTGACCCGGATCTACGGCACCGCCTTTCACAGCCAGAAGGAGCTCGACGAGCAGCTCGAGCGCCTCGAGCTGGCGCGCCAGAACGATCACCGCCGGCTCGGTCCGGAGCTCGATCTGTTCCGGTTTCGCGAGGAGGCCCCGGGGATGCCGTTCTGGCTCCCGAACGGAACCGTGCTGCTGCGGTTGATCGAGCGCGAGGTGCGAGAGCAGCTCGACCAAGCGCGGCTACGTCGAGATCAAGACTCCGCGCGTGCTCGACGAGGAGCTCTGGCACCGCTCCGGGTCACTGGGACAACTACCGCGAGAACATGTTCTTCGTCGAGCCCTCGCAGCGCGAGGGCGACGAGCGCCGCTACGCGCTGAAGCCGATGAACTGCCCCGGCGCCTGCCTGGTGTTCGGCTCCGAGCGCCACTCCTATCGCGAGCTGCCCCTGCGCCTGGCCGAGTTCGGCGACGTCTCGCGCTACGAGCGGGAGGGCGTCCTCCACGGCCTGCTGCGCGTCCGCGCCTTCACGCAGGACGACGGCCACGTCTTCTGCACCCTCGATCAGGTGCCCGACGAGGTCGACTCGATCTGCGAGGCGATCGACGAGCTCTACGGCCGGTTCGGGTTCGACGACGTCCGTGTCGAGCTCTCGACCCGCCCGGACAAGTCGGTCGGCACCGACGAGCAGTGGGAGCGAGCGACCGCCGGGCTGCGCGAGGCGCTCGAGCGCCAGGGTCGCGAGTACGACGTGAGCCCGGGGGAGGGGACGTTCTACGGCCCCAAGATCGACTTCCACGTCACCGACGCGCTCGAGGCGCTCGTGGCAGCTGGGCACCTGCCAGCTCGACTTCCAGATGCCTGAGCGTTTCGAGATCGGCTATCAGGGCGAGGACAACGCCGAGCACCGGCCGGTGATGATCCACCGGGCCCTGCTCGGCTCGATGGAACGCTTCGCCGGGATCCTGATCGAGCACTACGGCGGCCGGTTCCCGGCCTGGCTGGCGCCGGTGCAGATCGCGTTGCTCCCGGTGTCCGATCAGTACCTCGACTACGCGCAGGAGGTGGCCGGCGAGCTCGCCGGCGCCGGGGTCAGGACCCGCGTCGACGAGCGCTCGGAGTCGGTGGGCCGAAAGATCCGCGACGCCGAGCTGGCGAAGCTGCCGCTGATGGTCGTGGTCGGCGAGCGCGAGCAGGCCGACGGCACCGCGTCGGTGCGCTCACACGATCGTGGCGACCTGGGGGCGATGACGCCGGCCGAGATCCCGGCGCTGATCGAGGGGGGAAGTAAGGGAGGGGAGCCGCAACTCGGGCCGGGGGTAACTGACCCAGGCTGCGTGGCTCCCCTCACGACGTCCCTGTCCCGCGGAAACGGATGCACGGAGGTGTTCCGCGTCTCGGATTTATACCACGGTTTGGCTACTGGAACTGCAGTAACGTTCCATCAGCCGACCTGCCCTGGCCGGATCCGCCCGCTGCGTCTATACTGCCGCGCAATGAAGCGCACCCCGGAACCGGCCTCAGCTTGACGCTCCCCTCCTTCGTGAACGTCTAGTGCCGGTTCCCAGGCGCTTCGACCGGCAGCCTCCCGAGCGCGACCAGACGCGGATCAACGAGCGGATCCGGGTCGCCGAGGTGCGGCTCGTCGACGAGGACGGCAGCCAGATCGGGGTCGTCAAGACCGACGATGCGCTGCGGATGGCGAACGAGCGCGACCTCGACCTGGTCGAGGTGGCTCCCGACTCCCGGCCCCCGGTGGCCCGGCTGCTCGACTACTCGAAGTACAAGTACGAGCAGGAGCAGAAGGCGAAGGCCGCGCGCAAGCACCAGCAGCAGGTGAACGTGCGCGAGATCAAGCTGCGCCCGAAGATCGCCGACCACGACTACGAGACCAAGAAGGGCCACGTGATGCGCTTCCTGCGCCACGGGGACAAGGTCAAGGTGACGATCATGTTCCGCGGCCGCGAGCAGGCGCATCCCGAGCGCGGCCGGGCGCTCCTCGAGCGCCTCTACGAGGACATCGCCGAGCTGGCGACGATCGAGTCCGCTCCCCAGCAGGAGGGCCGCAACATGCACATGATGCTCGGCCCAACGCGCCAGGCCATCGCCGAGGCGCGCGAGCAGCGCAAGGGCGACACCGGTGAGCAGCCGGCCACGGAGCCTGCGGCCGAACCCGCCGCGGAAGCGGCGGCGGAGGTGCCCGCCGAGGCCCGCGAGGCCGAGTCCGGCGACGAGCCGGCCGCCGCGGCCTAGAAGCATTGACTCGCCCCGATCGCGGGGCGATAATCGGAGCGTGGCGTCACGGAGGACGGCCGGCCCGCCGATCCTTGCCGTACTAGCGGCACTCGCTGCTGGGCCGGCGAGCGCCGCGGAGGAGGCGCGGTGCGGAGGCCAGAAGGTGACGATCTCGTGGGAGGATCGCGGGGTCGGTGACCACATCCGCGGCACCGGCCACCGGGACGTGATCCAAGGGGGCCCGCGCTCCGAGCACATCGAGGGGGAGGGCGGCGACGACGTGATCTGCGGCGGGCCGGGGGATGACTTGATCGACGGCGGCGCCGACGCCGATGAGCTCCGCGGCGAGGCCGAGCGCGACACCTTTGGCGGGTCGCCCGACACGAGCACCGACATCTTGATCGGCGGCGGGGGTCGGGATTACGCGATCTACGAGCGCGTTCGCGCCGCACTCACGATCAATCTCAGGAGCGGGACCGTCGTCGCCCAGGGCGCGCGGAAGAGGGGCGGGATCCACGGCGTGGAAGTGGTTCGCGGATCAAAGTACGACGATCACCTCGTCGGCGACTCGCTCGAGAACAAGCTGGCCGGAGAGGGGGGCAACGACTTCATCGACGGCCTCGGGGGCAAGGATCACCTCGACGGCGGCCCGGGGCTCGACGAGGTCAGCTACTTCTCGGCGCAGGATCCCGTCGAGTTGGAGCTGGCGCGCTTCGCTCTGGTCGGCCGGGGGGAACATGCCGAGCGCGACGACCTCTTCGACTTCGAGATCGCGTTCGGGTCGGACTTCGACGACGAGCTCACCGGCACCTCGGACCGGGAGGTCCTCCACGGCGGGGAGGGCGACGACGTGATCAAGGGGCGCGGCGACAGAGATGGGCTGGCCGGTGGCGCGGGCGACGACGTCCTGTTCCCGGGGCCCGGCGACGACAAGGTCGACGGCGGTCCCAACGATCCGGTGACCAGCGCCGGGGAGCACGGCGACCTCGTCTCCTACCAGCCGGACGAGACCACGGACAGCCCGGACGACTACGACGACCGCCCCGACAACCTCGAGGCCAATCTCGCGACGGTCTACGCCGGCCCGTTCGTCTTTCCGCCCGGGGCGACCGGGGTGGGCGAGGACGTCTTCGGGGGCCTGGAGAGCGTCCGGGGGACGCGGGATCAGACCAGCAGCCTCTCCGGCACCGAGGGCCCGAACGTGATCATCGGCGGGCGCAAGTTCGACAACTTGGAAGGGCTCGGCGGCAACGACCTCCTTTACGGCATGGGAAGCGGCGACGCAATCAGCGGGGGAGACGGCGACGACTACCTCGACGGCGGCGGGGCCGCGGGTGACGAGAGCTCCGAGGACGGATCCACGGGCACCGACATCCTGTACGGCGACGACGGGAACGACACCTGTGTCGACGGGTGGTCGTACAACGAGTGCGAGGCGGGGGACCCGGGCGGCTCGCGACCCTTCCTGCTTCAATAGTCGGCTCCGATGCCGAAGATGAAGACCCATTCGGGCGCCAAGAAGCGCTTCCGCAGGACCGCGAGCGGCAAGCTCCGCGGCCGGCGCGCGTACTCGAGCCACATCCTCGAAAAGAAGTCGCCGAAGCGCAAGCGTCGGATGGCCAAGCCCGTCGACATCTCGGGCAACGACAAGAAGACAGTCGAGCGGCTGCTGCCCGGAGGTGGCGGGCGATGAGCCGCGCGACCAACGCCGTCGCGCGCAAGCGCCGCAAGAAGAAGGTCCTCAAGCAGGCGAAGGGCTACTCGGGGCGCAAGCACTCCAGCTACCGGTTCGCGAACGAGCAGCTCATGCGCTCGGGCCAGTACGCGTACCGCGACCGGCGGGTGCGCAAGCGCGAGATGCGCAAGCTGTGGATCATCCGCATCAACGCCGCCGCGCGGCGCGAGGGGATGAGCTACTCGGAGTTCATCCACGGCCTCAACGAGGCCGGGATCGAGGTCAACCGCAAGATGCTCGCGGACATCGCCGTCCGCGACCCGGAGGCGTTCCGCCGATTTGCCGAGCAAGCCCGGGAGGCCGTGGCGGCCTGAACCACCGCCGCATCAGACTTCACCGGGCGCCGAGGGGGCGCCCTTTTTTGTGCCCATACCAATGATCACCAGCAAGGACAACGAGAAGCTCAAGCTGATCCGCAAGCTCCACGAGCGCAAGCACCGCGAGCGCGAGGGGCTGTTCGTGGCCGAGGGCGAGGACCTGGTCGCCGCCGCGGCGGCCGCGGGGGCCGAGCCGGCGTTCGTGCTGCGGGCGGGCGAGGACGTGGAGCCCGAACTGCTCGATGCGGTCTCGACGCTCGGCTCGGGCACACGGGTGATCGGGGTCTATCGGCAGCCCGACTCAGCGCCGACGAGCAGCTTCCAGATCTACCTCCACGAGGTTGGCGACCCCGGCAACGTCGGCGCGATCGTCCGCACCGCGGACGCGCTCGTCGGTGGTTCGATCATCCTCGGACCCGGCTGTGCGGATCCCTACGGCCCGAAGGCGGTTCGGGCGAGCATGGGCTCGATCTTCCGGGTCCCCGTCGTCCCACGGGACATCACGCACGCGGCGGTCGCCGCGCCCCTGGTCGGCCTGATCGCGTCCGGCGGCGAGCCGCCGGACGACGAGCCGGTGGGGACGCTCCTGCTGGGTGGCGAACGCGTCGGACTCCCCAGCGACCTCACCGCGCTCTGTGACCGGCTCTGGACGATTCCGCTGCGGGGCGATGCCGAGTCCCTGAACGTTGCCGCGGCGGCGGCGATCGCGATCGGACGGATATCGTCGGCCGCCGATGACTGAGCGGATCGACACCCTGCGGAAGGAGGCGTCCGCCGCGATCGCGGCTGCCGCCGACCCCGCGGCCCTCGAGGAGCTGAGGGTGCGGTTCCTGGGCCGCAAGTCGGAGCTGACCGGCATCCTGCGCGGGATCGCCGAGCTCCCCGCCGCGGAGCGCGGGCCGGTCGGCGCGGCGGCCAACGCCGCTCGCGAGGCGCTCGAGGCCGAGCTCGAGGCGCGCGCGGCGGAGCTCGAGGGGGCGGAGCTGGAGCGGTCGCTGGCCACGGGCGGGATCGACGTCACCCTCCCCGGCGCCCCGCCGGCGCCGGTCGCCGCCCAGAACCTCCTCGTTCGGACGCAGCGCGAGATCGAGGACGTCTTCGCCGGCCTGGGCTACCGGGTGTTGGAGGGGCCGGAGGTCGAGCTCGACTACTACAACTTCACCGCCCTCAACCATCCGCCGGGCCATCCCGCGCGAATGGCGCAGGACACCTTCTACGTCGACCCCTCGACCCTGGCGCCGGAGGTGACCATCGACGGGGGGCTACCGCCCGGCCCGGAGGACGTCGTCCTGCGCACGCACACGTCGCCGATGCAGGTGCGGGCGATGGAGAGCCAGGAGCCGCCGATCATGATCGTGGTGCCGGGTCGCTGCTACCGCTCCGACCCCTTCGACGCCACCCACAGCCCGGTGTTCCACCAGGTCGAGGGCCTCGCGGTCGGGGAGGACATCACCCTCGCCGACCTCAAGGGCACTCTCGACGCCTTCGCCCGCGGCATCTTCGGCCCGGAGCGGGAGACACGGTTCCGGCCCGGGTTCTTCCCGTTCACCGAGCCGAGCACCGAGGTCGACGTCTCGTGCTTTGCATGCGGCGGCACCGGGCGATTGGACGACGGCTCCCGCGACCCGCTCTGCAAGGGGGTCGGCTGGATCGAGATTCTGGCTCTGGGATGGTCGACCCGAACGTGTACGGGTTCGTCGCCGAGAACGGCTACGACCCCGAGCGCGTCCAGGGGTTCGCGTTCGGGATGGGGATCGAGCGGATCGCGATGCTCAAGCACGCGATCCCGGACCTGCGCAAGTTCTTCGAGAACGACGTCCGCGTCCTGGGGCAGTTCCGATGAAGGTCCCGTACTCCTGGCTCAGCGAATACTGCGACGCGGGCCTGACGCCCGAGGAGGTCGGTGAGACGCTGTCGATGCACAGCATCGAGCTGGAGCGGATCTCGCACGCGGGCGCCGGAGCCCCGACGGGTTCGTGGTCGGCAGCGTGGTCTCCGCCGAGCAGCACCCGGACGCCGATCGCCTGCACGTGTGCGAAGTCGACACCGGCGACGGCACCCGGACGATCGTCTGCGGCGCTCCGAACGTTGCGGCCGGGCAGACGGTCGCGGTTGCGCTTCCCGGGGCGGTGATGCCGGACGGGACGAAGCTCGGCAAGGCGAAGCTGCGCGGGGTCGAGTCGAACG
>CAWERC010000006.1:0-350375 GCA_963811505.1 uncultured Solirubrobacterales bacterium | reverse complement strand
CTGATCGCTGTATTTGGAAAAACCACCGATGGCGGCCAAACGTGGGCAATGTCGGTGATCCCAGAAACGACGCGGCACATCTCGAGCCTTCACTTCTGGTCGGAAAAGGAAGGGGTTGCTGTGCTTGAGAAAGGTGAGGAGGTTCACTGGACGATCGATGGCGGAGCGAGTTGGACCCGTTCGGTGAAGCAACGCCTCTGGCCCAGTTACCATGGTGCGGGTGAAGGCAAGATCATTGTCGGAGCGGGAGAGAGCGGCCAGCAAATCGCGTACTCCATCAACGGCGGTCGAAACTTTACCACGCGGCGATTGTAATTCCCCCGCACGAGTTAAGGCGGTGACGTTCTTTGACGCAGAACGGATACCTGGTAGGGGATCATGCGATGGCGTATCGCTACAGGATTGTGCCGAGCGATTACTCAAGTCCGGGTATGATCGCTGCGATAGCACCATAGTCAGAAAGTGCCGAGTGCGACTTGGCGTACGTTGTACCGCCTTCAGGCGGAATCTCGGCAGCCACTATTCCGCCTGAAGGCGGTACAACGTACCCACTACCCAGCACTTTCTAAAGCTAGAACTCCAAACTTCTGCGAAGACCCGTCTCTTCCAGGCTCGCGCGAAAGAGGTCCTCCAGCGGTGCTGCTTTCGCGTTGAACCACTCGATGCCGTAACGCACTGTCGCCTCGCGTTCACCGAGGGCCGCTGCGAGCTCTGGGACCGGAGGCGCTTCTTTCGGCTTGTTCTTTTCTGCATACTTCAACATCCCGCCAAGCCGGCGTAGAAACTCCTCAAGACTCAGCTGCGCCGGGGTTGCGCTCAAACAGAATCACCCGCTTGGGTTTGACGCGTTTGACGCATCCTCAACTCGTCCGGCCCCGGAGGAGCCGTCCAGATGATGAGCGTCTCCGAGCGTTTCAGTCCCGTTCTCGTTACTCCTTCAATTGCGTTTTCCCGTTCGCGCCACACGAGCGCGCCTGGATATCGAGCAAAACTTGCGCAAGACGCGTTTGCGGATCATCCGATCTGCGCAGATCGATTGTTTCACGCGAAGACGAGTTCACCTCGATTGCCGCGAGCCTTCGAGGCGCCGAACATCAATTGCTTCAAGCAGCACATCGGTCTCGCCCTTATACCGGCTTACTCGAAGAGTGTAAGCAAGGTCCACGCGAGCATCGTCGAACTCGATGTCGCCCGCGTTCCACCAGACGACGCGCCCGCGCCTGGCATGTTCATCTTCAACTGTCATCTCAAGATGATCGCCGCTTCGTCCAAGCTTGCGGTGACGGACCACTTTCAGATTGCGTGTGGCCAGCGCCAGCGGAGGATTCCCCGGCCGAAGGGCGCGAGTCGGCCGATGTCCAGGGCGAGCTCCATCTTCGCTTCATCGAGTCCAATGTAGGCATCGATTTCGAGCTCGGGCTCATCTACTGCGATCTCCATCTGCTCACGCACCGCTCGCGAGAGCCTTCTGCGAAACTCAAAGATCGATTCACGTCGCAACGAAAGACCGGCAGCCGCCTGATGACCGCCGAATCTTCCGAGAATCTTTGACCGTGGCCAGCGCCTCGGTGATGTTGCATCCGGCTACCGAGCGCGCCGATCCGAAGGCGATGTCGCCTCGCTCGCATAGAAGAACTACCGGCTTGTGATGGGTTTCGGCGAGACGATTGGCTACGATCCCCGCTATTCCTCCGCTCCACTCCGCTGCGAGAGGACGATAGCCGCATAGGAGAGCAGCGACGGTATTTTCTCGATCAACGTGTTGGCTGAGCTTCTACAAGACGCGATTCGAGCCGTCTGCGGGCATTGACCGCTTCGAGCTCATCTGCGAGCTCGACCGCGCGCGCGATATCGGTAGTCGACAAGAGCTCTACGCAAGAGCGCGCGTTGCTCATCCTCCCCTGTGCATTCAGCCGCGGCGCCAATCGAAACGCGATATCTGATTCCGTGAGATTCGTCTGGTTGACCTCTGCCCGTTCCATCAATGCACGCAGACCCGGTCGCCCGGTCCTGGCCCATGATTTCGAGCCCCCGCTGCAGGAGATAGCGCGTATCGCGTGCCTGAATGGCGACGTCGGCCACGATGCCAAGCGCTACCAGGTCGAGCTGATCATCAACGCTGCTCTCTGGTGCGACTGCGCGAAGAAGCTGAAACGCGACGCCACCGCCGGAAGGTCCGCAGCGGATGACCCTGGGAAAGACGTTGTGGATTGATCACCGAATGCGCTGCGGGAAGCGACTCTCCAGTTAAATGATGGTCGGTAATGATGACGTCGGTGCCTGCGGTCTGAGCGGTCCGACCCCTTCGAATGCGGTGGTTCCGGTATCACAGGTGATCATCACGTCGATCCCGCGCTCAAGCCATTGGCGAAGTTTGGGAAGGTGAATACCGTGTCCTTCACCATCGCGCAAAGGCATATGGTAGTCGACATTCGCTCCCATCTTCGCAAGCCCCGTGTAGAGCAGAGCCGTTGCTGTCTGGCCATCGACATCAAAATCGCCCCATACGAGGATGCGTTCACCGCGATCTATCGCTTCTTTGAGGCGCAGGCGCGCGCGGTCCATGTTCGGAAGTTCGAGAGGCGAGGCTGGTGTGTATTTCTGCGGATCGAGAAACGCGAGCGCGTCGGCTGGGGAGATGATGCCCTGCCGGGCTAGCCTCTGTGCGATCAGCGGATGACCTCCCACCGCAGCACGCAGCTCTTCGGAAACAGGGTATTCGGATGGTTCGCGCCACTGCATCGGATAAATAAAGGGGGGCAGGGAATAGGGGTTAGGGGTTAGGGTTCGAGTTCAAGCTTTAGCTTGCTGTCATGCATTCGAATTGCATGCAGGCAAGCTAAAGCTTGAACTCGAACCCTAACCCCTAACCCCTAACCCCTAATCCCTAATCCCTAAGCCTTCCTCATTCGGTATAGGCTTCGTGCAGCTTCACTGGAGTTGCCGAAGGCTTACTCAGCTTCAGATTGAGCAGCTCAACAAAGAACGAGAATGCCATCGAGAAGTAGATGTAACCCTTGGGTATGTGCTGATCGAGTCCCTCACCAATCAGCGCCACACCAATCAACAACAGGAAACTGAGCGCAAGCATCTTGAACGTCGGATGGCGGTCGACAAAGTTACTCACTGGAGCCGCAAAGACCATACATGACAGCGACAGCTGCGACGACTGCGATGATCATAATTGTTCAACTCGCTCGCCATCCCAACCGCTGTGATCACCAGATTGTCCAGCGAGAAACGATATAAGCAGAAGTATCTGGACAATTACACTGGTGAAGGTCGATGCGACCTGCGATGAAGAGTGACCTTCCTCGCCTTCAAGTTTCTAGTTGAGAATCTCTGAAGGTGTCTTTCCGAGCAGAAAGAGACCACCAAGAATCAAAATCATATCCCGCCCCGAGATATTCGTTCCCTAAGACCGCAAAGAGAGGAGTCATCAGTTTCACCATCCAGGACAGGAGAAGAGCAAGATGATTCTGCCATGAACATCGCCAGTCCCAGGCCGAGCAGCCGTGCCTTCTGCCGCTGTTCTTTTGGCAGCTTCCCAGCGAGGATCGATATGAAGATAATATTGTCAATTCCAAGAACGATACTGAGCGCCAGCAGCGTAACAAGGGCCAACCATCCTTGAGGATCACTCATCCAGTCCATTATTCATCTCCTCGTCAGAAAGCGGATCTCTTCAATATCAGTGAGATCAATGTTCAGTGTTTCAGTCTGTTCAAGTTCAGTTTCATCATTAAAGCCCGGAGGCAGCTCATCCAGACTCCACCGGTAACTCCGCGTTCACACAGAGAGCGATAGACACAAAAGCGGCAGCGCCGCTCGTCAGCTCGTCTTTGGAAACTCATACCTAGCCGCGATCTCATCGATTATCGACTTAAGCTCCGCTTCGGTCTGCTCTATCCGCTCCGCTGTTGTCTTGAATTCAATAGTCTCTCCGGTATTTGCGAACCGGTGCATGCGGATGCGCTCTGGCGGGATCGGCTTCCCCTCGTTCAGCGATTCACCAGCGCGCGCAAGAACTAGAGGGTAGACACTCGTCTGCAAACGCCTTGCGAGCCGAGCTCGAGAATCGGCCGCCCCGATTTCCAGTCGACGATCAGGAATCCCCCGTCGCTCTCCTTCGCGATAACGTCGTATTTTGCTGTCAGCAGTGATCCGCCAACCGGCGCCGTGAGACTGATCTCCGTCCATCGTTTTGGCGGAAGGTTGTCTTTCTGCCACGCGAGATAGTTATTCCACCAGGAACGAATCTCCTCGTCACGGATGGTCTCTTCGATGGCGCGTGCTTCGACACCGAGCGAATGCATGTGTAAAAGCTTGTGAACTCGTCGCCACGCTCGATCTGCGCTTAATGTTTGATCGCATCCTGTGTCTCAAGCCCCGGCCATCGCAAATCCTGAATGAAGCGCAGCTCGAACCGGCGCGCGCATTCGCAATAGTCACTCGAGAAAGCCGACTGGCTGAATACGAAATCTTCGGAAGGAATCATCTTAGACACCGTGGCTGTTCGCACGAAGCATTCGCCCGTCGAACCTACACGCGCCCCTCCGCGTCTAGATAACGTTTGAGCTCGAGCAATGCGGTCGCCGGGCGCGCTTTTCCCCTTTCCGTTGTTGGTCGTCACCACCAGCTCCCGGCGCGCGCGGAGTCATTCCAACATTGGAAGAAGCCGCAACCGCTCTGACGCGTACTTGATCCGACTCGCGCATCAAACGTCGCGTCACCTTCACGGTATTCCCGCTTGGTCGAAAGCGTATCAAGCATTGCCAGTGCTTCCGCCTGCAGATTCAACTTATCGCGCACGTAATAGTATTCCCCCTGATAACTGTCGCCGTCATCCGCCGAGGGATAGTCGTAGTTGTTGACGATCAAATCGACGCGATCCCACTCAAGACCTTTCGCCTTGTGCACCGTCGTTACAACGACACGTCCTTTGTAGCTTTCAGGATCGAAGCTATTGTCCGCGTCACTCAGTCCGGTAACGCCTCTCTTGTTCTTTGCGACGAGACCCAGCTCATCTGCAATTTCGCTGAGCGCCGCGCCGCGCCGGGCATCGATTCTGCCGCGAACACTGATTGCGATGCTGTATGCCGTCGCCAGCTCTGCCGGCTCTTTGAATATATCGCCTGCGATAGTCAATATCAGCTCGTCAATCGGCAGCAGAACTCCTGCCTGCCATCTCCGTGCAAGCTCCCGAAATCCCTCAAGGCGCCGACGCTCTTCACCACCGCCAGTCGCGCCATATGTCTCAATCAGCCAGTCACGATCGCGGGGAGCCATGTAGCGCTCTACATAATCGACGCCGCGAAGTCTTTTGATCAGCGACTTCACGATCTCTTCGTCGCGCTCAGCTCGCGTCGTCGCTTCGAAAGCGCTGCCCAGTGCTTCATCATCCCGGGCGCGATAACCACCTGACGATGCGATAGAGAGAACCAGCGACCTGCCGCGTCGAAGTCGTCTCTTAAGAGCTTCTTCGTAATCGACTCCGAGCCCGCGAAGCACCTTTACGATATCAGCGCCGGATTGATTGCGGGGAACCAGAATCGCTACTGTACTGTCGCGATTGCGCTCTAGCCACGACTTGACCGATGCGCCCACGAACTTGCGCTCATCATCGGCGCTCACTGCATCGCACCGCAATTCGATCGAGAAGGGCGTGTCATCGGGATTGCGTTGATTGCCCTCCTTGAGTGGCAGAATGTATGGCTGGGTGAGCGCGCGCCTGGAACGGATGTGGATGTTCGGGTGTTTGATTGTCCATTCAATAAGATAGTTTTCCCCAGGTTGATGATCCTCGGCGCACTCCGCCCGCTGTCAGGAAGCTCGCGCCGGGCAACGCCTTGCTCACTTAGAAAATCGATCAGAAATCTCGGCTGGCTCTGGTGAAGGTTTCGTAGATCGCCTGGTTGGGGTCACCTACACGAACCCAGTTTCCGCCGTCACCTGAAAGAAGTCGCAGGATCTGTTCCTGGAGGCGGCTGCTGTCCTGAGCTTCGTCTTCGAGGATGATTGGCCAGCGATAACGCAGCCTGTCCAGAAACGCGCGATCAGCGCGTGCGTCTCACCGCAAGCCGGATGAGGATCATGAAAATCGACCGCTCCGCGATAACGGAGGCCACGCTCGTAAGCTTCGTAGATGCTCAAACACATCTCAGCGAGGGGGTGTGCCCGCCAAGCAGGTTCATTCGCTTGCGAAGCTCTTCGGGAGCTCTTTTGCCGGTCCTTCGCCATCGAAATGAAGTTTTGAGCGACATCAACCATCTTTCTTTTCAGATCGTCACGGCTTTTCGTGCTCGACTTCTCTTCTCTGTCAGATAGTCGTATAGACCTGTCCCACGAGTCTCATCAAACCACGCCGTCAATGCTTCCTCGACAATCTCACGTTCCCGCTCTTCGCTATGATCTGAAAGTCATCAGACAGCCCGACGAGCGCCGGTCTTTCGCTCACGATGTCGATTCGCCAGCCCGTGAAGCGTTCGCACACGGTATTTTGTTCCCAGACTCCGCTCACCCAGGAACTCTCTTACCTGCTGTTCGAATTTGCCGCGCGCTGAATTCACCAGCGTAACAACAAGCACCTGTTGGCGCCGCTTGAGGCCGCCTTCGCCAACGAGCTTTGCCGCCAGACGCGACAGCGTCCACGTCTTGCCGCTTCCCGGCACTGCAGACACTCCCATCCTGCCTGCCGTGTATTCGATGATCTTCGCCTGATTAGGTCGAGGCGTTGAAAGGGGCTTTGTCACGCGCGCGCTTCCTCCCCTGCCGGATCATCCTCAAGTTGGCCAATCAAAAAATCGAAGCTTTCGCGCAGCGGGCCCACGCGCTCGAATCCTCGCTCGTCGTACTGGCTATATCCAAGATAGACCTTGCGACGGCAGCGTTTGATGAGGCCGGTGACGACGCGAAAGAGCATCTCTTGCGATGTCGACCGCTCGGTGCATGTCGGTCCACACCTGCCCAGGCGTCCATTGCCGGCTGAGCACGTAGGGCTGTGTCAGCGGTTGAAAGATTCGTCTACCCCAGGCTTGCGAATCGACGCTCAGCCAGAACTGATAGTCGACCGCGCGATTGCTGAGGAGGAAGGTGTATGCAGGTGCAATCAGAACGGCGTCCGGGCTCTTTCTCCAATCAGGAGGCGGTGACTGCTCAGTCATGAGCCCGGCAGTCACGATGCGGGCGTACTCTGCGCCGGCGTCGGCATCAACATCGATGCGAGCCAGCGTCTGGCGAAATGCGCGCGCGGAGTCGATCAAGTTTGCTACGACACGCCCCGCATCCAGTCCGGAATGAAACCCGAATCCCTTTTGTGAAAGCAGCTCGCCAAAGAGCCTGCGAAAGAAGATGTCGATTGGTTCGGGCTCCGTCGCAGTGTAGACTTCGATCCATCTCCGCACCTCGTCATAGCGCGCTCCAAGCACTTCAGTTGCTCGCGTGCGCAGATCGCTGTCCCGGCAATCTGCAAACGAGGAAAGATACCCTTTCGCCGCGAGTCTGTTGGCGATCAGGGTCGCGCGTCCGAGGTCGATCTCGTCAATCGCAATCATCAACATCTGGATAATGTCGAATGGTGTGGCCGGGACGCTCCATTGAGGATGTGCGAGCTTCGCAATGGTCATCATCGCTTTCGCTGGAGGCTCTTCGTGGAGCGGGCGCGATGGACGCATGGTGTAGACCTTTACGCCGCGTGATCCGAGACGCTCGGCAAGTGCGAATCGCAGACTGTCAGTGAGGATCGGTGCGAGGATGACGATCTCGCTGTTCGCAACTTTTTGGTCCTGCACAAGCTCGGCAACCTCACCTGCGATCCAGTCGAGCATCTGAGTATGAAATCTACTCTCGTCCGGTCGTGGATACGAGATGGCGCCGCGCGCTTCTCCGGTTCTTCTTCGACCAGTTACCGGAGGCGGCTCGTCAGAGATTGCAAGCGAGAGCTCCGAATGGAGGGCCTGCACATTCGGGTTCATGACGCGGGTTTCGTCGAGCCGGAAATGCTGTTCGCACGAGCTCCTAAGAGCAGTGCATTGGTCTCATCTGCGCCGAGAAACCGTCTGTAGCCGGCATCGGAATCGAGGATGAGCATGCCTCGAGTGGCACGAAGGCAGCCATTCGTTCAGCAGATCGTGCGTTGCCGGAGTGTCCTCTTCGATGTTGTCGGCGATGATGTTCGTGTAGCGGCCGGTGAGGTAGGAACGCGGCGCCTCCATTTTCCAGAGGTGCTTGAAGAGCTCAATCTGCATCGAGAAGTCGAGCAGGTTGTTTTCAACGCAATGCTCGCGGAAGAGGTTCGCACACGTCTGCGCGTCAGCAAAGATGTGCTTCTGTTCCTGATCTTCAGGCGTTGCAGCGCGCAATCGAGATTCGATTTCCGTGGCAGGGAAACCTACGAGAGCTGCCTTATTGAGATTGTCGACGATCTGGCTGTAGAGCCTTCCCGGTTTTATTCGCAGGCTGGCGAAGTAGTCATTCCGTTCAATCTCAGCCCCGATCACCTTCGACATTATGTACTGCACCATTTCAAGCGAGAGGAAGACGGGACGTCGAAAGGGATCGGAGGTGCTCAGTCGATCGACTGCCAGGGGCCAGAAGAGCGAAACTACATGACGTGCGAGACTTCCGAGTGTAACGATAGTCACATCGACGCCTGCCCGGCGTCGCGGGTTGCGGACCTCACGATAATACGGAAGAGCCAGCCCTTTCTGCGGGACAAGCACGAGTATTGAATGAGCGGGAACCCCCGACTCGATCAGGCGGCGAAGGCGATGAACTCCGATGGTGGTCTTCCCTGCACCAGCAATGCCTTCAAGGAATATCTTGGATTCGGAAGGTGTCTCGACGATCTCGGTCTGGCGAACCGTAAGGCGGATGCTCATCGAGATGGATTGTACGTTGTACCACCTTCAGGCGGAATCCTGGCTGCGAAGATTCCGCTTGAAACAGCCTGCTCCCGCTCATAAAGTCAGCGCGCAGCGAAACCCGTAATCGCTGTATTGATACTCCGGCGGGATGCTGCTGCGCGCGGCCACGCGGGCAATCTTGATCTGATGCCGCCACGACCCGCCGCGTGAAACGCGCCGCACGCCTTGGGCGGACCTTGCGGATTACGCAGCGGCGAGACGCTGTAGTAGCCCGCGTCGTACCAATCTGCGCACCATTCGTGGACGTTTTCAGAAATGTCGCACAGCCCGAAGCCGTTCGGAGGACGCCGCGCCACCAGGCTCCGGCCCCATGCGCCACATTTCGGCGTAGCGGGGCTGCGTTTGCGGAGGCTCATCGCCCCAGGTATAAAGCTTCGCTTCTAATCCACCGCGCGCCGCGCGCTCCCATTCGGCCTCGGTCGGTAGACGAAACGATTTGCCGGTGCGTTCGCGCAGCCACGCGCAATAGGCAGTGGCGTCGAACCAACTGACGCTCGTAACGGGCTGATCGGCCCATTGATCGCGAGGATTGAATAGTGCGTCGCGAAAACCCGGCGGGCTTTGCCGTCCCCTCTCTTCCAGGAAAATGCGATAAAGCCGGTTGGTCACCGCCGAGCGCCCGAGGGCGAAGCGATCCACCCAGACGCGGTGTGTCGGGCGTTCGTTCTCCGCGCCCGTCGAGGAGCCCATCAGGAACTCCCCTTCGGGGATCACATCATTTCCGGCTCGAAGTTCACTGAAGCATCCGGGAAAGACTTGTCTCGCCCCATGTGCCATGATCGGCTGGGCGGAGCCTTTGGAGTGCGGTAGCTTGATACCGCTTTGGTAGTCTCTTGCCTAACGTTGCGCTTTGAGCAGCAGCGGACTACCAAAGCGGTATCAAGCTACCGCACTCCAAAGGCTCCGCCCCTAGAAATCACCTTGACCAGGTCTTCACTTCGAGGCGGTCACCTCGAGTGCCAAGCCGTATATCTGGGTCCAGCATTCCTGATTGCTTTTTTGGAGCATCTCTTCAGTTTGACCAACGAAAAAGAAACCGTAATTCTGGCGGTTTCCTTTCACCCAATCACGTACGATGGCACCTACTTGCACGCTTGTAGGGGAAGTGATATATGACCCAATCTGCTCTCCTTTGATTTTATAAGGACCCCACGGTTCCTCAGCTACGTACAGTCGGGTCGGACACCAAGTTTCATTTGTTGCGATGCCCGGGTAATTCACCTTGGCTGTTGATGTCCATAACAAACGAGCCTGTACAACGTCGGTACCTGGTAGGTTACTCAGGTCAAACCTCACATATCCGCGCCAAACACAGTCGTGCCAATGCCAACACGCACACGGTTGCGTTCCTTTTTCATAATAATTGTGATAACCGGCCCAAATAGACACTGGATCAGGATTGAGGGCTTTGGTCGCACAAGACAAACCCCACCCCTGAAGACCCTGACAACATGGCGGGCCGGCATCGTCATCGGCACCATCCTGTTTTGTAATAAACTCAATGGGCGTTAATTTAACCGTCTCAAGTTTTTTTGGCTTGCAACCAACGTGGAGCATTACAGCCAGAAGAATGAAAAGAAATAAACCCGTCATCTTCATCACTGTTTCACCTCCCTTTGACCTTTCTGGACCTGATACCCGAGGCGCGGCAGCTTATCGGTCAACTCCCACGGCGCGAGATAGGTCGGACGTTGATTGACTGGCGACAGGCTACAGTCTGGTTACCTGAATCTGTTGCCTGCCAGGTGATCGTCGTTAGACCAACCGGATAGGGAGCACTGAGCGGCTGGTTGTCGCTGCGCACGCCCCTAACGGTTACCGGACAGCCTCCGGCATCGGAAGTTGCCGGGGTGCCCGGGTTGAGGGTGGCGAAGTTCTGACCTGGGTGACTGAAGGTGTCGATATCGGCCGGACAGATGATAGTCGGCGGCGGATTGGAGACGATCGTCTCGACCGTTGCCGAGTTGTTGCGTGGGTTGGGGTCGAGGATGTCAGAGACGACACTGGCTGTGTTGCTGATGAGCGTGCCGTTGCTCAGATTGCAATCTACCTGTGTTATCAGAGTGATCGTGGCCGTCTCGTCCGGAGCCAGAGACGAAAAGGTGATCCTTTGGTTATTGCCCCTTCCGCCTCGACAGACTCCGCCTTGATCGGCATCACAGGAGATGAAGGTGGTCGAGGCCGGGAGGTTATTGGTAACGAGGAAGTCTTGGGCGGTTCCAGGCCCGCGATTATTGATGGTGATGATGTAGATCAGGGAACCTCCATTGATCGGGATCGTGCTAGCCACCATGTAGACTTCGTAGTCAACAGTGCTCGTAGCATAGACGTAGGCCGAGCCTGCACCCACGCCAGCAGGGGTGTCGCCGCTAGTAGCGCCGATGACGACCGTATCGCCGCTGATCGCCACCGAGCCTCCAAACTGTCATCGGCAGCGCCATTGCTGGCGAAAAGGTGCGCCTGCAAGCTCCAGCTTGTTCCGCTGCGCAGGATAGACGTAAGCCGAGCCTACTTCGACGGCACCGTGTCGTCGAATGGAGCGCCGACGATGGTGGTATCGCCGCTGATCGCCACCGACCATCCAAACTGGTCATGTTAGCGGCGTCGCTGGCGAACAGGTGTGCCTGCTCGCTCCAGTTTGTCCCGCTGCGCAGATAGACGTAGGCCGAGCCGGCACTTCGGCCGGCCGGGGTGTCGTCGTGTGGAGCGCCGACGACGACGGTGTCGCCGCTGATCGCCACCGATTGGCCGAAGTCATCACCGTTATCCCGTCGCTGGCGAATAATTCCGCCTGCTGCGCTCCACGTCGTGCCACTGCGCACATAAACATAGGCCGAACCGCATCCGCCCCGTCTCGGACAACGATGGTCTCGCCGCTGATCGCAACTTCGAATGGGCCTCGCGTCGCTGGCGAACACGTGCGCCTGCTCGCTCCATGTCGTGCCGCTGCGGACATAGACATAGGCCGAACCGGCAGTGACCACGGCGCCGCGCACAGCACCGACTACGATGGTCTCGCCGCTTATCGCCACCGAGCTGCCGAAAAGGCCGATGGCCGCGCCGTCACTGGCGAACAGTTGCGCCTGCTCGCTCCAGGTTGTGCCGTTGCGCACGTATACGTAGGCTGAGCCTGCATACCCGCCGGCAGTGGTGTCGTGGTATAGAGCGCCGACGACGATGGTTTCACCGCTGATCGCCACCGACCAACCAAACTGGTCAGCTGCAGTACCATCGCTGGCGAAGAGGTGGGCCTGCTCGATCCACGTCGCACCGCTGCGCACGTAAACATAGGCCGAGCCGGCATTCGCGCCGGCCGCGGTGTCGTCACCAATAGCGCCGACAACGATCGTGTCACCGCTAATCGCAACCGATGAGCCAAACAAGTCAGCTTCGGTAGCGTCGCTCGCAAACAGATGCGTCTCAGTGAAGATCAACGGATCGATCATCACTGGATAGACTGCGTCCTGCTCATCCACCTCCAGCCGTACTGTCTCCGCTATCACCTTCATCCGCGCTGCCAAGCGCCTCCCTTCTGCGTCAAAGGCCGCAAGCTTGCTGTAACCCAAAACCCGCTCGCCACCAGGCCCTACAAACCACACCTCCTGACTCTCGTTGCTCGCCTTTGCACGCAATTCTCCACTCACCTTCAGGTCCAGAACCAGCGGATCGCTCCCTTCACGCCCCAAGGGCGCCTTAACCAACGTGAAGCCTTGCTCTAGCCCTCGCGCTTCATTCACATACCATTCGGTCAATGCCCCGCGTCGGTACTCGATTCGATTATCGATCACGACTAGCTCGGCTGGCTCGACTCTTGCCACCAGCTTCCCATAGCCATAACCTTGCAACTCCATTCCCCACTGCCACGTCGGGGCTAAAGTAGTGCTTGACCTCAGACTGAGACCTCTGTCGCCGAAGGTTGCCCCCAGCTCTTGCGCCGGATTCTGGGCGTAATAGGTATCCACGTCAGCGCGGCGCTGCTGAGGCCTGATCCGATAGCGCGATTTCTCCACCGCCGCATTCAGGCCGGGTAGGTCAGTCTGGACACCGGTAATCGTCGTTGGAATGTCTGCTACTTTGTTTCTTAGCTGACCGCTTGGAGTCGTCATCAGAAGAAACGCCAGGAGGATTATCAATAAGAAACCGAAAAGAGATTTGTAGGAAAGCTTTGCTCGCAACATAACCTTACCTCTCGAGAGATAGATTTGTGATCAAGCGAGATTGCGACCGCCTTTAAATAAGCAACGAGTCAATTCTTAAGGTGTCTCCTGGTCGTTTCTCCTGTTCAGATTATTTAGATACGTGGTTAACGAACGTGAACAAACGCGGCCGTCGCTCAAATGAACTAAGCACTCTTCCGCGAACCGGGAAAAGTCGAGCAATTCGATTACCATCGGAAGTTCAATCCATGTGACCTCAGCCGCGCATTGTGCACACCAATAGAGCCGCATTTCTTTCGCCTTGAATCTTATTGAAAGAAGGGAGGTGGTTTCGCTAATGGTTATCGTTCGCTTTTTTCGTTCCATCTTTTCGTCTAAAAAAGGACTGTAAACTTCCCCTAGGCGTATAATGTGACCAGCCATAAGCTGAGAGAATTGCTTCTCCCAAGCTGAAGACAGACCAATAAGACAGAGCAGTAAAGATGTCTTCAGGCGGACCCTCAATAAATTCTCAACAGAATCTCACCACTCCTAACCCGAATAGCGCCTGTATTTACGAATTTGAAGATTTTCGGCTCGATGCGGCGCACCTGATGCTTTACAAAAACGGAACGACCGTTTCGATCAAACCTAAGGTCGTCGAAACGCTAGTTGCGCTGATCGAGCGGCGCGGCGAGGTTATTGGTAAAGACGAATTGATGAATCGTCTGTGGCCGGATTCTTTTGTCGGTGAAGCAAATCTGTCGCAGAACATTTATCTGCTTCGCAAAACGCTCGGCAACTGCGCCGGTGGACAGCCTATGATTGAGACTTTCTGGCGGCGCGGCTATCGTTTCAAGGGAAATGTCAGGCAATTAAGCGATGTCGAACTGCTTTTTGCTACGCATACCACGACCCTTGTTGTAACTGAAGAAGAAAACATCGAAGGGAGTTCAGAAGGAAACGCTGCCTTAGAAATCAACCAACAGACGAACGGCAAGTCGATCGCCCGCAATTTGATGCACATCGCACGATTGAAAAGCTTATCGCTAAAATTCCTCATCGGAGCGATCGTCTTAATTAGCGGATCATTGTTGATCTTCAGCGCGGCGCGTCTTTTTCAATTCGCGTTGAAAACCAGTCGACCGAACAACGCAAACTCTGCCGGCTCATTTTCTGTCATCAAAATAACGCGACTGACACCCGACCTGAACATTCTATCGGCGGCAATTGCACCGGACGGCAAGTACGTTGCGTATGATCTGGAGGAAAATGGAAGGCATAGTTTGTGGATAAAAGATATTACGAGCGGTGGGGCTTCGCGGATCGCGCCGCCGAAGGACTATGCCTACTTTGACCTTAGCTTTGGGCCCGACGGCGCGCATATCTATTACAACACACCGCAAAAAAACGCCCCGAACAGGACAATTTTCCGTGTGCCAGCGGTGGGCGGTGAGCCTCAGCAAATCGCATTCGATGCCATAAGCCCAGTTACATTTTCTCCCGATCAACGACGAATCGCCTTTATTCGCGGCCGGCCGCAAGAGTCAAAATTGATTATTGCTAGTGCGGACGGCAGCGGCGGGGAACAAGAATTGAAGTCGCGCAGCAACGGCGCGTGGTTTGAAAGTTGGGGATCAGATTTGTCCTGGTCACCGGACGGCACGCGGATAGCTGTTTGTGGAGGCAGTTTCGTGGATGGGAGATATCGCTTTGAATTGACAGAGATTCGGTCGCAGATGGAGCAGAGCGAGTAATTCCCGCGCGGAATTGGAATTACGTAGACGACGTCGCGTGGCTGTCGGATCAAAGCGGCCTTGTTGTTCGTGCTCGAGAGACTCAGACCTCGCCCTGGCAGATCTGGCGCGTTTCATATCCGGACGGCAAGACAAGCCGAATCACAAATGACCTTAATGATTACGACGGTTTGAGTCTCTCGGCCAATTCCCGTTTTCTCGTCGTGACACTGGCAAGGGGAAACTGGAATCTATGGTCCGCTCCGTTCGGGAATATGCGTCATCCCAAGCAGATTACATCAGGCAACACCGCCTCGGACGGCGCCCACGGCGTAGCCTTTACACCTGAAGCGAAAATTGTATATACGAGTCCGCGTGATGGAAATATAGACTTTTGGAGCGCAAATTCGGACGGAAGCGAGCAGCAGCAATTAACGAAAAATGCCGGAGAATTGAATGGAGCACCCCGCGTCACCCCCGACGGCCGATTCATCGTCTTCGTCTCCTCGCGGTCCGGTACCCCACAGATCTGGCGGATGGAAATTGACGGTGGTAACCCCACACGACTCACCCACTCGCAAGCCGCGCATAATCCGTTCCTTTCGCCAGACGGCCAGTGGGTCTATTTTACGTTGGTAGACCGTGAAAAACCGATGATTGCAGAAGATCTCAATCGCGGGCGGCGAGCCTGTAATCGTTAAACAATGGAGCGCATCAGCGTTCGCCGGCCCTTTGTCTCAAAGCGGCAATTTGATGGCGGTCAGGATTTTACGACGATAGATCGACACAGCCCTGGAAGCACGGCGTGATGTCTTTGTCGAATGGCGAGATAATAAGAGTGTTCGACGGAATTCGAGTTGTTGAGGGGTGGACCGAGGACTCAAGATCGTTAATCGTTCTCCGTGAAATGAATCGCTCGAATGTTTGGCTGCAACCGATTGACGGCTCTGAACCGCGTCAATTGACGAAGTTTGATGGTGGAATGGTCCGGACTTTTGCCATTTCGCCCGACTTCAAACAAATCGTGATCTCACGCGGTAATCCTTCGGCGGAAGCGGTTTTGATTAGCAACTCTAACTTGAATTAGAACTCCTGATAAAACGGCAACCTCACCAAATATCATAACCTCCGGAGGCATTCGAATTCTCAATTCAGGATTCCTGTTGGAGGCGCAGACGTCGGAATCGAGCTTGAAGTTCTTTTGAGGCGTGACTCGGAGGTGAAGACCCTAAGAAATGCCGTGTCAGAACTTTGTCAAAACCTTTTCAACATCCGGGAAAGACTTGTTTTGTGACCTGTGTACATGATCGGCCGGGCGGAGCCTTTGGAGTGCGGTAGCTTGGTACCGCTTTGGTAGTCCGATAGGCAAGAGACTACCAAAGCGGTACCAAGCTACCGCACTCCAAAGGCTCCGCCATCACGAGTTTCTGGGAGGTTTGCAATGTCACGTAAAATTCTGACCCTGCTTGTGCTCTCTGCAACCCTGGCTGCGATCGCTGGTGCTCAGAGTATCGGGCGCATCGCGGGAACAGTTACTGACAACACCGGGGCTGCGGTTCCCGATGCCGCGGTCGAGGTCGTCAATCTTGAGACGGGCGAGACACGGCGTGTCATGACGAACGCTTCCGGAACGTATGCCGTGTCGCCGATTCCTGTCGGAGCGTATCGCGTTCAGATACGCAAGGAGGGCTTCAAGGCGGCTACGCGGAGCGAAGTCCGGGTGGACGTGAATGCGGCTGCTACCGTCGATGTTCAGCTCGAGATCGGAAGCATGACCGAAAGCGTGACCGTCCAGGGTCAACCACCCGTGATCGAGACGGAGACCGCCGTCGTCGGCAACTCGCGATACGAGACGCAACTCAAGCAACTTCCGGTGATCGTCCGCGAGATACAGACTCTCGTGGGTCAGGGGCGTGATCGGAGTGCAAACGCAGGATCGGCTGGACCAGGCCGGACTGGATCCAGCGCACGTACATCGCGTCCGGGAGCTGGTCGCCGTGGAAGCCGCCGATGTCGTGGGAGACGTACGGAAGCCCGATCCCTGCCCCCTCGGCGGCGGTGAACCGGGTCTGGAAGTCGAGCATCTCCCAGGTGCTGGTCGTGTCGCCGGTGAAGTGGATCGCGCTGCGGTGCTCGGCCCAGACGCCGGCCGTCGCCGCGCCGTAGTCGAACAGGGACGAGCCGATCCGCGACAGCGGCAGCCAGCGGACGCCGCGATCGCGCTGGCGCTGGGCGTACAGGTAGTTGATCCAGGTGTCGGCGGCCAGCCCGGCGGCGTTGGCCCGGCTCTCGTCGCAGCAGTAGTCGACCCACCAGTTGTCGACCCCGCCGAGCTCGAACGGCTCGTGGAGGGAGAAGTAGGAGATGACGTGGTCGCGCTTCGCCCAGTCCCAGACCGCGCAGCTCGCGGCCTCGTCGTGCATGAACGCGCGGCAGCGATCGCCGCCGTCGGGCAGGCCCCCGGCGGTCAAGGTTGCGGCGGGGAAGCTGGGATCGTCGGTGCTGATCGACGGGTGCACGTTCAGCGTCACGTCGAGGCCCTGCTGGGCGGTCCAACTCAGGAACCGGTTCGGGTCCGGGAAGTAGTTCGGCGTCCAGTGCCACCCGTTCCAGTTGCGCGGCCACTTGTAGTCGGTGTCGATCACGAGCACGTCGAGCGGGACCCGCTTGGCGCGGAAGCGTGCGACCAGCCCGTGGTAGTCGTCCTCGCTGTAGCCCTGGTAGCGCGAGTACCAGTTCCCGAACGCGTTGCGCGGGAGCAGCGGTGCCGGCCCGGTCAGGTTCCGCAGGTCCTCGAGGGCGGCGACGTAGTCGTCGCCGTAGGCGAACAGGTAGCCGTCCTGGTAGGCGCCCTTGCGGTCGGGGCGCTCGGCGTACCAGCGTCCGCGGTCGATCAGCAGCGGCGAGCCGGTGTCGTCGAGCAGGTACCACCCCTCGGTCGACAGGACGCCGTCGTGCAGCGCCACCGGCCCGCTCTGGCTGTCGAGACCGCGATACCAGCCACCGAGGTTGCCGGCGGTCACCGGCGCCGGGTCGGGGTCCGGGTTCGGCGGCGGGGTCAGGGGCGCCGGCGTGCTCGACGTAATCGGCGCGGCGCTCCGGAAGGCGGGTCGCACCCGGCGCGTCGTGGTGGGCGTCGAGATCTTCAGGCGAAGGTTCCGGGCGGTGAACGGGCCCGACCCGATCCGGTAGCGCAGGACCATGCTCGAGGTGCGGATCTCGCGGATTCCCTTGCGGACCCGGGTACGGACCTCGGCCGGCTCGGCGCTGCGGATCGGCACGGTCAGCGTCGGCCGGTCCTCGAAGCCGCCGTCGTCGGCGTACTCGAGCCGGATGAGGGTCGGTGACAGGACCTGAAAGCGCGCCGGTCCATCGCGGATCTCGGCCGGCGCCGGCGGTGCCGCCGCTGCCGGCGGCGCGCCCGTCAGGACCGCCGCCACCGCGAGGGCGATCGTCGGCGGCGTCGTCGGCATCCTCCCCATGCGCCGGCAAAAAATAGCCGCCGGGGAAGCGGCTGCGCCTCAGCGGCCTGAAAACGGAGCTCTGGTCAGCGGCCGCAGACGGGCCAGTGACCGGCGCCGTCCTCGCGCTTCAGCAGCACGGCGACGACGGCCTGCGTGCGGTAGGGATAGGCGATCGGGTCGCCACCCGGGCTCTTCGGCGCCGCCTTCCAGGTCGACCGCATGAACTGGAAGGCGCCCCGATAGCTTCCGCCGCCGCCGATCGCGTTCGGATCGCCGCCGGACTCGCACTCCGCCGTCCGGTGGGCCCAGCGCTTCTCTTGACGCGAGATCTGGGAGTCCCAGATCTTCGTGTAGCGATCGTTGACGCGCCCGTTCGCGCCGTGGCCGGCGCCGGAGGAGCCGTCGGTGCCCCCGCTCGACATCGTCCCGATCCCGCCCGAGCCCGCGGCGCCGGCCCCGGCGACCGAGATCGTGCCGATCGAGAGCACGGCGAGCGCCGCGATCACGATCGCGTAGAGGCGGGTGTTGACACTCGTCAGCAACGACATTGGGTTCGCTTCACGTTCCGCTCTGTTGCTTCCGGGGTTAGCTGACGGGCTCGCGCTAGAGCTAGCGCTACGCGGTCACGCTGACCGCGATTCGCCCCAACTAGTGGGTCCCCCGTTCCCCGCCTCTGCGCGGCGGGGACTCAGCAGGCGGGCGGCATATTAGCAAACTGTTAGCGAGGCGTTAGCGGGTAGCGCCCCGCGAACGCGACGAGCTCAGTTCTTCGCGAGCTTCGAGAACTCGTGCCAGGCCGGCTTCGCGGACCCGTCGAGGTTCCGCAGGCCGGCGTAACCGCACCACTCACAGATCAGATCGCCACCGGGCAGGTCGCGCCACGAGTACCAGAACACGCCCTTGAGGTTGAACCCGTGCTCGTACTTCGACAGGGTCTTGCGCAGCAGCTTTGCCTGGCCGTCCATCCCCTTCACGTAGGGGTTCGTGGTCGGACCGTCGGCCGCCCACCCGATCTCGGTCACCCAGACGCCGACGTTCGGGTCCCCCTCCTTCTTGACGACCTTGCGCGCCACCTTCAGCTGCTCGAGCGAGGTGCCGGTGTTCGCGGCGTACGGGTGCAGCGCGATCGAGTCGAAGGCCTTCTTGATCCCCTTGACCGAGTAGAGCTCCTCCAGGTAGGGCTCGTTCGGAAGCACCACCTTCGCGGCCGCCTCGGGGCCCCAGGTGCCGCCGAGCACGACGTCGGCGGTCGGATCGGCGTTGTGGATCGCCGTGCCGGCCTTCTTGACCAGCTTCGCGTACGCCACGGTATCCCGCTTGGGCGCGAAGTACTTCGGGGAGTTCTGCTCGTTCCAGAGTTGCCAGGCGTGGATCGGACGCGCCTCGGTGCAGCCGCAGGGCGCCTCGTCGGGCGGCGGCGGCGGGCTCGGCGGCGGAGGCGGCGGCTCCGGCGGCGGCTGGGGCGGGGGCGGGGGCGGGTTCGGCGGGGGCGGCGGATTGCCGTCGTCGCAGCCGGGCAGCGGGATCGGCTCGCAGGGGATCACGCCGCCGAACAGTGAATCGCTCGACAGCGTCCTCGGCGCTGCCTTGGCGCTGCTGCCGCCCGGCTTCTCCCAGAAGTCACCGTCGGGCCCGTAGCGCTTCACGGCCTCGGCCGCGAAGTCCGCGAACGCCCGCCGGGTCTTGCCCGAGGTGGGCGCGTACTTGGAGCAGTCGCGCGTGTCGCACTTGCGATGGCCGTCCATCTTCGCCACCCAGTTCGGGGCCCCGTAGAGGAAGAAGAAGGGCCTCACGCCGTACTTCGTGGTCTCGCGGACCATCGCGTCGATCGAGCCCCAGTTGTAATCCCCCCGGCTGCCCTCGACGGTCGGCCAGTGCAGGATCAGGCGCATGTCGGTGACCCCGCCGGCCGCCATCTCCTCGACCTCGGCGCGCGACGGGACAGCGCCGTTCTGGGGCACCACGCCGTAGACCGGTCCCTGTGAATGGGCCGTTGCGGCGAACCCGAGGACCACGAGGGCGACCAGCCCAAGCATCCATGCACCTCGCCAGCCACGCACCCGCATAGAACGATTCTAGCCGCGCGCATCGGCATTCAAAGCCATTCACGTAGCCGGCCGGGGACAGATCTTTAGCCCCATGCGCAAGGTTGGACGAATATCCATTTGCCGAACTCGATTTCGCCCTTACCATCGAGAGCAGCTCGAGCAAGGGACAGGCAACGAGAGGTGCGGGATGCGACCCGGGTCCGCTGAGGCGATCGGACCCGGGTCGTGTCGCGTTCAGGGAACGCGGCCGCGGTACTACCCTGGCGGCGTGGCGAATTTCGCGCCAGGGCGCGCGGGCGCTCCCCATCCAGAGACGCTCTGCGTCGCGGCCGGTCATCGCGGCGCCGCCGGCGAGCCGGTGACCGCCGCCGTTCACCTCTCGACCACCTACCGCCAGGGCGGTGATCTACGAGTACATCCGCGAGGCCTCGCCGACGATCGAGGAGTTCGAGCGCGTCGTCGGCGCGCTGGAGGGTGGCCACGCGATCGCGTTCGCGTCCGGGATGGCGGCGACCGCCGTCGTTGCTCGACGGGCTCGAGCCGGGCGCGCGGGTGGTCGCGCCGGCGGTCAGCTATCCGGGCGTCCGCGGCCTGCTCGCCGAGCGCGCCGCGACCGGCGCGCTGGAGGTCACGCTCGTCGATCAGACCGACACCGAAGCCGCGATCGCGGCGACCGACGGCGCGCGTCTCGTCTGGGCCGAGACCCCGAGCAACCCGCTGCTCGGGATCACCGACCTGCAGGCGATCGCCACCGCGGCCCACGAGCGCGGGCGCGACCCTCGCCGTCGACGCAACCTTGGCCACGCCACTGCTGCAGCGCTCGCTCGAGCTCGGAGCCGACTTCGTCGTCCATTCGGCGACCAAGTACATCGCCGGCCATTCCGACTCCCTGCTCGGCGTCGTCGTCACCGGCGACCCGGAGGGCCGCGCGGACCCTCGTCGAGCGCCGCGCGCTGACCGGAGCCGTCCCCGGCCCGTTCGAGACGTTCCTCGGCCTGCGCGGGGTGCGGACGCTGGCGCTTCGGGTCGAGCGCAGCCAGGCCAACGCCGGCGAGCTCGCCCGGCGGCTCGAGGGCCACGCGGCGGTCTCAGCGGGTGCGCTATCCGGGTCTCGCCGACGACCCTGGCCACGAGCTTGCCGCCCGCCAGATGAGCGGCTTCGGCGCGATGGTCGCGTTCGAGGTCGCGGGGGCGCCGGGGCCGCCGACACGGTCTGCTCGGCCGTGCAGCTGATCGCCAACGCGACCAGCCTCGGCGGGGTCGAGACCCTGATCGAGCGCCGCGCCCGCTACCCCGAGGAGCAGCGCCACGTGCCCGCGAACCTGCTGCGGCTCTCGGTTGGCTGCGAGCACGTGGAGGACCTCTGGGCCGACCTCGAGCAGGCGCTGGCAAGCGCCGGGTAGCCGGGCTCAGTCCGAGACGCGGCGCAGGAAGGCGGCGAAGTCGCCGTCCGGCGCGTGGATGTTGAGGAAGCGCACGACCCCGTCGCCCGGGTGGTTGAAGGTGTGGCGGATGCCGCGCGGCACCGCGGCGAGCGTCCCGGCCCCCGCGACATGCTGCGAGTCCTCGACGGTCATCTCCAGCTCGCCCTGCAGGACGTAGAACGCGTCGACCTCGGCATCGTGCTCGTGCACGCCGGGGCCGTCGTAGGGGCCGTCGAGCTCGAACTCCGCGAAGCAGATCTGGGGCAGGGCGCCCTTCAGCAGCGCGACCCGCTTGCCGGAGACCAGGCGCTCACCCTCGCCCGGCCCGGAGACGACCGCCTCGCTGAGCGGCAGCCCGCCGTCGTCGGGCGGATCGGCGGTGTCGAACGTGGCCCCCTCGACGCCGTCGCGGGCGGCGCGCATGTAGGCGGCGAAACCCCCGTCCGGGGTGTGGAGGTTGAGGAAGCGGACCTCCTGCCCGCTCTCGTTGTTGAACGTGTGGATCACGTTCGGCGGGGCCGCCACGAGCCCCCCTGCTGCCACCTCGACCCGCTCGCGGGCGGGCCCGAGGATGAAGCTGAGGGCGCCCTCCAGCACGTAGAACGCATCGGTGTGACGATGGTGCACGTGCGGCGCCGGGCCGCGCTGATCGGGGCCGAGCCGATACGACGTCACGGTGAGCTCGTCCTGCGCGGTCAGCAGCACCGCCTCGCGGTCCTCGCGGGCGGTGACCGTCTCGCCGTTCGCGTGGCTGACGAGCACCCCGCCCGTGTCCTCTGCGTCCGCAGCCACGGCCCCAATCCTTATCGATGCGCGCCGGTCCGCGCGGAGAGGCCGCAGCGAAATTGCGGATAAGCACGGATGCGGCTCGGTACCGCACAACCTAGCCTGCCAGGCGAGGGGGAAGGCACAGACAGGAGGACTACGTTGGTCGCAGGAAGCAGGGGACGCGGTTCGCGGCGGGTCGCCCGCCTGACATGGTCGGCGGCGGCAGCGCTGTTCGGGGCGCTCGCCCTCAGCTCATCCGCGTCGGCGTCGTCGGCGAGCGTGAGCGGGACGACGCTCGTGCTGCGGCCGAGTGCCGGGCAGCTGCTCGGGGTGCAGGTGACGAGCGACGACGGCGCCGGCTACCTGCGTGTGAGCTCCAACGACCCGATCACCAACGGCAACCGCTGCCAGAAGCAGTTCGGCTCCGACTTCTTCTCGACCTGCACGACGCCCGCCGGCGGTTCCAACGGCGGATTCGCCCTCATCGACGTGGAGGGAAGCAACCTCGACACCGACAACTTCTCGGACGACTCGGTGATCATCTCCGACGACGTCGCGGTCAGGTCCTCGATGGTCGGGCTCGGCGGCGACGACAGCATGAGCGTGCTCTCGCTTCCGGGTGGCCCGGTCACGTCCGACCTCATCAACGGCGGCGCCGGTGAGGACACGCTGGGCGGCGGCGCCGGCAACGACATCGTCCTCGGCGGCGCGGGCGACGACAACCAGGTCCGCGGCGACGAAGGCAACGACTCGAACGTCGACGGCGGGCCCGGCAACGACCGCGTGATCGGCAACGACGGCGCCGACGTGGTGAAGGGCGGCGACGGCGACGACGAGGTCTTCGGCGACGACACCTTCCAGAACCCGGCCCAGGACGGGATCGACACCGTCAGCGGCGGCAACGACGACGACATCCTCGACGGCGGCTTCCTCGGCGACACGATCACCGGCGGCACCGGCACCGACACCGCGACCTACGACCAGCGCAACTCGCTGAACGGCCTCAACGTCTCGCTCGATATGGTCAAGAACGACGGCGCGACCAACACGTCCGGGACCGTGATCGAGAACGACAGCGTCGGGCCCGACGGCAGCGTCGAGAATCTGATCGGCCCGTTCGACACGGACGGCGTCGACGTCGTGCTGACCGGTAACGACGCGGCGAACAACCTCGACGCGGAGACGCTCAGCGGGGCCCTGCTCCTCGACGGGCGCGGGGGCAACGACACCCTGTTCGGCGCCTTCGCCGACGACGGGTCGGTCTTCCTCGGCGGCTCCGGCGACGACGCGATGACCGGGACGTCCGAGGACGACACCATGACCGGCGGGTCCGGCCTCGACAACATCGACGCCCTGAACGGCAACGACACGCTGCGAACCGACGACGACGGCACCGGCGGCGACCGCGTCAACTGCGACGCCGGCGTCGACGTGGCCTTCATCGACTCGACCGACCTGCACGACTTCCTCTGCGAGTCGCTGACGGTGGCGACGCCCCCACCCCCGCCACCCCCACCGCCGCCCCCGCCCGACGGCGGAGGCGGAGGCGGAGGCGGAGGCACGACCGCCGATCCCGAGGTCGGCAAGCCGAAGGGGCTCAAGCTCCCGGTCACCGTCGAAGGCGCCGGAACGGTGAAGGTCACCCAGGCCGGCAACGCGCGTCCGCTGATCGAGGCCAAGCGGGCCGGCAAGATCCTGAAGCCGTCGACGGCGACCGCGACGGCCGCCGGGACGGTCAAGGTGAAGCTGAGGCTCGCCGGCGCCGCGAAGCGGAAGTACAAAGACGGCAAGAAGGTCAAGGTCAAGGCGGATATCACCTTCACGCCGACCTCCGGCAGCGCGGCGACGACGACCAAGAACCTGAAGCTGAAGAAGTAGCGGGCGCCCCGCCGATCAGGCGGCCGGCGGGACCTCGCGGTTCGAGTAGAACGGCACGGCGAACGGGAACTCCCCCGCGAGCCACCGTCGCAGCGCGGCGTGCAGCTTCGGGTAGTAGCCGCGGTCGTGGGCGTCGGCGGTCACCCACCAGCTGACGTCGACGTCGTGGCGCACGAGCTCGTCGGTGAGCTGGGTGCGCAGCCCCATCGGATAGAGGTAGCAGCAGCCGAGGTAGCCGCCCTCCGCGTCGCGCACCACGTAGGCGAAGGACGTCCCCTCCCTGAACTCGAGCTCGTGCCAGACGAGGTCGACGTAGTTCTCCTCCTCCGTGACCGGGCCGGTCGGCCACCCGCCGCCCCGCGTCCTTTGGATCAGCGCGACGCTGTCGTTGATCCCGCGCAAGTCATCGTCGAGATCCGCGCGCGTCAATGGGAGCGCTTGGATGTCCTCGTAGGCCAGCCTGGCCGGCGCCTGGAAGCCCGCCGGGAGGTCGAGCTTGCGGATGAACTGCGTCAGGTCCACGGCGGGGCATTCGATCAGGTCGGCGCGAGCAGCGCGCGCATGCAACGCCGGGCGCGGGCGCTCGCACCCGGCTCGTCGAGCTGGATCGCCTGGCTTGCCGCCGAGGCGAGCGCGTACAGCGCGAACGCGACGTCCCCCGGGTCGGTGTCGGCCGGGAGGTCGCCGGCATCGACCGCCACGCGGATGTCCGCCTCGAGCAGGCGGTGCATGCGCCGCCGGGCGGCGACGACCGCGTCGCGCAGCGGGCCGGGACGGGCGTCGAACTCGATCGTCGCGGTGGTCACGAAGCAGCCGCCCGGCAGGGCCCGGCGGCGGTGATAGGCGAGCCAGCGGTCGATCAGGGCCCTCAGGCGCGGGAGGCCCGGCCCACGATCGGAGACCGGCAGCCAGACCTCGTCGGTGAAGCTCTCGACGGCCCTCTCGAACGTCGCGGCCTGGAGCTCCTGCTTGCTTCCGAACAGGCCGTGCAGGCCGCTCTTGCTCATCGCGACCTCGTCGGCGAGCCGCCCGATCGTCAGCCCATCGAGACCGTCGATGGAGGCGCGACGCATCGCGACGTCCAGGACCTCGGACCGGGTGTCGGCGACGGCGGCCGCGGAACGGCGTGGCATCGGTTGGCATGATAGCGTACGAACGATCGTTCGCTAAATATTGAGGAGGACCGATGAAAGCGCGATGGCTGGGTTGGGCGGGCGTGGAGCTCGAGCAGGACGGCGAGACGATCGTGATCGACCCGCTGATCGACCCGGCGGGGACCTTCGCAGCGCTCGGCGAGGCGGCGCGCGATGTCGAGCTGCCGCCCGTCGCACCCGCCGCCGCCGGCGCGGTCGGCGGGCTCGTCAGCCATCTGCACCGAGACCATGCGGACGCCGGCGCGCTCGCCGCGGCGCTGGCGCCCGGAGCCGCGGTCCACCACCCCCCGCCGGCCGAGGAGGGCAACCTCGCGCTCGCTCAGGCCGAACATGAGCTCAGCGCGGCGAACCTGCCCCGGCGTGCGGTCGGCACCTGGGAGTCGGTCACGGTCGGGCCGTTCAAGTGCACCGCGCTGCCGGCCGTCGACGGGCTCGGCGACCCGCAGATCTCCTGGCTGGTCGCGGCCAACGGCGCCCGCGTCCTACACCTCGGTGACACCGTCTTCCACGGCGCCTGGTGGCAGATGGTGCGCCGCGCCGGCCCGTTCGACGTCGTCTTCGCGCCGATCAACGGCGCGGTCGTCGACTTCCCCCACCAGCAGCCGCCGAGCCCGCTGCCGGCGGCGATGGAGCCGGAGCAGGCGGCGCTGGCGAGCGAGCTGCTCGGCGCCGGCACGGTGGTGCCGATGCACTACGGCGGCTTTGCGCTGGAGCCCCACTACAGGCCGATCGCGGACGCGCGGGAGCGGTTCGAGGTCGCGGCGCGCGGCCGCGCCTACAGGGCGGCGACGGTGGCTCCGGGCGAGCAGCTCTAGGCGAGCTCCATCGGGTCCAGCCCGAGCACGCCCGCGACGGCGCGCGCTGCCAGCAGCTCGTCGTGCGGTGCCTGCCCGGCGAGGTCGATCACCGCTCCCTCCAGCGCCCCCCAGTACGCGAGCGCCACCGCCTTGGCGGGCGGGCCGGGCGGAATCGATCCGACCCGGCGTCCGGCGTTGACGAGGCGGGCGATGCGCTTGACGCCCCCTTCCGAGATCCGCTCGAGCCTGTGCCCGACCGGATGGTCCCGGTCGCTGAACTCGAGTCGCAGCGCCATCACGGCGCGCGCGACGTCGCGCCGGCAGAAGACGGCGTGCCCGCGCGCGATCGCGATCAGCTCGCCGACGGGATCGCCGCGAGCGGGCTCGCCCACCTCCTCCATCCACGCGCGGTAGATCCAGTCGATCGTCGCGAGGCCCAGATCCTCCTTGTCCGCGAACTGGTGATAGAGCGCGCCGCGCGTGTAGCCCGCCTCGCGCGCGACCTCCTCGAGCCGCAGGTGGCCGTAGCCGTACCGCGACAGCCCCCTCGCGGCCGACTCCAGCAGCGCGGTCCGTGAGCGAGCACGTCGCTCCGCCTGGGTGGTACGTACATGCATGTATGTATGTTACTCTCTCGCCAGGATGGATGCGGACGCTGCCCAAGCCTGGTTCATCGCGGGCACGATCCCGGCCATGCTCGCCGGCGGCCTGCACGTCCTCTACACGCTGGTCGACACGGTCCGTCCCACCCACTTCGCTCCGATCGACCCGTCCGTCCAGACGGCGATGGCGGGTACGGGGATGCGGTTCGGCCGCCGGTTCGGCGGCAACGGCGCGAGGATGTCGATCTGGGGGGCGTGGCTGGGCTTCAACATCAGCCACGGTCTCGGCGTCTTCACGTTCGGGCTGCTGTTCCTGCTGATCGCGACCAACGACTTCGCGTTGATCGAGCACGTCGACGCGATCCGCGCGCTGACGATCGCGGTGCCCGCGATCTACCTGGCCGTGTCGCTTCGCTTCTGGTTCTACGGGCCGGCGATCATCACCGCCACCTCTACGGCCTGCTTCACGATCTCCGCCCTGGTCTCGGCATGAGCATGCACGTGGAAACCCCGGAGGGGGTGCGCCAGGTCGATGTGCCGGCCGAGGCGAGGGAGCTCAGCACCCTCCCGCAGATCGACTACGAGGATGCGCACGTCGCCGAGACGAGCCTCGCTTCGGATCGGACTGCCGAGGAGTGGGCCCGCGAGATCCTGGAGGGCGCCCCGGCCCACACGCGGCGAGTTCTGCGGTCGGGCTGGGCGTCGCTCGGCCTCCAACTCGGCTCGACCGAGGATCCCGACCTCGTATTGGGCTGGGAGCTGGCGCACAGCGCCCCCGACTTCGCGCTCCTCACCCCGGCGAAGGGCAGTCGTCTCGGGCTGCTCGGCGAGGTGCTGCTCACGCGCCGTCCGGACGCGGTGATGATCGCCACCTTCCTCGAGCTGAAGAACCCCGCCGCGCGCGCCGTTTGGGCCGGGGTCGCGCCGGGGCACCGGCAGGTCGTGCGCCACCTGCTCGGACAGGGCGTCCGCGGCGCCGCCGGCTAGTCCGTCCGGGACGGCTCCGCGTCGTACTCGTCATGCCGCCGCCACCACCGGTACGGCGGGGTCTGCGGGTAGCCCTCGGGCGAGTCCTCCCACTCCTCCTGGCGTCCGAGCGCGGTGATGTCGAGGTACGCCCACGTACCGCCCATCACCTCGTCGCCGCGGGCGTCGATGAAGTACGTGCGGAAGATCCGGTCGTCCTCGTCGCGGAGGAACGCGTTGGTGCCGTGCCACTCGCCGACGTCGAAGTCGGCGTCGAAGTCGTCCGTCAGCCCGTACCACGGGATGTGCTCCCAGCCCATGCGCGCCTTCAGGCGCCGGATGTCGTCCTGCGGGGCGCGCGAGACGAACGCGAGCGCGGTGTCGCGCGCGTTCAGATGTACGGGAGGGGCGACCTGGTCCGCGACCATCGAGCAGCCGGGGCAGCCGCGGTCCGGCCACCCGTCCACGTCGGGATCGAAGAAGAAGCGGTAGACGATCAGCTGGCGGCGTCCATCGAACAGGTCGAGCAGGCTCGCCGGCCCGTCCGGCCCGTCGAATCGGTAGTCCTTCTCGACCGCCATCCTCGGCATCCGCCGGCGCTCGGCGGCGAGCGCGTCGCGGGCGCGCGTCAGCTCCTTTTCCTTGACGAGCAGCTCCTCGCGGGCCTGCTTCCACTCCTCGGGCGAAACGGTCGGCGGTGTGCTCAATGCCCTTCCTCCTCTTCGAGTAGTCGTCGCGACGCGGTCGAACATACGCCGCGCGTGTCGCCTTGGTCGCGCGGCGCGGAACTCAGCCCGCGGGCGCCGGATCCGCGACCGGGCGCGGAGCGGCGCGGCGGCGCTCCCACAGCGCCCATGCCCCCATCACCCCTCCGGCGTAGAGCCAGCCGAGCAGCACGTCGAAGAGGTAATGCTCGCCGGTCGCGATCAGGGTCAGGCCCATCGCGAGCGGATAGAGCGCCAGCAGCGGCCGCAGCCACGGCCGGACCCGGCCCCACAGGAACATCACGACCAGCGCGGTGATCGCGGCGTGCAGCGAGGGGACGGCGGCCACCAGGTTGACGCTGGCCTGGCCCTTCGAGAACAGCCCTGCGGTGCCGCCGCCGATCACCTCCCAGCCCGCCGCCGTCGTCCGGTGGACGTCCTCGAGCAGCCCGGCCTGAGCGGCCAGCCACGGGGGCGCCGCCGGGAAGGCGATGTAGGTCGCGAGCCCTGCGAGCACGAGGGTCACCAGGCGCCTGGTGAAGCCCAGGAAGGCGAGCCGGTCGCGGATCCAGAGCACGCCGGCGAGCGCGAAGGGGACGATGAAGTAGGAGGTGTAGACGAGCGTGAACGCGACATCCCACCCGTTGACGATTTCGGGCCTGTTCAGGTTGGCCTGCAGCCACTCGGTCGGCGTCTCGCCGAGGAAGACGAACCGGTCGAAGTCGATCATCGTCGTCTCGTGGACCCCGATCCCGAGCGAGTCGGCGGCGCCGCGGGTCAGGTCGTAGGCGCCGAGCACGGCGACGATCGGCAGCCAGTCGGCGAGCAGCTGGAGGATCTGGCGCGGGTTCCTGCCGAGCGAGGCGCAGGCGAGCGCGCCGCAGGTCCAGATGATCACGAGCTCGCGCTGGGTGGGGATCCCGTAGTGGGCGCTCCACGCCCCGAGCGCGACGAAGTAGACGCCGAGCGCGCAGCGCCGCAGCGCCACCCAGTGGGGGAAGCGGAAATCGGCCACGTCCTCTGCCCCGCGGTGTGCGATCTCGGTCGCGGTCACCGCCGGTAAATGTATGCGGAACGGGGATCGATTCGCGGCCGTCTGAGCCGATCCGCGGCTAGCTGTCCTGACCGGAGACGTCGTGGACACGGCTGATCGGTGGCCGGTCCCCGATCCCTGAGTGGGGTCGCTGCTCGTTGTAGTAGCGAAGCCAGTGTGGCAGGGCCCTCGAGCGGTCGGCCGAGGAGCGGTAGGTGAGCCCATAGGCCCACTCCCTGGCCATCGTCTGTTGGAAGCGCTCGACCTTGCCGTTGGTCTGCGGGCGCCGCGGCTGGGTGGTGAGGTGGCGGATCGAGCGAGAGCGCAGGAGCTCGGCGAGCTCGCGCGAGTGCGTGTAACACCAGGCGTTGTCGGTCATCAGCCGCCGCGGGCGGATCCCCAGCGAACCGAAGAACTCGAGCGCCCTGGCGGTGAAGGCGACGACGGTCTCTGAGCGCTCGTCGGGATGCAGCTCTGAGTAGGCCAGGCGGCTGTGGTCGTCGACGATCGAGTGGCAGAACTCATAGCCGAGGCCGGTGCGCTTCTCGGCGCCGGTGGTGAAGCGGCTGCCCGTCTTCGCGTGGCCGGGGCGGCGAAAGCGCGCATAGCGCTTGGTGTCCATGTGCAGGAGGTCTCCCGGGCAGGGCCACTCGTAGCGGACGACCGCCTCGCGCTTGGGACGAGGCGGGCGCGAGATCCCGTGGCGGCGCAGGGTCGCGTGGACGGTCGAGTGCGGGCGCCCGACGACGCCGGCGATCAGCCGCGGCCCCCAGCCGGTGTGGCGGCGGACCTCGCAGATGCGCTCCTGGACGGCCGTCGGTAGCTCGTTGGGCGAGCGGTGAGGACGGCTCGGGCGGTCGTGAAGGCAGCCGAGCGTGCGCCGCTCCTGCGCGGTTGCCTCAAGCCAGCGATCCCACCACTTCTTCGCCGTCGTCGGCGAGACGTTGAAGATGCGGGCGCCGGCGCGGATCGAGCCCTCGCGCTCGATCGTCTTGACCAGCTCGTGGCGGGCGGCGAGTCCGAGCTTCGCCCTAGGGTGCGTAGTCATCCGGGTCCTCCTTGGGACGGTGAGCTTTGACACCCACCAGCCTCGGGACGGGCCCGGACGACTTCGGCCGGGCCCCGGTTGCGCGCAACCGGGGCCCGATCGCTTTCAGGTGTTCACGATGTCCCTGGGCAGGTCGGCTAGTCGGGCGCGATGTTCTGATTCAGCCGGAAGAGGTTGCGGGGATCCCACCTGCGCTTCAGTTCGACGAGGCGTGCGTACTTGTCCTCGCCGTAGCCCTCGCGCAGGCGAGCGGCGCCCTCGTCGGCGGCGATGAAGTTCGGAAACGCCGCCCTGCCGAGCCCGAACGGACGCATCGCGTCGGCGAGCCCCCGCGTCCAGGCCACGTTTTCGTCGTCCTCGGCCGGATCCATCCACATCGTCAGGCAGAAGTAGGCCCAAGGCACGTCGGGAACGCTGAGCGCCATCGCCTCGCCGTCCGTCCGGCTCACGGCGCCTCCCATCGGCGCGAGGATCACCTGGCCGAACGGCGCGGGCAGCGTCTCCGCGTGTTCGAGCACGGTCTCGATCGCCTGGTCGGAGAGCTCCCGCAGCCAGTCGATCTTGAAGTACTCGCGAATCCCGGTTGGATTGCCGGCGTCGAGCATCTGCTGCAGCGCCGTATACGGCATCGGTCCCACCAGGTCGATCGCCGGGGTGAATGCCTCGCGTAGCGGCCGCAGGGCCTCGACCCCCTCCTCCTGCGGGCCGACGTAGCAGTAGACGATCCCGACGGCCGGCAGGCCTCGCAGGTCCTCGGGGACGAACTCCTCGGGCGGCGCCGTGATCAGGGCCAGCCCTCCGCACACCTGGTCCGGGGCCGCCGCCATGAAGTCGCGGTAACGCGGGATGAGCTCACGCGCCTGCGCGCGCGGGTAGAGCATCATGCCCGCGGTCAGGACCGGTCCGACCGGATGCACGCGGAACTCGAACTCCGTGACGACGCCGAAGTTGCCGCCGCCGCCCCGCAGCCCCCAGAGCAGGTCGGGGTTCTCGTCCGCGCTCGCCGTGACGACGCGGCCGTCGGCGGTCACGACCTCGGCGGAGAGCAGGCTCTCGCAGGTGACCCCGTAGACGCGCTCGAGCCAGCCGCTGCCGCTGCCGAGCGCGAGGCCCGCCACGCCGGTGTCCGACACTCGGCCGCCGGTGACGGCGAGCCCGTGCTCCTGCGTCGCGGCGTCGAGGTCCAGCCACTTCGCGCCGCCCTGAACGCGCGCCGTGCGCGCCTCCGGATCGACATCGACACGCTTCATCGGACCCAGGTCGATGACGATCCCGCCGTCGCAGGTGCTGTAGCCGGGAGTCGAATGGGCTCCGCCGCGGACCGCGACCACCAGCCCGCTCTCGCGGGCGAAGTTCACGGCCGTGACCACGTCCTCGGTCGAGCTGCAGGAGACGATCAGCGCCGGACGGCAATCGATCCTGCCGTTCCAGACCAGCCGGGCCTGCTCGTAGGCCTGGTCGTCCGGACCGATCACCTCACCGCCGACGGAGGAGCGAAGCCGCTCGATCGTCCCGTCATCGACTGCCACCTGACTCATGCGTACTCCTTCACCTCGAGGCCGAGCTCCTTGCTTCCGCCACCGTCGCGAAATCTAACCCGGCCGGGTGTCGCGTGGCTAGGCGGCCCCCGCCCCGAACACACGCGAGTACGGCACCGTCCCATCCTCTCGAACCAGCCTCAGCTCCAGCCTCGCGCGATCCGTGCGGCCCGTGACCTCGAGCAGGGTGAAGTGGCATTCGTCGCCCGCGTAGTCGATGCCGGGCTGCCGGCGCAGCTTCTCGGCGGCGAGCGGATCGACGAGGGTGATGTCGTTGGGCTTCGGGATGCCGATCGGCGCCGCGCGTGCCTCGAATCCGTCCTCACCGTCGTGGACGCCGGTCAGGTGGGTGTCGCCGGTCAGGAACAGCGTCGTGCCGGTTACCCGGTGCCGGATGTGATCGAGGATCGCGTCGCGCTCGGCCTGGAAGCCGCTCGCCCAGTTGCCGTCACGCGCGTTGGCGGGCATGAACACCGTGCAGGGCGAGCAGACCACCTTGAACCGGGCCTTCGAGGCGGCGAGCGTCCGCAGCAGCCAGCGGCGCTGGCGGGGGCCGAGCAGCGTCTTCGCCTGCGAGTCCGGAAGCTCCGGGTCGCTCTTGAACAGCCGCTGGTCCAGCACCCAGACCTCCGCCGCCCCGGCGGGGAAGCGGTAGAAGGCGCGCCGGTTCATCAGCGCCCGCCACGGAGCCAGCGCCCAGGGAAAGTCGGGGATGCTGGTCGAGTTGGCGTCCTGGAAGCCGTAGTCGTGGTCGTCGCGCTGCGGCGCGAACGCGGCCCGCCCGAGGACGTCCGCGAGCAGCGGGTTGGCCAGGAAGTCGCGCCAGATCCCGGCGTAGCCGCTTACCGTCTGCGCGAGCGGGCCGTGGGTGTCAGGGTAGTTGAGGTCGCCCTGCCAGACGAGGACGTCGGGACGGGAGCCCGCGAGGTGGCCGAAGATCGGCCCGAACTGGGCGCCACACGCGGCCACCGCGATCCGAACCGGCCGCCCCTCTCCCGGCCGCGGCGGGACACGGAAGCTGCGCGCGGGTCCCGTCACGGCGCGCCCGCCGCGTCGCAGGTGAGCGCGCCAGTGGACCCGGCGGCCGGGCTCGAGGCCATGCACGGCGCGCGTCGCGGCGTGAAACGGCCCCGTGCGACCGAGCGCCACCGTTCGTGAGTGCTCGAAGCCCGGCGAGTAGGAGAGCTCGACCGCGACCCGCGAGGCGACGTCGGCGGCAACGTGGAGCCGCGCGCCGCCCGCGATCGGCGCGCCGGTGGTCGCGGCGACGACCGCGGGCCGGGTCCGCCGGGGACGCTGGCGCGAGCTGATCGCGATCGCCGCGAAGCCCGCCGTCGAACGTCTCGAGATCTCCGCGACCACGGCCTCGCCGGCCGGGGTCGCCATGAACGCCTGGCCCTCCTGCACCGCCCACGGCAGCAGGTGGAGATTGCCGAGCGCCGGCAGGACCGGATTGGACTCGCTCGGAAACAGGGTCTGCGCGGTGGCGAGCACGCCCGGATCGCCGGCCCGCTGTAGCGCCGGGGTGGCGTCGTTCGCCCGCGCGGTGAACGAGGCGCCGGCGGAGTCGCGAAGCTCGGTGCGAAGCTCGGTCGGAGCGGCGCCCAGCGCCTCGAGCGTCAACGTGATCGGAGCCGTGGCCGCGGCGACCGGCACCGCCGCGAGCTCGCGCAGATCCGCCTCCTGCGCGGAGGAGCAGCCGCAGCGCCCGCCGCTCGCTGTCGTAGATCGCGGCGTAGTAGGCACGCGGGCCGTTGCGCCGGAGCACCACCCCCGGCGCGCCGCCCACGCGGCTGATCGTCGCGCTGATCTCGGCGTCGCGGAGTCGGCAATCGACCGCGAACGCCACGGGCCGCGGGTCGTTGGGGAACACGTCCGAGCCGGCCTCGAGCCGGCCCTCGCCGGCGGCGGTGCGGAGGTTCGCGACCCCGACCGTGCGCCATCCTCGCCCCCACCCCGGGCCGTCGGCGCGGTCGGCGAAGTTCAGCCGCCGGACGATCCGCGGCGAGTCCGCGCCGAGCGCCGGCCCGGCCCGGTCGGCGGCGACCGCCGCCCCGGCCGCCGCCCCCAGGGCGAGCAGCTCGCGCCGGCTCAATCTCCGATCCCGCGCTCCACCCATCGAGCGGCGACCGTAACAATCACGGCCCGCGCCGGCGCCGGGTCACGGCACCGGCGCGTTGCTTGTCAGCCGACCTCGACGACCATCAGCTGGTTGCCCTCCGGGTCCCGGAACCAGCACAGCGGCGGGACCGGGTCGCCCATGCGGCTGACCTCGGCGTCCACGTCGACACCATCGGCGACCAGCTGCGCGTGGTAGGCGTCGATGTCGTCGGTCTGCAGCGTGATTCCGGTGTCCTTGCCCCCGGCGTCGCCGTTCGGGCCGGGCGGACAGAGAGCGATGGGCGTCGCCGCCCCGGCCGGCGCGACCTCGATCCAGCGGTCTCCGTTGCCGAACGGCACGTCGGCGCGCTTCTCGAGGCCCAGCTTCTCCGTGTAGAAGTCGAGCATCGCGTCCTGGTCTCCGACCGGGATGATCACGTTTGCGACCTGGCTGACGGTTGCGGTCTTGGTGCTGGTGCTCATGGGTCCTCCTCGCGGTGAGAGTTGTCGGTGATTGGACCTCGGCCCGCCGCGAAACTCATCGCCGATCTGTTACGAGTTCGCGGATGAGCGCGTTCGGGCGCGAGCGGGTCGAGCCGGCCGTCGTCGTCGGCTTCGGCGCGACCACCGTTGGCCGGCACCCCGACCGCTCGACGACCGAGCTCGGGTTCGACGCGCTCGACGAGGCGCTCGCGGACGCCGGCGTCGAAGCTCGGGAGGTCGAGGGCGTCTACCTCGTCCCGGAGGGCTACACCCGGGCGCAGGCGCCCCTGCGCCCGCAGCGCGTCGCCGAGCGGCTCGGGATCGAAACGCACGCCTGCGTCGAGGTCGAGAACGGCGGCACCTCGGCCCTGCTCGCGTTCAAGGCGGCTTGCCAGGACATCGCCCTCGGCCACCTGGACCTCGCGGTCGTCATCGGCGCGCAGGCCGAGCGCGCGGCGATCGGCCCCGACGCCGACGCGGCCGACCTCGACCACGTCTTCCTGGTCAACTCGATGTACGGGCCCATGCTGGCCCCATACGGCGTCGTCGCCGCCCTGCCGTGCTACGCGCTGGCGGCGCAGCGCTACATGCACGATCACGGGATCGAGCCCGAGCGGATCGCGAGCCTCTGCGTCCGGCTGCGCGCCAACGCCGCCGCCAACCCGCGGGCCGAGCTCCGGGACCCGATCTCGGTCGCCGACGTGCTCGCCTCGCGCATGGTCTCCCCCCCGATCCACAAGCTCGAGGCGGCACCGTGGTCGGACGGCGCCGCCGCGGTCGTCGTGATGAGCGCCGCGTTCGCTCGCCGGCGGGGACTAGCCGGGGCCGCCCTCACCGGCTGGGGGGAGCGCCACGACCCCGCCAACTTCATCCCCTTCGGCCCCGACCTCACCCGCTACCCCTGGATCGGCGAGGCAACGTCGGAGGCGCTCGCCCGGGCGCGTCGCACCCGCGACGACCTCGACGTCCTCGAGATATACGGCGCCTTCGCCCACGCCGAGCTGATGACCTACGAGGCGATGGGCCTGTTCGCGCTGGGCGAGGCGGCCGGGGCGGTCGAGGCCGGGGAGACCGCGATCGACGGCGCCCTGCCGGTGAATCCGAGCGGCGGCCGCCTCTCGGTCGGGCACCCGCCGCAGGCGACCCCCCTGTTGATGGTCGGCGAGCTGTTCGATCAGCTCATGGGCAGGGCAGGCGACCGCCAGGTCGAGGACGCGTCGGTCGGGCTCGTCCAGGCGGAGCACGGGATGATGAACGGCGCCTGCGTCGCGATCCTGGAGGCGGCCGCGTGAAGGTGGAGGCACCGAGGCGGGGCAAGCATCTCGACCGCACGATGGACGAGGCGGCTCGCGAGTTCTACCGCCGTCTGGAGGGCGGGAGTCTGGCGACGACGCGCTGCCCGCGCTGCGAGCTGACGTCCTTTCCGCCGCGGCTTCGCTGCCCGGAGTGCGGCGGGCCGGCCGAGTGGGTGGAGCTCCCGCGCCGCGGCGTGCTCGAGGCGTTCACCACCCAGGAGCTCGCGGTCCGCTTCCGAGCCCCGGCGGTGCTCGCGCTCGCCCGGATCGGCGAGGTCGTCCTCCCGGGGATCGCCGCCGCGGCCTACGAGGACCTCGCGATCGGCGCGGAGGTCGACCTCGAGCCGTTCGCCGAGCCCGAGACGGGCCTCACCCTGATCGGGTTCCGGCCCGTTCCGGCGTCTACCTGATCAGCACTGGCTGTTGCACTCGCCGAAACGCCGTGGGCTGGTGCGCAGGGCGGCGGGGTTCGCCAGGGGCAGGTTCACGAACGAGGCCTCGGGGCCGCCGCGCCGGATCTCGTACACGCCCCCGGCCAGGCCCGGAAGCTGGGCAGCGGTCGGGTGCAGATGCGGCGCCGAGGTGGCGATCGTCAGGCGCAGCCGGTGGCCGCGCTGCAGGCGCGCGAACACCGGCGGGAGCTCGATCCGCTGCCGCTCGACCGCGCCGGGCGTGAGCGCGCGGCGGCTCGCGGCGGTGTACGGATGGTGCGGCAGAACCGTCCTGCCGTCCACCCGCCAGCTCGCCTTCCGGTCGACGGCCCGCAGTGAGCCGAGCAGGGCGCCGCTCGTGAGCAGGCGCGCGGTGCCATCCGGGGCGACGCTCTGCAGGCTCGCGACGAGCTCGCTGTCGGGGCTCGTCGAGCTCAGGCTGACCGCGACCGAGGACGGACCGGCGAGGGTGCGGTCCCGCCCGAGCGGCGGCGTGGTGTAGACGAGCGCGCCCGCCTGGCTCGAGCGCTCGTCCGCGGCGCACGGGTCGAGCGGCATCCCGGCGCCCGCCGAGACCGCGCCCAGGAAGCCCATGCTCCACTGATCGGTCAGCCGGCTGCACGGGCTCGTCGCGTCGGCCCATCGGATCCGGTCGGAGCCCGCGTCCGGACGCTGCCGCGCGAGCTCGCCATCGTTCAGCGACAGGGGCGCCGTGCCGGCGGGGCCTGCGTCCAGCCACAGGCGCCGCACGCGGGCGGACGGCACCGGGTACGAGCCGGCGTCGATCCAGCGGCCGTCGCCGAGCTCGAACGCGTGCAGCGGCCGGCGCGTGCGGGTCAGCGCGGTGCGCCTGCCGAGGAGCCAGCGGTCGAACCACTCCAGGTGCAGCCGCTGGATCCACTCACCCATGCCGACTGCGTTGTGCACCCACGGCCCCTGGACGAGCTGATACCGCGGCGTGGCGGGTTGTCCGGGGCGCATCGGCGCGAAGACGTGGTCGCGACCGGACCAGGCGTTCTGAAGCGCGGCGTAGCTCTGGGGCACGCCGCGCTGATAGACGTCGAACCAGCCGCTGATCAGCATCGCGGGGATCCGGTTCGACACCACGCGCCTGAGCTTGCGCGAGGGCGAGCGGGCGTTCCAGAACCGGCTGAAGAAGGCGCTCTCGCCGCCGAGCTCGATCTCCGTGTAGAGGTCGGCGTCGAGCGCCGCCAGCCCCTCGCCGCGGTCGATGCGCTCCACGAGCTGCCGCACCGGGTCCGCGCCGGGGTCGTCAGGGGGCGCGAAGACCATCGAGCCGCGCAGCGCCGCCCACACGGAGGCGAAGAGCACGTTCGGGATCCCGCCGCCGAACGCGAGATCGCGATAGAGGTCGAAGCCGGCCGCCGATGGGACGATCGCCTTCAGCGGCGAGCCCCGGCCGACGGCGGCGGCGGTGTGGATCTGGTTGAGCCCCGGATACGAGTAGCCGGCGCCGCCGACCTTGCCGCTGGATCGCGGCAGCCCGGCCGCCCAGTCGACGAGCTCCACCCCGTCGGCCGCGTCGCGGGCGCTGAAGAGGCCAAAGTCGCCCCCCGACGACCCGGTGCCGCGGACCTCGACGATGGCGTTGATGTAGCCGCGTCGCACGAGGTAGGGGAAGTAGCCGTCACCGCCGAACTCGCCGTACGACTGCGTCGTGACGAACGAGCGCTTCCCATATGGGGTCTGGGAGAGAACGACGGGGAACGGGCCGGAGCTCGGCTCGCCCCTCGCCGGGTCGGCGGGGTAGTAGACGTCGGCGGCGAGCTCGACCCCGTCGGACATCCGGATGGTCAGGTCCTTCGCGTGGTGGATGCCGTACTCGGCCGGCCGGTCGTAGCCGATGGCCTGCGCCGGTGCGATCAGGGCCGCCGCCGTAACGGCCAGCATCCAAGCACGCCGTTTCATTCGAACGCCCCGATCACCGCATTGACGGCCTCGGCGCCCTTGAAGGCGGGCGGCCAAAGCAGGGTCCGCTCATACACGCCGTCCCAGCGCTCCGCGAAACGCTCGCGGACCTCGTCCGGGGTGCCGGCGAGCGCGATCGCGTCGATCATCTCGTCGGTCACCGCCCCGACCATCGCGGCTCCGTCACCGCGACTCCAGGCCTCACGGACCGCATCGGCCTCCCGCTCGAAGCCGCTCACCTCGTGGGTGGCGCGGTAGGTCTTGACGGTCGAGTTGAACGCGATCACCGCGGCCGCGGCTTGCCGGGCCGCGTCGCGGTCTTCGGCGACCGAGCAGGTGATGTAGCCCGCGATCGGCGGCGCCTCGCGACCCCCGCGTTCGGCCCCGCGAGCGAGCGCCGGGCGGACCACCTCCGCCACGTACTCCGGCGTGAACAGCGGGTGTCCCACGAGCCCGTCGGCGACCGCCCCGGCGGCCTCGACCATGCGCGGGTTGACGCCAGCCATGTAGATGGGCGTGTCCGGGCGAAACGGCTCGCGCGGTGGCGCGGTCGGCTGGACACGCAACCGGTAGAAGCGGCCCTCGTGGTCGATCGGCTGCTCGTGCAGGCGCCAAAGCTCCCGCAGGAGCGGGACGAGCTCCTCCATCCTGCTGGCCGGATGCTCGCCGTCCAGACCGTGCCACTCCTGCTGCATCCGCCGCGTGCCGGTTCCGAGGCCGAGTGTCAGCCGTCCTTCGGAGAGCTCGTCGAGATCGCGAGCCTCAGCGGCCAGCACGAGCGGACTGCGCCCGAAGGCGTAGGCGATCGCGCTACCGAGCTCGATCGTGCTCGTCGCCTGCGCCATCGCTGCGAGCGCGACCGTCGCCGAGCGGTCGTAGAACTCGGTTGCCCACACCGACGCGAAGCCGGCTTCCTCGCACCGCCGCGCGGTGTCGGCGAGCTCGGCCGGACCGCCGGTGCTGGTGACGAGCGAGATCCCGGAATAGCTCACGTCGGCATCCTGACGCACAGCGAGGCCTCGCCGACGCGGTCTACCGTCGTGCCGAGCCGCTCGCACGCCCGCGCGAGCCGCGCCGCGATCCAGTCCGCGTCCGACCCGGCCGCGACCGAGGTCTCGCAGAAGTCCAGCCGCAGGGGGATCAGCTCCAGGCTCGTCTCGTCGCCAACCCGCCAGCGGACCAGGATCCCGAGGTCGTTGCGTAGCTCGGCGTCGACCGCGTAGTCGTCGAGCGCATCGCCGAGGTCGTAGAGGACCGGCTTGCCGCCCATCAGCTCGATCCCGTGAAAGACGTGGGCGGAGTGACCGGCGACGATGTCGGCGCCGGCGGCGAGCAGCTGGCCGGCCCGTTCGCGCTGCCACCCCGCGGGCTCGGTGGTCATGTTCGGACCCCAGTGCGGGAAGGCGACGACCACGTCGGCGTCGGCGCGCAATCGCGCCAGCTCGTCAGCCGTCCAGCCGGGCAGCCCGCCGCCGAGGTCGGCCCATGCGACGCCGGCGGCGCGCTCGCCGGCGGCGTACTCGCGCGGGTGGTCGGTGACCGCGAGCAGGCCGATCCGCAGATCGCCGGCGTCGACCACCGCCCCGCGACGGGCCGCGCCCTCCTCCTCCCCGGCCCCGGCAACGGCGATCCCGGCCGCGCGCAGATGCGCGAGCGTGTCGGCGAGCGCCTCGGTCTCGTAGTCGAGCGCGTGGTTGTTGGCGAGCGAGACCGCCCGAACGCCGATCGCCGTCAGCGACTCGACGGCCGCCGGCGGAGCGCGAAAGAAGAACGGCTTGCCGGCGACGCGCGCGGTCTCGCGGCCGCGGTCGGATACGCAGCACTCGAGGTTGCAGATCATGGCGTCGCACGCGCGGCAGAGCTCGATCAGCTCCTCTGACCAGACCCGCGCCCGCGGATCGCCGGCGATCCGCTGGGCCACGCCGCGGCCCAGCATCACGTCGCCGAGCAGGCCGATGGTTCGATTCCGGCCGTCCATTCCCTCGACCATTGCATTACGTACCGGCAGCGCGCGCGATTGAAATGCGCGATGGCTGGGTATGAGCCGGCGAGATGGGGCGGTTGGGGACGACCACGCTTGCAACGCTTGCGCTTGCGCTCGGCGTGAGCGCGCCCGCCCACGCGGTCGTCGGCGGCAACGACGCCCAGCCGGGGGAGTACCCCTACGTCGCCCACATCGTCATCGACCGCTCGTTCCAGTGCACCGGGACCCTGGTGGATGCCACGCACGTGATCACCGCGGCGCACTGCTCGTCGCTCGCGCCGGGCGGGATCGCCAACGTGCCGATCGGGCAACCGGGGCAGCTGATCGAGCTCAGCATCGGCGCCCACAGGACCCCTTCGTCGAGCCTCACCGGCGGCTATCAGTCCGACGGCGAGAAGCACGTGGCGAAGGCGGTCTTCGTCAACCCGGGCTGGGCCGGGATCGGCAGCGTCAGCCACGACGCCGCGATCGTCGAGCTCGAGACGCCCTCGGCCAAGGCGCCCGTGAAGGTCGCGTCGGCGGCGGAGCGTTCCCTGTGGACGGCGGGAACGATGGCGACGATCGCCGGCTTCGGGGTCACCGAGTCCGACGGCGACCAGCCCGACGTGCTGCAGGAGGCCCGAGTCCCGATCACCCGCGACGAGGAGGCCGCCGAGGCCTACCCCTACCTCGTCGACGGCGTCGATCCCGTCCTCGGGGGCTTCGAGAACGAGACCCAGGTCGCGGCGGGGTTCCCGCAGGGCGGAGTTGACACCTGTCAGGGCGACTCCGGCGGCCCGCTCCTCGTCCCGGCCGGGACCGCCATGCGCCTCGTCGGCGACACGAGCTATGGCGCCGGCTGCGCCGAGCCCGGCTTCCCCGGCGTCTACGGCCGGCTCGCCGGCGACACCCTGCGCGAGTGGATCCGCTCGGTCGCGCCCGACGCGATCTCGATCGGCTCGGCCGCGGCCAAGGGCGGCAAGAAGCCGCCGAAGGGCAAGAAGCACAAGGCCAAGAAGCACAGGCGGTCGCGCAAGCACGCGCCCAAGCGCGCGTACCGGTAGCCGCGTAGCTGAGAAAGTACGCCCATGGCGAGACCCAGCTCGCGGCAGTCGCCGTTGACCGAGGACGTCGAAGCGCGCCACCACGGTCGCGTCGGCGAGCGCCAGGCGCCGCGGCCCGACGACGAGTGCATGGGCCGGGCGCGCAGCTGGATCGTCCGCGCGTGCCTCGACATCCTTCCGCTGGTCGACGGCGAGCGCGTCTTGCTGGGCCGGCGGACCCACGAGCCCCGCAAGGACGAGTGGTGGCTGTTCGGGGGCAAGTGGCCGTGGGGCACGGACCCGCGCAGCGCCCTGGTCGAGGTCACGACGCGCGAGCTCGGCCTACAGGTCGAGGCCGCGCGCTTCGTCGAGCTCCCCTACAGGTCCCTGTGCTGGGAACAGCGCCGCGAGCCTCCCACGGACGACGGCTGCCATGACCTGAACCATCCGTTCTCGCTGTCGCTGTCGGCGGCGGAGGCATCCGCGGTGGTGGCTCACCTCGAGGCGGGCCGCAACCCCGAGATGTCGGCGGTGCGGGCGTGGTCCGTCGGCGAGCTCGAGGCCGAGTACGGGCCCGACGACCCGGCGGTCGCGATCGCGGCGGATGCGTTTCGGCTCGCTACTGCACGACCCTAGCCGGGGCGGACGCGAAGATCTCGCCGCAGTGGGCGATCGCTTCGGGATCACCCACGGACCGCAGCCGTCCGTCGGCGACGGCTCGATTGACGGCGTCGAGATCCGTGAGCGCATAGAACGTCTCGGTGTCGGTGATGATCACCGCGTCGGGGGACGGCGCCGGCCCGTCGAAGAGCCGGACCTGGCCGTCCTCGACCTCGACGGTGAACAGCTCATCGTCGATCCTGAACTCGTAGACCTCATTGACCCCCCGGGCCGCCTCCGGCGAATGCATGGCCTTCATCGCCAGCAGCGCCCAGCGCGCGCTCATGTGGTCGGAGTCGCGTCGATCGCGCACCCGGGGGGAGCCCCAACGCGCGAGCTCGAATACGGCCGGCTCGAGTCGTCGTCCCTCCTCGGTCAGCTCGTAGACGGTCGACCCCGCCGGCGGCGGCAGGGTGCGCCGCTGGACGATCCCCTCCTGCTCGAGATGACGAAGCCGATCGGTCAAGAGGTTCGTACCCATCCCGGGTAGGCCGTCGAGCAGATCCTTGTACCGGCGAGGGCCCGGGAGAAGCTCGCGAATCATGAGCAGCGTCCACCGGCTGCCGACCACGTCGAGGGCCTTGGCCAGCGAGCAGTGCTGCCCGTAGTCGCGTTTCATCGTGCGGCCACTGTAGAGACGTAGCGCGCGTACTGATGAAAACGTTCTACCGGCTGGCGGCCGAACCGTTGAGCGCTGCTCGCGCTTCCTCGGGCCCGTGGTAGGCCACGACTTTGACCGCACGCTCGTCCTTGGTGGTCCAGAGATGGGCGAAGCGGAAACTGGCCCGGGCGCCCGACTCGCGGATCTCCGCCACGACGCGCCCGCTGACCAGGACGTCGTCGTCCTGCTGGTCGATCCCCTCGACGATGTACCGGTAATGAGCCCAGTCGCCGCGCGCTGCGCCGAACAGGCGCAGCGCTTCGTCGATCCCGACGTGGCGACTCGGGGGACGGCCCGCCTCGGACTCCGGGACGAAGACGACGTCGGGATCGAGCAGTTCGACGAGGGCGCGCTCGAGCGCCTCCTCCGGCACCGCCGGCCAATCCTGGCCGTAGAGCGTGCCGAGTACTTCGTCCTTCGCCTCCGTGCGCTCGCGGATAGTGGCAAGCACAACAAGGATCAAATGCTGATCGGCGCCGGCACGGTGTGCGATTGGTCACACTTTCCCCCTCTCGTGGGTCGAGATCCTCTGGGCTATGGGTCGGCGAACAGCTGGGGCGCTCGCTCGCCGCCGAACTCGGGCGGCTGATCGGGAGCGACGATGCACGGGGCGAAGCCAGGTCCGACCGGCGGCGAGGCGGTCACCTCGCCGCTTCCCGGTTGCCCGGTGTTGTCGCAGTCGAAGTTCTCGAATACTCCGGCGCGGGCCGCGGCGCTGCTGCGCAGGCCCCGCGGGAGCAGGTAGCCGTTCCCGCGATTGGTCGGAAGCCGGTTCGGATACACGGAGAGGCTCTCGGCGCTGACGTAGCCGACCTGGCGGAGCACGTGGCGGGGCGCCGGCTGCCCCGCCAGGTTCGGCAGGTTGCCCGCCAGGCCGCCGGGTGGGCCGCTGATGAAGGCGACGATCTCGTCCCTGTAGGCACGCAGGTACTCGATCACCGGGTTCAGGTTGGCCAGGAACGGGTCGAGGCGGTCGAGCACCGGCGTCAGGCCCTCGAGGAAACTCGCCAGCGCCGGCAGGCCCTTCCGCGACGCCGCGTTGAGGTCGTCGAGGTCGATGAACAGGCTGCGCAGGTTCGGCGACAGCTCGCGGACCGAGTTCAGGGTCGGGCTCAGGTCGCGGGCCACCGGGATCAGGTCGCGGACGAGTGGCCGGGTGTCGACCTGGAACTCGTCGAGGCGCTCGAGCGTGGCTCGCGATTCACGCTCGAACGTCGGCAGGATGCGGAAGCTGTCGGCCAGCGCCTGGTCCTCGCTCGCCAGGGCGCCGAACGTGTCGTTCGACCCGGTGATCACCCCGGCCAGCTCCCGATCGCGCTCGGTGAGCGCCTCGAACACGGTCCCCGTGTCGCGGACGACGCCCTTCAGCGCCACCCGCTGGCGGTCGAGGATCTCGACCACGTCGGAGGCATCGGTCAGGAACGGGCCCAGGTTGCCGAGTGCGTCGTTGAGGTCGAGGCCGCGGTCTCGAATCGCGATCGCCGCGTTGGCCTGCCAGCGCTGGAACGACTCGCGAGTCTCCTCGTCGAGGGCGTTGAAGATCTCATCAATCTGGGTTGCCTCCTCGGTCTGGCTGACGCCGAGCGTGCCGCCCTCCGGGACCGACTCCACCGCCTCCGAATCCGCCTCGGAGAGGTTCGCTCCCGCGCCCAGGGAGACCGGCGCCTCATCTGAGCCCGGCTCGGTGCCCGAGGTCAGCTCGACGTAGGTCTCGCCGAGCAGCGTCTTCTGGCGCAGGATCGCGCGAGCGTCCTCGGAGATCGGCGCGTAACGGGGCTCGATCTCGATCACCGCCTCGGTGGTGTCCTTGCCGTCGACGCGCTGATCGACGGGGGCGAGGGTGACCTCCTTGACCTTGCCGACCGAGACGCCGCCGATCCGAACGTCGGACTCCACCGCGAGCTGGGTCGCCTCGGGGAAGTAGGCCGTGACCCGGTAGCTCTCGGGCTTCAGCGGGATCGGTCCGCCGAAGGCGATCCAGAGGAAGAGGATCAGCCCGAAGCACGACAGCGTGAACCCGACGGCGATCAGGATGCGGCCGATCGATGGTGCCTGCTTCTGCATCAGCTGCCTACCGGTCTCATGGGTTGCAGACGCCTCCCGGGGCAAGCAGCGCGCCGAGCCCGGTGACGACGGGCGCGAGCGGATTGCTGCCCGCGATGTTCGCCAGCTGCGAGCAGCCGGCCGTGAAGTACGCGCGCCGGTAGAGGCCGTGCGCGTCCTGTCCGCTGAACACGCTCGCCGTGTTGTGGCCGAACCAGGCGCCCCAGTAGAGGTAGCCCTCGTCGCGATCGTCGGCGCCGGGCGGCTCGGCGCCGTTCGGGTTGTACGCGGCCATGTTGGCGAGGCGATTGACCTTCGCCCCCACGGTGGTGAGTCGCGGGGCCGCCGCACTGAAGCGCGTCGCCGCCGCCCGCAGGTCGGGCACCGGCCTGCGCGCCGTCCGCACGAACGGCCGGATCTCCGACTCGAGCACCGGCGTCGCGGACTCGGCTAGCGCCCTGGTCGAGGCGTTCAGCTCGGGCAGGTTGCGGGCGAAGGGGCGCAGGTCGTCGAAGGCGGGACCCAGAATGGCCGCGAAGCGAGCCGTCTGGTCGAGGGTCTCGTGCGCCTGCGCCAATGTCCCGGGCAGCAGCCGTACCGCGCGTTGCACGCTCGGGTCCTGCTCGGCGATCGCGCCGAGGGCGGTGTTGGAGGACGAGACGAGCTCGGTCAGGTCCCGGTCGGCCTGCCCGATCCGCGTCGTCAGGAGGTTGAAGTTGTGAACCAGCCGGGCGAGGTTGTCCTTGCGCGCGGCGACCTTCCTGTTCAGCTTCGCGAGATCGCGGTTGATCGGCCCGATCGAGCCCAGGAGCCTGCCGAGGTCCTCGTCGCGGCGATCCAGCCCCTCCCCCGCTCCGACGATCAGCAGTCGCAGATAGGCCTGCGTGTCGGAGTCGAGCGCGGCGAGGATCTCGTCCAGGTTCACGTCCGGGGCCGTGTTGGCGGCCGGGATCGCCTCGCCCTCTTCGTATTCGCCCGCGGACTCGCTTCCCGGGTCCAGCTCGAAGAACATGTCCTTCAGCCCCGTGGTCGGGCGCATCAGGATCGTGGCGTCGCGATAGATCGGCAGGAACTCGCGATCGATCGCGAAGGTGACCACGCCGACGCCGTCCTCCACCTCGACGTCGGCGACGTCTCCGATCCGCACTCCCGCGACCCGGATCGTCTGGCCCTGCCCGGGGACGACGGCCTGGGCGGTCTCGAACTCGGCCCGCAGCTCGAACGGCTTCTCCTCGAGGACGGGGATGCGCAGGCGCTGCTCCTGGACGATCACCAGGGTGGTGACACCCGCGAGCAGGACCAGGACGATGATCGCGATCGCGTCGCGGAGGTGCTTGCGAATCGCCCTCATCAGCCCTCGCCTCCGGCCGCCTGCGCGCGGATCCGGCTCTGGTAGCGCGGCAGCTCGCGCTCGATGAATGTCCCCCAGGCCCGCTCGAGCTCGCCCTGGGAGCCCGCCGTGTCCCCGAGGATCGCGAGCGCCTCTCGCACCATGTCGCCGGCCGGCCCGCCCAGTTCGGTCGGCGCGGCCGACGCCGCCGTTTGCTGCTCGGGCGGCGGTCCGATCGTCGAGCCCAGGTCCGGCGCCTCCTGGGTCTCGCATCGGACGTTGGGCCGGAACGGCGTCTTGGCGGAGTCGAGAATCGACGGCGCCGAGCCGAGCAGCCGCGACGAGGTGACCCCGAAGAAGGTCTCGTCTCGCGTGTCGCCCGGGAGGTTGGTCTGCGGCAGGATGACCGTGTTCGGCCCGCCACCCGCCGCCACCCGGATGTACTGACCGTTGGCGTCGCCGCTGCGGCTCTCGCCGGCGACCCCCGCGAGGCCGTAGCCGGTCTCCTCGTACACGGTCGCCGGGCCGTCGTCCGTCTGCGGGGCTGGATGCGGGTAGCCGGCGCCGCCGCCCGGCAGCGACCCCTCCGCGTAGACGCTGTCGGCGGACCACGGGATCACGACCTCGTTGAAGCACGAGGCCAGCGCCCTCGACTGGTCCAGGAACGGGATCGTGCGCTGAGAGAGCTCGGCGAGCTGCGGGATCGTCGGTCGCAGGTCGGCGACCAGCCCGCGCAGCTCGCGCTCCGAGACGAGGGCCCGAACCTGGCCGATGAACGGGGTCGCGGCGTCGAGCGTCTCCGGGGCGCTCCGGACGCCCGGCAGGGCCTCGCGCGCGAAGGCCCGCAGCGCCGGGAACGAGGCGTTCAGGTTGGCGAACGCGACCCGCGCCGAGTCGAGCACGCCCGGCAGCTCCTCGATCGCCTGGCCGAGGGCGGCGTCCTGGGCCGCGAACGAGCCCGAGACGACGCGCAGGCTGGTGATCAGGTCCTGGAGCGCCTGCTCGTTGCGTCCGAGCCCGCGGACGACGCGATCGAGGCCCCTGATCACGCCGCTGAGGTCGCCGGGCTCGGTGCCCAGCAGCGCCTCGCTGACCTGGGAGGTGAACTTGTAGGAGGCCGGCGACGTGCGGTAGAGCTCGCGGAAGCCCTCGGCGCCGCCGTGCTTGATCAGCGCGTTTCCGAGCTGGTTGAGCAGCACCTGCAGGTGGGAGCGGACGTCGCTGTCCAGAGTGGTCAGCACCTGGTCGAGCTGGACCGAGTGCGCGGTCTGGTTGACCGGGAACGTGTGGCCGTCGTCGATCTCCGCGGCACTCGGGCTGCCGGGCGCGAGATCGACGAAGTAGTTGCCCTCCAGGAACAGGCGCGGGCGCAGCTTGAACGTGGCATCGGTGCGGATCGGCCGCGCCTCTTCGGTGAGCTCCATCGTGACGAGGGCCGCTGCCTCATCACCGGCATCCGCCCCGTCGAGCTCGCCCGGGGCGAGCGGCTCGATCGCGGTCACCTCGCCGACGTTGACGCCGGCGATCCGCACCGGCGAGCTCGGGCGCAGGTTCTGCGCCGAGGCGAACACGGCGTTCACCTCGTAGCCGTCGTGCCACGGCACCTGCTTGGTGAACGCGAGCAGCGAGCCGATCGCGACCACGATCGCGACGACGAGGCCGATCGCCCAGTTCGGCAGCCGCGGTTCGCGCCGTGCCGGTGACTCGGTCATCCGCCGAGCACCTCCCAGGTCGGCGGCTGGCGCGACGGCACGCGGGTATCGCGGACCTCGCGCGTTCCGTCCCGGTGCCAGTAGTTGGTCGTCGGCCCGCGCCGGCCGGGAACGCCGAACGCGATCGAGGCCGGGTTGGAGGCGGGCTGGCCGGGAAGGAAATGCTGGCCGAGGATGTAACCGTCCTGGCCTGGGTGGCAGTTGGCACCGCGGATGCCGGCCGGGTCGTAGAGGTAGTCGTGCTGGATCGGCAGCTCGAACGGCTTGAAGATGCCCTCCTCGGCGGGATTCGGCGCCGCTCCCGCCCGGCCGTTGCCGCCGAGCCCGGAGTAGCCGCCGATGGGCGCCTCGACCTCGCCCGGGAGCGTCACCTGGCCCGGGGGCGCCGGCGAGGTGTCGACCGTCACCGGGCCAGGCGGGGTGTTGATCAGGACGACCCGCTGCTGGAAGCCGACCTGGTCGCGCTCGGTGATGTGCTCGGGCAGCAGCGTGAACCAGTAGTTCCAGTAGTTGCAGACGGTCTGGGCCGGCACCACGTGCGCGGCCAGGGGCTGTGCCGAGTCGAAGGTCTCGCCGAGGCGCTGCAGGGTGAGCCTGGTCGTCGGCTGGGAGACGAGCCGGTTGAGCTCGCGCAGGGCGCCCTCCAGCCTGCGATTGGTGGCGGGCGAGTCGGCCAGGACCGGAGTGCCGACGTCGATCGCCTCGTTGAGGACCGGGAGCGTCGCGCGCAGATCCGTGACTCCCGGTCGCAGCTCGCGCGAGAGCAGGGCGAAGTCGCGCAGGAACGGACGCTGGCGCGGGAGCAGGCTGATCCCGGTCTCCAGCGTCGGCACGCCCTCGGTGATCGCATCCTGGAGGGCGAGCGGATCGGATGAGATCGCCCTGAAGCTGACCGCCATGTTCGTGAACAGCTCCGCCTGCTCGTCGGCGACCGGCGCGACGATCCTGGCCGCGTCGCCGAGCTCGCTGAAGAAGCGGCCGAGGCGCGTGTCACGCGCGCTCAGCACTCGAGCGACCGGCCTCAGGTCCCGGAAGAGCGGCTCGAGGGCCGAGATCGCGTCGTTGAGCGAGGCGCCGCGACCCGCGAAGCCGTTGCCGAAGCCCTCGAGGTTGGCGCGCGCGTTGGTCCGGGTCGCGGTGTCGAAGGTGTCGTTGATGTCGTCGAACTCGGTCTGGCCCTGGAAGCAGCCGTTGCTGCCTGCCTGGTCGAGCGAGCTCGCAAACCGGGCCGGGTTCGTGGGCAGCGCGCAGACGTCGCCGTCGTCGGTGCCGTCGAACGTGAAGCCCTCAGGCGCGGCCTCGCCCTCTCCCCGGACGATCTCCAGGTACTTGAGCCCGAACGCGGAGCGGTAGCGGACCCGGAAGATCGAGTCCGTCGGCAATGGCTCGGCCGCCTTGTCCAGCTTCAGGTTGAGCCGCGCGGTCGCGCCTCCGCCCTTCTTGGGAACCGTCTCGATCGACTCGATCGCGCCGACGCGATGGCCGCCGATCCTGATCTCGTTGTTGTCGATCAGCCGGGCGGCGTTCGGAACCTCGACCGAGACGCGATAGACCGGCACGAACGGGAGCCCGCTGTTGGCGTTGTACGCCATGTACACGGCGACGAGCAGGATCAGCGTCGTCACCGCGCCGACGACGGTGGGCGAGTTTCCCGCGGCTCTCAGGGGGCTCCGCGATCTCATCAGGGCGCCAGCAGGAAGTCGAGGAGGTCGGCGGTGGCGCCGGAGCCGGTCGCGCCGGAATCGGGGCCGCCGATCGCGCCGCCCGGAGGGCCCGTCTCGAGCGCGTCGCCGAGGCCGCCCGGCAGGTCGTCCAGGACGTCCGATGGCAGGTCGTCGAGGATGTCGCCGAGCACGTCGCCCGGGCCACCGCTCCCGGCGCCGCCTCCACCGCCTGACCCACCGGCGTCACCGGCTTCGGCGCCACCGCCGCCGCCACCGGGATCGCCGTTCGCCGGGCCCTGGGGCTCGCGGTCCCCGCCCCGGCCGCCCCCGCGCGCAGCGGCGCCCGCCGCCCCGCCGGGATCGCAGAGCGTGCGAGCGGCCTCCGGCTCGGTCCCGTTCGGGCAGACCGACGGGTCGTACCTGGGCAGGTCGACCTCCTGGTTGATCCCCGGCTGGTTGGGTCCCATCCACGAGACACACGGATCCGCGTCGACCCAGTTCGTCGTCACGCCGCCGCCGGCCGCCGGCACGCCCGGCTCGCCGGTCTCGGGGTCGCGACCGGTGCTGTAGCTGCCGCACGGGCCGGTGAAGGCGTCGAAGATCGAGAAGTGCAGCATGTGGCCGGTGCGGTCGAACTGGTTCAGCGCGGCCGGCTGGTAGTAGACGTAGTTGAGGAGGCCCTCGAGCCCGGTGTAGCCCGTCGGCGCCCGGCGGTTCGTCTCCTCGGCGGCGCGGGCGTCCTCTTCGACCGCGCGGCCCGGATCGTCGAGGTCGCGCAACAGGTCGGCGAGCATCTCGCCGGTCAGCGGCGCCTTGCGGCCGCTCTCGGCGAGCAGCCGGATCTCGTCGCCGCCGCGGCGCAACGCCGTCTCGCCGACCTGCGACGCGTCGCCCAAGGTCCTCAGCGCGACGGCGGTGGAGCGGTTGAAGGCGGGCAGGCTGACCGCCAGCCGGTTGAGCCCGGGCGCGGCAGCCCGCAGGTCGGTGAGCAAGGGCGTCTGCTCGGCGGCCAGGGTCTCGAGGTCCGCGAGGGTCGGCTCGAGCTCGAACAGGAAGTCGTCGAGGAGCTCGAAGTCGCGCGACAGGGACTCGCGGCGCGAGGCGGAGATCTCCGCCGTGTCGCGTGCCTCCTGGATGAACCTGACGACGTCCTCGCGGCGCGCGCTGAGTCTGGAGATGACCCGATCGGAGTTGACGTTGAGGTCGCGGATGATCCGGTTGTGGGCGCCGAGGATCCGGGTCGCGTCGCGAAGCTCGATCAGCGCCGGCGCTCCCAGCCGGATCGCTTCGTTGAGCGAATCCGGGTCGCCCGCGAGGGCGGTGCCGAACTCGTTGATGATCAGTGCCAGCCGCCGGTTGAACGGCTCGCGCAGCGTGTTCTGGACCAGGTCGGGCTGAACGGTCTGCTCGACCTGGCTCGCGGGGATGTCGGGGTCGGGAACCTCGCCGTCGCCGTTGTCGTCGTCCTCGGCGAGCGGAGGACCCTGCGGCTCGCAGTCGATGAAGTACTCGGCGATCAGCGATTGCGGCTCGGAAGAGCACTCGCTGTCCTCGCCGAGCACGCCGAGGTCGCCGTTGAGCTCGACCGTGATCAGGGCCCGCTTGTTGGCGTTGATCGCCAGGTCGGTGACCGTTCCGGCGTTGACCCCGGCGATCCGCACGTCGGAGCCCTCGACGATCCCGAACGCGTTGTACATCTCGATCTCGTAGATGTGCGTGTCGTCCGCGCCCGCCGTCGAGGCGAGCCCGGCGGCGGCCGCGGCGAGAAGCGCGAGGGTGACCGCGATTCGCCTCATGGCCCGACCGGCACCTGGCTGGGGTCGCAGTCCAGCGCGCCGCCGTCGGTGAACGGCGTCGAGCCGTCGCCCGGGTCGCGCTCGTTGTTGCCCGGGCACCGCTCGGTGTTGCCGGCCGAGAACGCCGGCGATCCCTCGAGCGACTCGGGTGGCGAGAGCACCAACGGCACGCCCGGCTCGCTGAAGCTGAACGTGTTGAACGTGGTGCTGATCCGGCCCAGCGTCCCGTTGGCGTCGAACTGGCCCGAGGTCCCGAAGTCGTTGAACCAGCCGACCAGCTCCGGGGTGTACGGGCGGAAGAACTCGAGCGGCGTCAGGCCGTTGGTCAGCGCGCAGACCGCCTCGCCGAAGGCACCCTGGTTGAAGTCGTCGTCGGCCGTGACCCGGAGGTCCTCGAGGTCCTCACCGCGGCCGCAGTCGGGCGAGCCCGAGCCGATCGCGCTCGCGGTCAGCTGCGGCTGGATCCGCGTCAGCTCGACGAGGTCGTTGGCGGCGCCGGGTCGCTGAACGATGGCGTCGAGGTCGCGCACGGTCGGCACGGCGTCGGCCGCGGCGGCCCGTAGCTCGGCGAGGAAGGGCCGCAGGCGGACGGCGACCGGCTTCGAGGCGTCGACCAGCGGATCCAGATCGTCGAGCGCCGCCCGCAGGTTGACGAAGGTCGTGTTCGCCGAGCGCATGAACGCGGGGAGGCCGGCGATCGCCGCGGCGAGCTGCGACCGGCGAGCGCCGATCGCGTTCATCATCCGGTTCAGGTTCCCGACCAGCGCCGAGACGTCGGGGGCCCGCTCGGCGACCGCCCCGGAGAGCTTCGAGGTGTCGACGATCAGGCTCTCGAGCACGGGCTGGTCGGACGAGAGCTCGGCGAACAGGCGCCGCGAGGTCGACAGGAACGGGTTGAAGTACCGAAGCCCGCGATTTGCCCGCGCGCCGACGCCCTCGTAGGAGAGCTCGAAGCCCTGGATCACGTGCTTGAAGTCCTTGATCGTCTTCGGCGAGAGCGTGTTGAAGAGCTGATCGAGGTCGACGGCGGAGAGCGTCTCCGCCCGGGTCAGGGTGCCGCCGTCGGCGATCTCCTCCCCGGCGGTCGAGTCGGGCGGCAGGGTGAGCTGGACCTGGCGCCCGGCGACGCTCGACAGCGAGGTCTGCCGCACCGTCGCCGTCGTGCCCCGATTCAGGGGCGCGAAATCGTCATCGACGCTGAAGGTGACGAGCGCAGATCCATTCGGCCCGAGGTCGATCTGCTTGACCGTGCCGGCGTGGACGCCGCCGACGACGACCTCGTTTCCGGCGACGAGCTGGCTGGCGTTCTCGAACTCGGCCGTGACCTCGTAGTCGTCGCCGCCGGTGAGCAGCAGGAGGAGGACGGCGATGGCGACGAGCAGCGCCGCGGCCGCCACCCACCGAGCGGCGCTGCCCTGCTCTTCGTCGCCCTCCTCCTCCCGTGAGTTGTTGCGTGAGTTGGTGCCTGTTACTTGCAAAAGATATTGTCCTTACTGCTAAAGTCGCAGTATCGGCGGCGATCTTTACACAAGCCCCTCCACCACCGCGCCGGTTCGACTTCGACCCGACGGCGCCTTTCCCTACGGCAGCTCTCCGCTGCTCGTGGAGCCCGGCAAGAAGGCCCAGGCCTCGGTCGCCCGGGCGCTCGAGGTGGCCGGGGCGCGCTGGAACCTGGCGATCATCCGCGAGCTCGACCACGGGACGACCCGCTTCAACGGCCTGCGCGACTCCCTCGGCATCTCCGCGAAGATGCTCATGCGCCGGCTGCACATGCTCCTGGCCTACGGGATCATCGAACGCGTCCCGTCGCCGTCACGGGCCAATGCCTCGGAGTACCTGCTGACCGAGAGCGGGCGCGACCTCGCCGCCACTGTCGCCTCCCTCGAGGTCTGGGCCGAGCGGCACCTGGCCCGCGAAGCGGCCGCTGCCTGAGACGACTCGGTCCGCGGGAACCCGCACCAGGCGCTCGCGCAGCTCCGGGTCGGTACGCGAGGCGACTAAGGCGGCGTCGTGCGCCTCCGGCCCTGGCAGACTTGACCCGTGGCCGTCGAGCGCCCTGATCCGGATCCGCTCGCCGCCGGCTGGGCCGCGCTCGCCGTGGGTGACTCGAAAGGCGCCCGCGCGCGCTTCGAGGAATCACTCAGCCGCGGCGAGAATCCGGAGGCGCTGGAGGGCCTGGGCTGGGCCGGTCACGCGCTCGACGATGATCGCCTGACGTTCGAGGCCCGCGAGGGGGCTTACCGGCTTTACCGCGAACGCGGCGACGTGGGCTCCGCGGCACGGGTCGCTGCCTGGCACGCCTTCGACTGCCTCGCGTTCCGCGGCGAGCCCGCCGTCGCGAACGGCTGGCTCCAGCGCGCCCACAGCCTGCTCGATGACCTCGAGCCCGGGCCCGACCATGGCTGGCTCGCCTTCCACGAGGGACACGTAGCCGTGTCGCTGAACGAGGACACGGCTACCGCCAAGCGCCTGGCGGCACGCGCCCTCGAGCTTGCCCGCGAGTTCGGCGTCCACGAGCTCGAGATGCTGGCGCTCGGGCTCGAAGGTCGAGCGCTGGTCAGTGAGGGCAATCTCGAGGAGGGCATGCGCCGCCTCGACGAGTCGACCGCGGCCGCGCTGGGCGGCGAGGTGAAGCTCCTGGTCTGCTCCGCGTGGGCGTGCTGCTACCTGATCAGCTCCTGCGAGCGAGTGCGCGACATCGATCGCGCCGGCCAGTGGTCCATCCGCGCGGCCGAGTTCTGCCAGCAGAATGGGATCGGCCTCCCGTTCGGTTACTGCAAGGCGCATTACGGCGCCGTCCTCACCTGGCAGGGACGCTGGGAGGAGGCAGAAGGCGAGCTTCTCGAGGCTGCCGACGAGCTGATGGCGAACCGGCCGCCGACGAGCGGCGATGCCCTCGTCCGCTTGGGCGAGCTGCGCTGGCGCCAGGGGCGGCTCGACGACGCGGAGGAGCTCTTCGCCCGCTGCGAGGGTCACGCGTTGACGCCGCTCTACCGCGGGGTGGCGGCGCTCGACGCCGGGCACGCCGAGGAGGCCGCGGAGCTCGCTGATCGGTTCCTGCGCCGTTTCCCGGGCCGTGGTCGGATCGAGCGCTTGTCCGGGCTCGAGCTCTCAGCCAGGGCGCAAGGCCGGCTCGGCGAGGACGATCGCGCCGAGGTGGCGCTCGAGGAGCTTCGCGAGATCGCCGATTGCCTGGGGACGCGACCGGCCCGGGCGAGCCACCTCGGCGCGGAGGGCGCGCTGGCCGCCGCCCGCGGGGAGCTGGACGAGGCGCGCCGGTTCTTCGAGGATGCGCTCGACGTCCTGGCACCGACCGGGGCTCCGTTCGAGACCGCCCGCCTCCGCCTCGAGCTGGCGACGACGCTTCATGCGCTCGGTCGCAAGCCCACCGCTGAGCGCGAGATCGAAGCGGCCCTTGCGACCTACCGGGAGCTCGGCGCCGCCGCCGAGCTCGCCCGCGCCGAGGCGATGCTCGAGAGCTATCGCCGGCGCGGCCCGGCTCCGGCCGAAGCGCTCACGGGACCGCTCGGCGAGCTCTCCCGGCGCGAGCTCGAGGTGCTCGAGCTGATCGCCGAGGGGCTGACCAACCAGGCGATCGCCGATCGCCTGGTGATCAGCGAGCACACCGTGCACCGCCACGTCTCGAGCATCCTCGGGAAGCTCGGCGCACCGACGCGATCGGCGGCTGCCGCGCTGGCCGCGCAGCACGGGCTGGCGCCGACGCCCCGCGCTCAGTAGAGGCGAATAGCCCGATCGGGCTATTCGCCGTTCTCCGACCAAGTTGACCCGTTCAGGGGAAGTCACGGCGGGGGCTCAGCCCTAGCGTTGGCTCACATGCCAGTCACGCCGAGAACCGAATCGCGCCGAGCCGGAACCGAGAGAGCGGCATTCGATCGCCTGATCGGCCTGGCCGGCCTCGCTGCTGAAACCAGGAGGAGAAACGAGATGACCGAGACCGCCGTCCCCACGTTCGACCCCGCCGCCTACAAGGAGACCACCCGGAAGCAGTGGCAGGACGCCGCCGAGGCGTGGGATCGCTGGGGCCCCGCAATCGAGAGCTGGTTGGGCGCCGCGACCGAGCGGATGCTCGACATGGCGGGGATCGGAGCCGGCGACCGGGTGCTCGACGTCGCCGCGGGGGCGGGCGGGCAGTCGCTCGTCGCTGCCCGGCGAGTGGGCCCGCAGGGCTCGGTTCTCGCCACCGACATCTCGTCGAACATCCTCGAGTACGCCGCCCAAGCGGCGCGCGAGGCCGGGCTGACGAACGTCGAAACGCACGTCCTCGACGGCGAGAACCTCGACGTCGCGGAAGGCACCTTCGACGCGGTCATCTCCCGCGTCGGGTTCATCTACTTCCCGAACCAGCAACAGGCGCTGCAGGGGATGCACCGTGCTCTTCGGCCCGGTGGGAAGCTCGCCGGGATCGTCTACTCGACCCCGGAGCGGAACGAGTTCTTCTCCATCCCCGTCGGCGTGATCCGGCGGCGTGCAGAGCTGCCGGCGCCGGCGCCGGGCCAGCCCGGACCGTTCAGCTTCGGTCAGCCGGGAGTGATCGAGGCGGCGCTCGAAGAAGCCGGGTTCGAGGAGGCGAAAGCGGAGCGCGTCGAGGCGCCGTTGCGCCTGAGGTCCGCCGCCGAGTGCGTGGCGTTCGAGCGCGAGTCGTTCGGGGCGCTCCACCAGATGCTCGCCGGTCTCGACGAAGGGGACCGAGAGACCGCGTGGGCGGAGATCGAGGAGGAGCTTCGCGAGTTCGAGGGCCCGGACGGCTTCACCGGGCCCTGCGAGCTGATCGCCGCCGCAGGAACAAAGGGTTAAGCGGGACCATGGTTTCGGAGCGCATCAGAAAGCACGTGGCGGGTCAGTGGTCGGGGCTGATCGCGCTGTTCCTGGTGATCACCGGCGGCACCGCCTATGCCCTCGACGGCTCGAACACCGTCTACACCGACGACATCGTCAACGGCCAGGTGCGAAGCGCCGATGTCGTCAACGACTCATCGACCGCCGCGCTCACGGGAATCGACATCGGCAATGGGTCGCTCACCGCCGCCGACATCGCCGACGGCTCGCTCACCGGGGCCGACGTCGACGAGTCGACGCTGGCGACCGTCCCCAGCGCGCGCCAAGGCGGCCTGGGACGGTACGGCTACGACGGTGCCTGCGAGCCGTCGGGCACTACCTACCTCCAATGCTCGACGACGTCGATCGATCTGGCGAGACCGGGCCGTGTGCTGATCCTCGGTCAGGTGACGGCATCGAGCGACGAATACCTTCACTGGGGCGGGATGAGCTGTTTGCTGACCGCCGACGGGAACCCGATCGTGAATTCGAGGACCGACGTGGTCTTCGACTCTGCGTACGGTGGGCAAGAGAGTGCCACCCTGATCGCGATCAGTCATGTGCTGCCCAGCGGGACGCACGGCATCGGGGTGAGCTGCAACGACGCGTTCAGGGAGGGCGAACCTGCCGAAGCGGTCACCTATCCGCACGCGCGCGTAGTCGGAGTCGCCCTCTCCGGGGAATGAGCGCAGCCGCAAGATGCGGTGCGCCCCCGCTGACGAGACAATCCCGCCCCGGCGCCGCATGCCTGATTTGGCGCTACCCGTGCCAGGCGCTAACCTCGTTGTAATCGGATGTCGCACGGCTGACCAGCCGCTTCGCTAACCAGCCACTGTTTGGCCTCCGCAACCGCTGAACGGAGGCCCCCTTGGCCCAGAGGATCAAGACCCGTCTGACACTTGCAAACGTCGCGGCGGGAGCGAGTGCCGCCGGATCACGCTGGCGCCGCCTAACGGTCGTTTCGTTGGCGAGCCTTTTCCTGATCGGCGCGGGTGCGAGCAGTTTGGCCACCGGCGGCGAGCGTGGCACGGACGAGAGCCGCGCAACGCAGGAAGATGTCGCTTCGGGCGTCGTGCGTACGACCCCGGACACCGCGAAGAGGGGCGCCGAGGTTGACCAGGCGGCGCGCCCGTCGCGAGCCACGGCCGAGAAGGGCGAAGAGATCGACCCGGACCCGGACCCGGGCCCGAGCATCGTCGGCGGCACGGTGGCTCCGGCCGGCGCTTATCCCTTCTTCACCTCGATCAAGCGCGCCAGCGACAACTTCGCCTTCTGTGGCGGAACGCTCGTCTCCTCCGTCTGGGTGCTCACCGCGGCGCACTGCGTCGACGGCGGCGTGACGGCGGCGAGCCTGAAGCTTGTGATCGGTGCGTGGCAGCTGAATAACGAGGCGCCGGGCGACGTCCGGTCGGTCACCGCGATCAACATCCACCCGAGTTGGAACCCTGCGACCTTCGACAACGACGTCGCGCTGCTTCGTCTCAACACCGCCTCGACCAAGACTTGGGCACGACTCGCGGAGCCGGTCGATCCGGTCAACACCGGCGATACGGTGCGGGCGATCGGCCATGGTCACACCACCCAGGGCGGGGTTGCCTCCAACGACCTGAGACAGGTCGACCTGCCGATCCAGTCCGACGCCACGATGTCGGACCCGGCCCAGTACGGCGGCAGCTTCCACGGCGCCGTCATGCTCGGCGCAGGACCGCTCGCGGGTGGCATGGACACCTGTCAGGGCGACAGCGGGGGACCGCTGTTCGTCGCCGGGGGACAGGCCCGGCTCGTCGGCGACACGAGCTGGGGCAGCGGCTGCGCTCAGCCGAACAAGCCCGGCATCTACGGCGAGGTCTACCAGGGGGCGCTGCGAACCTTCGTCAACGGGCTCGTCGGGCGTCCTGCGAACGACAACTTCGCCGGCTCGGGGATCTCCGGTGCCGATGGAACGGTGTTCGGCAGCAACACGGATGCGACCGGGCAGACGGGCGAGCCGTCCATCGCCGGCAGCCCGGCCGACACCAGCGTCTGGTACACGTGGACGGCGCCCGAGAACGGCACGACCACGTTCAACCTGCGCGATGCGGCGTTCGATACCACCCTCCACGTGTTCACGGGGAATAGCTTCGGCACGCTGGCCTCGGTCGCGTCCAACGACGACTTCAACGGCACCCTCCAGTCGAAGGTGACGTTCAACGCGACGGCGGGAACGGTCTACCGGATCGCGGTCGATGGGTTCGGTGCCGCGCACGGCTTTTTCTCGCTCCAGTGGGCGCAGAACTCGCCGGAAATTGACAACTTCGCCGCTCCCGCCGTCATCACCGGCGCTACCGGGAAGCACTACGCGAACAGCGCGCGCTCGACCGGTGAGCCCGGCGAGCCGAACCACGGATCGATTCCGGACAGGTCGCTCTGGTACTCGTGGACGGCGCCGGAAACGGGCTCGGCGGTCTTCAACACCCGCGAGTCGAACTTCGACACCGTCGTTGCCTCCTACACCGGCGCGGCCATCACCGGGCTGACCCAGCTTGCGTCGAACGATCAGTTCAACGGCACGAATCAGTCGAAGATCACCTTTCCCGTAACTGCGGGGACGACGTATCGGATCGCGGTCGACGGCTTCGGTGCCACGACCGGCAGCGTCGGCCTGCAGTGGTCGATCAACCCGCCGGCAAACGACAACTTCGACGCCCCCCGCGTGTTGAACGACGGGCTCGCCGGGCGGATATCGGCGACCACCGTGCGCGCCACCGGCGAGCCCGGCGAGCTCGACTACCACGGCGGCGCGATCGCAGACAACTCGGCGTGGTTCAGCTGGACGCCCACCGACAGCGGCCCGGCGGTCCTGCGGCTCAGTAACGTCGGTGGGGGGCTTGCACCCGGAATCGGGGTCTATACCGGCACCAGCCTGGGGGCGCTGACGTCGGTCGGCAGTGGAGGAAGCTCGGTCTCGATGAACGTAGTCGCGGGCACGAAGTACATGGTCGCGGTCGACGGCAACGGTGGCTCCACGGGTACGTTCAATCTCGAGTGGCTGCTCGCCAAGTGCAACGGGCTCAACGCCACGATCATCGGCAACGGCGCTACCACGGGCACGACGGGCAATGACGTGATCGTCGGCTCGGCCCAGGTTGACACGATCAACGCCGGCACCGGCAGCGACACGATCTGCGGTCTCGGCAACAACGACTCGATCTCCGGTGGGGCGAACGCTGACTACGAGAGCGGCGGTGCAGGCAACGACTCCTTCCGTCAGGGCGCAGCGATCAACGGGCCGGATCGCCTGTTCGGGGATAGCGGCACCGACACTGCCCAATACGTCTCGCGCACGGCCGCGGTTACGGTGACATTGAACGGGGTGGCGGACGACGGGGAGGGGAGCGAAGGCGACCGGGTCACGCCATCGGTCGAGAACGTAAATGGCGGTTCGGCCGCCGATCGAATCGAGGCCCTCGACTCCAGTCTCATCGTCAACCTCCTGCAAGGCGGCGGTGGCGGCGACACGCTGATCGGCGGCGGGAGCGGCGACACGCTGGTCGGGGACGCGGGACTGGATCGCCTCTACGGTCGAGGCGGCGATGACACCCTCAACCTCGTTGACGGCGCCGGCGGCGATGAGGGATACGGCGGCCCCGGCACCGACAGCGCCCCGCGGGACGCTGGTGACACCGTCTTCGACGTTCCTTGAGCGAAAGGTTGCTGCTGCCGCGCTAATCTCGTTGTAATCGGATGTCGAACGGCTGACCAGCCGCTTCTCTGACTCGCCACCTGCTTGGCCTCCGCAATCGCTGACCGGAGGTCCCCTTGGCAGAGAAGATCAAGACCCGTCTGACGTTCGCCAACGTCGCCTCGGCGCTGGCCCTGTTCTTTGCGCTCGGTACCGCTGGTGCGTACGCCGCCAACACGGTCTTCAGCGCCGACATCGTGAACGGTGAGGTCAAGAGCATCGACATCGCGGACGAAACCGTTCGAAGCATCGACGTCCTCAACGGCTCGCTGAGCGGAGCGGACATCGACGAGGGGACGCTCGGCACCGTGCCGCAGGCGACCAACTCCGCCGGGCTCGGAGGCTCGCCGCCTTCGGCGTTCTTCCGCAGCGCGAACGTGAGAAGGATCGATTGGAACGACGGCTGCCACGTGGACCCGTCAAACCCATATACGTGCTCGTCGCCGACCTATCACTCTCCGGCCCTGGGCGGGCTGACGCTTCACGCCACCTGCAGAGGCACAACGGTTTACCCGAACCACGTCACGGCGGACCTGCGGCTTGATGCGACCGGCGGCGCGAACTCGGAGACGAACTTCGGATACACCGAGGGCACCACCGCCCATACGGGGGGCTTCTACGGCCCATCCGGAACCCTCTTCGACGTGTACAACGGCGGCAACGGCTCCCTCGGGCAGGTCGGGACGATCGTCTACCGAGATCCAGCCGGACCGCGGACCGTGACCATTTCGTTCTTCGCCTTCGAGTACTCGACCAGCGGAGGGAACGTTTCCTGCTCGCTGTACGCCAACGAGTTGGCGACCAGCGGCTGATTCGCCGCCGTGCGTCTGCGCCCCTTCGCGCGAGGAGCGGACGCGAACGCCTACAGGGACCGACCCCCGTCGCCCAGCCGGCGCCGGGAGCACGGGGACGGCTTAGGATCCGACTGGTGGGCGGAAAGGGGAGAGTCCTTTGGCCGCTGGCCGTCGCCGGCGTGAGCTTGACGTGGGCGTTGGTCGGCAGCGCCTCGGGCCAGGAGAGCACTCGGCGCGCCGAAGGCCCGGAGTGGGCCCGCCAGGCGCTCGCTCTGCAGTACGAGCTCTCGAGCGATGTCGGCTACCGCGACGCACCCTGGGTCGGCACCCATAACTCCTTCAACAGCCCCGCCGAAGTCGGCGACACGGTCTCCGCCGGTGACCCCAACCAGCAGATCACGATCGTCGAGCAGCTCAACCTCGGGGTCCGCAGCATCGAGCTCGACATTCATTGGTTCACCCGCCCGGGTTCATCCGGAAAGGCGGTCGTCGTTTGCCATGCCCGCGGAGCATCGGAGGGCCATGCCGGCTGCACCACCGAGCCGACGCTTGACCAGGTGCTGGATCCGATCATCGCCTGGCTTCGTGATCCCGCCAACGCGGACCAGGCGATCAACATCCACCTCCAAGACGAGCTCGAGAACGCGACCGGCTACGACGCCGCCGCGGCGATCCTCCAGCAGAAGCTCGGAACGCTTCTATTCAGGCCGTCTCCGCCGGCGGCCGGCGGATGTAGCGCACTGCCGTTCGACCTCAGCCGCGACGACGTCCGCGCCGCCGGTGCCCAAGTAGTCCTGGTCAGTGACTGCGGACCCGGAAGCGACTGGCCCACTGTGATCTTCGACTGGGGCGAGGCCCACGAGGAGGGACGGCCCCTCGGGTACCGCGACTACAACGATTGCGACCAGGAGCTGCCGCGAGCGATCTACAAGCAGAAGATGATCCGCTACTTCGAGGACAGCACCCGGCTAACCGAGGGCATCGCGCAGGGTGGCGGCGCCGAGCGACGCGACCGGATCACCCCCGAGGTGGCTGCCAGCATGGCCCGGTGCGGCGTCGACCTGATCGACCTCGACCAGCTCGTCCCAGAGGATCCGCGCTTCGAGGCTCTGGTCTGGAGCTGGGCCGCGGGACAGCCCGCCCGCGGGCGTTGCGCGGTCCAGCGCATCAGTCAGGCGCTGCCGTTCGGCCGCTGGCGATCAAAGCGCTGCGGTAACGAGCTGCCGGTCGCCTGCCGCAAGTCGAGTGGCAAGTGGATGGTCTCGGTCGCGCCAGTAGGAGCAGCCGCAGCTCGGGCCGCCTGCAAGCGGCGTAATGCAACGCATGCAGTGCCCCGCACCGGTTTCGAGGTCCAGCGCCTGCGACAGCGGATGGAGCGCAAGCGAATCTCCTCAGTCTGGCTCGGCTACCGCAAGCAGGACGGCGCCTGGACCGCGGTTGACCACCGCTGACCTGCTGCCGTTCACGCCCGGACGAGTGCGCTCGGGCCGAGCTCGCGGTGGTTCGCGGGCCCGGCGATGGCGCGGGTGATCTCGAGCTCGGCGAGGAGCGTGCGGAGCATGTGCCGGACGCCCGCCTCCCCTCCGAGCGCCAGGCCGTGCACGTACGGGCGGCCGATGAAGACGGCCTCGGCCCCCAGGGCCAGCGCCCGGTAGACGTCGGTCCCCGTGCGGACGCCCGAGCCGAACAGAACGGCGACCTTGCCGCCGACCGCGTCCGCGACTCGCGGCAGGACGTGGATCGTCCCGACCGGGCGGGAACGGCGCCGTCCGCGCTCGTTCGACACGACGATGCCGTCGAAGCCACGGCGGACCGCCGTCCGCGCGTCCGGCACGGTCTGGATGCCGCCGAGGACGATCGGCCCGTCCCAGGCCCTGCGGATCGCCGCGAGCGCCGCCCAGCCCTTCCCGGGCTGCGGCGGCGAGAGCACGAGGTGGGTGTACCCGGCGAGCCGCGCCCGCCCGAGCGGCGCCAGGTCGGGGTCGTCCCCGTCCGGCCAGTCCAGAGCGAACCACCGCGAGCCGTTGGGCGCGGCCGCGGCGACGACCTCGACCGACGTGCTCGATTGCGACGCGTGGACGTACGTGAGCCCCAGGGCCGCGGCTGCCCGGGCGCTCGCGGCATCGCCGTCGGGGTGCGCCAGGACCTGGTCCGCGACCGGGCCGAGGATGACCGGGGCCGGCATCTCCACGCCGAGCACGGTCGCGCTGAGGTCGCGCTCGTCGCGGTCCTTGAACATCCGCGGGACGATCCGCCACGCTCGCAGCGTCCGCGCGTTCGCGCGCACGGCGGCGGCGCCGCCCGCCCAGGCGAGCAGATGCCGGCGCGCGTCCTCGGTCAGCACCGGCGCCGCCGCGGCCTCGAGGTCGGACAGGTTCGTGGTGAAGATCGGCTTGGTGTCCGCGGCCATTCCGGCGAGGTAGATCTCGGACTGGTAGGTGCCGAACGGGGCGCCCGGGCCAGCCGGAAGCGGCGACCCCCCCTTGGGGAGCGCTGAGGCCGCGGGGCCGGGCGCCGAACGGGCCGCGGCCAGCGCGGTCGGCGCCAGGACGGTCGCTGCGGCGGCCGTGCCTGCCGCCTGGAGGAACTCACGACGAGTGCTCTCGGACATCTCCCGGGCTCCGATTCAGCGCGCGCGGGTCAGGGAGGAAGGGGAAAGGGTGCGGTGACTGCGGTGGCCGGCCTTCCGGACCTCCTCCTCGAGCTCGTCGACGAGGCTCCGCATGACGATCCGGGTGCCCGTCTGCCCGTCCAGCGCGAGGCCGTACAGGTACGGCCGGCCGATGAGCACCCCGTCGGCGCCGAGCGCCAGGGCCTTGAAGGCATCGACGCCCGTGCGGATCCCGGAGTCGAAGAGCACGGGCATCTTGTCGCCGACCGCCTCGACGATCGGTCCGAGCGCGTCGAGCGACGCGATCGCCCCGTCGACCTGACGGCCGCCGTGGTTCGAGACGACGATGCCGTCGATCTTGTGCTTGGCGGCAAGCCTGGCGTCGCGCGGACTCTGGATCCCCTTGAGCAGGATCGGGCCGTCCCAGTTCGCGCGGATGAGCGGCAGCTGCTTCCAGCTCAGGCCGGGGTTCTGGAACACGCCCGCGAACGCGATGCCGGCGGGGATCGGGGCGACCTCCGCCGGAACGGGCATCCGGCGCTGGAAGACCGGGTCGCTCGTGTAGTTCGCGATGCCCTTGTTCTCGAGGAAGGGCGAGTACCCGCGGTCCAGGTCGAGCGGCCGCCAGCCGAGCAGCGTCGTGTCGAGCGTGATGACCAGGTGGGTGTAGCCGGCCGCCTTGGCACGGCGCAGGAAGGACACGACCAGCTCGTCGTCCGTGGCCCAGTAGAGCTGGTACCAGCGCGAGCCGTCGCCGTTGGCCGCCGCCACGTCCTCCATCTTGTAGGCGGCCTGCGTCGAGTGCACGTACGTCAGGCCGAGCTCGGCCGCCGCGGGGGCGGTGGCGAGCTCGCCGTCCGAATGCGCGAGCGTCTGCACCCCGACCGGCGCGAAGAGGACCGGCGCGGGCATGCGCGTTCCCAGGATGGTGGTGGAGAGATCGACCTTCGCCGGCTTGCGACCCCTGGGCCGCTTGATCCTCCAGCGCCGGAACGCCGTGGCGTTGGCGCGCATGGTGTCCGTGTCCCCCGCCCCGGCGAGGATGTAGGCGAGGGCCTCGGGGGACAGGACCTTGGCGGCCTGCGCCTCGAGCTGCGAGAGGTCGCGCGGGATGGTGCGTGCGGCCGTGGCCTGCGTCATGGCTGGAGTGTGTCAGGAGCCTCGCGGCGGGGCCGCACTTGCGCAAGGGCGCGCCGGTCCAGGGGTTTCCGGCTCCCGATGCGCGCCCCGTCGCGCCAAGTCACGAGAGCGGCGATCGCGGCGCGAGTTCCATTTCACTCCACTTTCCCTGGGCTCGAGGATCCTGCACGGCGGCCCCTACGCGTCGAACGTGCTCCTACTGGTCAGACGCTAGGTTTCATTACATGGCAGGACCGAGTCGGCTCGGGGGACTCGCGGCGATGGGCGCCTTCATGGTCGCCCTCGTGCTCGTGGCCGCGCCGGCCCAGGGCACGTTCCCGGGCCGCAACGGGCAGATCGTCTTCGAGCAGTACCGCGAGGACACCGGCGAGCAGCAGATCGCGATCATGGATCCCGACGGGTCGAACGTTCGCACGCTCACGACGGAGGGCGGCTCGTCGCCGGCGATTTCGCCTGACGGGGAGCACGTCGTCTTCTCCGAGTTCGGGGACTGCGGCAGCAGGTGCGGCGGGGACTACCTCGTGTTCATGCGAACCGACGGCAGCCACCGACGCACGCTGACGAAGTTCGAGCCGGGAGGGGAGGATTCGGACGCGTCGTTCTCGCCGGACGGCAAGACAGTCGTGTTCACCCGCTCGTTCGTGCCGAAATCCGGGCTCTGGACGATCGGGGTCAACGGCAAGCACGAGAAGCTGTTGTTGAAGGAGACGCTGAGCGCGTCCTACGACGAGCCGGAGTTCTCGCCGAACGGCAGGAAGATCGCCTTCTCATACGCCGAGATCGGTCGCCGGGGCGGCTATCAGATCAGCACGATCAGGCGCAACGGATCGCACCGCGTGGACCTGACCGACAGCCGCCCGTCGACCTACAACAGCGAGCCCTCCTGGTCGCCCGACGGGCAGCGGATCGCCTTCAGGCGGATCTGCCCGAAGCGATGCAAGGCCAGCGACGTCTTCGTGATGAACGCCGACGGGTCCGACCAGCGCAGGATCACCGCGGACAAGGGGTTCCAGGAACAGCCCCACTGGTCGCCCGACGGCAGGGGTCGTCGCTTACGTCACCGGAGCCACGAACATCGACATCGCCGCCAAGCGCCCGTTCCTCGACGCCCGGGAGTCGCTGATCACGGCGGGAACGCCGACTTCGGACGAGGACGTCTTCGACTGGGGTCCGAAGGGCTAGCGCCGGCTCGCGGGGATCTCGCTTGGTAGCAAGAGCCCGGTGCTGAGCGGCTCCCAGAACGCGAAAGGCCCGCATTAGCGGGCCTTTCCTTCATAGCGGGGGTGGGATTTGAACCCACGACCTCCGGGTTATGAGCCCGGCGAGCTACCTGACTGCTCCACCCCGCGGCGTTGACCGATGAAGTTAGCACCACCCTGCGGGCTTGGCCAGCCGCTTGCAACTCGGTGCACAAGCGCGCCGGCTACTCGTGCAGGAACCGCTCGCGCTCGGTCTTGGTCAGCTCCCGGGTGACCGAATCGCGAGCGTGGGCCAGCAAATCGTCGAGGTCGCCGCAGAGGTCACATGCGTACGCGCCGAGCTCGCTCGCGTTGCCCGTGTAGACCGTTCGCCCGTCCTCCGAGACGTCGCCGACCGACGCGAACGGGTTCAGGAACAGCCGCTGGCCCGTCTCGGCGCTCCAAATCGAAAAGCGGGCGACGTTGGCGCTGAGCACGGCCTCACCATCGGGCGAGAACCCGACGCCGACCCCGAGCCCGGGGAGCAGGGTCGTCCCGAACGTGCCCGGATCGGCGTGCTGGAGGTGGTGGACGATCGCGCCCGAGTCGGCGTTCCAGACATAGACCCCGTTCGCATCGCCGCCGGCGAGCAGCTCGCCGTCGGGGCTGAAGGCCACCGAGCCGAAGTACGACTCCCCGCCCTTCAGGGTGCGCTCGAGCTCGCCCGAGTCGAGATCCCAGAGGCGCACCGACGGATCGGCGCTGTAGGTCGCGAGCCGCCGCCCGGATGGATCGAACACCACGCCGGGTGCCACGGCGATTCCGCCCGTCTGGGGTTGCGGTGCCGGGCCGTCGATCGTGCTTACGACGTCGCCGCCCTCGACGTCGAGGACGGTGATCTCGCCATCGGGCGCCAGGATCGCGACGCGGTCCCCGGCCTCCGAGACGGCGAGCGCGCCTTGCGAGGCGTCGACGTCATAGGCGCGAACCGACTCTCCGGTGAGCCCGTCCCATGCCTCGAGCTCGCCGTCCGCCGAGATCGTCAGCACCCGGCCGCCGGCGGCCGGGGCGGCGGCGCCCAGGCCGGTGTCCGGCCGGATCAGGGTCGTCGCCCCGGGCTCGGCCGGGTCCGCGGCGATCACCGACGCCAGCGCCCCCTGCTCGTCGGCGGTGGCGATCACGAACAGGCTTCCGTCCGCGGCCCAGCGACCTCCACGTACGGTTTCGCCCTCGGGCAACGGCACGGCCGCCTCGGGCTCGAGGGTCCGCGGATCGAGGATCCGCGCCGTCCGACCGGGCCCGGCCACCAGCAGCCGGTCACCGTCGCCCGGCTCGGCCAGGATCGCCGCCGGGGCGCCCGTCGGATGGGAGACCGAAAGCTGCGGCCGGGGCTTGTCGGTCGCCCAGACCCTCGTATCGCCGTCGGCGCTGGTGGTCGCGACCAGCGTCCCGCTCCGGTTGTAGTTGACGGAGTTGAGCTCGTCGCGGTGGCCCGCCAGGAGCTCGAGCGGCTCGCCCGCCGTGTCCCAGACCCGCGCGGTCTTGTCGACCGACCCGGTTACGAGCCGCGAGTCGCCCAGCGCGAGATCGAGGCCGACGATCGTGTCCGTATGGCCGACGAGCGGCTGCTCCTTCCCGGCCGACGCTCTGACGAAGTTCGCCGCCGAGGGCAGCAGGCTCGCAAACGCGAACCGGTTCTGGCGGAACGGCGACAGCGCGACCGCCGAGGCGTCGGTCACCCGGGAGAACACGGGCTCGCCGTCGGCGCGCAGCACGGCGACGCGGCCTCGCACCCGGACCTCCTCCCCGCTCCTGGTCTCGCCACCCGTGCCGCTGCTCGCGATCGCGACGAGATGGCCGTCGGGCGAGAGGTCGACCTCGTTGACGCTGCCGCCGAACGGGATCGTGCGCACCAGGTCCCCGGTGGCGGGGTCCCAGAGGTGGATGCGCGCCCGGAGCTGCCCCTGCGCACAAACCGCGACCAGGCTCGCGTCCGCGCTCAGGTCGAAGCAGCCTGGGAGGCCGCGACGGGGAGAGTGGAAGCTGGCCAGCTCGCGCCCCTTCGGGACGCTGAACACGTGGCCGTCGCCGACGGCGTCGATCGTGACGACCTTGGTCGCGTGGCGGTCGAGGGCGACTTGGAAGGCGCCGAACCGTGCCGGCAGCGAGACGATCCGCTCGCCGCTGCGCGCGTCCCAGACCGTCGCCTCCGCGCCGCCGGTCGCGACCGCGGCGCCGTCGCCGCTCCAGGCGATCTGGCCGTTGAGGCCCGGGGCCTCGAGCTCGATCTCCCCTGGGCGCCCGGGGGTGCGGATCCGGGCGGTGTCGTCGCCGTCGGCGATCAGCAGTGCGTCGCCGTGGGGCGCAAACAGCGCCGCCGATGGCTGGCCGCTGGGCGAGTGATAGGTGGCGACCACCTGCGAGCGGCCCAGCGCCTGGCGCAGCGCCTCCTCCGTCGCGTCGCCGGGATCGGTCTCGGCGGCTTCGGTCGCGAGCAGGACGCTGAGCTCCGGATCGGTGTCGTACTGGTTCTGTGCCTGCGCGTCGAGCTCGCGCGAGACGGCGGCCTGGCGCTGCTCGATCGCGTTGGAGCGCTGGATCAAGGCCACGATCGCGAGCGCGATCGCGACGACGAGCGCGACGCTTACCGCCCCGACCGTGATCCGCTGGCGCCGGGCGGTCGCCTCGCGCGAGGCGCGCACGAACTCCGCCTGCAGCGGCAGGGGCGCCGGCTGCTTGTCCTCGGTGGACGCCGTGTCGAGCCAGGCCTCGGCCGCCGCGAGCTCGGTGCCGCGGATCAGCAGGCTGCGGTTGCGGTCCTCACGGTCCCAGCGCTGGGCGGCGATCAGCAGGCGGGTGTGCGCGTTGACGTGCTCGAGGTCGGTGTCGAGCGCCTCGATCAACGTCTCGACCCCGGTCTCGAACCGTTCCGGGTCGTCGAAGAAGATCCAGTTGTGGCGGGCGACCGCCTCGGGCACCGGCGCCCCGTCCGCAGCCCGCAGCAGCAGCGGCACGATCCGCTTGTTGAGCTCCTCGGCGACCCCGAGCTCGGTCACACAGACCTCCGAGGCGACCGAGTCGGGGCTGATCACGAAGATCAGCGCGTTCGCCTCCTCGATCCCGGTCCGGATCTGCGCCAGCCAGTCGGCGGTCGGCGGGATGTCGTCCCAGTCGACCCAGACGTCCCGATCGCGATCCTCGAGCGCGGCGAACAGGCGGGAGACGAACTCCTGGTCCCGGCGCGAGTAGGAGACGAACGCGTCCGCCAAGGCGGGGACGCGTCAGCCCGCGGAGCGCTCGGGCGACTTGTCTCCCTTGCAGTACAGGCCCCCGCGCTTCTCGGGCTTCAGCTTCGCGAACCAGGTGCCGCTGCGCTCGTCGGTGACCTTCCCCCAGAGGCCGTTGATGTCGCTGAAGTCGCGGGCCACCTTCTCCTTCGGGCCGGGCACGACGCGGAAGACCTTGATCTTGCGGCCGGAGACGCAGCGGGGATCGTCGGCGGTGACGACCCCGGTGAACTCACCCGCCCGCGGCCCGAGGTTGAGCGACGTCTTCGACTCGACGCGGGTCGCGGCAAGCGCGAGCGCGACGGGGATCAGCACGGCGGCGAGGGCGCAGAGCGCGAGCTTCAGTTTCATGGCGCGATCCTAACCGCCGCTATGGCGTGACGATCGCGAAGCCGCGGTCGGGCTGGTCGAGCAGTCCGAGAAGCTCGCCGAGCTTGGCGCCGTCCCCCTCGATCTCGATCCGGCCCGCCGCCAGCTCGTCGACCGGGTTCGTGGTCTGCAGCAGGATCGCGTCGAACGTCCCGCGCTCCATGCGAATTGTCACGTCGGCGTCCTCCGCCGGCCCGCCGGGTCGGTGGCCAAGCACGGCGTTGTCAAGCGTCATCACCCACGGCTCGGCCCCGATCACCCAGTTGGCGACGATCCGCTGGTTCCAGGCGCGCGGGCCGTCGAGGCGGATCGCCATCGCGTCGAAGAGCTCGTCCAGGGAGAGGCGGCTGATGATCTCGGCCGGGTCCGCAGTCGTCGCGGTGCCGAGCGAGCCCTCGCGCAGCTCCCGGGCACCGGTGAGGAAGAAGTTGCGCCAGATCGCGTTCTCGGCGCCGTGGCCGAGCCGATCGAGGGCCTGCGCCTGCAGCTCCCTGGCCGCCTCGTTGTCGGGCTCGGCGAAGACGACGTGGTTGACGACCTCGGCGACCCAGCGCAAGTCGCCCCTCCTCGAGGGCCTCGCCGCGCCCGCTCGAGCACCGCTTCGGACGCCGCCCATGTACTCGACGTAGCGGCGCGCCGCCTCCTCGGGCGGGTGCTGCCACAGGTGCGCCGGGTTGCCGTCGAACCAGCCCATGTAGCGCTGATAGACGGCCTTGACGTTGTGCGAGACCGACCCGTAGAAGCCGCGGCAGTGCCATTCGGACGCGAGGCTCGGCGGCAGCTCGACCATGCTCGGCGATCTCCGGGCCCGTGTAGCCGAGGTTGATCAGCCGCAGCGTCTGGTCGTGCATGTACGCGTACATGTCGCGCTGCTTGGCGAGGTAGTCGACGATCCGCTCGCTGCCCCAGCGCGGCCAGTGATGGCAGGCGAACATCGCCTCCGAGCGCTCGCCGAACAGCTCGATCGCCTCGTCGAGGTAGCGGGCCCAGACCCGCGGATCGCGGACCAGCGCCCCGCGCAGGGTGAGCAGGTTGTGCATCGTGTGGCTCGCGTTCTCGGCGATGAACAGCGTCGCGTGATCGGGAAGGAAGAAGTTCATCTCCGCCGGCGCCTCGGTGCCCGGCGTGAGCTGGAAGGAGAAGCGGACGCCGTCGATCGTCTCCTCCTGGCCCGTCTCGACGACGTCGAGCGTCGGGTCGACCAGGGTCACGCGACCGACGGAGGTGGTCTTCCCCAGGCCGGCGGTCATCTGGCCGAGCGGCCCGGGCTCGAGCAGGTTGCCGAACATGTAGCCGGCCCGCCGGCCCATCGCGATCCCGGCGTAGACGTTCTCGCTCACCGCGTGCTCGAGGAAGCCGTCCGGCGCGAGCTACCGGCACGCCGACCCGAGTCGACGTCCTCGTCGTCGACGACTCCCGCGCGCGCCGCCGAAGTGGTCGATGTGGGTGTGGCTGTAGATCAGCCCCGTGACCGGCCGGTCGCCGCGGTGGCGCCGGTAGAGCGCGAGCGCCGCCGCCGCGGTCTCGCAGGAGATCAGCGGATCGATCGACGACCACGCCCTCGTCCCCCTCGACGAAGGCGATGTTGGAGATGTCGTAGCCGCGCACCTGGTAGACGCCCGGGACGACCTCGAACAGGCCGTGGATCGCGAGCAGCTCGGCCTGGCGCCAGAGCGCGGGATGCACCGATCCGGGCCGCTCCCCCGCGACCGCGGCAGCGAGTGACTCCATCTCCCAGACGACACCGCCCGCGTCGTCGGTGATCCGCAGCGGCTCGTCGGTGCCGAGGAAGCCGCGCCGCGCGTCCTCGAAGTCGCTCGGGTCGTCGGCGGGAAGCGCGCTCGAGGTCACGCCGCCCGCAGCCTCCGCCTGCGAACCGTGCGCGACGCGAGCAGCTCCTCCCAGTCGTCGGCGTCGAGCGTGTAGGGCTCGGTCGTCGCGAGGAAGTCGCGCAGGACCGCCGCCAGCCCCTCCGGGTCCTCGAGGTGGGGGAAGTGGGCCGCGCGCGGCAGAGTCTCGAAGCGGCTGCCGGGGATCGCCTCGTGGGCGGCGCGCCCGTGCTCGAGCGGGATCGTGCGATCGCGCTCGCCCCAGACGATCAGGGTCGGCACCGGGCCGAGCAGGTAGAGGCGGTCGACCGCGCTGACCCGCTGGCCGCGGGCGTCGATCACCCCGCGCAGCGTCTGGAGGAAGGCGCGGCGCGAGCCCTCGCTCTGCAGCGGGCGCAGCGCCCGGGCGATCGCGTCGAGGTACACGGCCTTGCCCGATCCGCGCCGCTCGAGCTCGTCGGCGAGCGCCGCGATCGCGTCGACAACGCGCGGCCGCGCGGCGATCGCGAGCGCCGGCGAGGCGCCCGGCAGCGCCGCGAGCCGCAGCAGCGGGCTCACCCTCGGGCCGAGGCCGCCGCTGGAGATCAGCGCCAGCCGCTCGACCCGCTCCGGGAACTGCCAGAAGAACTGCATCGCCACCCCGCCGCCGAGCGAGTGGCCGACGATCGTCGCCCGCCGCACGCCGAGCGCCGCGAGCAGGTCGCGGATCGCCGCCGCGTGGGCGCCGATCGAGTAGTCGCCGCGCGGGGTGGCCGAGTCGCCGTGGCCGATCAGGTCGGGGGCGATCACCGTGTAGTCGCCGGCGAGCCGCTCGGCGACCTCGCGCCAGTGCCGCGACGAGTTGACCATCCCGTGGATCAGGACGACCACCGGCTTGCCGGTCCCGCCCCCGGCCATCCGGTAGATCACCTGATGGCCGTGCAGATCGGCCTGCCACTCCTCGAATCCGGCACGCAGCGGTTCGCTCACGGGCGGCACCTTAAGCGGCCTGTATCGTCGCCGGCGTGGCGGTCTCGAGAGCACCCCGAAGCGCGCCCGCAACGTCCGCATCCTCGCGGCCGGCGGGACGATCTCGATGACCGAGATCACCGGCGGTGGCGCCGGCAGCGCCACCCCCGACCTCGACGCCGACGCGCTGCTCGCCAGCATCCCCAGCCTCGACGGCAACGGGATCGAGGCGTCGACGATCAGCAACCTGCCCGAGCGCCCACCTCAGCCTCGACGACCAGCTGCGGATCTGCCGCGAGGCGCGCGACTTCGCCCGCCGCGGGATCGGCGTCGTCGTCACCCACGGCACCGACACGATGGAGGAGACGGCGATGCTCTGCGACGTCCTCCACGACGCCGAGGCGCCGATCGTCTTCACCGGCGCGATCCGCCCGGCCTCGGCGCCCGGCGCCGACGGCCCGGCGAACACGCGTCGACGCCGTCAGCGTCGCCGCCAGCGAGGCGGCCGCCGGGATGGGCGTGCTCGTCTGCTTCGGCGGCGAGATCCATCACGCCCGCTGCGTGCGCAAGACCGACACCACCTCGCTGGTCGCCTTCTCCTCGCCGCAGACCGGGCCGCTCGGCCGCGTCACCGAGGGCCACCCGACGATCTGGTCGCGGATCCCGCGCAACCCGCCGCTCGACCCGCCCCACCTCGACCGCCGCGTGGTGATCGTGCCGACCGCCGCCGGCGACGACGGCTCGCTCGCCCGCGCCGCGCTCGACACCGAGCCCGACGGCGTCGTGATCGGCACGCTCGGCGCCGGCCACCTGAGCCCGCGACCTGCTCGAGCTCTGGCAGGACGCCGCCGAGCGAATCCCGGTGGTCGCCTACTGCCGCCCCGAGCGCGGCGTGATCCTCAACGCGACCTACGGCTACCGCGGCTCCGAGCAGGACCTGCGCGCGACCGGGATCATCCCGGCCGGCTTCCTCTCGCCGCAGGCGGCGCGGATGAAGCTGCTCGCCTGCCTCGCCTCGGGCCTCTCGATCGACGAGATCCGCTGGGCCTTCCGCCAGGACGACGGCTGACCGGGCCGCACCCTGTGAGAGGGTGCCGTCCGATGAAGATCCACCACCTCAGCTGCGGCACGCCTGTGCCCCTACGGCGGCAAGCTGATCTCCGGCGAGGGCGGCTTCACCGGCGCGAAGATCGTCTGCCACTGCCTGCTGATCGAGACCGGCGACTCGCTGGTCCTGGTCGACACCGGCATGGGCCTCGACGACATGCGCCACCCCTACCGCCGGCTCGGGGTCCCGTTCACGGCCGCCTTCCGGGTCCAGGCCGACCCCGCTTCGACGGCGATCGAGCGGATCCGCGCCCTCGGCCTCGACCCGGCCGACGTCCGCCACATCGCCTGCACCCACCTCGACCTCGACCACGCCGGCGGGCTGCCCGACTTCCCCGACGCCGAGGTACACGTGTTCGCGCCCGAGAAGGAGGCGGCGGTGAAGCCGTCGCTGCGCGACCGCCTGCGCTACCCGTCCTGCCACTTCGACCACGGCCCGAAGTGGGCGCACCCACACGGTCGACGGCGACGACTGGTTCGGGTTCGAGAGCGTTCGCGTGCTTCCCGGGCGTCGACCCCGAGGTCGCTGCTGATCCCGCTGGTCGGCCACTCGCGCGGCCACAGCGGGATCGCGGTCCGCGACGGCGACGGCTGGATCCTGCACTGCGGCGACGCCTACTTCCACCGCAACGAGGTCGCCGACTCCGCCCACCTGCCCGCCCGGGCTGCGCTACTTCCAGAGCCGCGATGGCGGCCGACAACGGCGCCCGGCACAACAACCAGGAGCGACTGCGCGAGCTCGCCCGCGAGCACGGCGACGAGGTGCGGCTGTTCTGCGCCCACGACCCGGTCGAGCTCGAGCGGGCGCGTGAGCGCTTGAGCGCCGAGCGCGGCGCCGTCGTCGTCACCGGCGCCTCGACCGGGATCGGTCGCGCCGCGCGCGTTGATGCTCGACCGCGCAGGGCTTCACGGTCTTCGCCGGGGTGCGCAAGCCCGACGACGGCGAGTCGCTGCGCGACGAGGCCTCCGACCGGCTCGAGCCGCGTGACCCTCGACGTCACCGACGACGCGACGATCGCCGCTGCCGCCGAGCGCGTTCGCGAGGCGACCGGCGGGCGCGCTCGCCGGGCTGGTCAACAACGCCGGGATCACGGTGCAGGGACCGGTCGAGGCACTGCCGCTCGACGACTACCGCCACCAGCTCGAGGTCAACGTGATCGGCCAGATCGCCGTCACCCAGGCGCTGCTGGCGATGATCCGCGCGGCCGCGCGGCCGGGTCGTGTTCATCTCCTCGATCGGCGGTCGCGGCGGACTCCCGTACCTCTCCCCGTACAACGCGTCGAAGGCGGCGATCGGCGCCGTCGCGGACTCCCTGCGCCAGGAGATGAAGCAGTTCGGGGTCGAGGTCTCCTACGTCGAGCCGGGGGCGATCGCGACCGAGATCTGGGGCAAGGGCGTCGACTCGGCGCCCGCGCTGCGCGAGGCGATCGGGCCGGAGATGAACGAGCTCTACGGCCCGCAAGCTCGACAAGCTGCAGTCGCTCGCCGTGAAGACCGGCGCCGGAGGCCTGCCGCCGGAGGCCGTCGCCAAGGTGATCCTGCACGCGCTCACCGCCTCGCAGACCGAAGGCCCGCTACGTCGTCGGGGGCGAGGCCAAGGTGACGGCGGCGGTTCGCACCTACCTGCCGAAGCGGGTCTTCGACCGGCTCGTCGAGCGCCGGATCGACAGCGCCTGATCAGAGACCGAAGTCGAGGTCTCCCTGGACGTGCGGCTCGAGCACGTCCTCGTAGCTCTGCGCCTTCTGCTTGAACTCCGCCTTGCAGCCGGCCAGCCGCGAATCCGGGAGCACGCCCATCGCCTGCACCTGCTGGAAGTTCTCCGGCGAGGAGCCGGCCAGCATGCAGAGCATCGTGAACGCTCGCTGGAGGTCGAACGAGTGGACGTCGGCGTAGTCGCTCAGCTCCGGGACCCGCTGGCGGTCCGACAGCGCCGCCCAGAACGACGCCGAGTCAGTGATGAACTGTGGGCCGCCCTCGGCGGGGATCAGGAGCAGCACGGCGAGGTCGTCGGCCGCGTCCTCCTCGCGCCCGAGCACCGGGAGGTCGTAGATGTCGATCAGCGCGTGCGCGAACTCGTGCTCGAAGATGAAGGAGTTCACCGCGCCCACCCCCTGGCCGAGCCGGTACTGGCTCCAGTTCGGGTTCAGCTCGCCTAGCGTCTGGAAGACGAGGGTCGAGAACAGGTAGGGGTAGGTGATCGAGTTGTCCTTGGGGTTGAAGAATGGCCCCGGGCCGAACCCGTTGACGCCCCGGATCGAGAGGTCCTCCGGCAGCTCGAAGGTGTCGGAGAGGATCCCGGCGAGCCCCCCGACGTCGCCGGCCTTCAGCAGCTTCGCGCCGAGCTGGTTGTCGCCGCCCTGCGCGGGCTCGAAGCTGACCTCGACCTCGCCCGTGCCCGTCGGTCCGCCCTCGCCGGTCGCGCCGGCGACGCCGCTGGCGCCGGTGGACGTCGGCGAGGTCTCGTCACCGTCGCCGCAGCCGACCACGATCGACGCGATCACGGCCGGGAGCGCGACCCCGAATGCCAACCGTCCCTGGCGCATGACGGCGGAATCCTAACGCCACGGCCGGCATATCTAGGATGCGGCGAGTTGAGAGTTGCCGTCGTCGACATGGGGACCAACTCGACGCGGCTGCTGGTCGCGGACGTCGCCGACGGCCGCGTGCGCGAGATCGAGCGCCGTTCGACCGTGACCCGGCTCGGCCGGGGCGTCGATACATCAGGACAGCTCGCGACCGAGGCGATCGAGGACGTGTGCACCACAGTCGCCTCCTACATCCGGATCTACGAGGAGCTCGGCGCGGAGCGCGTGCGGGCGATCGCCACCAGCGCCGTCCGCGACGCGAGCAACGGCGCGATGTTCCAGGCGGAGCTGCGGGAGCGCTTCGCGCTGGACGCCGAGATCCTGGACGGCGCGGAGGAGTCGCGGCTCACCTATGTCGGCGCGTACGCCGAGCGCCCGCCGGCGGAGAAGACGATGGTCGTCGACATCGGCGGCGGCTCGACCGAGCTCGTGATCGGCGACGGTCCGGAGGTCGGCTTCTACGCGTCGCTGCAGGCCGGGACCGTGCGCCACACCGAGCGACACATCACCCACGACCCCCCGCTCGCCAGCGAGCTCGACGAGCTCGCCGCCGACGTCCAGGGGCTGATCGACGACGCGCTCGAGGGCTCGGCGCTGGCGCAGGCGAGCTTCGGGATCGGGGTCGCCGGGACGCCGACCTCCCTGGCGGCGATCGACCAGCAGCTCGAGCCGTACGACCCCGACCTCGTCCACGGCTACCGGCTGTCGCTGGAGGTGATCCAGAGGATGCTCTCGCAGCTCGCCTCGAAGCCGCTCGCCGAGCGGGTGGCCGTTCCGGGGCTGCACGAGGGCCGCGCGCCGACGATCGTCGCCGGGGTGATCATCCTGATCCAGGTGATGCGCGCCTTCGGCCTGACCGAGATCGAGGCATCGGAACACGACATCCTCTGGGGCGCCGCATTGGAGGCCGCTGAGGCCTGATCAGCAGATATCGAGGAGCCTGACCCCGCGCACCGCGGCGAGGTCGCAGAACGCGGGCTTCGGGGTCAGGTTCTTGTTGAGGACGCCGAACCCGCCCTCGCGGCCGGGCAGCGACGGGTCCTCGATGAACCGGTGGACGATCGCGACCTCGACGCCGCGGATCCGCTGGAACATCTCGAGCAGCTTGCTGATCGCCTCTCCGGCTCCCTCCGGGCTGAACGCCTGATCGCCGCCGGTCGAGACGCCGAACTCGGTCGCCCAGAGCGGCCGCGAGCCGTCGCCGTAGCGATCCATCACGTTCTGGATCTTGCCCAGGTAGACGCGCACGTCGGTCTGGTAGTCCTCGTTCGGGCCGACGCCCGGGTAGGGGTGGATGCCGATCGCGTCCGCCTTCTGGGCGGCGCCGCGCTCGTACATCTCGATCAGGAAGTCGCGGAAGCCCATCGCCCCGCTGGTGTCGGTGTCGGCGTGCGGCGACAACCCGGCGCTGACGACGGTCATCCCGGGCGCCTGCGCGTGCAGCGCGTCGGCAACCGTCTTCAGCATGTTCGCGTAGTCGGCGGGCTCGGGCGGGCCGCCCCAGTACTTGGGGTAGTTGGGCTCGTTCCAGACCTCGATCGCAAACGACTGCGGGTAGCGCTTCGCGACCGTCACCGCGAACTGGGCGAACTCGTCGTAGTAGGACGGCGAGGGGTGTGAGTCGTCGCAGCTCGAGGGCGCGCGCTGGGCGAAGCACGGCGCGTCCATCAGGACCCACAGCGGCCGGATGCCGCGATCGAGGAGGCGCTCGTAGAGGACGTCGGAGCCATGCCAGTTGTAGGCGCCCTTGTTCGGCTCGACCCCGCTCCAGGGAAGGCTCAGGCGGGCGGTATCGGACCCGGACTGGTCGAGCAGGTCGAGCGCCGCGACCGGGTTGAAGATCCAGTTGTCGTTGTAGCCGAAGGCGGGCGGCGGGTTCGGGGTGTCGAGCAGCGGCGCCATCGGCTGGCGGCTGTTCGCGCACGGATCGACGATCCAGGTCTTGGACTTGCGCTTGTAGACCGCCTTGCCGGCGCAGGCGTAGTGGACGTCGCCCGGGTACAGGCCCTCGGCCCGCCACATGCAGATCCACTTCGAGTAATTGAGCTTGCCCTTGCGCTTCTTCTGCGGGCCGCACTTGCTGATCTTCAGCACGTCGATCCCGTTGCGCCCCTCGACGATCTGCTCCGCCTTCGCCATCAGCTTGGCGCGGTTGACGCCGTGCTCGGTGTCTCCCGGCTTGCTCGCCCAGGCGGCGGGCACGCCGACGAGGATCGCCGCGAGCGACGCGGAAACGAGGGCAGCGAGACGAGTCCTGCTCACGAATTTTCTATCGGCCGTGCCCACCGATTCCTGAACCCCGCCGGAACGGCCGGATCACGGTAGCCTGGTCGCAGGTGGCTACGGAGACCGTCCACTACCGCACCTGTCCCTTCTGCGAGGCGACCTGCGGCCTCGAGGTGACGATGCGCGACGACCAGGTGGCCTCGGTCCGCGGCGACGCCGACGACGTCTTCAGCCACGGCTTCCTGTGCCCCAAGTCGCAGGGCCTGAAGCAGCTCCACGAGGACCCGGATCGGCTGACGACACCGCTCGTGCGCCGCGACGGCGAGCTCGTCGAGGCGACCTGGGATGAGGCCTTCGAGGCGGTCGCCGAGGGCCTGGGCCGCGTGCTCTCCGAGGGCGGGCGCGACGCGGTCGCCGTCTACCTCGGCAACCCCAGCGCGCACAACGTCGCGGCGCTCTACGGGCCCGCCTTCCTGAAGGCGCTCGGGTCGAAGAACATCCACTCCGCGAGCTCGGTCGACCAGCTGCCCAAGCACCTCTCCGCCGGGCTGATGTTCGGCGGCGCCCTGACGATCCCGGTCCCCGATGTCGATCGCACCGACCACCTCCTGATCCTCGGGGCGAACCCGCTGGTCTCCAACGGGTCGCTGCTGACCGCTCCCGACATGCGCGGGCGGATCCGGGCGATCCGCGAGCGCGGCGGCAAGGTCGTCGTCGTCGACCCGCGGCTCAGCCGCACCGCCCGCGAGGCGACCGAGCACCACTTCATCCGTCCCGGCACCGACGCCCACCTGCTGTTCGCGATCGCCAACGTGCTGATCGCGGAGAACCTCGCCGACCCGGGGCAGCTCGCCGAGCACGCCAACGGCGCCGAGCTGCTGGCCGGGCTGGCGGAGCCGTTCGAGCCCGAGGCGGTCGCCCCCGTCTGCGGGATCGACGCCGACGAGATCCGCCGGATGGCGCGCGAGCTGGCCGGCGCCGAGCGGGCCGCCGTCTACGCGCGGATCGGGACCACGACGCAGCGCTTCGGCAGCCTCTGCAGCTGGCTCGTCGACGTCCTCAACTACCTGACCGGAAACCTCGACCGCGAGGGTGGCGCGATGTTCCCGCTCGCGGCGGTCGGCCAGCGCAACTCGGCCGGCTCGGGCCCGACGGGCAAGGGGATGCGGGTCCACCGATGGGCGAGCCGGGTCAGCGGTATGCCGGAGGTGATCGGCGAGCTCCCGGTCGTCGCCCTGACCGAAGAAATCACGACCCCGGGCGACGGCCAGGTCCGCGCGCTGGTGACGATCGCCGGCAACCCGCTGGTCTCGACGCCCGACGCCGCGGCGCTCGAGGCCGCGGTCGAGTCGCTCGACTTCATTGTCTCGGTGGACATCTACGTCAACGAGACCACTCGCCACGCCGATGTCATCCTCCCCGCCCCCGAGCCGCTGGCGAAGCCCCACTACGACTACGCGCTCTACCAGCTCGCCGTTCGCAGCGTCGCCAACTACTCACCGCCGGTGATCGACGCTCCGGATGGCGCGCCCCAGGAGTGGGAGATCCTGCTGCGGCTGGCCGCGATCGTCTCCGGCCAGGGGCCCGACGCCGATCTCGAGGCCTGGGACGACCTCGTCATCCAGACGCTGATCGGGCGCGAGGTGGCGCTCCCCGGGTCGTCGATCGAGGGTCGCCCGGTCGCCGAGATCGTCGAGGCGCTCGGCGAGCGCCGCGGCCCCGAGCGGATGCTCGACCTCCTGCTCCGGGTGGGCCCGTTCGGCGATGGCTTCGGCGCCGACCCCGAGGGCCTGACGCTGTCGAAGCTCGAGGCGAGCCCGCACGGGATCGACCTCGGCCCGATGCGCCCCCGCCTGCCCGACGTCCTGCGCACGCCGTCGGGCAAGATCGAGCTGGCGCCCGACGAGCTCGTCGCCGACGTCCCCCGTCTTCAGGCCGAGCTGGGCGGCCACGTCAACGGCCAGATGGTCCTGATCGGCCGCCGTCAGCTGCGCTCCAACAACTCCTGGATGCACAACCTCCCCGCGCTGGTCAAGGGCAAGGATCGCTGCACCATCTGGGTCAACCCAGGCGACGCCGAGCGGCTCGGCCTCGCCGACGGCGCCAGCGCCCGCGTCAGCTCCGCCTCCGGCGAGCTCGTCGTCCCGGTCGAGGTCACCGACGAGATCATGCCCGGCGTGGTCTCGATCCCGCACGGGTGGGGCCACGACGCGCCCGGGGTCCGGCTCGAAGTCGCCGCCGCGCACGCGGGCGTCAACTCGAACCTGCTCGCGCCGGCGGAGGTCGACGTGCCGTCGGGCAACGCGGTCCTCAACGGGATCCCGGTCGAGGTCGTCGCCGCGGACCGCGAAGCGGTCCCGGCCTAGAGCTCCAGCTCGTACTCGATCAGCGCCTCGGGCACCCCGCCCACGCGGTCGTAGACCGTGTGCGCCCGCTTGTTGTCGGGCATCGTGAACCAGCTGAGCGCCGGCGCGCCGTGGCGCCGGGCGACCTCGGCGGTCGCCTCGATCAGCGCGTCGGCGTGGCCCTGGCCGCGGGCGCGTTCGTCGACGAAGAGGTCGTCGAGGACGACGACGCGCGCCCCCTTGAGGCTCGACCACTTCCACTGGTTGAGCGCGAAGCCGACCACCGCGCCGTCGTCGCTGGTCGCGACCAGCAGGAACGCGCGCTCCTCGGGCGCCGCGATCACGTCCCGGGCCATCGCCTCGAGCCCGGCGTCGGCCGGGTTCGACTCGTAGAAGTCCGTGTAGGCGCGGATCAGCGGCGCCAGCGCGTCGAGGTCGTCCTCGGTGGCCTTGCGAATGGCCATCGCAGGCTCAGCCGCGATGGTCCTCGGTCCGCTTGCCGGACAGGAAGTCCCAGGCCTTCTTCAGCTTTCCCTCCAGCTCGTCGTCCCACTCGCGCTCGACGAAGTCCTCGCCGGTGACCTCGAGCGCCGCCGCGCTCTTCCCCGGCTCCGGCAGGGCCTCGGCCGCGGCGGCGTCGAGGTCGAGCACCACGCCGCGCTCGAAGATCTCGTCGACCTGCGTCGCGTCGACGAACCGGTGGCCGCCGGGAAGGACGCTCTGGTCGATCACCAGCCCGTCGAAGATGTCGATGTCCTGGTCGCAGAGCACATGCTCGACCTCACCGAGCTTCTCACCGTCGCTCGAGTAGACGGGCGCGCCATCGGCCAGCGCGCGGTAGGAACTCGGGTCGCCCAGACTGTCCATCCGGCCGCAGACTAACCACTACGAGACGGACGAGAAGATCTTGTGCAGCCTGCGCAGGTCGGCCTCTGGCAGGGCGGCGATCTCGTCGGGCGGCTGGGCCCGCCGGCGGGCGAGCTCCTCGGCGAGCTCGCGCCCCGGTCCGGTCAGGGCGACCAGCTTCACGCGTCGGTCGCCCTCGGCGGACAGGCGCTCGACCAGGCCGCGCTCGGTGAGCCGGTCGACGATCCCGGTGATGTTGGAGCTGTCGCAGTGCATGAGCTGCGCCAGCTCGCCCATCGGCCGCGGGGCGTCGAGCAGCAGGCCCAGGGTCATCTGCTGAGGCGGCATCAGGTCGAACTCCCGCCAGAGCTCGAGCATGCGCGGCCGGGCCTTGGCGAAGAAGAACTCGAGCATCGTGATCCAGGCCTCGGAGGCCAGCGTGCTCTTTTCGGACGCGGCGACACTCATTTGAAGGCGATGATACTCTACCTAGCAGATAGTTGAGGTTATCAAGTAAGTAAGAGGACGTAAAGGACGGGAATCGCGGATGTCAGACACGAACGGGATCGAGGTCGACGGCCTCGTGAAGGAGTTCAAGAAGGGGCCGCGGGCGGTAGACGGCATCGACCTGACCGTGGCGCCGGGTGAGATCTACGGCTTCCTCGGACCGAACGGCGCCGGCAAGTCGACCACGGTGCACATGCTCACCACCCTGCTGCCCCCCACCGCGGGAACCGCACGCGTCGCGGGCCACGACATCGTGCGCGACGGGCCGGCGGTGCGCGACACGATCGGCGTCGCCCTGCAGGAGGCGGCGCTCGACCAGTTCCTGACCGCCCGCGAGCACATGCGCCTGCAGGCGGGCATGCACGGAATTCCGAAGGCCGAGGCGATCCGGCGCGGCGACGAGCTGATCGCCCGCGTCGGCCTCACCGACGCGGCGGACCGCAAGGTCGGCGGCTACTCCGGAGGCATGCGGCGGCGGCTCGACCTCGCCCTTGCGCTCGTCCACGGCCCGCGGATCCTCTTCCTCGACGAGCCCACGACCGGCCTCGACGTGCAGAGCCGCACCGCGCTCTGGGACGAGGTCGCGCGGCTCGCCAACGACGAGGGCGTCACCGTCTTTCTCACGACCCAGTACCTGGAGGAGGCCGACGCGCTCGCCGACCGGGTCGGGATCATCGACACCGGCCGCATCGTCGCCGAGGGCACGCCCGACGCGCTCAAGGACGAGATCGGCCGCCCGACGGTCGAGGCCGCGCCGCTGGAGGAGAAGGACCTCGGGCGGATGAGGGAGGTACTGGCCCGCTTCGGATCGCCGGAGCGCGCCGACCGCGGCCACGTCGCGGTCCGCCTCGACGAGGGCAGCGGCGAGCTCGCCGACGTCGTCCGGGCGCTCGATGCCGAGGGGATCGCGATTCAGGACCTGGAGATCCACGCCCCGACCCTCGACGACGTCTTCCTCGCCAAGACCGGCCGCCGGCTGGAGGGTGCGGCCGCGGAAGCCGAGCAGGCCGCCGGCACCGGCGAGCTGGAGGCAGTCCCGGCGTGAGCGCGGCCGCCGACGCAATCCGCGGCGCGCCCGTCATCCGCGAGCACACCGGCACGCTGACCCAGATCGGCTACCTGGCGCAGCGCTCGATCACCCGCACCGTGCGCCAGCCGATCATGATCGTCCCCAGCCTGGTCTTCCCGCTCTTCCTGCTCGCCGTCAACTCGAGCGGGCTCGAGGCGGCGACGCTGCTGCCCGGCTTTCCGACCGACACGTATCTGAGCTTCGCCCTCGGCCTCACCTTCATGCAGGGAGCGCTGTTCGCGACCATGGGCGCCGGCCAGTCCATCGCCGCGGACATCCAGCACGGGTTCTTCAACCGCCTCCAGCTCACCCCGCTGCGGGGCCCGGCGCTGCTCGCGGGCCAGCTCGCCGGGGCGACGCTGCAGGGTGTGATCCAGGCGGCGGGCTACCTGATCGTCGCGCTCGCCTTCGGCGCCCAGCTCGACTCGGGGCCGGCCGGCGTCCTGGTCCTCTTCGCGCTCTCGGCCTTCGTCGGCCTCGCGTTCGGCTCGATCGGTCTCGCGATCGGCCTGCGGACGGGCAACGGCGAGGCGGTCCAGGGCGTCTTCCCGCTGATGTTCGTGCTGCTGTTCCTCAGCTCCGGTGCCCTGCCGCGCGACCTGATCGCCAACGACTGGTTCCAGACTGTCGCCACGATCAACCCCGTCAGCTACCTGATCGAGGGCTTCCGCAGCCTGTTCATCGTCGGCTGGGACGCGGAGGCGCTGGCGCTCGCGTTCGGGGTCTCGCTGGGCGTCCTCGCGTTCGGCCTCTGGGCCGCCACCGCGGCCCTGCGCACGAGGATGGAGCGCACATGAGCCCTGCCGCGACCAGATTCATCCGCGCCACCGGCGCGATCACCCGGCGCTCGCTGACGGTGATGGTCAGCAAGCCGTCGCTGATCCTGCCGTCGCTGATCTTCCCGCTGTTCTTCTTCGCCGCGTTCGCCGGGGGGCTGTCGGCGGTCGCCGGGGCGCCCGACTTCGACTACCCCAGCTACACGACCTTCCAGTACGTCTTCGTGCTCATGCAGTCGGCGATCTTCGGCGGCGTGTTCACCGGCTTCGCGATCGCCGCCGACTTCGAGCTCGGGTTCGCCCGCCGGCTGCTGATCGCCGCCCACAACCGCTCGGCGCTGATCGCGGGCTACGTGCTCACGGCGCTGGTCCGCGCGCTGATCGTCTGGGCGGTGGTCACCGCGGTCGCCCTGGGCACCGGCGCCGAGTTCAGCGGCGGGGTCGGCGACATGCTCGAGATCCTCGCGATCGCGATCCTGCTGAACTTCGCCGCCACCCTGTTCGCGTCCGGGATGGCGATGCGCTTCCGCACCCTGCAGGCGGCGCCGCTGATCCAGCTCCCGGCCTTCCTGATCATCATGACCGCGCCGGTCTACGTCCCGCGCAACCTGATCGAGGGCTGGGTCGCCACGGTCGCCGACTACAACCCGATGACCGCGATGCTCGAGGCCGGCCGCAACCTGATCATCGGCTCGCCGGCCGAGACGCTGATGGCGGTCGGGATCGCGGCCGGGCTGATCGTCGTGATGCTCAACTGGGCGCGGACGGGTCTGCGCCGAGCCGAGGCCGCGGGGTAGGACGGACAACAACGGGCTGGGTAGGGGTGGCCTGGTCGCCACTTCGCCACGCGGTTGATGGGTTTGGTGGCCCATGGACCCCCCAATCCATCAACCGATGCGAAACTTCCTGCATGCCCGAGCAAGCGGTCCTCCTCGACGTCGCCGACGGCCTCGCGCGGATCACCCTCAACCGTCCCGAGACGCTCAACTCCTGGAACGAGCAGCTCGGCCTCGGTCTGCTCGCGGCGCTCGATCGGGCCGAGCAGGACGACGAGATCCGCGCCGTCCTGATCACCGGCGCGGGACGGGCGTTCTCGTCGGGCGCCGACCTGAGCGAGCAGCGCTCCGGGGCCGAGGGCGAGCTGCCGGATCTCAGCGAGCGCCTGCTCGAGCTCTACAACCCCATCATCCGGTCGGTCCGCGAGCTTCCCAAGCCGGTCGTCGCCGCCGTCAACGGGCCGGCGGCCGGGATCGGCTGCGCGCTGGCGCTCGCCTGCGACCTGATCGTCGCCGCCGAGTCGGCCTTCTTCCTGCTCGCCTTCGTCAACGTCGGGCTCGTCCCCGACGGCGGCAGCACCACGACCGTCCCGGTGCGGATCGGGGCGGCCCGGGCGGCGGAGATGGCGATGCTCGGTGAGCGCGTCGGCGCCGCGAAGGCGCTCGAGTGGGGCCTGATCAACCGCGTCGTCCCCGACGACGACCTCGACCAGTCGGCGACGCTGCTGCTCGCCCACCTCGCCCACGGCCCGACCAAGGCCTACGCGAACATCAAGCGCCTGCTCAACCGCACCCTCTACCCGGAGCTCGCGGGCCAGCTCGACGCCGAGGCGATGGCTCAGAAGGACCAGGGACAGACCGCGGACTTCGTCGAAGGCGTGCTGGCCTTCGCAGAGAAACGGCCGCCCAGGTTCACCGGAACCTGAGCGGCCGCGGGGACGGGGGACGCGGTCGCGCGCCGGGGGGAGGCTCCCCGGTGCTGTGGTCCTAGACCGCGTGGTCAGCCCTAAGCATCTGTCTCTCCCTGAGCGGCCGGCGACGCCTTCTGCGCCTGGTCGAGGAGGGCGTCGAGGACGCCCATGAGCCCGATCCAGCCGTTGAACTCGCGCCGCTCGCCCAGCACGTCGGTGGTGTGGCCGCTGACGGTGTCACCGTCGAGGTCGAGTTCGAGCGTGATTACGGTGGTCATGGCCGCCAGCATCGACCAGGCACGGGCCACGCACATCGGGGACACCCCCTAACCGCACCCCCAATGTTTCGCTTCTAGGCGGCGGCGAGGGCGCCGGAGAGCTGCCGGCGCGAGCGGATCTCGAGCTTGCGGTACGTGTTCGAGAGGTGGACCTCGACCGTCTTCGGGGTCACGTACAGCTCCTGCGCGATCTCGCGGTTGGAGAGCCCATCAGCGGCGAGATCGGCGACCCGGCGCTCGGAGGGGGTCAGCGAGCCGACCCCGCCCAGTGCCTCGCGTCGCGGCCGCGCCCCGGCAGCCCCGAGCTCGGCGCGGGCGCGCTCCTCGAGCGCCCCGGCGCCGCAGACGCTGGCCAGCTCGAGCGCCTTGTAGAGCGGGTCGCGGGCCTCGCTCGGCTTGCGCTGCAGGCGGATCGCGGTGCCGAGCTCGCAGAGCGCCTTCGCGTGCTCGAGCCGCGTCGTCGACAGTTCGAGCAGCTCGACCGACCGGGTCAGGTGCTCGACCGCGTGATCGCGATCGACCGTCCCCAGCACCCGCAGCACCCGGCCGACCGTCGCCGGCGAGCCCCACTCCTCCGCCAGCGCGAGCTCCTCTCGTGCCACCTCGATCGCCTCGTCGGTTCGGTCGAGGCGGTCGAGCGCCTGCGCCTTGTACGAGCGCCAGTAGGCGTCGGTCGGGTTGACGAGCCAGGGAATCCGGCGCGGCATGTCGTCGGCGAGCTCGAGCACGTCCTCGGGCTTGCCCTCGGCGAGCAGCAGCGCCATCTGCGACTGCAGCCAGTAGCGGGCGGCGTCCATCCGGCCCGGATCGGGATTCGCCTCGAGGACCTGGCGCGCGCCCGCCAGGTCACCGCGCTCGAGCAGGATCGCGCTCAGGTGCGTACCGGTGTACGTCATCCCGCTTTGGCCGTAGCCGTAGCTCGGGAAGCTGTCGACCGCGTCGCGCAGCGACTTCTCCGCCTCCGGCAGGTCGCCGCGCCGGTACAGCGTGTAGCCCAGCCACAGATGGATCGTGGTGATCCCGAACATCGACCCGGCGCTGTGGGCGGCCGAGAGCATCTGCTCCCAGGCATCCATGACCTCCTCGCGGTCGGCGAGGATCAGGACCGCGATCGCGTACATCGGCAGCAACCCGTTGTCGGCCTCGATCAGGTCGCCGCCGTCGAGCGCCCCTAGCGCCAGCTCGACGCAATCGTCGATCGGCCCGTTGCTGTGCGCCCAGTACCAGCCGATCACCGCGGCCGCGGTCTTCTCGCCCAGGGTCTTCGGCGGCCGGCGGTCGCGGTACCTGGCGAGTCGCTCGATGGCCCGCGGTCTGTCCGCGCCGAAGGCGACGGTGGCGCCCTCGAACGCCTCCAGGGTCAGTCGCAGGTCCTCCAGCTCGTCGGGCATCTTTGCGGCCGCCTGCCCGGCGAGCTGGGCGGCCTCGGCCGGCGACTGCCAGAGCAGCGCCCGCCCGAGCACGTTCGCGGCGAGCCCGATCGCCATCGGGTCGGTGAGCCCGGCGTAGGCCTCCTTGAGGTGCTCGACCGCGGCCGGGGCGTAGGTCAGGGACTCGACGAGGCCGAGCTCGAGCACCGTCTGGGTGCGCTTCTCCGCCGGCGGCGGCTCGTCGAGGGCGCGGCGGAAGTAGGAGACGGCACTGTCGGCGGCGCCCTTCTGCATCGCGGTCCGCGCCGCGTCGCGCAGCGTGCGGAACGCCCACTCGTCGCCGTGCGGCGGCACCGCAAGCAGGTGCGACGCGACCCGCTCATCCGGCGCACCGGCGTCGGCGAGCAGGTGCGCGGCGCGGGAGTGCGCGAGCTCCCGCTCGCCGGGCGGCACCTCCTGGTAGACGGCGGCGCGGATCAGCGGGTGGACGAACCCGAGCGGCTGGGTCGGGCGCAGGACCTCGGCCTGGCTGAGCTCGCCGGTCGCCTTCGCCGCGACGTCGCGCTCCACGTCGGCGAGCGCCGCCAGGGTCGGGACGTCGAAGCCCTCGTCGAGGATCGCCGCCGCCCGCGCGACCACGCCGGCCTCCGGCGACAGCCGGGAGACGCGGAGCAGGACCGCGCGCGATGCCGCCCGCGGACCGAGCTCGTTGACGACACCCGTGTTCGCGGCCGTCGGCGCCGTGCCCTCGTCGCGGATGGCCTTCATCAGCTCGTGCAGGAGCAGCGGGTTGCCACCGGTGGCGGCGTGGCAAGCATCGGCGAAGGGGGCGTCGGGCGCCTGGCCGAGCCGCTCCTCGATCACCCCGCGGACGCCCTCGGCGCTCAGACCACCGGGCCGGATCGAGCTCGCGAGCGGATCGCGGGCGATCTCGGCGAGCAGCGCGGCGTCGGCGCCCGGCTCATTCGGCCGCGTCGCCGCGATCACCCCGATCGGAACCCCTTCGAGACGGCTCGAGAGGTAGGCGACGAAGCGCAACGACGGATGATCGACCCAGTGCAGGTCGTCGACGATCAGCAGCAGGGGCCGCTCGTCGCCGAGGTTGACGGTCAGCCAGTAGAGCCCGTGCAGGGCGGCGAACGAGGCGTCCCCGCCCGCCGGCTCGTCGCCGTTCAGCGACCCGAACACGGTCTCGGCCGAGGCGGCGGCGCCCTCGAGCAGCTCGGCGCGCTCCTTCTTCGAGGTCATCGCCGGCTCGAACAACTGGCGGACGACGCCGAACGGGAACTCGCGCTCGAGCAGCGAGCCGCGAGCGTTGATCGCCCTGATCCCCTCGCCGCGGGCACGCCCGCGGGCGGCCTCGAGCAGCGCGCTCTTGCCGATCCCCGCCGGGCCCTCGATCAGCAGCAGGCGCGGGCCGGATCCGTCGATCGTCGAGACGAACTCGTCGATCGCCGTTAGCTCGCGCGTCCGCTCGAGGAGGCGGCCCCCGCCGGCCGTTCGCTCTCCCCCCTCAACTTCCGTGTCGTTGGGCACCACGCTCATTCGGACGCGTGGAGGGTAGCGAGCGGCTCTAGTCGTCCTCGTGTCCCGGCGGCACCTTGCCGTCCTTCGGGCCCTTGCCGGGCTTTTCCGCCTTCTCGGGCTTCGGCTTCTCCCCCTTGGGCGGCTCCACGCCCGCGGCCGCGTAGGCCTCGTCGAGCTTCGCCTGCACCTCGGCGAGCTGGCCGTCGTCGAACTCCATCCGCTCCTCGAGCAGCGGGATCGCGTCCTCCGGCCGGTCGACCCCGAGGTAGGCGGTGGCGAGGTTGTAGAGCGCGTAGTTGTAGGTCGCCTGGTCGCCCGAGTCGCGCAGCAGTTCGACCGCCTTCTCGAGCGGGGCGACCGCGTCGGCGTAGTTGCCCTGACCGATCAGCGCGAACCCCTCGTCGTTGAGGGCGTAGGGGTCGTCGCCCGCCGGCGCCGCGGTGCCGCCGGTGTCCTCGGTCTGCTCGGCGGTGGTCTCCGGCTCCGAAGTGGTGCTCTGCGCGCTCGTCGACGTCTCGGCCGGCGGCGACTGCTGGGATCCGTCGCCCCCGTCGCCGGAGCCTTGCTGGTTGTTGCCGCGCTGGTCGGCGAGCTTGACGCCGTCGCCGTCCCCACCGCCGCCCGCCAGCAGCGCGACCGCCAGCGCCAGGACGGCCAGTCCCACCGCGGCCAGGGCGACGAAGCGGTTTCGCCGCTGGACCGAGCGCGGTCCGGCCACGGTCGGCTCGAACGGGCGCGGGCCGGTCGGCTCGGGCTCGATCGAGTACGGCTGGGTCGGTTCCCCTGCTGGCGCAACCGAGGTCGTCTGACCGAATTCGGCGAGCGCCGCCGAGGCCGAGGCCGGCCGCTTCGCGGGGTCGGGGTCGCGGAGGCGCTCGGAAAGCAGGATCACGGGGCCCTGGCCGCCGAGCTCAGCGAGCAGGACGCCCAGCGCGAACAGATCGGAGCGCTCGGTCGCGGGCTCGCCCTTCATCACCTCGGGGGCGAGGTAGCGCTCCGTGCCGATCACCTGCCCGGTCTGGGTCAGCGAGGTGGCGTTGCTCGGCCGGGCGATTCCGAAGTCGGTCAGCCGGGCGTGCCCGTAGCCGTCGATCAGGACGTTGTGCGGCTTGATGTCGCGGTGCAGGATCCCCGCGCCGTGGATGTGATGCAGCGCCGTGAGCAGCTCGCGGCCGATCTGATCCGCCGGCGGCGCCGTGCCCGCCTCGAGCGCCGCGGCCAGATCGCCGCCCTCGATGTACTCCATGACCAGGTACGGCCGATCGCCGGCGTCGTAGTCGTAGACCGAGACCAGGTTCGGGTGCTGGAGCCCGGCCGCGACGTGCGCCTCGCGGCGGAAGCGGCCGCGGTAGTCGTGCTCGGCGGTCAGGGTGTCGGAGAGGACCTTGACCGCCACCTGCCGGTCGAGCCGCTCGTCGGTCGCCAGCCAGACGACCGCCATCCCGCCGTGGCCGAGCACGCGATCGAGCACGTAGCGCCCGCCGAGCCGGCGCCCGGAGGAGATCAGCGGCGCGTCGGCAAGTCCGGCCCGGGCCCTGCCCCCACCTTCCGCGTCCAGCTCGTCTGTAGGTTGGTCGTCATCCACCACGACCCCTATTCATTCCCCGATCTGCGCCGATCTAACCCCGCTACGGCCGCAGGTCGTACGAATAGTCCGTCAGGGTCTCGCAGCCGCCGGCGGTGACGAGGAGCAGATCCTCGTACCGCACGCCGCCGATCTGGCGGTCCCAGAGGCCCGGCTCGATCGCCAGCACGTCGCCTGGGACCAGCGGGGAGTGGCCGACCTGACCGAGCGAGGGCTCCTCGTGCACCTCGAGCCCGACCCCGTGGCCGAGTGAGAACTGAAAGCCCTCCTGCGGGTCGGGACCGGGCCCGGTGCGCTGCGTCCGATGACCGGCGGCCTCGAACACCTCGCAGGCGAGCGCGTGCAGCTCGCGGCCCGTGACCCCCGGCCGCGTCGCTTCGCGCACCCGCTCGAGCGCCTCGCGGACGAGGGCCTCCTGCTCGCGGACGCCATCGGCGACCTCGCCGACGACGAACGTCCGGGTCATGTCGGCCCAGCAGCCGCTCGCCTCGTCGCGCGGCCACAGGTCGATCTGGATCGGCAGGCCCGCGGGCAGCGGACCGGAGCCGGGCTCGTGTCCGAAGCCCTGCAGGACCGAGGCGACGATCACGTCCGGCGGCGTGGGCGCGCCGCGCTCGGCACAGGCGGCGCGCGCGGCCGTACGGACCGCCTCGGCGGTCAGCGGGCCGTCGCCGATCACCAGGAGCTCGCCGTCGATCCTCGCCTCCCGCAGCGCCGCCGCGGCGGCCGCCATCCCGGCCTCGGCGGCGCGCTGCGCCCGCCGGATCCCCTCCTGCTCCCAGTCGAGCTTCACCCGGCGTCGCGCCGCGAAGGCCTCGGGGTCGGCGGTCAGGGTGATTCCGTCGTGGCGCAGGCGGTCGGCAACCCAGAGCGGGAATCCGGCGTCGACGAGCGCGTCGGTGACGCCCATCGCCGCCGCCGCGCGGCTTGCCAGCTCCAGCTCCAGCTCGTCGTGGGAGATCCCGGTTTCACGCAGCTCCCTGAGGCCGAGATCGTCGACGTCGTGTTGCCGAGCGTCGGGCAGCGCCGCCGCGAGCCGCTCGCGCTCGAGCTGGTTGGACATCACGTGCGGGACGCCGTCGATCAGCCCGAACAGGAGCGGATCGATGATCGGGATCCCGATCTCGTGGCGAAGCGTCGCCGAGCGCTCGCTGTCCCCGTAGATCAGCAGCGACTGAGGCACCGCCGCGAGTCTAATCACGCACTAGATTGCGGCCCGATGGCAGTCGTCGAGGCGCCCCCGAAGGCGATCACAGAGCGGTCGGCGATCGAGCTCGCCGCCGCGATCCGTGCCCGCGAGCTCACCGCCCGCCAGGTCGTCGACGCGCACATCGCCCTGATCGAGGCACGCAACCCCGAGGTCAACGCCGTGATCGCGACCCGCTTCGACGATGCACGCGCCGAGGCGGACGCCGCCGATGAGCTGCTCGGCTCCCGCCGCGGGCGCAAGGATCCGCCGCCGCTGCTCGGGGTTCCATGCACGGTCAAGGAGTCGTTCGGCGTCGCGGGCATGCCGCAGACGTCGGGCTCGGTCGCCCGCCGCGACGCCGTGGCCGAGCGATCGGCGACCGCGGTCCAGCGGCTCGTCGACGCCGGCGCGATCTGCCTTGGAGTCACGAACACCTCGGAGCTGACGCTTTGGATCGAGTCGGAGAACCGCGTCTGGGGCCGGACGAACAACGCCTACGATCCGGCACGCACCGCGGGTGGCTCGTCGGGCGGCGAGGGCGCGTCGATCGGCTCCGGCTTCGCGCCGATCGGTCTCGGCACCGACATCGGCGGCTCGATCCGGCTGCCGGCGTTCTTCAACGGGGTCTTCGGACACAAGCCGACCGGCTGCCTTGTCCCGCACACCGGCCACTACCCCGCCCCGAACGAGCGCGGGTCGACGCTGCTCGGCTGCGGGCCGCTGGCGCGCCGCGCCGCGGACCTGATGCCGTTCCTGCGAATCGTCGCCGGGCCGGACGGGATCGACCCGACGGTGCGCGAGGTGGAGCTCGGAGACCCCGACGCGGTCTCGATCGAGGGGCTGCGGGTGGCGATCTCAGAGGACGCGACGATCCTCCCGGTCTCGCTCGAGCTCCGCAACGCCCGCGTCCACGCGGCGCGGGCGCTGGCCGCGGCCGGCGCGGAGGTGGTCAAGGTTTCGCTGCCGGCGGTCAAGACGGTGGTCCAGCCGTACCTGAACGCCATGCGTGAGTCCGGGGCGCTGCGCGAGCTGCTCACCGAGGGCGGGGCCGAGCTGCCCGGCTTCGGGCGCCTGGTCGCCGACGCGGTCCGCGGCCGCAGCCCCTACACGACGCCGCTGCTGCTCACGCTTGCCTCCGAGAACCTCTCCCGCTACCTGCCCGAGCGACTCGAGCGCCGGGCGATGGCCGCAGAGCGCGAGCTGGCCGAGCAGGTCGGGGAGGCGATCGGCGACGGGGTCCTGCTGCATCCTCCGTTCTCGCGCGTCGCCCCGCGTCACGGCCGGACGGTCGGGCGGCCCTGGATGATCGCGCCGACGGCGCTCTTCAACCTGCTCGGGCTGCCGGTCACCCAGGTGCCGCTCGGGCTCAACGACGACGGCGTCCCGCTCGGGGTCCAGGTCGCCGCCGGACGCGACCGCGACCACGTCGCGATCGCGGTCGCGGCGGCGCTCGAGCGCAGCCTCGGCGGCTGGGTGCCGCCCGCTTGACGGCACCCACCCTCCCTGGCTACTGCTTACCGCTTACTGAACCGTGACCTCGCCCTCCATGCCGAGATCCGCGTGCCCGTCGATCGTGCAGTACATCTCGTAGGTCCCGGGCTTCAGGTCCACGGTGAGCTCGTCGCTGTCGCCGGGCTGGATCGTGTCCGTCACCTCCTCGACCCCGTCGCCCTCGATCTCGAGGTCGTGGACCGTCGAGCCGTCGTTGGTGACGTTGAAGGTGACCGAGCCGGCCTTCACGGACGGATCGGCGGGGTCGATCTTGTACTCGGTCTCGGAGATGTCGACCGTCTCGCCGCCGCCGGTGGGCGCGGCCGTCGTCTCCTCGGGCGCGGTCGTGGTCTCGGCCGCGGCGGGTGGCGAGGTCGTCTCCTCGTCGTCGCCGCAGGCGGCGAACGCGAATGGGATCGCGATCACGACGATCGCGGCCAGGAGCTTGGGGGGCACGGGTAACCTCCTCACGTCTGGGGCTTCGGTCTGGACGTCCCCTCAGCCTTGGTTACGGGTCAGATCGCCCGGGGGATTGGCCGGGTTTCAATCCGGGGCACCGCGGCACACGTAGAACCGGACAACCGATGTGGTCGCTCTCCGATGAAGCGCTGGTCGCCGGCCTCGCGGCCGGTGACGCGAGCGCGGCGACCGCTTTCGTGCGCCGCTTCCAGGCGCGGGTCTTCGGTCTTGCGGTGACCATGGTCGGCGACCCCGCGGTCGCCGAGGAGATCGCCCAGGAGGCGTTCACCCGCGCCTGGCGCCACGCCGGCGCCTACGACGCACGCCGCGGCCGGGTCGCGACCTGGCTGCTCTCGATCACCCGCAATCTGGCGATCGACCACCTGCGCGCGAAGCGGACCGAGCCGCTCGACCCGGAGTCGATCAAGGACGCCGAGCGCGCCCTGTGGTCCGTCTCGCACCCGCCGGAGACGGACGAGCGCGGTACCGCGGAGCTGCGCGACTCGCTGGCCGCGCTGCCCTCGGAGCAGCGGCGCGCGCTGCTGCTGGCGGCGCTGTTCGGGTTTACGGCGCGCGAGATCGGCGAGATCGAGCGCATCCCGCTGGGCACCGCGAAGACCCGGATCCGCACCGCGACCCAGAAGCTGACCGCGGCCGAAGAGGGGGGTTTGAGATGACCGTCGGCGACTGCGAACGCCTCCAGGACCTGGGAGCCGAGCTCGCGCTCGGGATCGCCGATGGCGCCGACCGCGCCTGGGCGCTCGAGCACCTCGCCGCCTGCCCGGAGTGCCGGCCGCGGATCGAGCGGCTCGCGGCGCTCGCCGACGAGCTGCTGCTGATCGCCCCCGGGGTCGAGCCCCCGGCTGGCTTCGAGGGTCGCGTCGCCGGCGCCATCGGGCCGGCGAGCGAGAGGTCCCGGGTACGCCGCCTGGCGCTCCCGGTCGCCGCCGGGCTCGCCGCGGCGGCGTGCGCCGCGGCCGCCGTCTGGTTCGCGCTCGGCGACGATCGCGATCTCGCGCAGTCGTATCGCGAGACGCTCGCGGTCGCGAACGGCGAGTACTTCGAGGCGGCTCCGGTCGAGCTGCCCGGCGGCAAGCACATCGGCTACGTCTACGGCTACCAGGGCCGCACCTCGTGGGTGCTCGCGGTGATCTACGACGGCCTCTCCAACGGTCGCTACGAGCTCGAGGCGGTCACCCACGACGGTCGCCGCCTCGGCGTGCGGCCGCTGCAGATCGTCGACGGGGACGGCAGCGCCGGCGGCGCGACCGCGGTGGACTACGCCGACATCAGCGAGGTTCGCCTGCTCGACCCGGCCGGGGGCGCGGTCGCCGACGCCGAGTTGCATGAGTAACCGCCTGCCCTCCGGGTAGACGCGCTCTATGTCCACCGCATTGATCATCGTCATCGTCATCGCCGCGCTCGTGGTCATCGCCATGCTCGCTGCGCTGCTTCGCCGCCGCGCCGCCGAGCGCGAGATCGAGCAGCAGCGGCTCTCGGGCGAGGCTCACGCCCATCGCGAGCAGGCGGACTCGAACGTCGCCAAGGCGCGCGAGCGCGGGCGCGAGGCCGAGCAGCACCGCCAGGAGGCCGAGCAGCACGCGGCCGTCGCCGAGCAGCACGCCGCGGCCGCGAGCGAGCACGCCGCGCAGGCGTCGGACCTCGAGCAGCAGGTCCGCACCGCCGGCCAGGCAGCCGCCCGCCACGACCAGGAGGCCGCGGCGCGCGAGGAGAAGCTCGAGCGGCCGTAGCCGCGCTCGGACGATCGAGTGTGCAGTTGCCTGACGTATACGCGGGTAACTCGACACTCGCCGAGAATCGGCGCCGCGGTGCCGGCGCGGGTCTAGCCTCCCGCGCGTGAGCCGCAAGCGCGTCATCCTGCTCCCCCTTACTGCTCTCGTCCTGGCGTTCCCCACCGCAGCTGACGCCGCGCCCCCCATCCAAGCCGGCGTCGGGCGCGCCGACATCACGCCGCCGACCGGCTACGCGCTCGGCGGCTGGACGCGCGCCGACCGGATCGGCACCGGCGTCCAGACACGGCTGACGGCGTCGGTGCTCGTCCTGCGCAGCGGCCATCGCAAGGTGGCGCTCGTCTCGGTCGACCTGTTCATGTCGCCGGGCGGGCTGATCGCCGAGGCCGCGCGGCGCGCCCGCCACGGCTTCAGCCAGAAGAACGTCCTCGTCGGCGCCACCCACACCCACAGCGGGCCCTCGCGGTTCGCCAACTTCTCGACCCTGAACACGCTCGCGCCGAGCATCGAGACGGTCACCGACCCGCTCACCTACTACTCCTTCTTTGACCCCGGCCCGCCCGAGCCGCAGCTCTACACCTTCCTCGTCAAGCGGATCGCGACCGCGCTGCGACGCGCCAACCGCAACCTCGGGCCGGCCACGGTCGGCTGGGGGACGAAGAAGCTGCTGGGGGTGACCGACAACCGCAGCCTCGAGGCCCACCTCGCCAACCACGGGGTCATCCTCGAGCCCGGCGAGGGCGAGGTCGCCGACGATCCCGCCGGCTACCGGCACACGATCGCGCCGACGGTCAGCGTCCTGCGCGTCGACCGCCTCGACCCCGACGGCGGCCGCATCCCGCTCGGCGCCTTCTCGACCTTCGCCGATCACGGCACCGTCAACAACGCCGAGTACCAGGTCTACACCCAGGATCACTTCGGCCCGGCGATCCGGCTGTTCGAGGCGAGGATGCGCCGCGCCGGGCGGGTGCCGAAGCGCGAGCCGGTGATCAACGTGTTCGCGAACGCCGACGAGGGCGACCAGACCGCCGGGCTCGACGGGCGCGGCCCGATCGCGGCCGAGCGCGTCGGCCGCGCCGAGGGCAAGGCGATGTTCAGCGCCTGGCTGAAGGCCGGCCGGCGGCTCAGCGACCATCCCAAGGTCGACCTGCGCTGGACGCGCACCTGCTTCTGCGGCCAGCAGACCTCCGACGGCCGGGTCGCCGACTCGCCGGTGGCTGGGATCCCGTTCCTGACCGGCTCCGAGGAGAACCGGGGGCCGCTGTTCGACGTCACCCACGTCTCGTTCGAGGGCATGCGCTCGCCGACGACTGCCCACGGCGAGGCACAGGGCCACAAGGAGGGGATCGCGCTCGGCAAGGACTCGTACCCCTCGGCCGTGCCGCTGTTCGTGCTCCGGGTCGCCGACCGGCTCCTGATCACCGAGCCCGGCGAGGCCTCGGCCGAGATCGGGCGACGGACGCGGGCCGCGGTCCTCGCCGCCGCCAAGGGGATGGGGATCAGGGGCGTGACGCTGATGGGGCTGACGAACGAGTTCGTCCAGTACCTGGTCACGCCGGAGGAGTACGACCGCCAGCACTACGAGGGCGGCTCGACGATCTACGGGCCCGCCGAGGGCGCCGCGGTCTCGGATTCGCTGGTCGAGCTCACCGAGCGGATGCGCGAGGGCAAGCGCGCCCCGACACCGCACCCCTTCGACCCCCGCAACGGGATCGCCGCCGACGGCCGCCCGTTCGGCGACGGCTCCTCGGTCGCCTCGGCCACCACCCAGCCGGTCGACGTGCCGCCCGGCGCCCAGGCGGTGTTCAAGTGGCAGGGCGGGCCGTCCGGGCTCGACAAGCGCCTCGACAAGCGCTTCATCGCGATCGAGCGGCGGATCGGCGGGCGCTGGCGCCGCGTCGCCGACGACCTCGGCCTCTCGATCGTCTGGACCGCGGACGCCGAGGGCGCCTACGACGCCCACTGGCAGGTCCCGCGCTCCGCGAAGCTGGGCCGCTACCGGGTCCAGGTCTTCGCGAACCTATATCGCCTGCATTCGGCGCCTTTCCGCGTCGACCCCGCCGCCCCGGCGACCGATACCGACCCCACCCATCCGGCGGCGATGTTCGCGCCGGTCACCCGCAGATAGCGACAAACGGCGCTATCCGGTGCGCCTAGTTGACGCTTACTTCGGCCCCACTGCCCTAAATTGGAGTCGGTGAGCGAGCCTGCCCTGGCCACGCCGCTGCGCCCTGACCGCGCGGCGGGCCTCTACGACCCCGCATACGAGCACGACGCTTGCGGCGTCGCCTGCGTCGCGCGCCTCGACGGCGCAGCCGCGCCACGACGTCATCGACCTGGCGCTCGACGCGCTCGACGACCTCGAGCACCGCGGCGCCGCGGGCGCCGACCCGACCACCGGCGACGGCGCCGGGGTGCTGATCCAGCTCCCCCACGGCTTCCTCCGCAGCCGGGTCGGCGAGTTCGGGATCACCCGCGCCCAGCTCCCGGACCCGGGCAGCGTCGCGGTCGCGAGCGTCTTCCTCTCCGGCGACCCGACCCTGTGGGAGTCAGCAGCAGCGGACTCTCGAGCAGGCCGTGGTCGCCGCCGGCCAGCTGCCGCTCGGCTGGCGCCAGGTCCCGGTCGACCTCGCGGGCTGCGGCGAGACCGCCCGCGACGTCGCCCCGGAGTTCCGCCAGCTGCTGGTCGGCGCCGGGCCCGAGATCGTCGACCAGGACGAGTTCGAGCGCCGCCTGTTCGTCGCCCGCCGGATCGCCGAGCTCGAGGCCGGGCCGGAGCTCTCGATCCCGAGCTTCAGCTCGCGGACCCTGGTCTACAAGGGGATGCTGAGCGCGCCCGCAGCTGCCGCGCTTCTACGCCGACCTGCGCGATCCCGAGCTGCAGTAGCGCGCTCGCCGTCGTCCACTCGCGCTTCTCGACCAACACCTTCCCGAGCTGGGAGCTCGCCCAGCCGCTGCGGCTGCTCGCCCACAACGGCGAGATCAACACGCTGGCCGGCAACGTCAACTGGATGCGCGCCCGCGAGGCGGCGCTGCACTCGAACCTCTTCGGCGCCGACCTCGAGCGCTGCCTGCCGCTGATCCCCGACGGCAGCTCCGACTCGGCCGCCTTCGACCGCGTGCTCGAGCTGCTGACGCTCGCCGGGCGGCCGCTCGCCCAGGCGATGATGATGATGATCCCGGCCGCCCACGAGCACCGCGACGACATGCCGCCGGAGCTCGACGCCTTCTACCGCTACAGCTCCTCGGTGATCGAGCCCTGGGACGGCCCGGCGGCGATGGTCTTCTCCGACGGGCGCGTGCTCGGCGCGCTGCCTCGACCGCAACGGCCTGCGCCCCGGGCGCTGGCTGGTCACCGACGAGGGCCTGGTCGTGCTCGGGTCCGAGGCCGGCGTGCTGCCGGTCGACCCGGCGAAGGTCGTCCGCCGCGGGCGCCTGCACCCGGGCCGGCTGTTCATCGTCGACCTGGAGCGCAACCTGCTGCAGGCCGACGGCGAGGCCGAGCTCGAGGTCGCCCGCGCGCAAGCCCTACGGCGCGCTGGTGCGAGCAGGGCGAGATCCGCCTCGACGACCTCGCCGAGCGCATCGCCGCCGCGCACGCACGAGCCGCTGCGCACCCGCCAGCTCGCCTTCGGCTACTCGCCAGGAGGACCTGCGGGTGCTGATCTCGCCCGCGGCCGAGGCGGGGATCGAGCCGACCGGCTCGATGGGCAACGACCTCGCGCTCGCGGCGCTCTCCGAGCAGGAGCCGTCGCTGTTCTCCTACTTCAAGCAGCGCTTCGCCCAGGTCACCAACCCGCCGATCGACTCGGTGCGCGAGTCGATCGTGATGAGCCTCGAGTCGCGGATCGGCTCGGAGGGCAACATGCTCTCCGAGGGGCCCGAGCACGCGGTCCAGCTCGTGCTCGACCACCCGGTGCTCACCAACGACGAGCTCGAGCGGGTCGCCCGCGCCTCGCACCCGGCGCTGCGCGGCGACGACCCTCGACGCGACCTGGCCGCTCGAGGCCGGCGAGGCCGGGCTCGAGGCGGCGCTCGACCGGATCGCGCGCGAGGCGTCGCGCCGCGATCACCGGCGAGGCGAACCTGATCGTGATCTCCGACCGCGCCCTGTCGGCCGACCGGGTGCCGATCCCGGCGATGCTGGCGCTCGGCGCCGTCCACCAGCACCTGGTCAAGGAGGGCACCCGGCTGCAGACCAGCCTCGTGGTCGAGACCGGCGAGGCGCGCGAGATCCACCACCTCGCGGCGCTGATCGGCTACGGCGCCGCCGCCGTCAACCCGTACCTGCTGCTCGACTCGCTCTCCGACCTGCACGGCCGCGCCGAGCTGCCGCCCGGGCGTCACCCGCGAGGCCGCGCACGAGGGCCTGCTGAAGGCGATCCGCAAGGGCCTGCTGAAGGTGATGTCGAAGATGGGGATCGCGACGATCTCCTCCTACTGCGGCGCCCAGGTGTTCGAGGCGGTCGGGCCTCGACCGCGACCTGGTCGACCGCTACTTCGGCGGCACCCCGTCGGCGGTCGGCGGCGTCGGCCTGACGGAGCTCGCCTGCGAGGCGCTGGAGCGCCACGCGCGCGCCTATCCCGAGGCGCACCGGCGCAGCCTGCCCGAGCACGTCGAGGACTCGCTGCTGCCCGCCGCCCACGCCGACCTGCTGCCCCAGGGCGGCGTCTACGCCTGGCGCCGCGACGGCGAGCGCCACGCCTGGGACCCGCAGACGATCGCCGCCCTGCAGCTCGCGGTCGGCAAGAACGGGAACGGCGACGGCGCCGCCGACCTCGGACCCCGAGCGCTACGAGGAGTTCCGCGAGCGGGTCGACGTCGAGAACGGCGCCCTGGCCTACGCTGCGCGGGCTGCTCGAGCTGCGGCCCGCCGGCGACCCGATCCCGATCGACGAGGTCGAGCCGGTGACCGAGATCCTCAAGCGCTTCACGACCGGCGGGATGAGCCTCGGCGCGCTCGGCCCCGAGGCGCACGAGACGCTCGCGGTGGCGATGAACCGGATCGGCGGGATGTCGAACTCCGGCGAGGGCGGCGAGGACATCCGCCGCTACACGCCCGATCCCGAACGGCGACGAGCGCCGCTCGCGGATCAAGCAGGTCGCCTCGGGCCGCTTCGGCGTCACCGTCCACTACCTCTCGTCGGCCGACCAGATCCAGATCAAGATCTCGCAGGGCGCGAAGCCCGGCGAGGGCGGCCAGCTGCCCGGGCCACAAGGTCGACCCCTACATCGCCCAGCTGCGCTTCGCCACCCCGGGCGTCGGGCTGATCTCGCCCCCGCCCCACCACGACATCTACTCGATCGAGGACCTGAAGCAGCTGATCTACGACCTGCGCTCGGCGAACCCGAAGGCGACCGTCTCGGTCAAGCTCGCCGCCGAGGCCGGGGTCGGCACGGTCGCCGCCGGGGTCGCCAAGGCCGGCGCCGACCACGTCGTGATCGCCGGCCACGACGGCGGCACCGGCGCCTCGCCGCTGTCGTCGATCCAGCAGGCGGGCGTGCCGTGGGAGATCGGCCTCGCCGAGACCCAGCAGACGCTGCTTCGAAACGACCTGCGCTCGCGGATCGTCGTCCAGGTCGACGGCGGCATGCGCACCGGCCGCGACGTGCTGGTCGGGGCGATGCTCGGCGCCGACGAGTTCGGCTTCTCGACCGCCCCGCTGATCGCCACCGGCTGCATCATGATGCGCGTCTGCCACCTGAACACCTGCCCGGTCGGGGTCGCGACCCAGGACCCCGAGCTGCGCGCCCGCTTCGCCGGCCGCCCCGAGCACGTCGTCAACTACCTGTTCCTGGTCGCCGAGGACGTCCGCGAGCAGATGGCCGGGCTCGGGATCGCCCGGCTCGAGGACGCGATCGGCCGGGTCGAGCTGCTCGGCCAGGAGCACCCAGCGAGCTCCGAGCGGCATCAAGCGCCGCCTGCTCGACCTCTCCGACCTGCTCGTCGTCCCCGAGACCGTCGACCGGCCGACGCCGTCCGCCACCGCACCCGCGGCCCGGAGCCCGCCGACCCGCACTTCGACGAGCGCGAGCTGCTCGACGAGGCCCGGCCCGCGATCGAGACCGCCGAGCCGGTGCGGATCGAGCGCCGGCATCACCAACGTCGACCGCGACCGCCGGCGCCCGCGCTCTCGCACGAGGTCGTCGCCACGCACGGCCCGAGCGGACTGCGCCGACGACACGATCGCGGTGGAGCTCATCGGCTCGGCGGGCCAGAGCTTCGGCGCCTTCCTGCGCCCCCGGGGTCACGATCGAGCTCGAGGGCGAGGCGAACGACTACGTCGGCAAGGGCCTCTCCGGCGGCGTGCTCGCCGTCCACCCGCCGGCCGAGTCGACGTACGTCGCGTCCGAGAACGTGATCATCGGCAACGTCGCGCTCTACGGCGCCACCAGCGGCCGCGCCTTCTTCCGCGGCCTCGCCGGCGAGCGCTTCGCGGTCCGCAACTCCGGCGCGCTCTGACCGTGGTCGAGGGCGTCGGCGACCACGGCTGCGAGTACATGACCGGCGGCCGCGCCGCGATCCTCGGCCCCACCGGCCACAACTTCGCCGCCGGGATGAGCGGCGGGATCGCCTGGGTCTTCGACCCCGACGACCACCTCGCGGTGCGCGCCAACACCGAGCTGGTCGACCTCGAGCCGGTGCCCGCGGAGGAGCGCGAGGAGCTGCTCGCGCTGGTCACCGAGCACCTGGCGCGAACCGGCTCCGAGGTCGCCGCGCACCTGCTCGCCGACTGGGAGATCTCGCTGGCGCAGTTCGTGCGCGTGATCCCGCGCGAGTACGCGCGGGCGCTCGAGCGCCGCGACGAGATCGGCGGCCCGAAGACCGCCGAGTTCAGAACGCTGGCAGCGTGAGCGAAGCGAACGCGCAGAGACCATGAGTCGCGACCCACGAGCGTTCATGGAGATCCACCGGGTCGCCGATCCCGAGCGCGACCCGGCCGAGCGGGTCGCGCGACTACGGCGAGATCTTCGGCGTCCTGCCCGACGACGAGCTGCGCAAGCAGGGCGCCCGCTGCATGGACTGCGGCGTCCCGTTCTGCAACTCGGCCTGCCCGCTCGGCAACCTGATCCCGGACTGGAACGACCTCGTGCGCCGCGACGACTGGAAGGCCGCGTGCGAGCAGCTTCACGCGACCAACAACTTCCCCGAGTTCACCGGCCTGATCTGCCCCGCGCCGTGCGAGTCGGCCTGCGTGCTGGCGATCGACGACGACCCGGTGATGATCAAGCAGATCGAGTACGCGATCGTCCACCGCGGCTTCGAGGAGGGCTGGATCGTCCCGCGGCCGCCCGCGCGTCCGCACCGGGCAGCACGATCGCCGTGATCGGCTCCGGCCCGGCCGGCCTCGCCGCGGCGGCGGAGCTCAACCAGGTCGGCCACCAGGTCACCGTCTACGAGCGCGACGAGGCGCCCGGCGGCCTGATCCGCTTCGGCGTGCCCGACGCGAAGCTCGAGAAGTGGATGATCGACCGCCGGGTCGAGATCCTCGAGGCCGAGGGCATCGAGTTCGAGCTACGGCGCCGACGTCGGCGTCAACGTCGACGCCGCCGAGCTCGCCGCGGAGCCACGACGCGATCGTGGTCGCGATCGGCTCGCGGGTCGAGCGCGACTTCGAGGCGCCCGGGCGCGAGCTCGGCGGCGTCCACTTCGCGATGGACTACCTCTACCAGCGCAACCGCTGGGTCGCCCGCTCCCAGGGCCACGAGGCGCCCGAGCCCGGCGCCGGGAGAGGAGATCGTCGCCAGCCGGCAAGCACGTCGTCGTGATCGGCGGCGGCGACACCGGGATGGACTGCATCTCGAACGCCAACCGCGAGGGCGCCGCCTCGGCGACCCTGCTCGACGTCTACCCCGAGGTGCCCTCCGACGGCCGCTACCCGGACACGCCCTGGCCGCTGGCGCAGAAGCGCTCGTTCACCACCTACGCCCTCGACGAGGGCGGCGAGCGGCGCTTCGGCCACCAGGTGATCGGGCTCGAGGGCGACGGCGGGCAGGTCACCGCGCTGATCGGGCGCCGGGTCACCGGCAGCTCGTCGCGGACGCTCGAGCCGGTCGCCGGCAGCGAGTTCCGGATGCCCGCCGACCTCGTCCTGATCGCGATCGGCTTCGTCCACCCGGCCCACGACGACGTCGTCGCCGGCGCTCGGCCTCGAGACTCGACAAGCGCGGCAACGTCGCCGGCGAAGGCGTTCGCGACCTCCCGCGACGGCGTCTACGCCGCCGGCGACGCCCGGGTCGGCCAGTCGCTGATCGTCACCGCGATCGCCGATGGGCGCCGCTGCGCGCGGGCTGTCGATCGCCGGCTGCGGGACGCGGAGCCCAGCGCGGCCGCGTCTGCCCCCGGCTAGCCGGCAGCCAGGCGCATCTCCAACCCGTCCAGGATCCGGTCCAGGCCGTAGGCGAACGCCTCGTCGCTGGCCATCGCCTCCGAAAAGGCGCCGGCCGCCTCGCTGAGATGCGGATGGGTTTCAGCCGGAAGGTCCGCCAGGGCCCGTCGCGTGCTCTCGCGCGCCCGGGGCTTCGACCGCGGGGCGCTGAAGAGCGCAAAGCCGAAGATGTAGGTGACCACGAGACGGAACGCCTTCGCCGCCTCGTCGGGCTCGAACCCGGCCTCGTCGAGGATCCGCATTCCCGCCTCGGGACCGCGAAGCGCGCCGGCGCCGACCACGGGCTGGCGCGCCCAGATGTCGACGACACAGGGGTGGCGCGCGAACATCTGGCGGATGTGCGCCGCGAGCTGATGCGCCTGCTCCCGCCAGGTGCCGGAGAACTCCGGTAGCGGCTGCTCGGCGGCCGCGGCGGCGACGATCGCGTTCAGCAGCTCCTGCTTGTCCCCGAAATGCCCGTAGAGGGTCATGGTGCCGGCCCCGAGCTCGGCGGCGAGGCGGCGCATGCTGAGCGCGTCGATGCCCTCGACGTCGCCCAGGTCGAGCGCCGCGCGCGCGATCCGCTCCCGGCTGAGCGGCGCCCGTGCGGCCCGCGTGCGCGATTTGGAAGGCACTCCGGTTCGTCCTTGCATCCCGTGCTGCCCTGGTAGTACGGTGTACTAGTACAGCGTACGGAGACAGCAGCTTATCGAGGTGAGGAGGGATGTTATGAACGAGCGTTGTCGGAACCGCGCCGGCGCGGGGCGCAGGGCCTCCAGGCTCGCCCTCGCAACGGCCGCGGTCACGATTGCGTGGCCGGCGGCGTCGTCCTGGGCGAGCAGCATCGGGCTGGAATTCGGCACGCCACGACCCGCCGTGCCAACGCGGATGGACCTGCACATCGCCTACACGAACCGCCACGATCCGAACGCCAAGCCGCCGCCGATCAGGCACCTGGCGATCGACGCGCCCACGGGGACGAGCTTCGACGCCGCAGCGGTGCCCGTCTGCGAGTCCTCCGACTCGGAGCTCATGGCGGGCGGCGCCGGCGCGTGTCCGCCGCAGAGCGAGATCGGCGAGGGTCCGATCGTGGTGCTGACCGGCTTCGGTCCGCCGTTCGATTCGTTCACGTCTCCGACCGACGTGTTCAACGACGGCGAGGGCTGGCTGGAGGTCTCTCAGGACTCGTCGAAGTCGCAGGTGATCGCCGTCACGAGGCTCGCCGTCGCCGGCAACCGGATCTCCGGGGAGATCGGGGCGACCCCGGGGGGACCCCCGGACGGCCAGACCGCCGTGTCGACGGTCGATCTCCGCTTCCCAGCCTCCAGCGGCTACGTGACGACGCCGCCGCGGTGTCCGCGTGACGGGCTATGGAAGACGAGCGCGACGTATGCGTTCGGTGACGGAACGAGCGAGATCGTGCACGACGAGGTCGCATGTGTCCGGCGCAAGCCCAGGATCCGGCCGCGCGTACGCCCGGCCGAAGTCGAGGCGGGCGAGCCGGCGACGGTGCGTGTGCGCCTGGCCTCCGACCACGGCTGCGCCTCGAACGCCGAGGTTCGAATCGGCGAGCGGCCGGCCCTGAGCGCGAGCGATGCCGGTCGCGCGACGTTGACCGCCGTGTTTCGCCGGCCGGGCCTCCGCTCGGTCACGGCCTCGAAGCCCGGGTGCCGATCCGGACGTGCCACGCTCCGCGTACGACCGTGAGCCCGCCCGAGCAGATCGCGGATGGCGTCTTTCGCCTTGGCACCGAATGGGTGAACTGGTACCTCTGCGCCGCCGACGACGGCATCGTGATCGTCGACTGCGGCTTTCGTGACTATGCCGAGCAGCTGCCGGGGGCCCTGCGGGAGATCGGCCGCTCGGAGGACGAGGTCGCCGCGGTGGTGCTGACGCACTATCACCCCGACCACGCGGGGGCGGCCCAGCGGATACGCGAAGCGACCGGCGCCCGCGTGTCGGCGCCGGTCGGAGACGCCGAGGGGCTGAGGACTGGAAGGATTCCGACGCCCCGGGGCCTCGTGACGAGCCTGTGGCGGCCGGCGATGGCGCGATACGCGGCGCACATCGTCCGCAGCGGCGGGATGGCGCGCGTACCAGTGGCCGAGGTCGGCGAGTACGCGGAGGGCGCGCTCGCCGGCCTGCCGTTGCCGCTGACCGCGATCCCCGCCCCGGGCCACACGGGCGGACACTGCGCCCTGCTCGCCGAGGACTACGGCGTCCTCTTTGTCGGCGATGCGCTGTCGAATGTCGACTTCTTCACCCGCGAGCCACGCGTCCACGTCCTGCCCTTCAACGAGGACAGCGAGGTCGCCGTCCGATCCATCACGCGACTGGCAGCGGTACCGGCCCAGGTCGTCGCCTTCGGCCACGGCGACCCCTTGCGGGCCAGCCCGGCCGAAGTCGTCGCGCGCGCCTAGCCCTCGTCGACCTTCTCAGCCGGGGCGTTCTCCGTCGCGGCCGGCTCCTCGGAACTGCGATCGCCGTTGCTCGCGGCCACCGGCGGGCCGCCGTTCCTGCGCGCCGCGGGCGCTGCCTCGGTCTCGGTCCCCTGGTAGGGGCCCGGCTTCGGCCGCGGCTTGCCCCCCGGGAAGGCGAGGCGGATGATCGTCCGCTGCACGGAGCCCCACTGCTTGGAGAACGGGCCCGTGTTGTAGGGCAGCCCGTAGCGTTTGCAGACGTCGCGCACCTTGGGCGCGATCTCGCCGTATCGGGTCGATGGCATGTCGGGGAAGAGGTGGTGCTCGACCTGGTAGCCGAGGTTGCCCGAGGCGACGTGGAAGAAGGCGCTGCCCTCGATGTTCGCCGCCCCGAGCAGCTGGCGCACGTACCAGCCGCCCTTGCTCTCGTCCTCGACCTCCTCCTCGGTGAAGGTGTAGGTCTGGTCGGGGAAGTGGCCGCAGAAGATGATCGCGTTCGACCAGAAGTTGCGGATCACGTTGGCGGTCGCGTCCGCCCAGACCGTCGAGCGGTAGGTCGCGTTTGAACTCGTCCGTGAAGGCGTCGAGCGCCCGGTCGAAGGTCGAGGTGGGTCGCCGGCGCCGGGGCAGCCGCCGTCGCACCGCGTTCGCCATCCGGTCGCGCCGGCTCTCCCGCCGCGCGGCCAGCGCCTCCAGGCCGGCGGAGATGCCGCCCATGATCAGCCCCGAGAGCGCGGGAAACGCGATGTAGTCCTTGACGATCTGGGTGCGCGCCTTGCCGGCGATCCCCTTCAGCTCCTCGCGCAGCTGCTCCTTGGACTTCTCGCCCTTGCGGATCGCCTCGAAGTCGAGGTCGTGGAAGGCGACCCCCCACTCGAACAAAGCCATCGAGCAGCACGTTGTAGAACGGCTGCAGCAGATAGACCGGGTTCCACTTCTGGTGCGGGTCGATCCGCATGATCTCGTAGCCGAGGTCCTTGTCCTTGCCGCGGATGTTGGTGTAGGTGTGGTGGACGTAGTTGTGGGAGTGCTTCCACGCCTCCTTGGTCGAAGCCGTGTCCCAGTCCCAGGTCGAGGAGTGGATCTCGGGGTTGTTCATCCAGTCCCACTGGCCGTGCATGACGTTGTGGCCGATCTCCATGTTCTCCAGGATCTTCGCCGAGCCCAGCGCAGCGGTTCCGAAGATCCAGGCGGGTCGGAAGCGCGACGGAACGAGCGCCACCCGGCCCATCAGCACCAGCCGGCGGTGCATCTCGATCATCGAGTGGATGTACTTCGCGTCGCGCTCGCCGAGGTCGTTGAAGACCTCGTCGTGGATCGCGTCGAACTCCTTTCCGAGCTGCTCGATCTGCTCGTCGGTCAACTTCGCCAGCGGGCTCTCGATGGTCTCGGCGCTCATGTTCTCCTCTTGGGTTGCATTCAAAGATCGATCTCTACCGGGCCCTCGGGTGCATTGATGCAGATCCGCACCGTCTCGCCCTCCTCCCCATGGACCTCGCCGCTGCGCATGTCGCGCAGTTGCCCGGAGGAGAGCTTTCCGACGCAGGTATGGCAGATCCCCATGCGACAGCCGTACTCGAGCTCCAGGCCCGCCTCCTCCCCGGCGTCGAGGATTGACTTGGACCCGTCCGACTCCGCCTCGGTGTCGCTCCTCAGGAACTTGATCGTGCCGCCATCGCCCTCGCCGGAACCGTCGCCGCCGATGACGGGCTGAAAGCGCTCCATGTGGAGCTTCTCCTCGAGGCCCTCCTCCTTCCACCGAGGCTCGTAGTCGTCGAGCATCTCGGCCGGCCCGCAGAGGAACGTGTCGCGCTCGCGCCAGTCAGGGCAGAGCTCGTCGAGCCGGCCGGGCGTGATCCGGCCGCCGTCGTCATCGCGGGTGTGCTGGATGTGGAGCTTCAGCCCTTCGTTGTTCGCGTCGAGCTCTCGCATCCGGTCGCCGAAGATCACGTCGTCGGCCGTCGGCGCCGAGTGCAGGTGGACTGCGTCCTTGAGCTCGTCCTCGCGATCGAGCTTGCGGAGCATCGCCATGATCGGCGTGATCCCGCTGCCGGCCGAGATGAACAGCAGCTTCTCGGGCGGTGGATCGGGAAGGACGAACTGGCCCTCGACGTCCGACAACACGACGATCGTTCCCGGCTTCAGCTCCCGATTCACGTAGGGCGAGACCTTCCCCTCCTCCACCAGCTTCGGCGTGATCGAGATGAAGCCGTCGGGACGGCCCGGGTCGGAGGTGATCGAGTAGGCGCGCCAGTGGCGGATGCCGTCGACGTCGAAGCCGATGCGGAGGTACTGACCGGGCTCGTGACCCGGCCAGGTGTGGCCCGGTCGGATCAGGACGGTCGTCGCATCGCCGGCCTCGGGCTTGAGCTCCTCGACGCGGCCGCGAACCTCGCGCGTCGACCACAGGGGGTTGATCAACTCGAGGTAGTCGTCCGGGAGCAGCGGAGAGGTGAACGCGCTGATCGCGCGCAGCGCTCTCGCCCGCAGCGGGTGGACATTCGGCTTCGCTCCTCGTTCTGCCATCTCACGGGCCCGCCGCGTCGGCTCGGCGGCGGCGGTGCCGCAACTCTCTCCGCTGGTCCCTATGCCCGTTGCGGCGAACGGGAAACGCCCGCTTGCGCCCCGAGGACTCGGGGAGCTGCAAACCGCTCGCTGAGGCCGGCGACGACCGGCTCGAGCTCGCCGCCGGGGCCCGCCAGCCCGCGCTGGAGCTCGTCCGCGGGCTCCGAGACCAGGCGGGAAACCTGGTCGAGCTCATCCTCGCAGCCGAGGTCGCGGGCGTGGTCGCGGACCTCCTCGACGGCCAGCTCGGCCACGTTCGGCAGCGACAGCGCGCGGCGGCCGACCGGGTCGAGCAGCTCGGCCCAGACGCCGTCGCGGGCCGCCCGGAACCGATTCTCCTCGAGCAGCTCGGGAGCGTCGCGCAGCGCCGCGGGTGCGTGGGCCTCGAGCGCCTCGTAGCGGGCCAGGCTCTGGGTCAGGGCGATCAGCGGCGCCGTGCGCCAAGCCTCGGTCTGCGCGTCCATGACCCTGATCTCGAGCGTCCCCAGCCGCGGCTGCAGGCGCAGGTCCCACCAGATGAACCCCGGGTCCGGGAACGCTCCGCAGGCGATCAGGGTCTCCAGCGCCTCGACGTACTCGCCGTAGCTGGCGAACACCCGCGGGATGCCGCTGCGAGGGAATGCCTGGAAGATCGGCGTCCGCGTCGAGGCCATGCCGCTGTCACGGCCCTGCCAGTACGGCGAGTTGGCCGAGAGGCCGAGCAGCAGCGGCAGGTGGACCCGCATCCGGCTCAGGGTCCGGGCCGCGAGCTCGGGGTCGCTGATCGCGACGTGGACGTGCATCGCGAAAGTCGGCTCGCGCCGCGCCAGCTCGCGCATCGTGTCGTGCAGGTACCGGTAGCGCCGTTGCGGCGAGATCTCGGTTTCCTCCCAGCTCGCGAACGGGTGCGTCCCGGCCGCCGCGACGGCGCGGTCCACCGCCGCGAGCTCATCGGCGAGCCGGGCGCGGATCGAGCTCAGCTCGGCGGCCGCCTCGGCGGCGGTCGCGGCCGGCGCGGTGGCGAACTCGATCGTCGCCGCGTGGGTCTCGGCGCAAAGCTGCCCGGCGAGCTCCGGGCTGAGCCGGTCGCGCAGCTCGCCGAAGGAGTTGTCGAGCGCCCAGCCGTCGGGCTCGAGCAGCATCACCTCGTCCTCGACCCCGACGGTGTAGTCGGCACGGTTCGCGTTCCATCGCGCCCACCCAGGTGTCCCTTCCATGTCTGGGGTCTACCCGGTCAGGGGCGGTCCTGACCGCGGCTCGGCGAGAGTTCTACGGACCGTCAGACGAGAGCGCGCCGGATCAGCCGAACCGGCCCTCGTCGAGCGCCCGCTCCAGCGCCTCGGCGTCGTAGCCGGGCAGCTCACCGGTGCGCTCCAGCCCCTCGACGTAGGCGAGCATCGCGCGCTCGGAGTCCTCGGTGCCGATCCCGGCCATGAACTCGGCGCGCTCGGTGCGCAGGCCGGCGGGCAGCGACTGGGCGCCGCCGAGGTACACGGCCCGCTTGACCCCGGCGATTGCGGCCTTCGGACGGCGCGCAAGTCGCCCGGCGACCGCCAGCGCCCGCTCCAGTAGCTCCTGTGGCTCGGCCAGCTCGTCGACCAGTCCGATGTCCTGGGCCGTGACGGGGTCGAGCGGGCCGCCGTCGAGGCAGATGCGCAGGGCGCGGCTCGAGCCGAGCAGGCGGGCCAGCCGCTGCGTGCCGCCGCCGCCCGGCGAGAAGCCGAGGAGGACCTCGGGCTGGCCGATCAGGAACGGGCCGCGGGCCATCAGGCGCACGTCGCACGCGAGCGAGAGCTCGCAGCCGCCGCCCATCGCCGAGCCGTTGAGCGCGGCGACGAACACCGCGCCGGCGCGGTTGAAGCGCAGCAGGATCTCGCCGAAGCGCTCCGCGGCGGAGAGGCCCGCGACGGGCGTCCGCTCGAGCGCCGTCGCGCCGCCCGGGATGCGCCTCACCGCGCCGACAGCGGCCAGCGCCGCGTGGGCGGCGGCGGGCCCGGCGCTCGGCGAGGCCTGCGCCGCGGCCAGGAGCTCGGCGACGTCGTAGTGGGCGACGAAGCGCTCCGGGTGGGCGCCGGTGAGCACCACGCCGGTGACGTCTTGGTCGGATTCCGCCCGCGTCACGAGGGCCTCCAGCCCGTCGACGATGGCGTCGTCCATCAGCGCGTGCGGCGGGTTGTCAAGCGTCGCCAGCAGGACGCCGTCGCCGCCCGACTCGATTCGGACCTCGCCCATCGCCCCGCACGCTACCCCTTTTCTCGCACGTAGCGGCGTCGTTCATAACCCCTGACAACACGGCGAACCGATCGCAGCTAGATTTGTCCGTTCGGACAGGGGGTGTCTGCAAGCCGATCCCTAGGCTTCCGCCCCCGACTCAGAGAGAACCCCGATCAGGCATGGGACCCGCCACCGCGGGTCCGTCCGTGCGTAGGAGGCGAAGAGCAAGGTGACGACCAGGTTCCGGCAGAAGAACGTTCACGCGGCCCAGTGGAGCTCCAACGGAGAGGCGCTCGGCACGCTCGACCTGACGAAGGAGAAGAACGACCTCTTCGGCGCCAACGTGTTCTCGCCGGCGGTCCAGAAGCAGCGGCTCTCCAAGGACACCTACGAGAAGCTCCAGTCGGTGCTCGCCCACGGCGAGGCCCTCGATCCCGACCTCGCCGACGAGGTCGCCGAGGCGATGAAGGAGTGGGCCCTGGAGCGCGGCGCGACCCACTACACCCACGTCTTCCAGCCCCTCACGGGCCTCACGGCCGAGAAGCACGATTCGTTCTTCGAGCCCGACGGCACCGGCCGCGCCGTCGCCGACTTCTCCGGCAAGGAGCTGATCCAGGGCGAGCCGGACGCCTCGTCGTTCCCGACCGGCGGCGTCCGCGCCACGTTCGAGGCCCGCGGCTACACCGCCTGGGACCCGACCAGCCCGGCGTTCATCCTCGAGAACCCGAACGGCGCCCTGCTGTGCATCCCGACCGCGTTCGCGTCGTGGACCGGCGAGGCGCTCGACGCCAAGATCCCGCTGCTGCGCTCGATGGATGCGCTCTCCAAGTCGGCGATCCGCGCCCTGCGGATCCTGGGCGACGAGGACGCCAGGCGCGTCTTCACGACCATCGGCGCCGAGCAGGAGTACTTCCTGATCGACGAGAACTACTACTTCGAGCGGCCCGACCTCGTGACCACCGGGCGGACCCTGTTCGGCGCCAAGCCGCCGAAGGGCCACGAGCTCGACGACCACTACTTCGGCTCGATCCCGGAGCGGATCCTCGCCTGCATGCTGGAGACGGAGACCGAGCTGCGCAAGCTCGGCGTCCCGGTCAAGACCCGGCACAACGAGGTCGCCCCGGGCCAGTACGAGATCGCGCCGATCTTCGAGAACTCCAACGTCGGCTCCGACCACCAGCAGCTCACGATGCAGATGATGCAGAGCACGGCGCGCAAGTACGGCCTCGTCTGCTTGCTGCACGAGAAGCCGTTCGCCGGCGTCAACGGCTCCGGCAAGCACAACAACTGGTCGATGGGCACCGACGCCGGTCACAACCTGATGGACCCCGGCGACACCCCGGCCGACAACGTCAGCTTCCTGTTCTTCTGCACCGCGGTGATCCAGGCGGTCAACAAGCACCAGGGCCTGCTGCGGGCCTCGGTGGCGACGATCGGCCAGGACCACCGCCTCGGAGCGAACGAGGCGCCGCCGGCGATCATCTCGATCTTCCTCGGCGCCGAGCTCGACAAGATGTACGAGGCGATCGCCTCAGGCAGCGGGGACGGGTCGACCCCGGCCGAGATCCTCGGGCTCGGTACGCCCGTGCTCCCGCCGCTGCCGATGCACGGCGGCGACCGCAACCGGACCTCGCCGTTCGCGTTCACCGGCAACAAGTTCGAGTTCCGCGCCGTCGGCTCGAGCGCCTCGCTGGCGTTCCCGAACACGGTCCTCAACACGATCGTCGCCGAGGCGATCGACGAGCTCGCCGACCAGGTCGAGGCCAAGGTCAACGCCGGCACCGACCTCAACGAGGCGATCACCGAGGTGACCAAGGACAGCTACCTGGCCAACAAGCAGATCATCTTCGGCGGCGATAACTACGACGAGGCGTGGCACGCCGAGGCGGAGAGGCGCGGGCTGAAGAACCTGCGCACGACGCCCGATGCGCTGCCCGAGATCCTCGCCGACGCGACCGTCGAGGCGTTCGGCAAGTACGAGGTGCTCTCCGCGCGCGAGCTCGAGTCGCGCTACGAGGTCTGGCTCGAGCAGTACATCACCAACGCCAACATCGAGGCCGAGACCGCGGCCCACATGGCCAAGACGATGATCCTGCCGGCGGCGCTGCGCCACCTGCACCTCGGCGACGGGATAAACATCGACGGGCTCAACGCGGAGGCCCGGGGCCTGGCGACCGACCTGATCGCGGCGATCGGCAAGCTCGAGGAGGCCAACTCCTACCCCGACGGGGTCGAGGGCCTGGAGCTCGCCGAGTACGCGCGCGACAACCAGGTCGCGGCGATGGCCGGCGTCCGTGAGGTCGCGGACAAGCTGGAGGGCGTCGTGGCCGACGACCTCTGGCCGCTGCCGAAGTACTCCGAGATCCTGTTCGTACGCTGAGCTGAGCGGGCGGCGCGCCCCCGGGCGCGCTCCCGCAAGCCCGCTCAGCGTGCCCGGTCGTCCTCTGCCGTCGGCGCGCGCTCGGCGTCACCGAGCGCGACCCGCTGGGCGAAACCGACCAGGTCCGAGACGCCGTTGACGAGCTCTTGCTCGCCGTCGGCGACGCTCTCCACCTGGCCCACGAACCGGCCCGCGGCCAAGCCTTCGGGCACGAGCCGGATGACCAGGGTGACGAGCATGGGCAAATACTCGTCCTCAGGCGTCCAACCGGCGTCCAACGCGCGATTCGCCTAGGCCGAGCAGGCGTCGCAGGTCGGCTTCGAGCGCGTCGGCGCCGAACCGCAGCTGGGCGGAGGTGACGCGCACGGGGCGCCAGCCGGCCGCGGTCAGGGCACGGTCGCGCTCGCGGTCGTCCTCGAAGGCGAGGGCGCGGGCGTGGGCGTCGCGGCCGTCGAGCTCGACGGCAAGCCGGGCGTCGCGATAAAGGCAGTCGACGACGCGGGTCCGTCCACCGGCCCTGATCGGCTCGTTGGTCTCCGGGAGCGGAATCCCGCGCTCGCCGCAGAACTCGGCGAAGTCGTCCTCGAGCGGGCTCATGGTCGGACCGGCGGTGAGCGCGTAGCCGTTGGCGATCCGGGCGAGGGTCCGCCGGCCCCGGCGTCGCGGATAGCGGTCGAGGATCGCCACGATGTCGTCAGGGGTGACCAGGCTCTTGTACTCGGCGCGCTTGATCAGGGTGCGGAGCGTGCGTTCATCGCGTTCGGCCGAGAGGTCGAGGAAGGTGCGGGCAATGACGGTGGCAGGAATGCCGTCGACGATCTCGAGTTCCTCCGGGGGCAGGACGGCGCGGTGGATGAAGAGGCCGCGGCGGGGTTCGCGGCGCTTGGGGCAGGTGACGTGGATCAGCGGGCGGGGGCGCTCGACCAGGCCACGGAGGGCGATCACGGTCCAATGACTGACGGCGGCATGAGGCCCAGCGACGATGGTGGCCGCAAGCGCGCGGCCCGCAAGTGGGAGTGCCCCATGGCCCACCGCGTAGGCCGCCCGCCGCCCCGGGAAGATCCTTCGCAGCCGGCCAACCGTGAGCCGGTAATCGATCGCGTCGTGGCTGACGCCGAGCTCCAGCAATTGCGACCGAGCCACCACTCCGTGCTGAGCCTCCGCCAGCGCGGCGATCGCCTCATCGTCACCAGCGCCAGGATCACGAACGTGGGTTGACCCGGACAGGAGACGGGTCAGCTGACGTCCGTGCCGCATGGCGGGCACGCTGGCGCTCCGAAGCGCGCGGGTGGCGCCACAAACGTGCCGGAGGTGTCCCGAAAGCGCTGCGCAACACCCCACCCCCACCTGCCCCGACCGCCGCCGGCGCCGCTCCTACGCTTGGCCCTCGCCCCCACCGGTCGCCGCCCGCAGGCGTGTCAAGCCGCTCCGACTCGCCCAGCCCGAGCTGCTTCGCGCACCGCGCTCGCCCGCTCGACCAGCGACTGGGCGCTGCCGCGGCGGCCCTGGAAGAGCAGGAGCTCGGCGGCGCGCAGGTAGCGCTCCTCGTCCAGCGGCTCGGCGACCTGGGCCTGGTCGAGCAGGCGGATCGCCTCGTCGACGTCGCCGCGCTCGACCGCGTCCTCGGCGAGCAGGTCGAGCAGCTCCAGGTAGCGGCGCTGCAGGCGCTCGCGCGGCGCGGTCGCCCAGGGCTCGTAGCGGTCGCCCGGCAGCAGCTCGCCCTTGTAGCGCGCGAGCGCCGTCCGCGCCAGGCCGGGGCGCTCCTGCTCCGGGCGCCGCGAGCGCCGCCGCGGCGCCGCGCTCGAAGCCCGTGCGCGTCGACCTCGGCCGGGCCGAGGACGAGGGTCTCGCCCTCGCGCAGGACGAGGTCTCCGCAGCTGGTCCGCAGCCGGTTGAGCAGGTTGCGCAGCCGCCGGCGGCCGGTCGACTCGTCGACCTCCGGCCACAGGGCCTCGATCGCCTCGCCGGCGGCCAGCGGCTGCTCGGTCAGCGCGAGCAGCTTGACCAGGGTCGACGGGCGGCCCGCCGGCGGCTCGAGCGCACGGCCGCCGGAGCTGACTCGCGAACCCGCCGAGCAGCGTGATCACGAACGACTCGGACTCCTCGCTCGCCGCCGCCGCGGCCTGCGACCCCGCCGCGACCGCGAGCGGGCGCCACCGCCGCCGCCACGTCGGGCTCGTGCAGGGCCGGAAGGTCGACGCGGCCGAGCTCGGCCGCCGCCTCGTAGGCCTGGGCGGCGAGGTCGCCCGCGGCCGCGGAGCCGCGCCCGCGACGCCGCCAGGGCGCGCAGCAGCAGCGTCCGCCACGCGTCGCGCGGCGCCAGCTGGGGCGAGCCCGCGTAGGCGACCAGCGTCTCGCTCGGCCGCATCGGCGTCGCCCCAGCGCGCCGCGACGGCGCCGGTCGCGATCCAGGCGATCTCGGGGTAGCCGTCGGCCTCGGCGCGCTCGCGGGCGCGCTCCGCGTAATCGGCCGCCGCCTCGGCGGCACCCGTACGCGCGAGCGCCAGCGCCGCGTCGGCCAGGAACTCGATGCCCGGTCGGGTGCTCGAACCAGTCGCCGGGGTGCAGCTCGACGGTGCGCATCGCGCTGGACCGTCGCCGCCGCGTCGCCCTGCAGCGACGAGAGCGTGCAGCCGGTCCAGCCCGCGTAGGCCTGAAGGCGATGGTCGCCGAGCTGGCGTCCGATCGCTCGCCGCCTCGCCGATCGCCGCCTCGGCCTCGTCGAAGCGCCCGACGTAGGCCAGCGCCTCGGCGAGGAACGTGGCGGCCGCCGCGCGCTCGCTGCCGGACTCCGGCAGCAGCGCCAGCGCGGCGGTCATCTGGGTCACCGCCTGCTCGAGGTCGCCGCGGGCGAAGGCGACCCGGTAGCCGAGCCCGGTGAGCGTCCGCGCCTCCCACTCGACCTCGCCGGCGAGCCGGCAGAGCGCCGCGGTCTCGGCCAGCCGGCTCTCCGCCCGCAGCATCGAAGCGGGGTCGCCGCGCCACGCCTCGACGCGCGCGAGCGCGGTCAGCGCCCGGATCCGGGCCGTGGTCTCGGTCCCGGACGCGGCCTCGACGATCGACAGCGAGCGCCGCTCGACCTCCTCGCCCGGATCGACGATCGCCTCGCGTGGCGACGATCTCGGCCTCGATCTCGCGCTGCGCCGGGCCGTCGTCGACCAGCTCCAGCGCCCGCTCGAGCAGCTCGCTGCGCAGCTCGAGATCGACGTCCTGCTCGGCGAGCCGGGCGACCTGGACGAGCGCGAACGGGTGACCGGCGACCGCGTCCGGCGGCCAGCGTGCTCAGGATCGCCCGCAGCTCGGCGAGCTCGAGCGGCTGCAGCTCCTGCCAGCGGCGACCGGCGAGCAGCTCGGCGACGCCCGTCGTGGTCGGTCGCGCGAGCAGCAGCGCCAGCGCCGGTCGCCAGCTCGCCGGCGTCGGCGTAGGCGGCCGCGGCGGCGCGCGCCGCCTCCGGCGGCAGCGTCCCGGCGCTCGAGCAGCTCCTCGCGCATCGGGTCGGCGAGCTCGAGCCAGCCCGGGCGCCCGCTGCGCAGCGGCAGGCCCGCGTCGGCGACCAGCTCGAGCGCCCCGGGCCCGGCCGCCGCCTCGGCGACCGGCTCGGAGAGCAGCGGCAGGTGGGCGATCAGCGCCAGCCGGCCGCGGTCGTCCTCGCTCAAGCCCGCGAGCAGCTCGTCGAGCAGCGCGCCGAGCGAGACGCCCGGCCCCGGGCGCCACGCAGGGCTGCTCCCGGACCGCGGGCGATCGACGCCGCGGCCAGCGCGGACGCCGCCGGCCAGCCGAACGCGACCCTGCGGACCTCGGCGAGCTGGCGCGTCTGCGGGTGGATCGCCGAGCGCCGCGCTCAGCAGCGTTCGCAGCTCGTCGTCGTCGAAGGCGAGCGCCTCGGCGTCCGAGATGCGCCGCGCCGGCCGTCTCGCGCAGCCCGCCAAGCCGCGGGTCGAGGCGCCGGCCGACGATGCAGCAGCCGCGCGCCCTCCGGCAGCTCGCGGGCGAGGCCGGCGAGCAGCGCAGCCGCCTCGCCGGTCGCGTGCTGGGCCTCCTCGATCACCAGCAGCGGCGGCTCGGGGGCGAGCTCGAGCGCCGGCGACGACGTCGGCCGCGCCGGCTCCGGTCAGCGCCGCGGCGCTGTCGGAGAGCCCGGCACGGCGCAGGCCGCGGCGCAGCGCTCCGAGCAGCTGCTCGGCGCCGTCGGTGTCGCGCTCGAGCACCGCCTCGGCCGACGCGGTCCCGAGCTCGCGACGCAGCTCGGCGGCGAGCACGCTCTTGCCGTAGCCGCCGCCGGCCTCGATCAGGCCGACCGGGCGCGTCGAGCAGCGCCCGTACGAGCCGCGGGCGCGGAACGTGCTGCTGCGGTGGCGCGGGAGAAGACACCGGGGAGGACCTCGGCGCCCACCCTAATGCGGGCGCGCGTCACGCCTAAGGCGTCAGTTCTGACGACCTCGTCGCCGGTGGCGATCGTGCCGCCGGTGACGACGTTGGCGTTCAGGCCGGCGCGGTGGACCATCCCGCGAAGCACGCCGTCTCGCGTCAGACCCTGCAGGTGGCGAGCAGGGCTCGCAGAGCTGGACCCCCTCGCACTCGGCCTCGCCCGACGCGGAAGCGCTTGCCGACCAGGTCGTTGAGCCGGATCGCCGCGGGTGAGGACGTTGCGGCGCGACTCCTCGTGGCTGAGCGGGATCCCGGTCTCGGCCGTGAACGCCTCCAGCGCCTCGGCCTCGATCAGGGTCAGGTCCCAGCCCTCGGCGCGGCGCGCGGGGTCCGGCGCCTCGACGAAGTAGCGGTCGCCGCGCGGGCCCTGGTCGGGCAGCACCTCGACCGTCGTCGACCCGCTCGGGCAGCGCCGACTCGATCGGGCTGATCGCGATCTGCTCGACGACGCCCGCCATCGAGCGGCGGCTACGCGCGCCTTCTTGGCTCTCGGCCTCCATCCGCTTGCGCGCCTTGAGGACGGCCGGGACGGAGCAGCGCACGACCTTGGCGATCTCGCCGTTCGGGCGGTCGGGATCGCGGTCGATCTCGAACTCGATCAGCGCGGCGGTCCGGATCTTGGCCCGCTCCTCGAGCGTCGCGCGTGTCCGGCGCGGCGGCGTCGGCCTCCTCGGTCGCGCGTGCGCGGCGGCACGAGAGGCAGTAGCAGGCGCCGTTCTTCTTCTCCCAGCCGGCGGGCACGCCGCGACGCTCGTGGCCCGGCATCCAGCGGCTGATCACTCCACAGCGGCCGCAGTGGAACTCGCTCGTGGTTCCACGGCGGCGGGCGGGCTTGACGACGCGATGAGTGCCGGTATCGGCGGCAGAAGACATGTAGTACTCCTTGTGAGCGTTGAGAAGATCCGAGGACCCCGACAGCACTCACTGGCGCACGACGGAACGAACTCGGGGGTCGCCTCTGCACGACCCGGGACCCACTAGGATAGCAAAATCGGCGACTTCGTAACACTTGTTACGGAGTTGCGGCGTGGCCTGCGGCGCGCGCGGGCTCAGATGACGTACGGGCGCGTGATCGCGTACGAGCGCTGGCCGGCGTAGCCGAGCCGGTTGCGGACCACGGCGAGCGTCGAGCTGGACGTCCAGCGGCCGGCCGCCCCGGCTGGAGCGGGCGACCTTCGCCACCCGGCGCGGATGGCCGAAGGCGATCCCGTTCGGCTCGTCGAGCCGCGGGCCCGACCAGCGCCCGGAATGGCAGACGGCGCCGGCGATCTGCTCGGAGCGGATCCCGGCCTCGGTCAGAACCGCGGCCGAGGATCTCGGTCTCGCGGGTGACGCGGCGGACCAGCGCCTCGCGGTCATGCCCCTCGCGGCCCGCTCGACGTCGATCGCGGTGACCCCGTTCGGACCGATGCACAGGTGGTCGATCGTGGTCGACGGTCGCCGGCACGGCGAGGTCGTGCAGCATCAGCACGCCGGAGCCGCGCAGGTGCTTGGCGATCCGGCCCTTGATCCGCTCGAGCGCGCTCTCGTCGAGGACGGCGTACGGCAGGTCGTGCTCGGCCGCATGCGGGCGCAGCTCGTAGGCACGAGTCGCGGGAAGGCCGGTAAGCGATTCGCTCTCCACGTCCTCCTTTTCATCGGCAGCGGCAGGCGAAATCGTTAGGCACGATCGGCCTGAACGTCCAGGCGTGGCGCCGCTACCGTCATGGGCCGAATGGCGAAGACCGACGAGCCGAAGCGCCAAGGGCCCGACCCGCGGGCGGGTGGCGCGGACCGCGCTGCTCGGACGCGTCGCGGCCGGCGGCGCCGCCCGCTGGGCGGGCGACCGCCTCGATGCCCGCGGCACCGCCGAGGAGCGCCAGCGCCGCCGCGGCGACCGGGTCGTGGCGACGATCGACTCGCTGGTCGACCAGCTCGCGGTGATGCGCGGCGCGGCGATGAAGGCCGGTCAGGTCCTGTCGACGATCGAGTTCCCGGGCCTCGACCCCGACCAGTCCGAGTACCTGCAGCAGCGGCTCGCCTCGCTGCGCGACAACGTCCCCGCGGTCGACTGGAAGCAGATCCGCGGCGTGCTCGAGGGCGAGTGGGGCCGCCCGCCCGAGCAGGTGCTCGCCGAGCTCGACCCGGTGCCGGCCGCCGCGGCGAGCATCGGCCAGGTCCACCGCGGGCGAACCGCACGACGGCGACGAGGTCGCGGTCAAGGTCCAGTACCCGGGGATCGGCGAGGCGGTCGTCTCCGACATGCGCAACCTGCGGATGCTCTCCCCCGTCCTGCGCCGGCTGATGCCCGGGCTCGAGGTCAAGGACGTGCTCGCCGAGCTCGCCGAGCGGGTGATCGAGGAATGCGACTACGAGCTCGAGGCCTCCAGCCACCGCCGGATCGCCCGCCACTGGCGCCGCCACCCGTTCGTCCGCGTGCCGGCGGTCGACACCGCAGCTCAGCCGCCGCCGGGTCCTGGTCACGCGAGTGGGTCGACGGGATCGGCTTCCGCGAGGTCGCCGAGCAGCCCGACGCGGTCCGCGACCGCTACGCCGAGATCGCTCTATCGCTTCTACTACGCGAACGCCGGCGAGCTCGACATCGCGCTCGGCGACCCGCATCCCGGCAACTACCTGCTCTGCGACGACGGCCGGGTGGCGTTCTTCGACTTCGGGATGATCCGCGAGCTGCCGCGCGGCTACCTGCGCCGCGAGGGCGAGGTCCTGGCCGCGATCCGCGACTCCGACGCCGACGGCGCTCGTCCACGCGATGCGCGAGCTCGGCTACCTGCCCGGGCTCTCGGTCGAGTGGGACGCCGCCGGTGATCCTCGAGGGGATGCGCCAGGCGGGCTGGTGGTTCCTGGAATCCGGGCCGCCGCCGCCTTGCGCCCGAGGACCTGTGGCGCGGCGGCGAGTCGCTCCGCGACGATGCCGGCGGCAGGCCTACGAGCAGATGCGCCGGATGACGCTGCCGGTCGAGGCGCTGCTGCTGCGCCGGATGGAGGGCCTGCTGTTCCAGATCGCCTCGACCGTGCGCGCCGAGGCCGACTGGGGCGCGCTGGTCAGCGAGCTGGTCGAGGGAGGCGAGCCGACCACCGAGCTCGGCCGCGAGCACGCGGCGCTGGCACGAGGGACCAGCAGCTGAAGCTCATGAGCTGGAACGTCGCCGGGCGGACGAAGCTGCTCGGCGAGCAGACCGCCGCCGTGGTGCGCCAGGAGCCCGACCTGGTCTGCCTGCAGGAGGTGCGGCCCAGCACCCGCGAGCCTTGGGCCGCCGCGCTGGCCGAAGTCGGTCTGGTCCACGCGCTCGACTCGGGCGAGTTCCGCAACGACCGCCGCCTCTTCAACCTGACCGTCTCGCGCTGGCCGCTGACCGAGCTGCCGGCGATCGCCGCCCCGCACCCCGAGCGGGTGCTCTCCACCGTGGTCGAGACGCCGCACGGGCTGCTCGACCTCCACAACGCCCACGTCCCGCCGGCCCAGAGCCGCGGCTTCACCAAGGTCGAGACCTGCGAGGCCATCCACGAGCGCCTCGCGCGGCCGAGCGATCGCCACCGGGTGCTGTGCGGCGACCTCAACACTCCCGCGCGAGGAGACAGTGCACGGCGAGGTGATCACCTTCGCCGAGAACCACCCACAGTGGCTGGAGCGCTGGGACGCCGCCGAGCGCGGGGTGACGGAGGGGCTCGCGGAGTGGGATCTGGTCGATCAGTTCAGGCGCCTCAACGGCTGGGACCGCCGCGACGTGAGCTGGGTCTTTCACACCCGGTCGTATCGCAAGGCCGGCTTCCGGCTCGACCACGTGCTCGCCTCGGCGAGCCTCAACACGCGGTATTGCGACTACCAGCACGGCTGGCGCGAGGCCGGCCTGTCCGACCACTCGGGCCTCGAGGCCCTCTTCGAGCTGGCCTAACCGGTGACCTGGAGCTCCAGGTGGCGGTGCTCGCCGTCGGGCGATTGGACCGCCAGCAGCCTGTTCGTCTCCGTCCCCGCCAGCAGCAGCTCCGCCCGGCCGGGGATCCGCAGCGGCGCGCGGAACTCGCCCTCGGAGACGTGCGCGCCGGGCAGGTGCCCGTCCAGGGTCGCGAGCGCGCGCGCGTAGGTCCACATCCCATGGGCGATCATCGCTCGGGAAGCCGAAGAGGCGGGCGCTGAGCGGATGCATGTGGATCGGGTTGCGGTCGCCCGACACCGCGGCGTAAGCGGCGGCCGACGTCCCCGGGAACGTTCCAGATCGCGACGGCGTGCGCCCCGGCGAACCGGTCCTCCTCGCCGCGCTCCGGCCGCTCGCCGGACCCCTTCCCGGGCCGCAGGTAGTTCGACCGCTCGAGCCAGACCACCTCGCCGTCGAGGCTCGCCTCGGTGACCAGGTCGAGCTGGCGGCCCTTGTGGTGGGGGCGCAGGTTCTCCGTCCACACGCGGATCGTCGGCCGCGCGGTCGACCGCGATCGGGCTGCGCTGCTCGATCCGGTTGCCGACATGGACCATGCCGAGCAGGGAGAACGGGAACGCGCGCTCGGTCATCAGCGCCATCGACAGCGGGAACCCGAGCAGGTGCGGGTAGGTCGGCGGCAGCGCGTCGCGCAGCCGGAAGCCGCAGACCTGCGCAGTAGTCGGCCAGATGCTCGAGGTCGATCTCGGCGTCTCGCAGCTCGAGCGCGTGGTCGGGGAGCTCGTCGCCGCCGCCGGGCACCACAGGGCCGAGCGCCGCCTTCGCGTACAGCGGCGTCAGGGACGGCGGGGAGTCGAGCTGGCGGGTCTCCACTAGGCGCCGATCAGCGCCTGGCCGCAGACGCGGACGACGTTGCCGTTCACCCCGGCCGAGGCCGGGCTCGCCAGCCAGGCGATCGTCTCGGCGACGTCCACCGGCTGGCCACCCTGGAGCAGGCTGTTGGTGCGCCGTCCGGCCTCGCGCGTCGCCGAGCGGCATCGCGGCGGTCATCGCGTCTCGATGAAGCCCGGGCGCGACGGCGTTGATCGTCGCGCCGGCGCTTCGCCAGCTCCGGCGCGAGCGCCGTCGACCATCCCGATGACGCCCGCCTTCGTCGTCGCGTAGTTCGCCTGGCCGCGGTTGCCGGCGATCCCGCTGACCGAGGAGACGCGTGACGATCCGGCCGCCCCCGCCGATCAGGTCGCGCTCGAGCAGCGCCTCGTTCAGGCGCAGCTGGCTGAGCAGGTTGACCTCGAGCACCGACGTCCCACTGCTCGGGCTCCATGCGGCCGAGCGTCTTGTCGCGGGTGATGCCGGCGTTGTGGACGAGGATGTCGAGCCTGCCGTGGCGCTCGGCGACGTGGTCGGCGAGCCGACCGGGCGCCGCGTCGTCGGTGATGTCGAGCTGCAGGGCGCTGCCGCCGATCCGGTTGGCGACCTCGGTCAGGTCGCCGCCCGCCTGCGGGACGTCGATGCAGATCACCTCGGCGCCGTCGCGCGCCAGCGTCTCGGCGATCGACTCGCCGATCCCGCGCGCCGCGCCGGTGACGGCGGCGACCCGCCCCGCGAGGGGCTGCTCCCAGTCGCCGGGGACGACGACGTCGCTCGAGTCGACCGCCGAGATCTCGATCACCTGGCCGTCGACGTACGCGGACTTCGGCGAGAGCAGGAAGCGCAGCGTCGACTCGATCGCGCCCTCGCCGCCGCGCCGCCACGCGCACGAGTTGCGCGGTGGAGCCCCTGCTGCCGATCTCCTTGGCGACCGAGCGGGTGAAGCCCTCGATCGCCCGCTGCGCGATCCAGGCGCTCGGCGTCGGCGCCCTCCTCGGGGACGCCGGCGAGGACGATCACGCGCCCGTTGCGCTCGAGGTTGTAGATCAGCGGGTGGAAGAACTCGTAGAGCGAGCGCAGGCGCGCCGGCTCGTCGATCGCCGCTCGCGTCGTAGATCATCGCCGCCGGCCGCTCGCTCTCGGCGGTGAGCGGGATCGGTGATCACGGTCGCCTCGATCGACCTCAGCACCCCGCTCGGCGGGCTCGCTCAGACGTCCGCCGTGCGCGCCGCCCAGCACCACCGGCCCGTCGACGACCGGCTTGCCGGGCTCGTGGCGCTCCAGGACCGGGGGCGTCGGCAGGCCGAGCCGGCTCGTCACCGCCCGCCGAGCGGCGAGTTGGTCAGGGACGTGTAGCGGTCGGTCGCAGGCATCAGCGTTTCTCCAGGATCGCGCAGACGCCCTGGCCGCCGGCCGCGCAGATCGAGATCAGGCCGCGGCCGGAGCCGCGCTCGTTGAGCAGCTTCGCCAGGGTGGCGACGATCCGCCCGCCGGTCGCGCCGAACGGGTGGCCGGCCGCCAGCGAGGAGCCGTTGACGTTGATCTTCTCCGGCGGTCGATCTCGCCCAGCGGCTCCTCGCGGCCGAGCTTCTCGGCGCAGAAGTCGGGGTCGTTCCAGGCCTTCAGCGTCATCAGCACCTGCGAGGCGAACGCCTCGTGGATCTCGTAGAAGTCGAAGTCCTGCAGGCTCGAGCCCGTTGCGGTCCAGCAGCCGCGGCACGGCGTAGAGCGGCGCGCCGAGCAGGTCCTCGTCGCCGTGGACGAAGTCGACCGCGCCGGTCTCGGCGTCGACGATGTGCGCGAGCACGGGCAGCGAGTGCTCGGCCGCCCACTCGTCGGACGCGAGCAGCACCGCGGACGCGCCGTCGGAGAGCGGGGTCGAGTTGGCCGGCCGTCATCGTCGCGTCCGGCCCTTCCCCGAAGACCGGCTTCAGCTTCGCCAGCTTCTCGACGTCCGAGTCCGGGCGCAGGTTCTGGTCGCGCTCCAGCCCGAGGTACGGCGTCACCAGGTCGTCGAAGAAGCCGCTGTCGTAGGCGGCGGCGAGCTTGCGGTGGCTGGCGACGGCCCACTCGTCCTGGGCCTCGCGGCCGATCCCCCACCGCTTGGTCGAGATCGCCTGGTGCTCGCCCATCGACAGGCCGGTGCGCGGCTCCTCGTTGCGGGGGATCCGCGGCACGATCTGGCCGGGCCGCAGGCGGGTGACCAGCGCCAGGCGGTCGCGTGCGCGACTTCGCGCGATTGAGGTCGAGCAGCAGCCGGCGCAGGTCCTCGTTGACCTCGATCGGCGCGTCGGAGGTGGTGTCGAAGCCGCCCGGCGACCCCGGCCTCGATCTGGCCGAGCGCGATCTTGTTGGCGACCTGGATCGTCGTCTCGCAGGCCGGTGCCGCACGCCTGCTGGACGTCGTAGGCGGGCGTGGCGTGGTCGAGCGCGGAGCCGAGCACGCACTCGCGGGTCAGGTTGAAGTCGCGGACTGCTCTTCAGCACGCCGCCGGCCGACGACCTCGCCGAGCAGCTCGCCCTGCAGGCCGAAGCGGCCGATCGAGCCCGTCGAGCGCCGTGGTGAACATGTCCTGGTTCGAGGCGCGCGCGTACGGCCCGTTCTGGCGGGCGAACGGGATCCGGTTGCCGCCGAGCACGGCGGCCTGGCGTTCCGATGCGGGGCTCACGCCTTGGGTCCTACCCAGCTCGCGCAACACGGAACGGACGTCGGGCAACTCGTCGCCGATGTCGGCCGCCGCCGTGCGGCTCGCCTCGCCGCCCGGCAGGCCGATCGGCGCCGCCAGCACCTCGTCCGGAATCCCGAACGCGTCGACGAGCTCGAGCGCGTGCGCGCGCAGCCCGGCGCAGAGAGCGTTGACGGTCCGCGTGACCGCCTTCGCGCGGGTCGAGGAGATCCGGCCGTGCTCCTGGAACCACGCCCGGTCGCGCTCGATCTCCGCCAGCGCGTGCAGGTCGCAGAGCGTCGCCAGGACCCGCTTCAGGTCCTCGTCCTCGCAGCGCTCGACGGCGTCGGCGAACGCCTCCAGGATCTCGCGCTCGGTGTGGGCGCGGGCGACGGCGAGCACGTGGTCCTGGCAGTCGTTGAAGACGTCGAACGGATCGCCGCCGCCCTCGATCCCGCGCTGCAGCCGCCGCGCGGCGCCGCTCAGCATGTGCTCCTCGCGCCACCGGAACAGGTTCAGGTGGTACTCGCGGTCGAGCAGGTCCTCCTCGCGCTCGCGTCCAGGGATCAGGTCGTCGGTGAGGCGCTGGATCAACTCGCGCCCGGCTGTGCGCTCGACCACCGTCTCCCAGGCCTGCGAGGCGACGAAGCCCGCCGTCGCGATGACGTTCATCTCCTGGAACGCGTCGCGGAACCCGGTCAGCAGCGACTTCGCCACGAGCTGCAGCAGGATCGTGTTGTCGCCCTCGAAGGTCGTGAACACGTCGGTGTCCGCCTTCAGCTCGCCGAGGCGGTTGACGCTCAGGTAGCCCGCGCCCCCGCACGCCTCGCGGCAGCCCTGGATCGTCTCGGTCGCGTGCCAGGTCGCGAGCGCCTTCAGGCCCGCGGCCCGCGTCTCGAGCTCGCGACGTGCCCGTTCCTCTTCCTCGCTCTGCTCGGCGCTCCCGTCGTCGGCGCCGAAGATCCGGTCGAGCTCGTCGACGACGCCCTGCTGGGTGAAGTGCAGTGCGTAGGTCCGGGCGAGCGCCGGCAGCAGCCGCCGCTGATGCACGCGGTAGTCGAGCAGCGGCGCCTCGGCGTCGGAATCCGGCGGGCCGAACTGGCGGCGTTTGGCGCCGTGGCGGATCGCGATCGCCAGCGCGCTCTTGGTCGCGCTGATCGAGGCGCCGCCGACCGAGATCCGGCCCTGGATCAGGGTGCCGAGCATCGTGAAGAAGCGCCGGTTCTCGTTCTCGATCGGGCTGTAGTACGTGCCGTCCTCGCTGACCTGCGCGTAGCGGTCGAGCAGGTTCTCCCGCGGCACGCGCACGTCGTCGAAGTAGAGGCGCCCGTTGTCGACGCCGTTGAGGCCGAGCTTGTGGCCGCAGTCCTCGATCCGCACGCCGTCGCAGACCTTGCCCTTCTCGTCGCGGATCGGGACAAGCACGCAGTGCACGCCGCGCTCGACGCCGCCGACGACGAGCTGGCAGAACACCGCCGCCATCCGCCCGTCTCGCGCGGCGTTGCCGATGTAGTCCTTGCGGTCGTCGGGGGTCGGCGTCGTGACGACGAGCTCCGCGGTCTCGGAGTCGTAGGCGGCGCGCGTCTTGACGTCCTGCACGTTCGACCCGTGGCCGGACTCGCTCATCGCGAAGGCGCCGGGCAGCTCGAAGGAGGCGATGTCGCTCAGGAAGCGCTCGTGGTGGGGGCGCGTGCCCAGATGGTGGACCGCGCCGCCGAACAAACCGAACTGGACGCCACATTTGACCAGGAGGGAGAGGTCGGAGAGGCCGAGGGTCTCGAACGCGGCGATCGCGTCGCCCACGCGGCCGAGCCCGCCGAACTCCTCGGGAAACAGGAGCGCCGGGCCGCCGGTCGCGGCGAGCTCGCGCGTCCACCCGCTGACCCGCTCGCGGTACTCGTCGGTCGGCCAGGGCTCCTCGGGCCTGGCGAACTCGGGCCTGGCGAGCACCGCGCGGACGTGCTCGCGGACCTCGCGGCGATCGCCGTCGAGGAAGACCCGCAGCTCGACGGCGTCCACCTTCACCGCATCTGCCGCCTCGGTCGCGCTCACGGCCGGTGTCTACCCGGTGCGAGGCTTTCGACTCAGCGCTTGGCCGCGCCGCGGCGCCCGCGTGGGCGGTGCGCGCGGCCGCCGTGAGGCCGCCCGCCGCGCTCGTACTCGTTCGCGAGCCCGAGGTCCCGCGCGACCTTGCGCATCTCGGCGTCCTGATCGGAGAGCACGAAGGTGACGCCGATGCCGTCGCGACCCGCGCGCGCCGTGCGGCCGACCCGGTGCACGTAGGCGTCGCGGTCGCCGGGAGCGTCGAAGTTGATCACGTGGGTGATGTCCTCGACGTCGATCCCGCGAGCGGCGACGTCGGTGGCGACGAGCGTGTCGACGTCACCGGAGGCGAATTGCGCCAGCGCGCGGTTGCGCTGGTTCTGGTTCTTGTTGCCGTGCATGGCGACGGCCCGCAGGCGCTGCTTGCCGAGCCGCTTGACCAGCCGATCAGCGCCGTGCTTGGTGCGCACGAAGACGAGCGTCCGGCCGCGCTCCGAGTCACGCAGCTCGTCGACGAGAGCGTCGAGCTTGCTCGTGTGGTCGAGGTGGACGAAGCGGTGCGAGACCTCGCCGCGATCCTCCTCGACCGGCTCGTGCACGTGGCGGCGCGGCTCGTAGGTGTAGGCGCGAGCGACCTGTCCGGCCGCCGCCTCGAGGGTGGCCGAGAAGAACAGGGTCTGGCGATCCTCGGGCGTCTGGCGGACGATCCGGTCGACGGCGGGCTTGAAGCCCATGTCGAGCATCCGGTCGGCCTCGTCGATGACCAGGATCCGGAGCTCGTCGAGCCTGAACGTGCGGCGGTCGAGCAGGTCCTCCAGCCGGCCTGGGGTGGCGACGAGGATGTGAGCCTTGGCGGCCTTGCGGGCCTGGGCCTCGAGCCCGACCCCGCCGAAGACGGCGGCGACACGCAGGCCGCGGACGGCGGCGATGTCGCGCAGCTCCTCCTGAATCTGCAGCGCGAGCTCGCGGGTCGGCGCGAGCACGAGCGCAGCGGGAAGGTGGTCATCGGGTACGACGCACTCGACCAGCGGAATGGCGAAGGCAAGCGTCTTGCCCGAGCCGGTCGGCGACTGGACGAGTACGTCGTGGCCATCGAGGACGTCCTCGATGACGAGCTTTTGAACGGCGAACGGCGCGGTGATCCCGCGCTTTGAGAGCGCGTCCGCAACCGGACGCGTAACGCCGAGATCGGCGAACGAAGACATATTTACGTGCACTCCTTGTGTTGTGCGGTGGGAATCCTGAGACCCGGACGCACTCACTAAGTGCACGGAAGAAACGGAACTCCTCGAGCGCCCGGTTGGCACTCGACGCAGACGAAGTTAGCAGGGGCCCGCCAAAACGGCTGCAGCTGGGCGATTTGGTGCGCGCCGCTAAGCGGCCTCGAAGATGAGCTCGCAGCGGCGGGTCCGGTCGGCCGGCTCGACGCTGAAGGCATGATCGTGCGCCGAGGGCCCGCATGCGAGCCGATCGGCGTCGCCGTCGCCGGCGTCCCCCGCAGAGCCGCCGTCGAGGCGATCGCGATGGGTTCCACCTCGCAGCCGGTCGGAGCCGTCCTCCCCGTTCACCGAGTCGTTGCCCCCGCCGCCCGAGCCGAGGTCGTCGCCGTCACTCATGAACAGGCCGTCGTTACCGGCGCCGCCGTAGGCCTCGTCGTCGCCGCCGAAGGCCTGGATCACGTCCCGGCCGCGACCGCCGCGCAGCAGGTCATGGCCGCCCGCCGCGATCTGCAGCCCGAGCGACGCGGCGTAAAGGAGGTCTGCCCCGCGACCCCCGACCAGCCGGTCTCCCCCGCTCCCGCCGATCAACATCTCCGCATAGCCCTCCGGACCCTTCAGGCGGCCGTCGCCGCCCGTCAGGCTGTCGGCGGCCGGGCCGCCGATCACCTTCTCCGCCTCGACATCGTCCCCCTCGCCCGCGGCCCCGTCGTCGGGGCCGCCGGCAAGGGTGACGGTCACGGACTCGCCGCGGTCGGCGTAGCTGACGGTGTCGAACCCGTCGCCGAGCTCGAAGAAGTCGGGTCCGTCGGGCGCGGGGCCGGCGTCAGCGAAGTCGTCCCCCTGCCGGGTCTTGACGGTGTCGGCCCCGGGACCGGGATCCACCGCGTCGCTGGTCGGCCCCGAGTAGAGCTGGTCGGCGCCATCGCCGGCGGCGGCCTCGACGAGCATGACGCCGCCGCCCCCGTCGCCGGCGGGCAGGGTCGACGCGATCAGAATGTCGTCGCCGTCGCCGAGCGCGAATGTGAGCCGCACCTCGCGCCCGCGGTCCGAGCAGAAGAGGCGGTTGCATTCGGCTGGCCGCGACGGCGGCACCAGGCAGCTGACCACCGCGGCGGGAGCCTCGCCCCCGCTGCAGCCCGCCCCCGCCGAGATCGCGGCGCCGTCGTCGCGAAGGTCGTACCGGGCCTTGCCCTGCTCGGTTCCGCTGCGCTCGATCCGCAGCAGGTTCGCCTCCCCCGGGGCGGCCTCGAAGGCGAGCGTCGCCCGCTCATGCGGCGGAGACTGCGAGAGCGTCTCCTCGACCACGCTGACCGTGGCCGCGCCGGCGGTGGCCGGAAACAGGCCGGCTGCCAGAACGGCGGCTGCGCAGGCGCGAATCGTCATCACGACTACGCAAACACCCGCGCCGGGCAATCGGCGCGCGGGCCGCCTACCGGTGGCGGTGCTGCGCCGCGTCGACCGCATCGAGCGTGAACTGGGCCAGCTCCGCGCTCGACGGCTCCGGGCGGCCGTCGCTCTGGCGCCAGGCGGCGGTCGCGACGTCGAGGTGGTTGTAGCCGGGGATGATGATCTCGCGGCTGAGCTCCAGGTCGTTTGGCGGCGCGCCCTCGATCGGCGGGCCCTCGTCGGCGGCCGAGTTGTCGTCCGAATCGCCGGCTTGGACGAGCAGCACCGGGCGCAGCGCCGGGCCGTCGTGCATCAGCTGCGGGAAGCCGCCGGTGTCCGCGCTCGCCGCCTCGACGATGATCCGGGTCGGGAAGTACTGCTCGGTGAAGTTCGCCGGCGCCTCGAAGAACGACCGCGAGAACTGGCGCATGTCCGAGACCTCGCCCTCACGCGAGGTGTACGGCACGCCCTCGTCGTTGAGCGGCAGCTCGTGGCCGGGCGCGCCGACCGCGCGGTAGCGCTCCCACATGTAGAGCGGATTCGCCGGGTCCTCGGGGAGGGCGAGGAAGCCGCCTCCGGGGGTCGGGAAGTTCTTGTCGACCAGCGGCCCGCCGACCGCCTGGCCGACGCTGGCGCGCAGGAAGGAGAGCGGCGCCGAGTTGTCATCGAGGATGCCCCCCAACGCCACTTCATTCGTGATCGTGAACTCGCGGATGTCCGGGCTGTTGGACGCGAAGTGGGCGGCGTCGCGGGAGAACAGCACCCGCTGGGAGAAGTCGATGTTGGTCGTGTGCGGCAGCTCGGCCAGCAGGTCGGTGCCCTGCGGGTCGTAGTGGGCGTCGACCCCGAACACGGTCGGGACCTGGATCGTCTCCGGCGTCAGCGGCGGCGCGTTGATGTACGGCGAGGCGCCGCTCGCCGCGACGAAGTCGGTGACGGTGCCGCCGCCTGCCCCGGACCCGCCCGAGCCGCCGACCTCAACGGTCGTGTCGAGCCCGACGAGGCCCGCGCACTGCTTGTAGCCGGCGTCCTTCTTCGTCTTCGGATCGCCGTCGAAGTCCCAGCTCGCGAACTCCGCGGTCAGCGGCCCGCCGAGCGAGTGGCCGCCGCAGATCACCTTGCGCGCACGCCGCGGCTGTCCCGGCATCCCGGTGCGCAGGACCGTGTACCAGTCCTCCATCGTCCGCTGGAGTCCGAAGTCGTTCAGGAACGCGGCGTCCTCGGGCGGCACGAAGCCGCCGAAGGTCTTGCCGTTCACCGGCTTGCCGCCCCAGTAGTAGTCGAAGGCGATCGACGCGTCCCCGGCGCGCGCCGCGGCGCGGACGCCGCGATCGTCCTCGAGGCAGTTGGACCGCCTGTCGAGCGACCAGTACTCGATGTGACTGCCCTGCTGGGCGGCCGCGCGGACCGTGTTGCGGGCGACCTGGTCGAACGAGCTCGCGCCGCCGAGGAAGCCGGGGATGATCACGGTCACCGCGTCGGCGTGGCGCGCTTCCTTGGGCCCCTCGGCGCTGCGGAAGCGCAGGTACTCGAGCCAGTCGCAGGCCGGCGGGTGCTCAGCGGTATCCGGAGGGAGCGGGTCGTAGACGCGGACCAGCGACTCGCGCACCTGCCTGTGGTGCGGCGCCGCCGACTTCACCCGCTTCTCGACGACGGTCCCCGGCTTCGGAGCCGCGCTCGCGCCAGCCGGCAACACGGCCAGCGCCGCGACGACCGCGATCGCAATCCACGAACCCCTCACGCAGCGACATTCTGAGCGCTGCTCCCCAGCGCGCGCCGGTTCTCAGGAAGTGGCCAGCTTGACCCGCTCGAGGACTCCGGCCGGATCCTCGATCCCGGCGTCCTCGAGGTGCTCGGCGATCACCGAGTCGGGCTCGCCGGCGATCCGCATCTGCTCGACGACCAGGCGCACGCCGTCGGGGACGGACTTCTCCGCCTTGGCCTCGCCGTCGGTCGGCGCGGCCTCCACCTTCACGTCGCCGTCGGTCGGCGCGGCCTTCGCTTCGCCGTCGGTCGACGGCGCGCTCACCTCCGTCCAGCGCGGCCCGATCTTGGACTCGCTCTCCGCCGGCTCGGCCGGCGGCTTGAAACGGCGATAGCGCGGCGCGATGTCGATCGGCGTCTCGGCGATCGAGTTGCGGACCTCGTCGATCACGTCGAGCGGAGTCTGGCGCTCGGCGGGAGGCGGTTTCGACGGCGCGGGCGCCGGGTCGGGGTTGGGCGGCGTGGCGGGCGGGGAAGGCTTCGACCAGCCCGGTGTCTCGGCGATGTGGCGCCGTCGCAGCTCGGACGCGGCGTCGGCGGCCAACTCGGAGAGGCGCTTCACCTCGCGGTCGAGCTCGGTCGCCTTCTCGAGCAGCTCGGCGCTCAGCTTGCGCAGCGGCTCGAGGCCGGTGCCCGCCAGCTGTTCGGCCCGCCTCGCCTCGGCCTCGGCCCGGCGCTGGGTCTCGACCTCGGCCGCGTCGAGCATCACGTCCGCGGCCTCGTCCACCGCGGCGCCGAACGTGGCCACGGTCTTGTGAAGCTCTGCGACCAGGCGCTCGCGCGCCTGGTTCGAGATCTGCTTGAAGTCAGACACCCAAATACCCCCGCCTACATGCTGACACGGATCGATCGCCGGGGCGAGACCAACCGTCTCGTGCATTTGGCCGGTCATTTACCGGCGCGGCGCCGTCTACACTCAGTTCACTGCCGGTCGGGCCTTGACCTTCCTCCTCCGCCCCTACTCAGAACCCGGTTCCCGCGAGGAGAAGGGATTAGGGCATGCGATGACGGAGACGAAGGAGCACGCGACGGCGTCGATCTCGAGTGAGATTGCCCGCAGCGTCGGCACGATCTGGGAACGACGCGGCGGCGTCCGGGCCGCGAGCATCGACACGCAGATCGAGGGTGACTCGATCCGATGCACGATCGAGGACGGAGAGCCGAACGCCGACGACGCGGCGGAGACCGCGGAGCTGGCCGGCACCGACTCGAACGCCTACAAGCACGAGGCGAGCGCCGCCGTCTCGCGGATCACCAAGCGCACGGTTTCCGCCTACATCGCCAAGCGCGACAAGAAGACCGGCATCGCGACGCAGACCTTCATCCTCGAACGCGTTCGCACCAAGTTCTGAGCGGCTCGACCTAGGCGCTCTGGCACACTCGTGGCGTGAGCGGTCCCGCCCCCACGCTCTCGGTCCTCGACCTCGCGATCGTCGGCGAGGGCTCCAGCCACGCCGAGGCGTTGAGCGACTCAGTCGCCCTCGCGCAGGCCGTGGAGCGGCTCGGCTATCACCGCCACTGGGTCGCAGAGCATCACAACATCCCAGGGATCGCCAGCTCGTCGCCGCCGGTCCTGGCCGCGGCCCTGGCGGCGAAGACCGAGCGGATGCGGATCGGTGCCGGCGGGGTGATGCTCCCCAACCACCCGCCGCTGGTCGTCGCCGAGCAGTTCGGCATGCTCGAGGCGCTGCACCCTGGCCGGATCGACCTCGGGATCGGCCGCGCCCCGGGGACCGACCAGATCACCGCCTCGGCGCTGCGCCGCTCGGCCGAGCCGCTGTCGGACGAGGACTTCCCGCGCCAGCTCATGGAGCTGATCGGCTTCTTCAAGGGCGAGTTCTCCCCTCGCGATCCCTATCGCCACGTCAAGGCCGTGCCCGGCAACGGCGACATGCCGCGGATCTGGCTGCTCGGCTCGTCGGGCTACTCGGCCCAGCTCGCCGGCCTGCTCGGGCTGCCGTTCTCCTTCGCCCACCACTTCATGCCTCAGAACACCGACGCCGCGGTCGAGCTCTACCGGTCGCGCTTTCAGCCCTCGGAGTACCTGGACGAGCCGTACGTGATGGTCGCGTGCGCGGCGCTCGCGGCGGAGGACGACGATCGCGCCCGCTGGCTCTCCGGCCCGGCGCGGCTTTCGATGGCCCGGCTGCGCGCCGGGCTTCCGACCCGCTTTCCGACCCCCGAGGAGGCGGCCGAGCACGACTTCACCGCGTCGGAGGAGCAAAGCATCAAGCCACTCTCGGGCTCGGCCGCCATCGGCGGGCCCGATACGGTGCGCGCCAAGCTCGACGCACTGCGCGAGCGCACCGCGGCCGACGAGCTGATGATCACGACCATGGTCCATGACCACTCGGACCGGATCCGCTCCTACGAGCTGATCGCCGAGACCTACGAGCTGCCCCGGGCCGACGCCGTCGGCGCCGGGGCGATGGAGGAACGATGACGACGAAGGCCGAGTTCAACGCCGAGGAGTGGGAGATGATCTCCGCCGCGCCCGCGATCGCCGGCCTGATCGTCGCCTCCGCGCAGCGCGGCGGCACGCTCCGCGAGAGCGTCGCGATGGCGAAGACCTACGCGGCAGCCCGCCAGGAGCACACGTCGGGCGACCTGGTGGGAGAGATCGTCGCGACCGCGCCGCACTTCGACCACAAGGAGTTTTCGAGCAAGGAGGACCTCCGCACCCGCGGGCTCGGCAAGATCAGCGAGGCCGTCGGGCTGGTGCGCGACGAGGCGACCCTCGACGAGCTCGTCGATTACCGCGAGTTCGTCCTCAACGTCGCCAACCACGCGGCCGAGGCCGACAAGTCCGGCGGCTTCCTGGGGATCGGCGGCGAGCGGGTCACCGGCCAGGAGGAGGCGGCGCTCGCCGAGATCACCACGGCGCTCGGCGACGCGCCGGCCGACGACGCGCCGGCCGCGTAGTCGGAAATGGGGTTCTCCCGGATCAGCCGATTCGGCTTCGTCAACAGCTATCTGGTCGAGGACGACGGCGGGCTGACGGTGATCGACACGATGCTCCCGCGCTCGGCGAGGGGGATCCTCGCCGGAGCCGAGGAGCACGGGATGCCGATCGCGCGGATCCTGCTCACCCACGCCCACGGCGACCACATCGGCTCGCTCGACGAGCTCCACGAGGCCGCCCGCGACGCGGAGGTGATCATCAGCGCCCGGGACGCGCGCCTGCTGCGCAAGGACATGACGCTCGACCCCGGCGAGCCCCAGGACAAGCTCCGCGGTGGCTACCCCGGCGCGGAGACGAAGCCGACGCGGACGCTCGTCGCCGGCGACCGGGTCGGCGCGCTCGAGGCGGTCGCGGCCCCAGGGCACACCCCCGGCCACCTCGCGTTCCTCGACACCCGCGACGGGACGCTGTTCTGCGGCGACGCGTACGCGAGCCTCGGCGGCGTCGCCACCTGCGCGAAGACCAACTGGCGCTTCCCGCTGCCGGCGATGGCGACCTGGCACCGCCCGACGGCGCTGGAGAGCGCGCGGGCGCTGCGGGCGCTCAACCCGAAGCGCCTCGCCCCGGGCCACGGCAAGGTGGTCGAGGACCCCGCCGCCGCGATGGACGCGGCGATCGCGAAGGCGAGCAGGTGACGCCGCAGTTCGCGCCGCCGCCCGACGGCCCGCTGCCCGAGTACCGCTTTCCGCTCGAGCGCCAGCAGCCACGCGAGGAGGCCGGCGGGACGGCGCGCGAGGCGTCGGCGGTCGAGTTCCCCGCCTCGCTCGGGGTCGCCGGGGTGTCGATGCGGCTGCGCCCCGGTGCGCTGCGGGAGCTGCACTGGCACGCGAACGCGGCCGAATGGGGCTACGTGATCAGCGGGCGCTGCCGGACGACGCTCATCCATCCGGACGCGACCTGGGCGACCGAGGATCACGAGACCGGCGACACCTGGTACTTCCCGCGCGGCTACGGGCACATGATCCAGACGCTCGGAGACGAGGAGTGCCACTTCATCCTCGCCTTCGACAACGGCTACTTCTCCGAGAACGCCACCTTCTCGGTCACCGACTGGATCGCGCGGACGCCGGTCGAGATCGTCGCCGCGAGCCTCGGGGTCGAGCCGGCCGAGCTCGGCGACCTTCCCGACCACGAGGTCTACATGGCGACCGGCCCGGTCCCGCCCGACCCGCTCCCCGCACCGCCCGGTTCAGAGCGCCCGGCTCCCGAGGGCCACCGTTACCCGCTGCTGGCCAGCGAGCCGCGCAGCTTCGACGGCGGGACGCTGCGGCTCGCCTCGAGCCACGAGTTCCCGATCTCGCGGACGATGACCGGGGGGCTGTTGGAGCTCGACCCGGGCGCTGTGCGCGAGATGCACTGGCATCCCAACGCCGACGAGTGGCAGTACGTGATGTCCGGCGCGGCGCGGATGACGGTCTTCGCCTCGCTCGGCAAGGCCGCGACAGTCGAGCTCGAGGCCGGCGACGTCGGCTACGCGCCGATGGGCTACGGCCACTACCTCCAGAGCACGGCCGACGAGCCGTGCCGGATGCTGCTCGCGTTCAACAGTGGCACCTACGAGGAGATCGGCCTCAGCGGCTGGGTCGCCGGCAACCCGCGGCAGGTCGTCGCCACCAACCTCGGCCTGAGCGACGAGGCCGCCGCCGACCTGCCGACCGACGAGACGTTCATCTCGCCCCGGCCGGACGCCGGTTAGCGCCGGCGCCGGGCCGGCCGGCGGAACCCGAAGGTCCAGCCGAGCTCGTCGACGACGACCTGCGAGCGGGTCGCGTGGACGGTGACCCGCTGGAACTTGCCCCTGGGTCCCTCGAGCGCCCCGTACTGCTCGCGGGGGTCCTCGTCGAGGCCGCGGGCCCGCGCCGCCTGGCGCAGGGCGTCGACGTTGTGGAGCAGGAAGCGCCGGCGGTGGCCGTGGTCACGGACGAGCAGGTGGGCGGGTGAGCAGTAGACGTTGAAGTCGCGCAGCACGGCCTTGACGCCGTCGGCGCGCATGACGTAGCGGCGGTCCTCGCCGCGGCCGAGCCCCCGGGCGGAGGTGTCGCGCTGCGGGTTGCGAAGCGGCTGGCCGGCGAGCGGCAGGCCGGTGGCGTGGAAGGTCCAGCCGGCGCTCGGCGGATCGGCGACGTCACGCTCCCAGTAGCCCGTCTCGCCGCCGCGCCGGCCCTCGACGCGCAGGATCCGGTTGACCATGTCGAAGCCGACCTTGTGGACCGAGATCTCGTCGGTGATCCGGCCGTCGATCTTCGGCAGTTCGGTCCACGGCGCGGCCGGGAGCTGGACCGGCGCTCCGGGACCGGCGCCCCGCTGGTCCTCATAGGAGTAGTTGATGAAGAACTCGTCGTGGCCCGAGAGGTCGAAGTCGTACGGGCGCGCGAACAGATCGCCGCGCCGGCCGATCACGAACACCCAGGAGCCGCTCGCCGAGAGGTTGACCGCCCTGAAGCGGCCGCGGTGCGGGCCGCACATCTCATAGCTCTCGTCGAGCGGCAGCCATGGATCCCAGAACGTGATCCGCCGCCCGCGCCGGCGCAGGCCCCAGATGTGCGAGACCTTGCCGTCGCCCACCGCGGTGCGGTTGCCGGCCGGGTCGGTCCAGTTGTGGTCCTCGACCTTGGAGAGCACCGACCACGACCAGGCGCGCAGGTCGAGCGGCAGCGAGTATCCGGGTCCGGTCCAGAACGGCGGCCCCCAGCGCGAGGTCCAGTTGAACGAGGCCGGGTCCTTGAGCACGTTGTCCATCCCGAAGATCCGCCCCGCGGTGTCGAGCACGATCAGCTCGTCGTCGTCGAGCGAGATCGAGTCCACCCTGCCGGCGAAGCACAGCGGGATCGGCAGCTCCCGCCAGGGGTCCTGGCTGTCGCGGATCCGGCCATAGATCGTGCCGCCGAGGGCGACGAACTCGTACAGGCGGTTGAAGGTCGTCGCCTCGGTCCGCATCGGTACGTCGTCGGGAAGCAGCCCGGGCGCCGCCTCGGGCCAGGTCGTCGGGAACTGGCCGGGCGACGGCGACGCGTAGTCGTCGGGCACCCCCATCGTCCCGGCGGCGAGCTCGCGACAGCTCTGCTCGACGAGCGAGTCGCCGACGGGGTCGGCGCCGGCCGGCGCGGCCAGCGCCCCCGCGAGCGTCAGCGCGAGCGCGATGCCCCCTCGGATCCCCATGGCCGCAGCGTAGGGCGGCGCGGCCGAGGCGGCGCCGGTTCACGAAGCCGGGTCGGGCTGGGTGGGGGTGACCCCAGCACGAACGTCGGTTGCCCCGCCTCCTGTGCCGGTTAACCCACGTTCGTCCCGAGAACCCCTCCCCTACCTGCCCGATCCCGGCTCCGCAATCTCGGCAACGGCCGCGGCATGCCGCCGCACCTCAACGCGGCTCAGGCGCCCACCGCCGAACTCCACCACGAACGCCTTCTGGCTCAGCTTCGCGTCCTGCCACCCGGTCGCCGCGCCGGGCGGGGTCGGGAAGCAGTCGTCGGGCGGGAGGCCGGAGAGGCGCGCGTAGCGCAGGGCGACCCGGCGGCCGCGGCGGCCGCAGGGGATCAGCGTGCGCCCGAACGGCTGGTGGTACCAGATCGTCACGTCGGGGCGGATCCGTCTCAGGAAGCGCCGGGTCCCCCTCGTCTCGGGCTCGGAGAACGGCTTCCGGCCCGAGTAGTAGCCGCTCGACGGCGGGATCGGCTCCCAGTTCGTCGCGAAGTTCCGATTGAGGTCGACCGAGTGGGCGTTGCCGCGCGTCCGGGCCGCGACCCCGTCGGGATTGACGGTCATGACCGTCCAAAGTTCGACGCCGTCGAGGCGCGCCGCGTAGTGGCGGCGCAGGCGCCGGACGACGCGGTGGCCCTGGGTCTCGTCGCCGTGAATGGAGCCCACGACCAGCACCGAGCGACGCGCGTCGCGGTCGCCCAGCTCGCGCGCGACCAGGGGCCGGTCCTGAACCGAGTGGCCGAACACGAGCGCCATCGAGGCAAGCGCGCCGGCCGTGGCGGAGATCACGGGCCGGCCCCGTCGTAGCGCGCCATGAGGCGCTTGATCGTGCGCATCATCCCGGCGTCGCGGGTGGCGTTGTAGGCGAACACCCCTCCCCGGCCCCCGCCGGTGGCGTCCTCCCTGATGCAGGCGGGGAAGAAGACCGGATAGGCGAAGCGGTAGTGGTACTTCGCCTGCTGGCGGGCCCTTCGCGAGACGTACGCCGCGCGCTCCCTCCTGTTCAGCTCGCGCATGAACCGGCAGCCGTCGGAGTCGGGCCGTCGCGGGTCGTTGGCGACCTGGAGATAGACGGGGAATCGCCTCGCCAGCCTCCGCACGGCGGCAAGGTTGATCTGGAAGTTCGTTCCTTGCACCACGACGTAGTCGGTTCCGCGCGGGATGCGCGGATGCCTCGCGATGCCGAACACGTTGCCGCCGACGGTCTCACCGTGGCGCTTGGCGTCGGCCACGGCGGCCTCGACCACCGCGCGCCTGCGCTCGGCGGCGCGGCTGTAGAAGTCGAAGACCCAGCCGTCGGGCTCGATCCGTCCGCGGATCTTCGCCATCATCGCCTCGACGCGCGCCGGCCTTCCGAAGTTGAGGGCGTTCAGCGAGATCAGGAACCTCGCTGTGGGCCTCACGGCGCGAACCGCGCGGCGGATCGTCTCCCAGGCGTGGACCTCCCGGGCTCTGACCTTCTGGCCGACGTGGTAGCGCAGCGGCGCCGTGACGAGCGTCGGACGCAGCCGCGCCAGAGCGCGGGCGATCGATTCGGGAGTCTCTCTGTGTACGGCCAGCACGCCTCGCTGAAATACGCGCACGGCCGCGATCCGGGTCCCTCCCGCCAGGTGCGGGCGTTCCGAGACCGACTCGTCCGTCGCCCCCAGCTCGGTCGGCGCCGCGAGCGCGATCGAGAGGACGATGACGACTGCCAGCCGCCTCACTTGACCTCGGCTCCCCAAAACGGAGAGGATGGCGCGCAATGCGCCGACACGCTGCGATCGCCGTCGTCGCCGGGTTGGTGCTGGTCTGCGCCGGCACCGCCGACGCCTATGTCTATTGGGCGAACCGGGACTCGGCGTCGATCGGGCGCGCGAGGTCGAACGGCAAGGGGATCGACCAGACGTACATCAAGACCCGCAGCGCGGTCTACGGGGTCGCGGTGGACGAGGACTACGTCTACTGGAGCGACCGCAAGAAGGGTCGGATCGGGCGGGCAAGGCGCGACGGCAGTGGCATCGACCGCAACTTCGTGGTCGGCCTGGGCAGTCCTCACAGCATCGCGGTCGACTCCGACCACATCTACTGGACGGATTCTCAGACGAACACGATCGGCCGCGCCGACCTCGACGGCGGCAACGTCGATCCCGACTTCATCGCGGACAGCGCCTCTGGCGTCGCTGTGGATGCGCACAACGTCTATTGGAGCAACTCGTCGGGGGTCGGCCGGGCGAGCCTCGATGGCACCGGGGTCGACCAGACCTTCGTCGACACACTCGCCTACGGCGTCGACGTCGACAGCCATCACATCTACTGGGCCTACTTCCGGTACAACCCGAAGATCCGGGGAGGAGTGGGCCGCGCGAAGAGCTCCGGAGCCGCCGTCGAGAAGCGGTTCGTCTCGGTCCGCAAGATCTACCCGCACGACGTCGCCGTGGACGACGCCCACGTCTGGTGGGTCCAGCAGACGGGCATCGGCCGTTCGAAGCTCAGCGGCAGGAAGGTGAAGCCCTACTTCATCAAGGGCCCGCGCGTCGGTCACGGCGACGTGGGGATCGCGGACATGGCGGTCGATGCCGACGGGACCCCGCCGGCGACGAAGATCAAGCAGGGTCCGCCGCGCAGAACCCGCAGCAGCACCGCACGGTTCGAGTTCGCGTCCTCCGAGCGCGGCTCGACCTTCGTCTGCAAGCTCGACAAGCAAGGCTGGAAGCACTGCGGTGCCTCATACGAGCTCAGGCACCTCGACCCCGGCGAGCACGAGTTCCAGGTCCGCGCCACCGACCGGTTCGGCAACACGGATCCGACGCCGGCCAAGGATCGCTTCCGGGTCGTCTAGCCGATCTCGTTGGCGGTCCGCTCGGCCGCCTCGAGCTGGCGCTCGATCAGATCGAGGCCTGCGTTCCAGAAGCCGGAGTCGGCGAGATCGACGCCGACGATCTCGCCCAGGCCCTCGGGCGAGCGCGAGCCGCCGGCCTTCAGCAGCTCGAGGTACGAGTCGACGAAGCCCTCGCCCTCCTGCTCGTAGCGGCTGTAGACGGAGAGCGCCAGCAGGTGGCCGAACGAATACGCGTAGACGTAGCCGGGCGTGGCGATGAAGTGGGGCACGTACGACCACCAGGCTGCGTAGCCCTCCGACAGTTCGACCGTGTCGCCGAGCAGGTCGACCTGGCTCGAGATCCACGCCTCCCCGAACTGCTCGACCGAGAGCTCGCCCGACTCGCGCCGCCGGTTGTGGACGTGGGCCTCGAACCGGTTCATGGCGATCTGGCGAAAGACGGCGCCGACCGCCCCGTCGAGCGACGAGCCGAGCAGCGACAGCCGCTCGGCCGGGTCGTCGGCGGCCTGCTCGAGCAACCGCCCGAGGACGATCGTCTCGCCGAAGATCGACGCCGTCTCGGCGACGGTGAGCGGGGTCACGAACTCGAAGATCCCCCGCGGGCGGGCGAGGGAAGCGTGGACGCCGTGGCCGAGCTCGTGCGCCATCGTCAGCACGTCCTCGGGGCGCGAGGTGTAGTTCAGCATCACGTACGGGTGCGCCGACGGCACCGCGTACGAGCAGAAGGCACCCCCGCGCTTGCCGGGGCCCGGGGGCGCGTCGATGTAGTCGCCGGTGAAGAACTCGGCCGCCGTGTCACCGAGCTCCGGCGAGAAGCTGCGATAGCAGTCGAGCACCAGCTCGCGCGCGTCGGCGTAGGGGACGTGGCGCTCCGCCTCGCGCAGCGGCGCGTTGCGGTCGTAGTCGGCGAGCCGCTCGAGCCCCAGCAACTTCGCCTTCAGCCCGTACCAGCGCCGCGCCAGCTCGTAGCGCGAGGTCACCGCCTCGATCAGCGCCTCAACCGACTCGTCCGAGGCCTCGTTGTCGAGGTTGCGCGAGGCGAGCCAATGGGGAAAGGAGCGCAGCCGATCCTTCGTCGCCTTGTCGGCGAGCAGCGTGTTGTAGATGAAGGCGCGCGTCCGCAGGCCGGGCTCGAGCGCGTCGGAGACGGCGGCCGCCGCCTCGGCGCGCACCGCCCGGTCGGGATCGAGCAGGCGGCTGAGGGCCTCCATCAGCTGTAGCGGCTCGTCGGCTCCGGGCAGCTCGACCGTGATCGCCGAGGTCTGCTCGGTGAACAGGCGCGTGAACGCGCTCCGGCCCGTGACCGCGGTCTCGGTCAGGATCCGCTCCTCCGGCTCGGAGAGCTGATGCGGCCGGTAGCGGCGCTCCATCCGCAGGTGGTGCTCGCAGAAGGAGAGCTCGGGAGCGGCGAGCAGCTCCTCGGCGCGATCGTCGTCGACCTCGTTCCACTCGAGGTCGAAGAACAGCAGCGTCGTCGTCAGCTTCGCCGAGCGCTCGTGCACCTGCTGGAGGAGGGCGCCGACCTCGGGCGAGGCGGTGTCCACCGCGAAGGCGAGCGAGGCGTAGGTACCGGCGCGTCCGGCGAGGTCGGAGATCGCCTCCAGCTCGCGCATCGCCTCGGCCAGGCCCGGGGCGTCGAGCTCGGCGAGCGTGCCCCGGTAGCGCTCCGCGAACCCCTCGGCGCGCTCCTGGGCCTCGTCGAGCTGGGCGAGCGCCCGCTCGGAGCCGCCGCCGTCGACGAGCGGCTCGAGGTTCCACCGCTCCCCGGCGAGCTCCTCGTCGGTGGCGGTAACGGTGGCGGCGTCGCTCATCCGACGAATATAGGCAACCGCTACCGGCCGCCCTGACCGGCGCGCTCGGCCCAGACCCGGTCCACGAGCGCGCCGGCCGGCCGCGACTCGATCATCGGCCGCACGTCCTTGCGGTAGCTGATCAGGGCGAGGCTCGGCGCGATCATGAAGTCGGCGGCGTTGAGCTGCTCGCCGTTCAGCACCCCGTCGGCGATCCAGGCGTCGATCCTGTCGAGCTGCCCGGGAAGCTGATCGAGCATCTCCGCCTCGGTCTCGAGGCTCGCGCCGAACACCCGCTTGGCGAGCATCTTGGTGTTGCGCAGGCGGGCCCGCTCGCTCTCCCAGAGCAGGAACCCGAGCCGCCCGGTGTTGCCGCGGTCATAGAGCGCGTCCGGCCCGTGCTCGACGGCGGCCAGCGTCAGCCGCCGGGCGACCATCTGGAAGGGGTCGTCGCCCCACGCCTCGGCCTCCTCGACCCGGGCGCGCAGGTCGGGGCCGGCGGGGAGCAGCGGCGGCTCGGGCTCGACCTCGTCGAGGTGGCGGGCGATCGCGTGGTTGGTCTGCACCTTCTCGCCGTCGAGCTTCAGCGCCGGCACGGTGCCCAGCCGGTCACCCATCGCGACCATCCTGCTCGGCGGGGCCTCTCCGAACGTACGCGTCTTCCCCTTGCCGGGGAAACCGCGCAGACGGACGCCGAGCGAGTGCGTCCCGGGCCGCAGATCGACGCGGCGGTATTCGATCCCCTTGTGCTCGAGCATCAACGCGCCCGCCTCGCAGGCGTGCGAGCCGGGGATCGCGTACAGGGTCGCCTCATGGTCGTCGCTCACGACCCGATCCTCTCACGACTTCAGCGCTTGCGGCGCTCGAACCCGGACTCGACCGGCATCGTCGCGCTGAGCAGCGGCGAAGGCTCGTCGGAGTCCTGGTCGCACACGAAGACAAAGTCGATCACCCGGGCGTCGATCGCGGCGTGCACGCCCTCGACCTTCCACTTGCGGTCGATCGTGCGCAGCCGCTCCACCTCGCCGTCGGGGTCGATCGTTCCGACCACCGAGCCGCGGATGCCGCCGTCGTCGTCCTCGGCGGAGGCGGTGAAGACGACGAGGTCGTCGGAGAGCGTGGTCGCGTCGCTGAAGCACAGCGGAGTGTCCTCGAGCTCGCCAAGGTCGTAGGCCCGCACCCGCTGGAGCTCGTCGACGTCGATCGAGCGGTCACCGACAAGCGAGGCCATCACGTCGTCGAGGCCGAGCTCCGCGATTGCGTTCTGGGAGTGCTCGCCGTTACCACGGTGGAAGACCAGGAAGCGGTCGTCGAGGACCGCCGCACCCTCGACGTTGAGCTCGGCGATCTCCTCGCGAAGCCGCGTGTACAGCGGCTCGAGCTCGATCCCGCTCGGCTCGCCGGCAAGCGCGCCATGGGCATCGAGGTGCCAGAAGAAGCCGCGGTCGCGGCGCTCGTTGGAGCCGGAGCCCAGCCCCAGCAGTCCGCCGTACGGCGAGCCGTCGAACGGTGGCAGCGCGGTCAGCGCCTCCAGGTCGGGCTTGGCCTCCGAGCGGTCCTCGGGATCGTCGGGAAGCTCGCCGGAGAGCGCCCGGCGCATCGTCCCCGGCTCATCGGATGAGAGCTCGAAGACGGCGAGGTCGAGCTCGTCGTCGCCGACCACGTAGGTGTAGTCGGCGCGGCGCACCACCGCGGAGGCGGAGGACAGATGGCCCGGGCGCTCGTCGTGTTCGTCCCGCCGGACGTCGAGGTCGCGGAGCTTGCTCAACTCGAGCGGCGGCAGCTCCTCGGGGCTCGCGGATTCGCGGTCCATGGTTCATTCATACCCGCGGGTTACCGCCTCGATCACCTCCGCGGCGCGCTCGCGGAAGCGGTCGGTGCCCGCCGAGGTCTTCAGCAGGTTGCCCGTGATCGGGCGGTAGACGAGCAGGTCGCCGCCGGCCACCTCCGCCCGGTACTCCTCGGGCAGCTTCGCCTCCGCCACGGCCTCGGCCGACGGCGGGTCGTCGAGGTGGACGACGACCGCGTTCGACGCCAGCGGCCGGTCGGTGACGTAGGCGATCTCTTCTCCCTTCGAGCGCATCTCGGCCGCGTCGCTGAAGAAGACGAGCAGGGCGTCCCGCCCCGAGTCCGGCAGCGGCCCGGCGAGCACGTGGCTGGCGAACCCCGGCGTCGGGAGGTGGCGATGCTCGGCGTGAAAGCGCCAGCGGTCACGAACCTCGAGCTTGCGCTCCCGCGCGTATTCGCGCACCCACGCCTCGTACCCCACACGGCTCACCGATGCCGTCCCCCAGCGGTAGCGCGACGCGTACACCAGGCGGGCGATCGGGAACACGGCGATCGCGGTGATCAACCCTGCCGCGGCGCCGAGCACCGGCGAGATGAGCGCGACCAGGCCGCCGACGACAGCTGCGATCAGAACGGCCCAGAACAGGGAGCTCAGCAGCACGTAGGGCCGCTTGGAAGCGAGGCTGCGGTAGGCGTCCATCGCCGCATGGACGGTCGGCGGCGGCTGCTCGAACGTCACCCTCGCCATCGCGCTCTCGACCTCCGCCATCTCCTGCGACTCGTCGAACAGGTCGGGGTCGAGCTCCTCCTCCGCAGCCTCCTTTCGGATCCGAGCCGTCAGCTCGGCGGCGGCCGCGCAGAGCCCCTCGACCTGCTCGGTCCGATCCAGCGGCCCCGGCATCGCCACGGACAGGTGCCCCTCGTTGAGCTCGAACGAGAGCCCGCCGGGCGCCTCGTCGACGAGCCAAGCGATCAGCTGCGGCGAGAACAGCTCGCGGACCAGGCCCGGGTCCTGCCCGGCGAGCGTCAGCAGGTGGTAGCGGCGGTTGAACTCCCCGCTCTCCAGCGTCGTCGAGGTCCAGCTCTCGGCCGGCAGCTGCGCCGGATCGTCGTCGCCCCCGGCCGCCCGGTCGCGGCAGACGAGCGCCGGGATGAAGGCGGCCGTCTCGGGCACCTTCGTGAGCACGATCGCCGACTCGCGCCGGGTCGCGCCGTCGGCGAAGACGTGCTCGAGCAGCTTGCCGTCGAGCCCGGGCGCCAGCTCGCCGGTCGCCACCGGCCCGGTCGAGCCACGGCTTCCGGTCAGCAGCGCCGGGGTCAGGGCGCGCAGCTCGGCTTCCTCCTCCACGGGAAGCCCGCGCGTCGCCGCAAACGCGGCGATCGCTGGATCTGCGTTCATGCGCCCCAACCTAACCCCCCGGCTCCGCCGATCGCCCTCCTATCTTGGACTGGTGCTCGAGCCGCGCCGCCATCCGTCCTACTACCTGGTCGCCGGCATCGACCTGCGGGGCGAAATGACCCGCCTGCGCGCGCTCGACGTTTTCGCCGGCGGCCCGCTGGCCACCGCGCAGCCGCGGCTGAAGGTCCGCCGCGCGAGCACGAAGCCCAACCGCCTCGGGTTCGCGGTGCCCGGCGAGTGGCGGCTCTCGGTCACCGCCTATCCCGGGATCCGCGCGGGCGACGCGCTCGAGACCCTGCTCCACGAGCTCGTCCACCTGCACGTCGGCCGCCGGCCGGGGGCGCACGCCTGGCACGGGCGCACGTTCAAGCGCACCCTGGCGCGGGCGATGGCGGAGGCCTACGGGATCCGCGGCGTTCGCACCCGGGGCACGCTGCACGGCGCCTACGCCGAGGCGATCGAGGCGCGCCGGCACCCGGAGCAGCTGCGGCTCGCGGGTTAGACCCCGCGCGATCGGGAATAGCCCAGGCATGCTCACGATGACCCAGGAAGCCGCCGAGGCGGTCCAGCGCATCCTCTCCCAACCCGAGGTCCCGGACGGCGCCGTGCTCCGCTTCGCCGCCGGCGAGGACCGCGGCAACGGGTCGGGGCCGGCGCGCGAGCTTCACGTGGAGCTGGTTGCCGAGCCCGAGCCGGCCGACGTCGTCGCGGAGGAGGTGTCGATCTCCGTCGAGCCGGAGTCGCTCGAGTTCCTCGACGACAAGGTCCTGGACGCCGAGGTCGACGGCAGCGAGGTCGAGTTCAAGCTGTACCCGCAGCGCTGAGCGCGAATGGGCTGCCCTCCGAGTCGCGGCAGATCGCCCAGCGCTCGCCCGGGTGGACGACGCTGCCGCCGAGCTCAGTCACCCGCTCGAGGGTCGCGCCGATGTCATCGACCTCGAAGTAGGGCAGCGAGAAGGAGTCGCCCGGGCCGCTGCCGCGCTCGTGAACGCCGATCGCCACGGAGTCGCCGTGGGTCTGCCAGCCGGCGCCCTCGTCGGGTCCACGTGGCTCGATCTCGAGCCCGAGCAGGCCGCTCCAGAAGCGCAGGGCGCGCTCGGGCTCGTCGGCGGGGAACTCGACCAGAGCTAGCTGCAGCTCGTCCATCACCGGAAGCGTATGCTCAGTGGGTCGGCCCCGTTGGCCGATGAAGGCCCAACTGTCCGCCCAAGCGCCCGCCGAACCTCGAACCAACCGACTCTCGGGGGTTCGCGGTTGGGTCCGCGCCCATCCCGCATGGGTCACCGTCGCCTGCACGCTTGTCGTCGGCCTGGCGCTCGTGGTCGGTCTGTGGGGCAAGCGCGAGGACTTCGTCACCGCGCTCGGCGACGCCCCGGCTTGGATGCTGGCGGGCGCGGCGCTCCTGCAGCTGATCTGGCTGGTCGCCCGCAGCGAGGCCTGGCACGTCTGCGTCGACGCCGCCGGGGGTGAGGTCAGCCGCCGGCGCCTCTACCGTGCCGCCGCGGTCGGCTACCTGGGCAACCTCTTCAACGCCAGCTTCGGGCTCGGGGTACGGATCGCGGCGCTGCGGCGCTCGGCGCCGGTCGACAGCCCCAAGGTCTCCGTCCTGGTCGCCGCCGAGGCGCCGATCATCGTCGTCGAGATGGCGCTGGTGGCGATCTGCTCGTTCACGCTCGTCGGCCCGCTCGGCCTCGCATGGTGGGCGCCGATCATCTTCCTCGCCGTCGCGCTCGGCGTGATCATCGCCGTCACCCGGCTCGCCCGCGGCCGCCACGACGGCTTCTGGGCCGGGATCGCGGTGATGCGCGGGCTCGGCAGCCGCAACACGATCATCGGCCTCGTGATCTTCGCCGTCCTCGCCCAGGTGGCGCGCAACTGGCTCGTCCTCCACGGGCTCGGCGTCGACATCTCCATCTTCGACGCGGTGGCGCTGCTGCTCGCGGCGGCGATCTTCGGCCTGCTCCCGGTCGGCCCGACGCTCGGGGTCGCGACCTCGGTGGTCATCCTCGGCGCCAACGGGGTCGCTGTGGCCGCGGCCGCCGGCGCACTGCTGACCGCGACCGGCGCGGTCGGCGCCCTCGCCTTCGCCGGCTGGGCGCTCGCCGACCGGCTCACTCAGGGCCGCCGGTCGGGGCCGGCCGTCGCCCTCCCCGCGCCGGTGTCGAACACGGCGCCTCCCGCCGCGGCTGCATAGGATCGGGCCGTGCCGAACACGGAGGTCGACGTCGTCAACCCGCCCGCTTTCGACGAGCTGCGCAAGCGCGCGGACGACGGTCCGGTGCAGATGCTCAACCTGCTCGACTTCAAGCCCGAGGGCGGGGCCGAGCGCTACGCCGAGTACTCCGCCGCGGTGACCCCGCTACTCCAGAAGGTCGGCGGCCGCGTGCTCTATGCCGGCGCCGGCGGCCTGGCGCTGATCGGGCCGAGCGAGTGGGACCTGGTGGCGTTGGTCGAGTATCCGTCCCGCCAGGCGTTCATCGAGATGACCAGCTCGCCGGAGTACCTGGAGATCGCGCACCTGCGAACCGAGGCGCTCGAGCGCGCCGAGCTGCACCCGCTCGACCAGGTCGAGGCTCCGGCCGTCTGAGTGACCGAATCCTTCGACGTCGTCGTCGTCGGGGGTCGTTGCGCCGGCGCGCCGCTGGCGACGATGTTGGCCCGCGCGGGCCTGCGCGTCTGCGTGGTCGACAAGGACCGCTTCCCGAGCGACACGCTCTCCACGCATGCGATCCAGCCAGTCGGCGTCAAGGTGCTGGAGCGGATCGGGGTCCTCGATGACCTCACGCGGGTCGCGCCCCCGATGCTCCGCGGCCGGCTGGTCTTCGATGAGGACGTCGCGGTCGTCGACGACGTCGTCGCGGTCAGCGGCGCACCGGTCATCAGCGTCCGCCGCATCACGCTCGACGAGATCCTCCTCGACGCCGCCGCGGAGGCGGGCGCCGACGTCCGCACCGGGACCACCGTCACCGGGCTGGTCGTCGATGGCGGCCGCGTCGCCGGGGTCGCCACCGAGGCCGGGGAGCTGCGGGCGCCACTGGTCGTCGGGGCCGATGGGACGCGTTCGGCCGTCGCGAAGATGGTCGAGGCGCCGGAGTACGAGCCGACCCCCAACGGCCGCCTGTTCATGTGGGCCTACTACGAGGCCGACCCGACGAACGGGGAGCTGTGGATCGGCAAGATCGACGACCACGCCTATCTCGCCATGCCGACCGACAACGGCCTGTCGCTGGTCGCCGCCTGCCCGTCGATCGATCGCCGCGACGAGGCCCGCGCCGACCGCGAGGGCGTCTACGAGGCCGGGCTGCGGGGCTGGCCGGAGCTCCACGAAGGCGTCGCGGGAGCGCGGCGCGAGGGCCGGATCTACACGATGGCCAACATGCACGGGTTCTTCCGTCAATCGGCGGGCCCGGGCTGGGTGCTCGTCGGCGACGCCGGCCACTTCAAGGACCCCACGCCCGGCCAGGGGATCGCCGACGCGCTGCGCCAGGCCGAGCGGCTGGCCGACGCGATCGAGCGCGCGCTCGGCGGCGGATCCGGCAACCCCGACCAGGTTCTCCACGACTGGTGGCGCTGGCGCGACGACGACGCCTGGGAGATGTACTGGTTCGCCCACGACGTCGGCGCGGCCGGTCCCACGCCACCGGTGATGCGACACGGCCAGCGCCGGATCGCGGCCGATCCCGCCCTGACCAGGGCCCTGGTGCGAATCTTCAACCACGAGCTGCGGCCGTCGGAGGTCTTCACGCCGGCGTTCTCGCTGCGGACGGTCGCGCAGGCCCTGCGCCGCGGCCGCGGCCGGCGCCGCGAGATCCTGCGCGAGGTGAGGAGCGTCGCGGCCGACGAGGTGCGCCGCCGGCGCGCACGCCGCCGTTTGGCACGAGGAGATTTGCCCCGGCCTTCGTAATAAGCGGTGAGCGATGTCACTCACCGAGCACGTGGACCCGGCGATCGAGCTGATCGAGCACGGCTTCCGGAACGGCCCCGGACCGGACGCCCTCGCCTACCTGCGCAGCCACGCGTACTTCAACCAGCTGGCGCCCGCCGACGCCTGCCTGGATTCCTTCCTCACGTACGAGCTCGACCGTGCTCACGATGATGCGTCGCTCGGTGCGATCGTCGGGGCGCACGACGAGGTCGCCGTGCCGCTGCACCGGACCGTGGCCACCGTGATCACCGCGGGCTACCTGACGATGCTCTCGACGGAGGATCCGCCAGGATCGGACTGGGTCCCGCACCGCGACGCCGAGTCCCTGTGGCGCTTCTGGGTCAGCCACCTCCGCCCCACCGCGATCCCGGCCCTCGGAATCCCGGCCGACCTCGCCGACTCCGTCGGGCGAGATTGCGGCGGCCACCTGGAGGGTGAGATCGCCCGGCTCGGCCTGCGGCCGGGGTTCTTCCGGCGCCGGACCCTGTCGCAGCGGTGCTCGGAGCTCGGCAGGTTCGGCCTCGTCCTCCGTGTGGGCCAGACGACCTTCTGCAGCGACGCCGAGTTCGGGCGGGCCGAGGTCGCCGTCTAACCCGCGCGCCCGAGGCGCAAGTCGAGGGCGCGCAGGCCGGCGAGGAAGTTCTCCTCCATCAGCCCGACGAGCTCGGCCTCTTGGTCCGGGGCGATCTCGAACCGCGACGACCACTCACCCAGGGTGCGGTCGCCGTCGGTGATCGCGCGCAGGCGCAGCGTCGTGCGGTGAGCGCGAACCGGGATCGGGGAGTCGACGAACGTGTAGGAGTAGGAGCGCTCGGCGTCGGAGTGCTCCACCAAGACCTCGCGGAAGACACCGCCGTCGGTCTGCGTCACCACGCGGACCGCCCCAACAGCGGTCGGCTCACGCCCCTCCTCGATCGGGCTCGACTCGACGAAGGGAAGGATCTCCCCGACCGCGTCGAAGCGGCGGATCGCCTCCCAGACCTGCGCGATCGGAGCGTCGATCACCGAGCTGACCAGCACCTGCGCCACGCGGTGACTCTACGAGAGCGGCGATAGCCTCGGGGCGATGTTCGACCACGTGGGAATCGCCGTGTCCGATCTCGCCGTGTCCGAGCGCTTCTACCGCACCGTGCTCTCCGCGCTCGGCGTCGAGCCCAGCCACGCGGACGCCGCGCTGGTCGAGTGGGAGGACTGGGCCATCGGCCCGACGGATCGCGAGCACCCTGTGACCCGCGGCCTGCACGTCGGCTTCCGCGCGCCCGACCGCGCGGCCGTCGACGCCTTCTGGCGGGCGGGCGTCGATGCGGGGTACCACGACGACGGCGCGCCGGGGCCGCGCACTCAGTACGCCCCGACGTACTACGGCGGGTTCCTGCTCGACCCTGACGGCAACAGCGTCGAGGCGGTTCACTTCGACCGCGAGGAGGCCGTCCCCGATGGCCGGGTCGACCACCTGTGGATCCGCGTCCGCGACCCGCAGGCCTCGCGGCGCTTCTACACGACCATTGCCCCGCACGCGGGGCTCCGCCTATCGCGCGACGAGCCCGACCGCGTGCAGCTGTCCGGCCCGGACTTCTCCTTCTCGCTCGTGCGCGACGAGCGCCCGCTCACGGAGCATGTCCACCTCGCGTTCCCCGCGGACGCGGACGCCACGGTGCGGGCCTTCCACGCCGCTGCGCTCGCCGCGGGCTACGAGGACAACGGCGCCCCCGGCGAGCGCGCCGTTTACCACCCGGGCTATTACGGCGCCTTCGTGCTCGACCCGGACGGGCACAACGTCGAGGTCGTCAACCACAACGACTAAGTCATGGCCGGCGGGCGCGCTCGTAGCGCTCGTAGATCACGCGCGAGCCGAACGTCCTGGTCTCGCGCAGCTCCAGCGAGATGTCCTCGGTGACGGGCGGCAGGAACGGCGTGCCGCCACCGACGGCGACCGGATAGCGGAACATGCGCAGCTCGTCGACGAGGCCGAGCTCGACAGCCGCCGCGGCCAGGCCCGCGCCGCCGATCCCGACGTCCTTGTCAGTCGCGTCGAGCGCCGCTGCGGCCTCCTCGGCCACCGACGCCTCGGCGAGCCGGGCGTTGCCCTGGACGCTGTCGAGCGTGCGGCTGAAGACGACCTTCGGGATCGCGCACCAGACGTCGGCGAACGCGGACCGGAGGTCGTCGACGCGCATCGACGGATCCGTCTCCCACACCAGCATCGTCTCGTAGAGCCTGCGGCCGAGTAGATACCCGCCGAGCTCGCTTACTCGCGCGAGGTGAAAGCGAAACAGCTCGTCGCTCGGGACCGTCCAGTCGAACCCGCCCTCGCGGTCGGCGATATAGCCGTCCACGGAGACGCCCATCGAGTAGATCAGCATGGCCTGAAGCTTGTCGCACGGGAGCGCGCGGTCGTCGGCTCGCTCATCCAGCCTGCGGACTGAGCGCGACCGGGCGGCCCAGGTGGTAGCCCTGGGCGTAGTCGACGCCGAGCGCGGTGCAGGCAGTCTGAGCGTCTCCTCGTCCTCGACGCCCTCGCCGATCGTCTGCATGCCGAGGCTCTTGGCGATCGTGACGATCGACTTCACGATCGCGCGGTCGGCCGCCGACTCGGTGATCCCGCGGACGAACTCCATGTCGATCTTCAGGTAGCGGACCGGCAGGTGCTTGAGGTAGGTGAGCGAGCCGAAGCCGGTGCCGAAGTCGTCGATCGCCAGCGCGCAGCCGAGGCGCTCGATCCGGGCGCCGAAGGCGCGCAGCTCCTCGCTCGCGGTCGCCGCCGCGGTCTCGGTGATCTCGAAGACGACGTTGGCCGGGTCGGCGCCGCTGCGCCGCAGCGCCGCGGCGATGTGGTGGTGCAGCCCTGGATCGGAGATCGAGCGCGCCGAGACGTTGATCGTGATCGGCCCGTCCGGCGCGGCGGCCTCGATCGCGTGCGTCGATCACCCAGCGGTCGATCTCGCGGATCAGGCCGAAGCGCTCGGCGGTCGGCAGGAAGGCGGCGGGCGCGAGCACCGAGCCGTCGGGCTCGACCATCCGCACGAGGATCTCGTCGGCGGCGGGCTCGCCGTTGGCGAGGTCGAAGATCGGCTGGTGGTGCAGGGCGAGCCGGTCGTCGTCGATCGCCTCGCGCAGGTGGCCGACCCAGGCGAGGCGCTCGGAGCCGTCGCCGGTGAAGATCTCGTAGCGGTCGCCGCCGCGCTCCTTCGCCGCGCGCATCGCGATGTCGGCGGCGATCAGCAGGTCCTCGTCGGTCGCGGCGCTCGTCGCGGTCGAAGAGCACCGCGCCGCAGCTCGCCCGCGCGGAGAGCTGCTGGCGGCCGCGAACCGCGCGCAGGATCGCGGCCAGGCGGCGGCGGGCCGCCTTCTCGGTCGAGACGTCGAGCAGGACCGTGAACTCGTCGCCGCCGAAGCGGGCCAGGAACTCGCCCGGGCGCAGCGTCGCGGACAGAGCCGCGGAGACCGAGCGCAGCAGCGCGTCGCCGGCGGCGTGGCCGAGCGAGTCGTTGACGTACTTGAGGTCGTCGAGGTCGACGATCACGACCGCGCCCGCGGGCGCCGCGCTCGCGGCGGCGGCGCAGCTCGTCGGCGAACCGGCGCCGGTTGGCGAGCCCGGTGAGCTCGTCGTGGTCGACGCGCGTGGCGAAGCTCCTCCTCGGCCGCGCGGCGCTCGGTGATGTCGAGCAGGATCCCCTCGACCAGCACCCGGTCGCGCTCGTCGCCGGAGCGGTACCCGTAGGCGCCCTCGTCGCGGACCCAGACGATGCGTCCCGTCGCGGGCGATCATCCGGTACTCGATCGCCGACGGATCGAGCGTCCTCGCGCAGCTCCTCCTCGTCGGCGGCCACCCGGTCGCGGTCCTCGGGATGGATCCGCTCCCACCAAAGGTTCGTCGTCGGCGAGCCACTCCTCGGCCGTGTAGCCGAGCAGCTCCTCGATCTGCGGCGAGACGTAGAGCCAGGCGCCGTCGGCGCCGTACTCGGCCAAGTAGGAGACCATCGGCAGGCGCTCGATCAGGCCGCGATAGCGCCGCTCGGCCTCGTCGAGCTCGCTAACCGTCGCGTGGTGCGAGATCGACGCGACCAGGATCTGGCACAGCGACTCCAGCAGGTAGAGGTCCTCCGAGCCGGGCTCGGCAGGCTCGGCCGAGTGCAGTGCGATCGCGGTCGCCGGGGCCGTCGGGGGTCATCACCCTGAAGACGAGCCCGTCGGGAGCTCGAGCGATCCGGCCTCCGCCGACGGCATCGGCGGCGGGCCGTGACGGTCCTCGTCGGCGGCGCCGGCCGACGCGACCAGCTCCAGCGGGGCGTTGTCGTCGTGGCATTGCCAGATCCGGACGACGTCGACGTCGAGCTCCTCGCGGGCGAGGATCGCGACCGCGATCCCGACCTCCTCGAGCGGCGCGTTGCGAAGCACCTGGTGGCCGATGGCAGTCATCGCCTCGCGGCGGCGAAGGTTGGTCTCCGCGCTCTCCAGCTCGGCCTTGCGCTCGGACATGTCGCGGATGAAGCCGACGGCGATCGGCTCGGGTCCGTCCACCCGGGCGACCGTGACCTCGATCGGGAACTCCGTGCCGTCGGCGCGCAGTCCGACCCGCTCGACCCGGCTGCCGACCGCGCGGCGCGTCGGGGCTGACCGCCATCTCGATCAGCTTCTGGCGGTGGTGCTCACGCCCGTCGGCGGGGATGATCAGGTCGGCGCAGTCGGCGCCCATCGCCTGTGAGCGCGGGTAGCCGAAGGTCCGCTCGGCGGCGGGGTTCCACTCGATGATCCGGCCGGACCCGTCGATCGCGACCACGCAGTCGACCGAGCCGTCGAGCAGCGCGGTGGACAGCGACGCGGTGGCGCGGTGGCCGTTTGGCGTCGCGAGCGGGCGCGATCCAACGAACCCGTCCCGGGACGCAGGCGTCCCGGCGATGACCTTTGTCGTCTGTCCCAAACCGATAACCCTCCGCAATAACCCCCGCCAAAAACCCACCATTCGTATCGGCAGTTGCCCGAAATGGGTTAAACGCGGTGGGACACGGGTCCGGTTCGGGCCCGACGCCTAAGCGACCGGCTCGAGAGCCGGTCGCTTAGTCCCGCCACGGCGATTCCGACTCCGCCCACTCAGGACCGGGCGGTGCGTGGAAGCCGAGGGCCCTTCCTTAGGCCTTACGCCGCACGTCCCTGTGCGACACACCCTTCCTTGAGCCTTGCGCAGCACGTCCCTGTGCGACACACAACCTAGTCGCGATCGGGCGCCGCTTCTACAGCCGAAACCCGCCGATCGGCTGCGGAAAAGTACGCACCGGGTCCACGGGCTTACCCCATGGTCGCGTGCCTCAGGCACAGCTAAGTTGATCCCGTCCGCGCCGCGGGGGTCGCGCGTCGGGCCGTCCGCCGCCGGGCGGGCGACCAACTCGCACCGAATCCAAGGAGGAACCGCATGCGGCAGGCCGGGGTCCGCGACCACTCAACGACGCGCAGGACGCACGGGCGCGCCTTCACGCTGGCCGCGCTGGCGCTCGGCGCCGCCGCCGCGCTCGCGCCCGCCGCGTACGCGCACACCAACCTGTTCGGCACCGGGCAGACGGAGTTCACTCCGGCCGAGACCCGCGCGGTCGTCGGCTCGGACGCGGAGCTTCAGCCCAACGGGCTGTACGAGGTCCGCGCCGGCGGCGCGACCCTGCAGACGCACGGTCCGGACCCGATCACCGTCCCCGGCCACGGGACTTCGATGAACGTGGGCGACCCCGAGCGCGCGCCGGCCTGCACGACCTCCCAGACCAGCTACCACCAGCGGGTCCTCTACGCCTACAACCAGGGCTCGGCCAACCGCCTCGCAACCGTCACGCCGCACATCCAGGCCGCGATCCGGCGGATGAACCACGTGCTCGACGAGGAGTCGATCATCAGCGGCGGGCCGCACATGAGCTACCGCGTCCTCTGCACGACCGCGGGTGCGATCAGCGTCACCGCCTTCCCCGTCCCGCCGGGCTCCGGCGGCAACGCCCAGTCGAGCTTCGACAACATCGTCGCCGCGGCGCGCACGGCCGGCTACACCCGCACCAACGTCGACTACACGATCTTCTACGACGCCAACGACCAGAGCGGCCTGGCCTGCGGCGTCGGCTCCTTCTGGTCCGACGACCGCCCGATCGCCGGCAACTTCAGCAACAACCCCGGGGGCGGGATCCAGGGCGGCTACGCCGTGACCTACGGCCCGTACGCGAGCCCGACGAGCGCCGGCTGCTGGTACGGGCACACCCCGATGCACGAGAACGGCCACAACCAGGGCGCCGTGCAGCAGGCCGCGCCGTTCTCCACCGGCGACGGCGGCCACTGCTGGGACGAGATCGACGTCATGTGCTACTCGCCGGACGGCGGCAACGTGCACCAGCAGGGCACGGTCACCTACTGCGCGGCCTCCGAGCGGTTCGACTGCCGCAACGACACCTACTTCGACGCCGCGCCCGAGACCGGCGAGTGGCTGGCGAGCCACTGGAACATCGGCTCGACCGTCAACCGGTTCGTCGTCCGGGGCGCCGTGCCGGCCAACCAGCCGCCGAAGCCCGCGATGACGGCGAACTGCACCGGCCGCACCTGCGCTTTCCGCGATCGGAGCACCGACCCGGACGGGTCCGTCGCGTCGCGGCTGTGGAACTTCGGCGACAACACGACGTCGGCCGCCGCGAACCCGTCGAAGACCTACGCCGCGAACGGGAGCTTCCCGGTGGCGCTGCGGGCGACCGACGACGACGGGGCGCAGGCGACGGTGACCCGCTACGTCGCCGTGGCGGCGACCGGGATTCCGGCCCTGGGCAACGCCAGGCTGACGGTCGACGGCGCGAAGGCGCAGGACGCGGGCTTCAAGCCGTTCAGGATCGCCGTCCCGACCGGGCGCACGCAGCTTCAGGTGCAGATGACCGGTCCGGCCACCGTCGACCTCGATCTGTACGTCCGGCGCGGCTCGATGCCGACGGACGCGGTGTACGACTGCCGCCCGTTCGACGGCGACTCGACCGAGACCTGCACCCTGCCCAACCCGGCCGCGGGCAACTGGTACATCGGCATCGACAACTTCGACGCCCCCACCGGCACCGGGTTCACGATCAAGGCGACCTCGAGCGGCTAAAACCAAAGCCCCACAGCGGCGGTGGCCTTGGGGTCGCAGGCTCCCCCGCCGCCGTAGGTGACCGTGATGGCGTTGGCCGGAACGGAGCTGCCGTTGCCCGGGTTGCTGAGGATGAACTGACCCGAGATCGGGCTCTGGTTGAACAACACCTTCTCGCCGTCGTTCAGCACCGTGCCGTCCACGTGCAGCGCGACGCCGTCGCTGTAGAACCAGTTCACCGTGCCGAAATTCTCGGTGCTCTCGATGCTCAGAAGCGCGTTCCCGGTGCCGGTGCAGTTGTTGTTGAGCGTCCAACCCGGGAGGATTGTCGAGAACGTGTTCCGCACCTCCGTAACCGGGGAGGCGCAGTTGCCAGGGGCCTCGGACAAACGAAAGAAACGCCAAGCCTGACCGCCACAGGTCTCGGTCACGCGCGATTGGAGCGAATCTGGCACGAACTCGTCGAGGTTGAGCGCGCCGTTCTCGACCTTGGCCCCGTTTACCACCGCCGCTCCGAGGTGGAAGGGTCTCACTCCGCCGTTGAGAAGGTCGACGCTGCCGACGGTGTCGTCCGCGATCTTCACCCCGGTGACGGCGTTCGGGGCGACATCCGGAGTCGTCACGCCGCTGGCGACGATGTCGCCGGAGTCGACGGTGTTCGAACCTGCCAGGGCGTGCGCGCTGCCGCTCAGTGCCAGGAACACCGCCACGTAGCCGACGACGTGCGTGCGGATGTGGCCGCTGAGGCTCATCGACCTGCCTCGACTAGCGCGCCCACTCGAGGGTGCCAAGCGTCTCGCACGCTGTGCCCCCGTCGAGCGCGTGGAGGTTGATCGTGCTCACGCCGGTCTCGTCAGTGAAGACGAACTGCCCTTCGATCCGGCGACTGTCGAGCTCGAAGGCGTAGTCAGCGCCGCCGGCGAGCGAGGTCCCGCCGGCGAAAACATCGGTCCCATCGGAGTAGAACCAGTTGAGCGTCGCGGCGCTGGATCCCGTATTGGTGATCAAGAGGAGCGTGAGCGCGCCGATGTGACAGGTCGTGCCGAGCGCGAGCCCTGGCCCGGAGCCGGTGAAGTCGATGTTGTTGTTGGTACCGGCGTTGGGGAACAGCCTGATCGCGAAGACCGGGCTCGCGCACGTAACGGTCCCGTTGGCCGCGATCGCCGTAATGCCCTCTGGCGACGTGCAGGTCCCGGTCACCCGTCGTTGGATCTGGTTCGCGTCGACGTCCGCGGCACGGAGCGAGCCATCGAGGACCTTGGTGGTATTGACGGCGTCATCTGCGATGTCGACGCGAGCCACGCCGCCGTCGCGCAGATCGAGGCTGCCAACCGAGCCGTCGGCGATCTTCGAACCGTTGACCGCGCTCCCGGCGAGATCGACTGCCTTCACCTCGCCGTTGATGATGTCCCCGGAATCGACCGAGTCGGTGCCCGGCAGGGCCACAGCGGTGCCGGTCAGTGCCAGGAAGACGCCCAAATAGCCGACGACGTTGCCGCGGAAGTGGTTACCAAGGCGTCTCAATTGTCCCCTCCTTAGGCGGTGTCGCCACCGGGGACGGCTGGCCTGCGGGGCCGTCGCCTCGGTGGGCGGCCGATCTGCTCGCTGACTCTAGCGCTGCTTCGCGTAGCGGTGCAAGAGCTGGAGCTCGACTCGCTCGGACGGCTGACGGTTTCAGCGTCCGCTGAGCGGCAAGTAGCGGGGCATGACCGAAACAGCCGGCTATGACGAGGCGCTCGCCGAAACGCTCGACGCCGAGGGCGACTCAGGCGAGCTTCGCGAGCGGTTGCTGTCCGGCGGGGCGAGCACGGAGGATCGCCACCTCGCGCGTGAGCAGCTCGACGACCTGGCGCGCCGCAAGTTCGACCTCGCCCATCCGGTCCCGCCGCGCGAAACGGGGCAGGAGCTCGAAGCGGGCGAGATCGAGATCGCGCGGGCCGCTCTGGATGACGACAAGGCGTGGAGCAAGGCCGGCGAGGAGATCCGCGAACGGATCGGGGACGCGCTCGAGGACGCCCCGGCCGTCGACTCGATCGTCCGACTCGACGTGCGGATCTCCGCCGAGGACGAGTAGCTGAACGTCCCGCATCTGTGCGTACGTGCGGAGACGCGGGACGTTCGCGCTGGGGCCGGGCGCCCGGCCACCTACGCGCGCAGCTTGTAGCCGCGCTTGAACAGCCGCAGGTTGATCACGAACAGCGCCGCGGTCGCCGCGGCGAGCGCCAGCATCGAGAGCGCGATCGCCGCCTCGGTGTAGCCCAGGAAGCCGTAGCGGACCAGGTTGATCATGTAGTAGACGGGGTTGAAGTGGGTCAGCGTCTGCCACGGCTCGGGCAGCAGCGACGCCGAGTAGAAGACCCCGCCCAGGAAGATCAGCGGCTGCAGCACGAAGGTCTGGGCGATCGCGACGTCGTCGAACTGCTCGGCGCGGACGCCGATCAGCACGCCGAGCTGCGCGAAGAAGAAGCCGACCAGCAGCAGCCCCGGGACCAGGATCAGGACGTGCTCGACCGGCAGGTCGACGAGCAGCGAGGCGGCGATGAACGTGAGCGCCGCCACCGTCGCCCCGCGGGTCAAGCCGCCGAGCGAGAACGCGGTCAGCAGCTCGAGCGGCGAGGCGGGCGATGAGAGCTGGTCCTGGATCGCGCCCTGGAACTTCTGCTGGAGGATCGACGACGCGTTGTTGGAGAACGAGTTCATCGCCCAGGCCATCATGATCAGCCCGGGGATCACGAAGATGACGTACTTGAAGCCGTGCAGGGTGTCGATCCGGGTGCCGAGCGCGGCGCCGAAGACCGAGATGTAGAGGAAGGTCTCCAGCAGCGGCGCGCCGATCGTCTGCTTCTTGATCTTCATGAACCGGTTGAGCTCACGCCGCCAGAGCGTGAAGAAGCGGATCTGGGTCGTGCGTCATGCCAGCTCCTCCGCGAGTCACCTCCGCCGCCGGCACGTGGGAGCGCGAGAGCTCCTTGCGCCCGACCAGCTCCAGGTAGGCGTCCTCGAGCGCTCGCGACCCCGTAGCGCGCCGCCAGCTCGGCGACCGATGCCGCAGGCGGCGATGTTGCCCTCGTTGATGAAGGCGATCCGGTCGCAGAGCTGCTCGGCCTCCTCGAGGTAGTGGGTGGTGAGCAGGATCGTCGTCCCCTCCTCGTTGATCCGCCGCACGTAGTGCCAGAGCTCCAGCCGCAGCTCGATGTCGACCCCGGCGGTCGGCTCGTCGAGGATCAGCAGGCGCGGGCGGTGCATCAGCGCGCGGGCGAGGATCAGCCGCCGCTTCATCCCGCCCGAGAGCGTGCGGGTGCGCTCCTTGCGCTTGCCGTAGAGCGAGAAGGTCTCGAGCAGCTCGGCGGCGCGCTCGCGGCGCTCCTTCTTCGGCATCCCGAAGTAGCCGGCGTGGTAGTCGAGCGTCTCCTCGAGGGTCAGGAACCAGTCGAGGTTGAGCTCCTGCGGCGCCAGGCCGACCGCCTGGCGCGCCGGGCCGTAGTCGGTGACCGCGTCGTGGCCGAAGACGCTGGATCTCGCCGCCGGTCGGCTGCGCGAGCCCGGTCGTGCAGTGGATCAGGGTCGACTTGCCGGCGCCGTTCGGGCCCAGCAGGCCGAAGAACTCGCCGTCCTCGATCTCGAGGTCGACGCCGCTTCAGCGCCTCGACCCCGGTCGGGTAGGTCTTCACCAGGCCGTTGATCTGCAGCGCTGAGGTCAGGCGAACGAGGGTAGCCACCGCCGGTCGCTTGTCGCCCCGGCCGCGCAGCAGTACGCTCGCGCGATGCGGGCAAGGAGGCCTGAAAGCCGCAGAGCACGTCTGGTCCCGGCCGCGGTCGCGCTCGCCTTCGTCCTCCCCGCCCCCGCGCACGGCGCGTTCGAGCCCATCGCCCAGTTCGGCGGACAGAAGCCGGGCGAGCTGATCGCCCCGATCGACGTCGAGCGCGACAACGCCGGCAACACCTACGTCGTCGACGCGCTCGCGCCGGCGGTGCACAAGTACGACGCCGCCAACAACCACGTGCTCCGCTGCGGCTCGTTCGGCACCGGGCCCGGGGCAGTTCGAGATCCCGACCGCGATCGGGGTCAACGAGGCCACCGGCGAGCTCTACGTCGCCGACTTCAGCGAGTCGACCCGGCAGATGCGTCAGATCCAGCGCTTCGACACGGACGGCAACTTCCTCGGCCAGTTCGGCAGCATCGGGAGCGGCGAGGGCCAGTTCGCCGATCATCCACGGGATCGCGGTCAACCAGGCCAACGGCGACGTCTTCGTCGCCGAGCGCACCGCGTGCAGCGGTTCAACGCAGACCGGCCAGTTCGAGCTCATGTGGGGCAAGGACGTCGACCCCGGCGGCGGCACCGGCTCCGAGACCTGCGCCGCCGGCTGCAAGGAGGGCGAGGCAGCGGGACCGCCGAGGGCGAGCTCGACGGGATCAACGGGATCGCCATCGCCGGCAACCTCGTCTACGTCAGCCGAGTACGACAACCAGCGGGTCTCGCGCTTCAACGCGACCACCGGCGCCTTTCAGGTGATGGGCGGGCGCGACGTCCACCCGGGCGGCGGGCATGGTCGGCGAAACCTGCGTCGCCGGATGCCAGCGCGGCGACCCCGGCACCGGCCCGGGCGAGCTCAGCGAGCCGCGCGGCATCGACGCCAACCTGGTCACCGGCCGCCTCTACATCGCCGACGAGGACAACGAGCGAGTCCAGCGCTGGAACGCCGTGCGCTCGCCTACCAGAGCGAGTTCGGCTCCGAGGGCGCCGGCAACGGCCAGTTCCACGATCTCCGCGGGCTGACCGAGTCCAGCGGCACGGTGCTCGTCACCGACCCCCCGCCTCAACCGCGTGCAGGAGTTCGACGCGGGGACCGGCGCCTTCCAGCGCGGTTTCGGCGCGCCCGGCGCGGGCACGGTGCATCTTCCCGCGCGGGATCGGCGCCGGGCCGGGCGGCGTCTACGTCGCCGACGGCCTCGACCGCGTCCAGCGCTTCGAGCCCGACGGCACGGTGCTGTCGCGGTTCGGCGGCCCGGGCGCGGGCGCGGGGCAGTTCGACACCCCCTCGGGCATCGGCGTCGCGGCCGACGGAACGGTCTACGTCGCCGACACGTTCAACGACCGCATCGAGCGCTTCGACTCGGCGGGCAACTTCCTCGGCGAATGGGGAACGACCGGGGCCGGGCCCGGCCAGTTCAACTCCCCCGCCGACGTCGCGGTCGCCGCCGACGGGAACGTCTACGTCGCCGACACCGGCAACGACAGGATCCAGACCTTCGATCCATCCGGCGGGTTCGCCGACGAGTGGGGCTCGACCGGGAATCTGAACGGTCAGTTCCAGAGCCCCGCCGGGATCGCCGTGGGCGAGAACGGCAACGTCTATGTCGCCGACACCGGGAACAACCGGGTGCAGCGATTCGCCGCCGGCGGCGAGTTCATCACCACGTGGGGCACCGCCGGGGGCGGCCCCGGGCAGTTCGAAGAGCCGCGCGACCTGGCCGCCGACGCGGCCGGCAACGTGTTCGTCGTCGACCTGGGCAACGACCGCGTCCAGGTGTTCGACAAGGGGGGCGACTTCCAGCAGGCGCTCGGCGCGAACCTCGGCGACGGCTCATACGGGGACGCGCTCGGCGAGTTCCGGATGCCGCTCTCGATCGCCGTCGATCCGCTCGGTTACGTGTACGTCGCCGACTCGTTCAACAACCGGGTCCAGCGGCTCGCCGGCGAGCCCGAACTCGCGCTGCGGGGCAAGCGCCGCCAGGCGGTGGCACGGGTGAAGGTGAAGGTCGACTGCGTCACCGGGCCGTGCGCGGTGGTGCTCTCGGGCAAGGTGAAGCAGAGCGCGCCCCGCACGGTGGCGAAGGCGCCCGGGGCGAGGATCAAGGTGAAGAAGCGCCGGCTCTCGCTCGCCAGCGGGGAGAAGCGGACGGTGAAGCTGAAGCTGCGCAAGGCCAAGCGCAGCAGGCGGGTGCTCAAGGAGCTGCTCGCCGAGGGCGGGCGGGCGAAGCTGACGGTGCGCGGGGTGGCCACCAACGAGGCCGGCAGCGGCAAGGCGAAGCGGAAGATCAAGCTGAAGCGCTGACTGCGAGCGCGACCGTTTAACCGAAACGGGGTAGGGGCCAGCCCCCTCGCCCCTGTGTCCAACCTCGCCTGGCTTCGTCAAGTCCCGCGCTGCGCGGCGTCGATAGCGAACGTAGTGAAGGAGCAATGCGCCAAATGCGGGACCGAGGTCCGCGAGCGGCTCGGATTCGAGAGCCCGACCAACGAGGCCCTCTGCGGGTCGTGTTACTTCGCGGTCTGGGGTCCGAGCGGCGCGGCAGAGATCGCGCGCGCAGCGGAGCTGCTGACGCCGGCCGAGCCGCCGCGCCGCTGGCGCGGACTCGCCTAGCGCAGCCTCGGCAGCACGTCGGCGGCGAACAGCTCGTTCGAGCGCTCGAGCGCCTCGGGCGGGGTGTCCAGCGAGCACGGCACGATCACCAGCCGCTCGATCCCGAGCTCGCCCAGCGCGGCCAGGCGCTCTGCCACCTCGTCCGCGATCCCCGCCACCGCGAAGCGCTCGATGAACTCGTCGTCGAGCGACTGCGAGTGCACGGCCGACGCCTGGCCGTGCTTGGACTCGTCATAGGTGGCGGCGATCGCCTCGATCCCGGCCTTCGTCACGTCGGAAAGCCCGTCTGAGGGGGCGCCCTCCGCGCTGAAGCGGGCGAAGATCGCGGCGCTGCCGCGGACCAGGTCGCGGGCCGTGGCGGGATCGGGGTCGACGGCGACGTTGACGAACGCGCCCAGCGACGGGCTGCCGGCCGCGCGAGCGATGTCGGCCGCCCAGCGCAGGCGGTCGGGCTCGGCGCCCACGGTGAAGTCAACGCCCTCGGCATGGCGGGCGGCGGCCTCGATCACGTGCGGGCCCGAGGCGGCCACGATCACCGGCACCTTGGCGACGTCGGGCGCGGAGTCGAGCCACGCGAGCCGGCTCTCTAACCCCTCCAACGTCGCGGTCTCCCCGCGCAGGTAGGCCTGGATCGCGGTCAGGGCTTCCTCGAGCTCGCTCGGATGGACCGGCTCGCGCCCGATCTGGCGCAGCGCCGAGTCGCCGCGTCCAAGCACGAGCACGGCGCGCCCGCCGCTCTCGACCTGCAGCGTCGCCGCCGCCGACGCGGTCACCGACGGATGGCGGGTCGCGGGGTTGGTCACCCCCGGCCCGAGCTTCAGCCGTTCGGTCGCCGCCGCCGCGAGCCCGAGCTCGACCCAGATCTCGGCGTTGAGGTTCTGGCTGTCGGCGAGCAGCATCCCGTCGAAGCCCCACGCCTCGGCCTTGCGGGCCGTCTCGACGACGCGGTGCGGGAACGAGAACGAGTGAAGCCAGACCTCCATTGGCGCATCATCTCGCGTTAGGGTGCACCCGTGGCGGAGGTGCGGATGAGCAGAGCGGCGATCGCAATCGCGGTGCTGGCCCTCGCGGTGGCCCTCGGCGCCTGCGGCGACGACGAGGATTCGACCACCGCGGCGACCGGCGGCGGCGGAGACTGCGTCGAGTCGTTCACGAGCTCGGCGCCCGAGACGCTCCCCGACCTGGCGCGGCTCTCACACGACCCGAAGAACCAGGTGACAGTCGGCGAGTACTCGGGCGAGGAGTTCACCGCCGAGACCTACGACACCGGGACGACCGGCGACGGCACCGAGGTGACGGTGGCGCCCGGCGCCTGCGTGATCACGGAGGTGAGCGCGGACCTCGGCCCGCTGTACCTGTTCGTGCAGGCCGACGACGGTTCGTGGCACCGCCTGCTGGAGAGCGATCCGAAGGTGCCGCTGGTGCCCGACCCGGAGGCGCAGCTCGAGAGCGTCGAGCAGGTCGAGATCGAGGAGATCGGCGCGTAGGTCAGCGGTCACCGCGCCGGCGAACCTGAGCGATCCAGCCAGAGTTGGACGCTTATCCAATTGAGAGGGCCCGTTCCCCGGCCTACCTTGTTTCCAGTAGACGGGGGCCGAGGCATCGGAAGCTGAGGCACAAACCGACGCCGCGGCATGGATGCCGAGGCGAGGAGGCTCAAGGATGAGACAAAGTTCTATGCGCGTGGTCGTGCTCACGGCGATGCTCGCGCTCTGGTCCGCTGCGTTGATGGCTACACCCGCGGCGGCGCATCCGCCGGACTGCCCGAATGCGAAGGCGAACCCGAACCTCTTGTGGCCGCCCAACCACAAGTTCCATCTGATCACGATCACGGTGCCCGACGTCGACGGTAACCCGAACGTCGTGACCATCACGGGCGTCACCCAGGACGAGCCGCTCAACAGCACGGGCGACGGCAACACCAGCCCCGATGCGAAGAGCGGTCCCTCAGGGAACAAGGTCTACGTGCGCGCCGAGCGCAAGGGCAACGGGGACGGCCGCGTTTACCGGATCTCGTTCACGGCCACGGACATCAACGGCACCTGCTCCGGCACGGTGAAGGTCGGCGTCCCGCACGACATGGGCCCCAAGGGCCGCGTTCCGATCGATTCCGGACTGATCGTCAACTCGTTCGGCTAGACCGAAGAGGTTCCGCCGGGTCGCGCCCTCCCTCGGAGCGGATGGGCGCGACCCGCGCGGCACTCAGCCGGCGCGGTCGCGTCATGGTGCTGACGCACCTGGCGCGCATCCCGCGCACCGCGGCCGCCTAGCGTCCGCCGCGTGATCGACCGCTGCGGGCTGGAATCGCATTTCGAGTGGCTCGCCGGGTCGAAGTGGTTCGACCAGGTACTCGGTGACGCCGCGCTCGCAATCGAGCTGACGGCCGCCGACTGTGGTGACGAGTTGATGCGCGATGGCTATGCGTGGAGAACCGCAGATGGCGTCGTCGAGGTCTCCGAGCTCGGCGAGTTCGTCGAGCTCGTGCGGGACGCGCGGGCGAAGGGCCTGGACCCGCTCGACATCGCTGCTCGGCCCTGATCGCTCGGCGCAGAACTAGTGGTATGCTGGCATACAATGAGGCGCACGACGGTCAAGATCCCCGACGAGCTCGACGCCCGGCTTCGCAACGAGGCCAAGCGGCGCGGTGCGACGATCAGCGAGGTGACCCGCGAGGCGCTCGAGGCTCACCTCGGAGCCGGCAGCAAGAAGCCGCGCCGCCGCCGGCTGCTCGGCACCGGATCCTTCAACAGCGGCGACGGAACACTCTCGGTCACGGTCGAGGAGAGGATCGCGGAGATTCTCGCCACGGAGGCGGAGCAGTCCCGCTCCTAGTCGACTCGGGGCCGCTGATCGCCCAGCTCGACCGAGCGGACGCCTACCACGACCGTTGCGTTGAGCTGCTTGAAACCCACGAGGGCCCGCTGATCGTCCCGACCCTCTGCGTGACCGAGGTCGCCCACCTGATCGGCGGGTATCGAGCCGAGGTTCAACTGCTCGGCAACCTCGCCGCCGGCAACCTGATCCTCGAGCCACTCGAGCCCGCCGACCTGCTTCGGACGGCAGAGTTGGTCAGCGGCTATCGCGACCTGCCCCTCGGCACTGTCGACGCCTCGATCGTCGCGGCGGCCGAGCGACTCGGGATTGCGACGATCGCGACCCTCGACCGCCGTCACTTCGGGGTCGTGCGGCCGAAGCACACCGAGGCGTTCGAACTCCTCCCCTGACCCGGGCACCACCTCTCCGTGGGTGCGCGTCAAGAAGACGCTGCCGTCGGGGCGAAGGCAGCGCTCAGCCCTGCGGCTGGGGGTCCTTGGCGCACTCGTCGAGCCCGAGCGCGGCCGCCTGCTGGTCGGTGTCGATCGAATCGAGCTCCTGCAGCAGCGACTCCATCTCCTGAGTGTCGCCGGCATCGGCGGCCGTGACCAGCTGGCGGTCGAGGGCGGCCTGCTCCTGCACCTGGGCGGTGTACTCGTCGAACTCCGACTGGAGGTTCTCCGGCGGCACGAGGGCATCGAACTGCTCGATCAGGGGCTCGGCGACGGCGAGCACCTCCCGCGCGTAGTCCCCGATGGCCTGCGCGTCGTTGGACGTCGGCGCCGGGATCGCCTCGATCTGGCTGTTGGCGTCGGCGCAGATCGCGTTCGCCTGGCTGACGAACTCCTCCTCGCTCAGCGGCGCGGCGCCGCCGACGCCGGTGGCGCCGGTCGCCCCGCTCGTCGTCTCGTCGTCGTCGCCGCCGCACCCGGCGATCGCGAGCGCGGCGGAGGCGGCGAGCAGGGACAGGATCTTGGTTCGCTTCGAGGCAGGCATAGGCATGAGGCGCGGCAGTCTATCGGTCAGGTCTCGATGTTCAGCGGCCACTGGAACCGCTGCGGGATGTCGGGCTGATAGTCGCGGATGAAGCCCGCGAGGCCGCGCCGGAGGTCGACCAGGGCGCGGTTGCGCGGGTCGGATCGCCCGCCGGGGAAGAAGAGCTGCTCGCCGACGCCGCCGAACGGGATGAATGGCTCATAGGGCGTCGAGAAGGCGAAGGTGAAATAGAAGTTGACCGCCTGGGCGATCGCGTCGGTGTTCGGCAGGTAGCGCAGCAGGCGCGGCCGTGCCGATCCGCGCGTCCGGGCGCGGGATGTCGGTGCGCTGGAGGCAGTGGGGGAAGTTCGAGACGAAGGTCAGCGCCGGGTTCGAGGTCGAGTTCAGGCGCGACACCCCGTGGATCGTGATCCGGTAGAGCAGGCTCGTCAGCACCTTCTCGAGCGCCTTGCGGCTGTTCACCTGCGGCAGGCCCCTCACGTTGCCCCCGGTGCTCGGGTCCGGTGAGCCCGCCGTCGCGATCCACCTCTGGAGATCGGCGTCGCCCGCGACCGCGCCGTCGGACGCGTAGGTCGTGCGAACGAACGTCTTGACGTAGGGCTCGACCATGTCCCATACGGACCGGAGCCGCCGCACGACGGGGTAGCGGTCCCATGGCTCGCTGACGGAGAACTGGCTCTCGCGCAGGCCGAGCTGCTTGACCGTGGCGTAGGGGTCGTCGTCGAAGTAGGAGCGCCCGGCGGCGTAGTCGTTGCACAGCGCGAGGAAGTCCTCCGGGGTGTCGAGCGACGTCGGCGGCGCGATCTGCGTCCACGCGGCGAGCAGAACGTCGTCGAACGGGATCGCGAACCTCGACTGCGGCGCGAGCAGCAGCGAGACGGGATGGGTGGTCGGCAGCGTGTTGAGCATCGCCATCTGCATGGCCGCGGTGACGATGTGCCAGTGATAGACGTGCCCGAGCCAGACGCCGAAGACCGTGATCGACGTCTTCGCCGCCTGCAGGGCGTAAAGCCACGCTCCGTTGGTGGCGGTCGCGCGTGAGTAGACCTGCCGGCCCGCCCCCTGGAAGCCCGAGACGATGACGGCCACGGGTATGAGTCGCTTCGTCCGCGGGTTGCGGATCAGCAGCGTGACCGTGGCGGGGGTGAAGCGCGTGACGCCGTCGGCGTCCTGCGGCTGCAGCGCCTCGAACCGGCTCATGTCGATGACGTAGAGATCTCCCGACCCCAGCGCCGCGCGCACCTCGGCCGTCCAGGCCGCGCCGAACTCGCCCCGCAGCTCCCCGGCGCGGGCGCTCGTCACGAGCTCCGGGATGATCAGGTTGTAGCCGAACCCGTGCCCGGCGATCATCGGCCAGAACTGACGGGTGGCGGCGTCGGCGTCGGTCAGCGACCGCGCCCAGCGCGACAGGTTCGCCCGGCCCTCCTCGTAGACGCCGGTGAACGTCGTCCACGAGATCGAGAACTGCTCCGGGCTCTCGAGCGAGAAGGGCCCCGGCGCCCCGCGGCGCGCGGCGCCGTCGTCGCTCGGGCGCCCGAGGTTCTCGACCAGCTCGGCCCGGGCCCGGTCTGGGTCGTGCCTGTACGACCTCGCGAGCGCGCGCATCGCCCTGCGATTCGAGGCCCCGCCCTTGCTTCCGAACAGGAACGTGTACGCGCGGCGGGTGACGCCGTCGAGCGTGTAGAGGTGGCTGAGACCCTCCTTCGCCTGGATGATCTGCTTGCTGCGGATGTTCAGTCGCGCGAGCGTGTCGGTGATCCCGGGCTCGTCGAACGGGATCGCGGGCAGGTTCGGATAGCTCGATCGCAGCGGCAGCTGCGGCAGCGGGTCCGAGGGACTCCGCCTGGCCCACCGCGATCTCGCGACAAGTGCACCCGGCGACTGAAGCAGCGCCGCGCCCGCGGCCAGCCCCCCGCCGACGAAGCTCCGCCGCCGCATCCTCGGCACGCGGCCATCTCCGTGTCCGTCCCTGGCCGGATCGCCCACGAGCCGGATGCTAATGGCCGGTCAGGCGGCCCGCGAGCCGGGCTGGAGTACGCTCACCCCGGCAGGAATCAAGACGAGGAGGGACCCTTGCACCGGATCGCGCTCAGCTCCGCACGCGTACGGATCACCGCCGCGACCGCGGTCGCGTTCTGCGCGGCGGCGGCCCTGGCCGGCTCGGCCGGTGCCGCGGCCGAGCCCCCGGTCAAGGGTCCGAAGGGCGCGGCGTTCTACGACCCGCCCAAGGATTTGCCCAAGGGCCACGGCGACCTGATCTGGGAGCGCAAGGCGAAGGGCCCGATCGCGATCGAGGGCGCGAAGACGAACACGCGCGTCCTCTACACGTCGAAGACGACGCAGGGCAAGACGACCGCGGTCTCGGGCGCGGTCAGCGTCCCGAGGGGCAAGCCGCCGAAGCAGGGCTGGCCCGTGATCTCCTTCGCGCACGGGACGACCGGGATCGCCGACATCTGCGCCCCGAGCCGGATCGCCGCCGACAGCCCGATGGCCGGCGGAGTCACCTACATCGATCCGCAGGTCGAGGATTGGATCGACGCCGGCTACGCGGTCGTGCGCACCGACTACATGGGCCTCGGTACGCCCAAGCAGGTCCACCCCTACCTGATCGGCGAGCCCGCCGGGCGCAGCGTCGTCGACATCGTCAACGCCGCGCGAGACCTCGGCCTGGAGATCGGCAAGAAGTATCTGATCGCCGGCCACTCGCAGGGCGGCCACGCGGCGCTGTGGGCCGCGGGCCCCGACGCGCAACGGTTCGGATCGGACCTGAAGCTCCGCGGGACGATCGCCTACGCGCCGGCCTCGCACATCGCCGAGCAGGCCGACCTGCTGCCCGCGTTGACCTCGCCGAGCCCGCTGAGCGCGCTCGTGGCGCTGATCGTCCGCGGCGCGGAGGTCGAGTCGCAGCAGATCGACGTCGCCCAGATCCTGTCGGACCCGGCGCTGGCGCTGTACCCGACGATCGACCAGGAGTGCCTGGACCAGCTCAGCCAGCCGGACTCATATGGCGGCATCGCGCCCTCGGACATGCCGCGGGACGGCGCCGACCTGAGCCCGCTGCTCGACGTCCTCGCCCAGAACAACCCGGCCGTCACCACGAAGCCGCCGATCCTGATCCTCCAGGGCACCGCCGACACGACGGTCTTCCCCTTCTACACGGACAAGCTCAACGACGAGCTCGTCGCCCTGGGCGACCAGGTCACCTACACCAAGTACCCGGACGTCGATCACGTAGGGATCACCTCCGCGGCGGAGGCCGAAGCACTGGCGTTCATGCAGGGGCGGCTGCCGCCGGGCTGAGGCCGTTACGGTCGCAACGCTGGCCCGGGATCAGGCCGAGGCCAACACATCGAGCACAACTGTCCGATCCGGGGCGGCCAGCGCGGAACGCGCCGCTGCCTCGAGCGCCTCGGCGTCCAACCCGTGACGCTCAGCGGCAACGCCGAGCAGCTCCAGGTGGGCGGCGGGCGACAACAGCTCGACGTTCGCCGGGCGTCCACGCGCGAGTGCGACGGTGCAGTAATCGCCGTCGATGGCGTCGGATCGGTCCCACTTCGTCACCTCGATCAGATCGATCGAGAGGGCGTCTGCTTCGCTGTCGTACTCGGCTCGCATCACTTCCTCCGCTCGTGGACCGTAACGACGAAGTCCGGATTGTCAACGGCGACGATCACCCGCACGCGCCGTTCCCGAATTCGGGCCGTGTACCGGACCCGGCCGTCGGGATCCTCGTCCCGGTGTTCGGGCCGACGGGCAACTCGGAGCACGTCCTCCTCGCTCAGGCCTAACCGTCGCATCTGATTGCGGGCATGCCGCGAGAAGCGCATCCAGTTCGTTCAAGCCCACCCGGCACCGCCGCGCCCCGGCGGTAGATGTGAGGCCGCCTCGAATAGAGTCGCCCCGCCAATGAAGGCGGCGGTGATCTACGAGAACGGCGGCCCGGACGTCCTGCGCTACGAGGACGTGCCCGACCCCGAGTGCCCCGACGGCTGCGTCGTGATCGACGTCGAGGCGATCAGCATCGAGGGCGGCGACCTGCTGGCCCGGGCCGGCTCACCGCCGCCAGCCGTCCCGCACATCGTTGGCTACCTCGCCGCCGGGACGGTGACCGAGGTCGCGGACGGGGTCGACGACCGCGCGGTCGGAGACCGCGTCGTGACCTTGAACATGGCGGGCTCGCACGCATCCAAGCGCGCCGTCCCCGCGATGTCCACCTGGCCGATCCCCGACGGCCTGGACGCGGCCACCGCTGCGTCCGTCCCGGTCGCGGTCGGCACCGCCCAGGAGTGCCTGTTCACCGCCGGCAATCTCGAGCCCGGGCAGACGGCCCTGATCCACGCGGGGGCCGGGGGCGTCGGCATGGCCGCGATCCAGCTCGCCAAGCAGGCCGGTGCGACCGTGATCTCGACCGCCTCCAGCGACGAGAAGCTCGAGCGCCTGAAGGAGTTCGGCCTCGACCACGGCATCAACTACGCCACCGAGAACTTCCCCGAGCGAACCCGCGAGCTGACCGACGGGCGCGGCGCCGACCTGATCCTCGACTCCGTCGGGGGCCAGAACCTGGTCGACAGCATCGGCGCGCTCGCCTATCGCGGAACGCTCGTCAGCGTCGGCGTGGCGGGCCGCGCCGGCTCCGGCGTCGAGGCGAGGGATCTGTGGGGTCAGAACAACACGCTCCGCGGCGTCTTCCTCGGCGGCGCGATGATGACCGAGCTCCCGCGCGTGCACGCGATGATCGCCGACCTGCTCGAGCGGGGCGCGAGCGGCGAGGTGCGGGTGGTGATCGATCGGACGTTTCCGCTCTCGGAGGCCGCCGCGGCGCATGCGTACATCGAGAGCCGCCAGGCCTTCGGTCGCGTCGTACTAACGCCGTAGGCCTCCGTTCGCGCGGAGGCCGCGCCATGCCGGGCTCTAGGAGCGAACGGGGCTAACCGAGACTGGAGCTACTCCGCCGCGTCGTGGCGGACAAGGTATGCCACAGCGCCCATGTGCAGGGTGAGCTCTCGAACGTCGCCGGCCGCGATGCAGCGTCGGGCATCGGCCAAAGCTGTTTCGTCGGAGACGTCTGCGGCGACGAGAACGGTTCTTCGGACTCCGGTCGTTCCGACATCCTCTGAAAGGTCGGTCGTCGTAAAGAAGCTTGCGCCACGGCCGTCGACGAATCGGGCTTCCCAGATCGTTCGCTCCATAGAACCAAGCTACGTAGCCTGGATACGCGGATCTAGACGACTGATTGTCAGATCCGAAAAGAGTGGCGCACCGAACTCAGCCCGGCGGTCCGTTCGGCTCGTCGTCGGATAGCAGCGCCCGCAGCGCAACCTCGATCGTGTCTGGACTGCAGACAGCGATTTCGGCATCGATCGACGGTCGAACCTCGGATCCCCACGCAACCGCTAGGCCGTACGCGGAACGCTGCGGGCCGAGCGCCGGCTCGAACGCGCGGCGATAGGCGAGGAGGTCCCGAATCGCTCGGCGAGCGTGCTCGTAGACCTCGCTCTTCACGCCTTTGACCTCAACGAGAATCCAGCGAACGGATGAGTCCGCGCTCCGAACCTCGAGAACGAGGTCGGGGATCATGCCGCCCTTTCCGTGGAACTCATGCGCGCCTTGGATCTCGGCGTAGTGCGAACTCCGGCTGAGCTCCAGCGGTGTCGACTGGTAGTAGACCGCTACGGACTGGGGGCCGAGAGAACCCTCAAAGATCTTCCCGCCCGCGAGGAGGCCAGGGCGGCCGAGTTCACACCCCATGGCGCGAAGGGCGCGCTCGATCGCAAATACCACCTGAAGCTCGAGCAGCTTGTCCTCGGCTGCGACCAGCAGCGCGTGTTGCTCCACGGCCTCGCGGACAGCTTGGCGGTCCTTACGCCGCAGGTATCTCGTGTGAAGATCGAAGACATCCAACGCCGGCCGGTACCGCCGCGCCGCCCTGCCGCTAGCGACGCGTGACCGGACAACCGGGGTAATCGGGGTTGGGACGATCTCCGTCAACGCCCGGGCCTGCAGCCAACGCTCAGCCTCCCTCCCACGAGCACGAACAACTGAGCCGATACCCGCTGAAGACGATCTGTGCCAACCAGTGGCTCGAGCGGCTGTGCGCACGGAGTCCAAGGCGCTTACCAGGATCTTGTTCTCGGGCGTTTGGTACGCGCGACGGGCAGGACTCGTTACGTACAAGTGTGGAAGGCCGGTCGCCAGTCGCTCGCTTAGGGTCGGTCCCCATTGGATTGCGCCCCTAACCCGATCCGCGCTCGCCTCTCGCTCGAGAACGGTCGTCGTGGACAACCGCCTGATCAGGCGAGGCATCGCCTCCAGGAGTTCCGCCACTTCCGCGCTAAGCAGGAACTGAACATGGGCAAGCGCCATAAAGTCGCGCCGGCGCACTCCGAGTAGCGCCGCCGCCTCAAGTTGGAGCTGGTCCTCCTCAACGACTGCGTCAGTCAAGTACCTCCAGATGTCGCTGGCGACGGATCTCGCCTGCTCATCCCGCCGCCACGGAATTGTCTTCATTCTCTTAGGTGACTGCCGGTCGTCCGGGGCCGTTGCCGCTGGAGCTCTCGAGCTCATCCGTGACGTCGAGCTCCGAAGCGAGTTCCGGCTCGCCCAACTCGAGTCCAAGAACCTGGTTGAGGGTCCGCCGGATGCGCTCACGCCAAGCGTTCGAGCCTCCGACGACCCGCGTTGTAAGTAGTGCGTAGAGCTGATCGCCTTGCAGGTCCGACACACCCTCAAACTGCGGGAGCAAGTAGCTGTAGAAGGCCTGAAAGCGAACCTCGGCGACATCGACATCCGGGTCCTCCAATCGGTGCCTGCCGAACCTCGCAATATCCCTGTACACGGCCGGGCCGATGTCCTTCACCTCTCGCACGGCCATCAATGATTTGGCGAGATCGGCCGCGGCCGTCGAGGACTCAGACCAGCCGTCAATGAGCCGCTCGAACACCGCGTCCTCCGGCGACGGAACTTCGATGAACGCGAACCGCCGCATCAATGCGTACGACATCTCGAAGAGCAGGCTCTTGTCGAAGACATTCATCGTTGCCACGATCCGCCAGCTTTCGGGGATCTGGATCACATCGCCAACAGCGTTGGAATGACCGGCGGGCGCCAGCGTGAGAGGCGAATCCGCGCCAGGCCTCGTATAGGGCAACGTGACGGCCTGCCCCGAGAGAACCGTGAAGAGTTGGCCAAACGCGCGATCGAATTGAGAACGGTTGAGTTCGTCGATCACAAGCCACTTCCTCTCCGAAATCGCCTGGAGAAAGTGACCCATGCCGAACTCGAGCCGCCCATCAGCCTTTGGTCTCAAGCCGCCTATCGTTTCGTATGTTGTCCAGTCAGCTGTCGCGGTGGTCAGCAGATACCCGGAGCCGTGACCGACACGAGTCGCCGTCTCCGCTACCGCTTCAGCAAGAGTTGTTTTTGCGGTCCCCGGAGGGCCGGTGAGGATGATGTGCTTGCCGCTCTCCAGGGCCGCAACAACCGTTGCGTAGACGTGATCGGGGAGCTGGACCCCGTAACGCGATTCGGCGGTCTCCTTGACCGCGGCGACGGTCAGCGGCAACCGAGCTGGAGCGGCCGCGCCCGGCAGTCCTAGTTGGGGAAACATGGATGCCATCCTCGCTGCGAAGGCGGGTGAAAGCTTGAAGAAATAGCGCTGCTGGACGCCACCGTTCTGATCGAACGGCCCGCGCTCCTCCTCCTTACGCCAGTCGAGCGGGATCTCATTGAGCTCGATCGGTGGGTCCAGGTCGCGATATTCAACGTTGACTCTCCTGCCCTCGTTCGTCCAGTCAGCCTCGTCCTCGACGGCCGGCCGGTCCGAGTCGAACGCCTCCTCCGTGACGGTGCTGATGGCGCGGACCGTGCCGTTGGCGTAGTTGAGGACGCAGTCGCCCTTCCTTGCCAAAGTCAGCGAGTCCCAATCTGCATGGGTCCGACCGCCTTTGTCCTGCTTCGGAGCCCAGAGGTAGCCGCCTTCCCTGGCTCGTGGATAGGTCTTGCCCTGTGTGACCCACCAAACCGTTGGTTGCGCGCCGTCGGACCCCGCAAGAGACGCGACGGCCTGGTCAACCGATCCGTAGCGCTCAACGATTCGCTCTTGTCGATCGTCGCCTGGGATATCGAAACCCTGGGGCACCCACGAGGGCTGGTATCCGAGCAGTTCTCGGACCTGCTCGATCGAGATCTCAACGTCCTCGACCGGATCGAAGAACATCATGCACGCCCACGTCTCGCCGGATGCGTTTTGGTCCCAGATCGAACGGGCAATGTCCTCCGACCGGGCGCGTGCGACAAGCTGCGCGCGTAGAACGAACCGCCCATCGGAGTAGACGAGCGCGATGTCGCCCGGTGTGAGCCGATTCCACTTGCTCTCGGCGCTTGCACCAGGGCGGGCTCCCCAGGCATAGACCCGCCCGTCATGCGCGTGCTCTTCGAGCTTGGCGACTTCGTCGCCGAGGGCAGCGAAGTACGAGAGCTCGACCCCTGCCCGCAGAGAGCGGTCCAGATGGGAGCGAGCTTCTGCGTTGGCCGCCGTGAGGACAAACAGCCGCGGTGAAGCAGATGGTTCGGTGGAGTCTGCACCATCGTCGCGAACTTCAAAGCCGAGCGAACGCAGCTTCCTGACTGCTGTGCCTTCGCCGCCGGTGAAGTCTGAGGAACGCAGCGGGCCACGCTCCGGGAACTGGTATCCATGGGCGGCGCCGGCTATCGCCTTCGAGTCGTAGGACTTGCCGTTGTAGGAAATCGTGTATCTCAGGGCGCGCCGGAATCCATACTTCTCGAGGAACGCGTCGCGGCCGAGTTCGTCCATCTCTGCGATCGCCGACAGCACGGCCTCTCGCGTGATTCCCCGCAGGCTCAGTGCCACTACTCGATCCCCTTGAGTAGTGCGGACGGCGTGGTCTCAAGGGCCCGCGCTACGAGAAGGACCGTGGACAGGCGTGGATCCCGAACACCGCGCTCGAGTCGGCTGATCTCCGTCGGATGCCGCTCACAACGCTCCGCGAGCTGCTCCTGCGTGAGGCCAAGCGCATTACGACGCGCGCGCAGTCGCGAGGCTAGCTCGAGGGACCCTCCCGCCATCGTGCGAATGCTCGCTCGTCTAGGCCAAAAGCTCCAGAGCCAAAACGGCTAATCATCTGAGACGCCCTGGCTTGTCGCGCCCTGTTCGGTCGATATCCGGCGTGCTGTAGCGACGACGGCGCTGCTCCTGGTCCAGCGCATGGAGTCGCCGCTTAGCCTGCACTCATTGGACCGAACGCGCCATGTTTGGATAACAGAGCGCGTTAATGAGCGGGCGTGGGATACGAAGAGCGAAGTGACCTACGTCAACCGGCGTCGGTCAGTCGCGCGTAGCAGTCGATCGCAAGACGCCTCATGTATGGATCCGGGTCCTGAAGGAAGGCCTCGATCCGGGGCTTGAGGTCAGGGGTCAGACGATCGCGAAGTGCGCTCAGGGCGTCGTACCGCACGTCGCTGTCGGGGTCGTCGAGCGCCGCGACCAGAGGCTCGGTAGCTGAAGCGTCGGTCAGTCGCGCGTAGCAGTCGATCGCAAGACGCCTCATGTATGGATCCGGGTCCTGAAGGAAGGCCTCGATCCGGGGCTTGAGGTCAGGGGTCAGACGATCGCGAAGTGCGCTCAGGGCGTCGTACCGCACGTCGCTGTCGGGGTCGTCGAGCGCCGCGACCAGAGGCTCGGTAGCTGAAGCGTCGGTCAGTCGCGCGTAGCAGTCGATCGCAAGACGCCTCATGTATGGATCCGGGTCCTGAAGGAAGGCCTCGATCCGGGGCTTGAGGTCAGGGGTCAGACGATCGCGAAGTGCGCTCAGGGCGTCGTACCGCACGTCGCTGTCGGGGTCGTCGAGCGCCGCGACCACGGGGTCGGAGGCCGCCGCCGATGCCGCTGGATTCGCGCCTGCGTCTTCTGTGACTCCACCGGGCCGGACGCCGGAATCTGAAGCTGGCAGGCCGTGAGTCGGAGGAGGCACAGGCGGCAGCTCTGGGATCACGCCGAGCGGCTCAGATGGCCTCTTCGGTTGATTCGTGAGAAGGCGAAGGAGATCCTCGATTCCCGCCGGCGAAAACTCGTGCACTGTGAACCGGTGCACCCCGTGAAGGCCGCTAGGTACGACCTGTTCGGCCTGCATTGAGGGCAGGGTGACGAGCACGAGCTTCTCTCGAAAGGCCTGCTGACTGTCGCCGTGGTAGATGCTCAGCAAAGAGTCCGCTTCAGCGGCTGCCCCAGCACCTGTCCTCGGATCGTTTCGGCCCTCCCAGCGCTCACGCCACCCCGGGCTCAAAGCGACAATGACCCAGTCCTTCTCCTGAACGGCTTGCGGACCGAACCGCGTCCAGTCGACGCCACGCTCTGCGGTGTGATGCAGATCCAAGTCGACGTCGATCCCGCGAGCCCGGAGTTCTCGCACAAAGGCGACTACCTCTTCCTCCCAGGCCGCCGTGCGATTGTCGTCCCAGCCGGGCGATCGGTGAGCCCACGAGAGAGAGCGGTGGGGTTCAGCTGGCGATTGGTTTCTGCGTTCAGGATCGCGGTTCCTAAGGCTTTGCGCGGCTTACGGGGCCCGACTCAAAGAGTGCTCGTGGGACGGACGCTAGGGCGTCGTGGATGCCATAGTCAACGTGGCTCATGCTCCGAAGCTCTGCGGCCTGGATTCGTCGCTTATGTGGGACTCAACCCGCCGTCTCGCAGGCTATGGTGAATTCGCATGAACGACGAGACGTCAACATCGATGTCGGTTCCACTCGACAGCGACGGATTTCTCCGCAGGGAATGCCCAACTTGCGAGCGTGAGTTCAAGTGGCTCCCGGCGCCCGAGGATCAGGAGGCCGCGGAGCCCCCCGACGGCGGCTACTTTTGCCCGTACTGCGCCAATCAGGCCCCGGCCGACTCATGGTTCACGCAAGCTCAGATCGAGCGGGCTACGGCCATCCTCAGCCGAGACGTTGTAGACCCGATGATGGAACGGTGGACCGACGACGTTAACCGGTCAAACCGAGGATCCGGATTCGTCTCCATAAGCGCAAGTTATGAGTCGAATGCGCCGGAGATCAAAGAGTTGAGCGAGTCGAATGACATGCGCCGTGTCGACTTCAGCTGCCACCGAGATGAACCGGTGAAGGTGCTCGACGACTGGGCCGGCGCCGTTCATTGCCTGATCTGCGGCTCCCCGGCGTAGGGTCTCATGCACTCCCTCTGGACGCCGGGAGCGGGTGGGATCACCACTACCGCACCCGCGTGCACCGGTAACGGGGTTTGATGTACTCGTTGAGGTATCGACCCACCGAGCCGCTACGGCTCGTCAGCCGTTCGAAATGGTGCGGTGGGACGCCGTGATACTGGTAGACGTGACCTTGGGTGAACTCGACCTCTAGAACCGAAGAGAGGGGGTCATAACCCACAGTGAGAACATTCGACGAGCGCACCGGCACTCGATCCATCAGCCGGCCTCCCTAACCGCCTCGATTACATCGACTAGGAACCCAGGAGGCTCTCCCGCCCTCGCCGCTGCTTCCCGGTAGAGCCGCGGGTTCTTCTCATTCTTCATTGCCAGCTCCGTAGCGACAGTATCTTGCGCGGCGGCGAACTGAGGCCAAAGGTCTTCAAGGTCTGTTTCAAGGGTATCTGCGAAGTTCGCCGACTTTTCGCGGACTTCACGGTCAGGCCAGTCCACTTCCTGCTCGCCACACAGGGCGAGAATCCGCCTGTTGTGCGTCGCTTCATCAGGATTCTGCTTATCCGCATCGGCATCGAAGAGGACAAAGAACGGAAGTTCGAGCTGGGTCAATATGGCGATGGCGACGCCGATTCCGGACTTTGATTCGCATTCGGCGATCGCAATGCCTTCCCGATCGAGTCCGCCCTGACCCTGTGCGACTCCAGCGATAACCGCAGCATCTGTGGGGCCCTCACACAGCAGGACCGTTCTGGCAAAAATCGCCTCACGCAAGCTGTTAGCTAGTGATGCCTCCACCCGGCGCGCAACGTCTCTCGTGTACCCGGCATCATCGATTGCCCTCTCCACGGCGCTTCGATCGGCGGCCACACACCTTGTGCCGCCGTCGGCATCTCGGCGACAAAGACGTAAGTCTGAGAACAGAGCCGGGCGAGTGAAGTAGGGAGAGTGGGTGCTGTAGGCCACCTGAATCGGAGGCCCGTTATCTCGGCTGGCGAGGCCATCCAGTGAGTCGGCTAGGGCTCTAGCCTGAAGCGGGTGTTGATACAGCTCCGGCTCTTCGATAGCGAGCATGAGCGCACGAGGACTCGGGCCTTCCTCCTCTTCCCCTTCCGCGGTGGCGACCTCCGCAAGCTCATGAAGTAACGCAATGACTAGCGCGCGTTGGAGCCCGTGGCCCTGAAGCTCGGGGTCCATCGGGTGCCCGCCGCGGTCGCTGACCAGGGCTCGCACTGAGATCTGCGGCGGGCGAGGGGGAGCGATTTCGTCCTCAAGGCGGACAGCCGCTCCGGGAAAGTAGACCGCCACTCGCTCGGTGAGGTTGGCACCGAGCGACAGGAGATCTCTTGCGCGTGCATCCGCGACAACCCGCTGAATCTCTTCCTGCGCTCCCTCTTGGAGCTCGGTGATGCGGTCACGCGCTGCTGCGTCGAGTTCCTCCACGACTGATAGCAGCCGATCCAGAGCGGTCCCACGAGTTCCCGAGAGTGCCTCTGGTGCGCCCGCGGTCGCGCCCACCAGCACGTACTCGAACCGGCTTTCGAGCAGCGGAGTACCAGTGAAGCCGCCCAGATGGCGGGCATCCGCAGTCTTCGTTTCACACTTTTCTGGATTTTCGCGCTCCCAGGTTTCCATCGCAGCTTCGACACGCTCCCGGCTGGTAGGGGGGTCTGGAAGCCCAAGCTCGCCGCCCTTTGAGTCGTGGAGGTCTTTGTAACGCCGCCTAATTTCGAGGGCGCCTTCCCCAGTCCGCACATGCTCGAAGTCCGGGAAGACCAACGCATTTCCTGAGAGTTTCTCGCCCTCGTCCAGACTCCAGCTGCGAGTCAGCGTCGTTGTTTCGCCCTCTACGTACCGCCCCAGGATCTCGCGATCAGCCTCGTTCAGCTGATCGAACTCCACCATGACAAGGACATTGCTCGCCGGCTCCCCGTTGTTCGGCCTGTGCAGGTCGCGTTCGGCGAGGTCTCCCCCGTGGAAGAACCAGCCCAGGGCGTTGAGGATGGTCGACTTCCCCACTCCGCCACTGCCCACCATCGCGGTCAGATCATGGAATTCGACACTTAAGTCACCGATCGAGCGGAAACCCTGGATTCGAGCTCGCAGGATCCTCATCTGAGGTGGCGGAGTGCGCTCGCTACCACACGTGTGGTTCTTGGGGACGGGACAGATCAATTCCCCTAATACGCAGCCTAGTTTGCGCAACCTAGCAACTGCGGTCCCGCACGGGATCAGCCTCGACTTACACGGGGTTTCAGCGGTTTCGATATGGACCCGCGCACAGCACAGACAAAGCTGATCTAGTGTCAGAGCCCAAGATGCGTGTTGGAATCGAACCGGCGTGAAGGCTTTGCCCGCCATCGCGGCCAGATCTATGCCAAAACCGCCTTCCGCGGATACACAACCTCAGGATCCGTCAACACGTTCACCAAAGCCGGCTTCCCGCTCGCAAACGCCCGCTCCAACGCTGGCTGCAACTCGCTCGGATGGCGCACGAGCTCCCCGTGCCCCCCGAGCGCCTTCACCACCTCGTCGTAGCGCGTCGCCGGCCGTAGCGAGGCCGCCACCTCGTAGCCATAGAGGAACCGCATCGGGTGGTACTCGAGCGCCCAGATGCCGTTGTTGCCGATGATCCCGACGACGGGGAGGTCGTGGCGCATCATCGTGTCGAACTCGAGGCCCGAGAAGCCGAAGGCGCCGTCGCCGAGCAGGCAGACGACCTGGCGGTCGGGGAAGGCGGTCTTGGCGCCGATCGCCTGGCCGGGGCCGGCGCCGAGGCAGCCGTAGGGGCCGGGGTCCATCCAGCAGCCGGGCTCGTAAGTGTTGACGACGCGGCCGGCGTAGGAGACGAAGTCGCCGCCGTCGCCGATCACGATCGCGTCGCGGTCGAGCATCTGGGCGAGCTCGCCGTAGATCCGCAGCGGATGCAACGGGGCGCGGTCGTCGGCGAGCTCGTCGGCCTCGCCGGCGCGCTTTTCGTCCTCGGTTGAGCGCAGGGACTCGACCCACGCGCGCGGTCGGTCGCGCGAGGCGCCGGCGCTGACCGCCGCGACCCGCAGCGCCGCCAGCGTCACGCCGATCGCGCCGACGAGCTCGAAGTCGGGCTTGCGGTTCGCGGTCAGCTCGTTGGGCGCCTCGTCCATCCAGATGATCTTCGTCTCCTCGCCGAAGCTGTTGCCGAAGCCGAGGCGGAAGTCGAGCGGGACGCCGACGACGACGGCGACGTCGGCCTCCTTCAGGCCCTGGCCGCGGGCGCGCGAGAAGCAGAGGTCGTGGTCGGCGGGCAGGCACCCCCGCCCCATGCCGTTGAGGAAGACCGGGATCCCGAGCTCCTCGGCGAGCTGGCTGCAGCTCGCCCTCGCCGTGTGACCAGTAGACGCCGGTGCCGGCCATGATCACCGGGCGCTCGGCGCCGGCCAGCGCCGCGGCGGCCTCCTCCACCCCGTCGGCCTCGGTCGGAGCGAAGGTCGGCTTCGGCTCCGGCTCGCCCTCGCCGTCCATGAAGACGACGTCGAGCGGGTAGTCGACGTAGGTCGGGCCGGTCGGGCCGCGAAGCGCGGCGTCGATCGCGCGCGAGGTCGCGGCGGCGATTCGCCGGTCTCCTTGACCGTCTCGGCCGACTTGGTCAGCGGCGAGACGAACGGCAGGTGGTCGATCTCCTGGAGCGAGCCCGAGCCCCAGCGCATCTCGGGCGCGCGGCCACCGAGCACGACCAGCGGCGAGCGGTTGAACTTCGCTCCGGCGAGCGCGCTCATCCCGTTGGTCACCCCGGGACCGGCGGTCAGCGCCGCGACGCCGGGCTTGCGGGTCGCCTTCGCGTAGCCCTCGGCCGCCCAGGCCGCCGCCTGCTCGTGGCGGACGTCGATCAGGTCGATGCCCTCGGCGACGCAGCCGTCGTAGATCGAGAACAGGTGGCCGCCGGAGAGGGTGAAGAGCTTCGAGACGCCGCGGTCGGCGAGCGCGCGGGCGACGAGCTTGCCGCCGTGAACCGGGCCCTCCTCGGCGGGGGGGTCGCGGCCCTCGGCGCGAGCGCTCTCCTCGGTTGTCGCCATATGCGTGAGCCTAACGCTCCGGCACAGGGGCTTCCGCGAGCCGGGAGAGCGCGGAATTCAGCTTCGTCATTCCCTCGTCAGCGGGAAGCTCGAGGGCCGGGATCCACCATTGAACGCTTGTGCGAACAGACGGCGTCGCGAGCTGGTTGAGCGTGTTCTCGAAGTCTTGGGCTCCACTCTTATGGAATTCGGCGAACCCTGCCGTGTCAAGGAACGCCATCAGAAGTAGTTCAATCACGATGATGCGATCCCAACGGAGTGGCGTGCTGGCCTCACCGAAGCCTGCGAAGAACTCGAAGAGCGCGTCGTACTTCGCAGCCCCAACAATGTTCTCCACGAAGAACTCGAAGGTCAGCGGCTCTCCCTCGGGGACATCGACGCTGCTCAACGTACGTAGCTGATCTCGAAAGAAATGGTCGCTGGGAATGTTCGCGTCGTATACGGCGTCTCCAAACAACCGCGAATCGGTGGCTGCAAGCTCCAAGGCCTTCGCATACAGGAGGAAGCATCGCTCCGAAGCCGGAGTAAGTTCACGGTCGAAGAAGATCGCCCGCCTCTCAAGGGCGGCGATCAGCCGATACAACGAAAGGAACCGGTAGACGGTCGAACGATAGAAATATCCCTCTGAGTTGGGACGGCTTGCCTCGAGCCAGTCGGGGTCGGCGGTCCACAGATTGCGAAATCGGGCGTGGAGATCTGACGCTGCCTCGATCAGACGCCCGTCGTACTCACCAAGGACGGCGCGAATCTCCTTTCGCCGTTCATACCGGAAGGCTCGGTCTGCCTCGCGCTCCGCCAGCCGGTCGGCTCGGTCGGCATTTCGGCTCGCAAGCCAGTCGGCAAAAAAGAGCTGAATTGCACCGTTCACGACGGCAGTTACACCGAGAGCCACGACCGCAGCCACAGTGACTGTCTCCACAGGCCGGAGGCTATCGCCTGGAAGGAGCGCCGCCGGCCGGAGAGACCACGATGAGGATGCCCACTCATCGCCTTCCGTTCGCCCTGCTCCTAACCCTCGCCGCCCTCGCCACCGCCTCGATTCGCCTATACCTGGCGACGCTGCTGAATCCCAGCGCCCCGCCGTCGAGCCCAGTCGCCTGAGCAGCGAGTAGGTCCAGCCCGGCTTACCCGAGGACTTCGAGGACTGCCTTGTCGCCGCCGGCGTCGGGCGAGACCCGCGAGGTCGATCCCTGCAGGAACATCTTCTGGTCGCCCTCGGTGATGTGCAACCGCTTGGCCAGGCCGAAGCGCTTGACCTCGACCTCGGCGCCGGCGCGATCGAAGGAGGCCAGGAGCTCCTGGGGATCGTTGCCCATCGGCGAGCGCAGAGCGAAGACGTAGATCTCCTTCTCGGTCACGCAGACCATCATCCGCTCGCTGACCCCGTGCGCGGCAGCGTTGGCGTGGCGGGAGGCCTCGATCGCGCCCGCGCCCTCGAGCCCGGCAAGCAGGGGGCTGTCGTGGCCGGGAAGGAGGGAGGACGCGGCGCCGCCCGCGGCGATCTCCTTGTAGTTGTCCTGCAGGGCAAAGGCGCCCGCGGCGATGACTTCGTCGGCGCTTCCCTCCTGGGATAGGCGCGACTGGCATGCCTGGATGAGGTCTTCGGGGTGGCTCATGGTGCGGTCTTGTTCCGCGCTCACTTGCCCGGTCCTGCTTCGTCAAGTCCGAGTCGAGTTCGCCGGATTACGGCTAGCGCGTCAGTCCGGCTCAGGCGACCGCGGTTGCCTCCAGCATCACCAGGAGCTGGGCCGGTAGCCCCGCGACGCCGAGGACGGTGGTCGCGTAGCGGTTGTCGGCCCCGAAGCGGTCCACGATGCGTGTGAAGAGCTTGAACAGCTCGTCGATGTCGGTCGTGTATGCGTTGAGCCGGACGACGTTCGCGGCGGTCATGTCGGCGGCGGCGAGGATCTCGTCCAGGTTGTCGAGCGCCAGCTCGAGCTGGGCGGCCATGTCGCCCGGATGCTGAGGATTGCCGTCGGCGTCCACGGCATCCTGTCCGCTACAGACGAGGAGTCGCTGGTGGCCCTCGATGAGCTCGGCTTGGTCGAACCCCAACTTGACGGACCAGGACGAGGGATTGATCGGCGTGCGTTCCATGATGAGTCTCCTTACTCGTTGGCGGCGGAATCGCCGCTCTGTCAGTAGGGAGACGTCGGCTGGCCGAGATCCATCGCTCGGCTAGGACTCGATCCGGTCCGGGAGTCCGAAGCTAGGCAGCACCTCGGGACCGAGGAACGTGGTGATCTCGGCGATCCCCTCGCGGCCAAGCGTGAACACGGAGATACTGCGCGGCTCGAAGAGCCCCAGGTCCTCATCCCAGCGGTAGTTGCCGAACGCCAGCTGCCCGTTCGCACGGGTCGGAACGAGGCGCCAGCGGTTGGCGCTCGCCAGCACATGGTCGGCGAGGAAGGCGGACACCGCCTCGCGTCCGCGATACCAGGTGGGCAGCGGCGGCATCGTGAACGCGCCGTCGGCGGCGAGCATCTCGACCACGGCGTCGACGTCGGCGCGCTCGAAGGCGTCGACGTACCGGTCGACGATCTCGCGCAACTCCTCGTCGTCGAGCGAGCCGAGCACCGCCTGCTGGCTGCGCTCGGGCAGCCGCTCGTCCACCGCCTTGTGGGCGCGCTGCAGGGCGCTGTCGACCGCGGGCGGCGACGTCTCGAGCGTCTCCGCCGTCTCGCGCGCCGAGAAGCCGAGCACGTCGCGGAGGATGAGCACGGCCCGCTGGCGTGCCGGCAGGTGCTGGAGCGCGGCGATGAAGGCGAGCTCGACGCTCTCGCGCTGCTCGTAGCGCGCCTCAGGGCCGGCGAGGCCGTCCTCGACGCCGAGGCCTTCGTCGGGGTAGGGCTCCACCCAGACCGATTCGACCAGCGGCTCGGCGAGGCCGTCGTGAGGGTCGGCCGCGGGGGCGTAGTCGATCGGGAGCACCCGCTTGGGCCGCCGCTCGATCGCGCGCAGGCAGGCGTTGGTCGCGATCGTGTAGAGCCACGAGCGCAGCGAGCTTCGCCCCTCGAACCGGGGCAACCCGCGCCATGCGTTCAGCAGCGCCTCCTGCAGCGCGTCCTCGGCGTCGGTCACGGAGCCGAGCATCCGGTAGCAGTGCGCGTGCAGGGCGCGGCGGTGGGGCTCGGTCAGCCGGGCGAAGGCATCCTCGTCGCCGCCGCGGGCCGCCTCCAGCAGCCGATCCTCGTTCATGGCATCTCCCTCGATGACGGGCGCTGGACCTTGGGCTGCCAGAAGGCGATCTCGCCCCCGCAGGGGGTCGCGACGACGCTTCGCCACCCGACCGGGCCCTCGCGTGGCTCCAGGAGGACGGACGCGCCGAGCCCGCGGGCCCGGTCGGTGGCCGCGGCGATCTCGGGGACCTCGACGTAGGGGAGCCACCGCGGGCCACGGACGGGGCACTCGACGATCCCGCCCCCGAGCCCGCCGCCGAGCTCGAGGCAGAGGTAGGAGCCGGCCGGTGTGTCGACTCGCTCCGGGACCCAGCCGCACAGCCCCGCGTATAGATCGCTGGCCTGCGGCAGGTCACCCGTGTGGAGCTCCAGATGGACGACGGGGTTGGACTGGCGTGGCGTCATCGTCTCCCTCATTGTGGTCAGCTCGCGCCCGCGCCCTCGAGCGCCGGCACCGCACCCGGGGGCGCGGCCTCGCCCATCCGCGAGCGGCCCGGCAGCGCGAGGGCGACGATCGCCCCGACCGCCGAGAAGCCCGCCAGGACGGCGACCGCGGGTGCGAACCCGTCGAGGAACGCCTCGGGCGAGGCGAAGCTGCCCGCGCCGGAGAACACCGCCGCCGCGACCGCCACCCCGAAGACCCCGCCGAGCTCGCGCATCATGCTGTTGGCGCCGGCGGCCTTGCCGATGTCCTGGACGGAGAACGAGCCGACGACCGAGTTCTGCGCCGCCGGGATCGCCATCGAGACGCCGACGCCGGCGACGATCGACGGCAGCAGGAACTCCGAGTAGGTGAGCCCGGAGTCCGCGATCAGCGCGATCCATCCCATCGCCACCGCCTGGAGCGACAGCCCGGCGACCATGAACCGACGCTCGCCGAAGCGGTCCACGAGGTTGCCGACCAGCGGGGCGACGGTGATGAAGGTGAGCGGTCCAGGGCATCAGCCTCAGGCCCGCATCGAGCGGCCCGTAGCCAAGCGCCGTCTGCAGCATCTGCGCGAAGAAGAAGACGGCGCCGAACAGCGAGGCGAGGGTGAAGAAGATCGCCGCGTTGCCGGCCGAGAAGGCGCGGGAGCGGAAGAAGCGCATCGGCACCATCGGCTCCGCCGCCCGCAGCTCCCAGGCGATGAACGCCACGACCAGGACGAGTCCGGCCGCCAGCGATCCGATGATCTCGAGGCTGCCCCAGCCGGCGGCGTTCCCGCGCACCAGCCCCCAGACGAGCCCGAAGCCCGCCCCGCTGATCAGCGCCAGGCCCGGAATGTCCAGGCCGGTGTCGCCGCCGTAGCTCTCCTCGACCTTCCGGAGGACAAGCGGGATCGCGGCGAGGCCGATCGGCACGTTGAGCCAGAAGATCCACGTCCAGTCGATGCCCTCGGCGATCGCGCCGCCGACCAGCGGACCGAGCGCGACCGCGATCCCCGTGACCGCGCTGAACAGGCCGATCGCCGCTCCGCGCTTCTCGGGCGGGAAGGCGGCGGTCAGCAGCGTCAGCCCCAGCGTCAGCACCAGGGCCGCGCCGGCCCCCTGAACTGCCCGGGCCGCGACCAGAAAGCCGACGCTGGGCGCCAGCGCGGCCGCCGCCGACGCCGCGGCGAACAGACCCAATCCGGCCGCATAGAAGCGCCGGCGTCCGTACCGGTCGCCGACCGCGGCAGCGGTGATCAGCAGGACCGCGAAGCTCAGGTTGTAGGCGTTGACGGTCCACTCCAGATCCTCGATCGAGGCGCCCAGATCGAGCCGGATCGTGCTCAGCGACGTCGACACCACCAGGGTGTCCAGGGCCGCCATCAGCGAGCCGATCGCGGTCAGGGCGACCACCCACGCGGTAGCCGTCCGCTTGCCTGTCTGTGTGGATCCCGAGCTCATCACCTTCTCCTGGTTCGGCGGCTGAAATGCCGCTTTATGAGTTGAGATCCGGCGGGGCCCCGAAATCCATCGCTAGTCGTCCAGGCTCCCCAGCGACAAGTCGACGGTCGCTCCCGTCACGCCGCTCGCCCGATCGGAGGCCATGAAGGCCGCCATGTGTGCCAGTTCCTCGAGCGTCGAGGCTCGTCGGGCGTGGGTCGTGCTCGCGAGCAACTCCTGCCACTGCTCCCAGGTCATGCCCGGAGCCTTGGCCTCGAAGACCTCCTTGAGCGAGTCCGTCTGCGGCATGCCGTGCGGTCGCAGGCCGACCACGCGAATGCCCCGCGGTGCGAGCTCGGCGGAGAGCTCTCGGGTGAGCGCCTCCTTGGCGGCCTGCGCCGGGCCGTAGCCCCCGTTCAGCGGGGTGCCCCTCCGCGCGGGGATCGCGGTGACGGTCATGATCACCCCCGACCCGTTCGCCACCATCCGCCGGGCCGCCAGGCGCGCGGTCAGGAAGTACGACGTGGCGTAGGCGACGATCGGCAGGGAGAACCGCTCGAGGTCCAAGTCGACGAGAGGGACGCCCACGATGTCCGTATCCGGGATCCCGACCGCGTTGAGGGAGATGTCGACGCGGCCCGCCGTGTCGATCACGAACCGCAGGTGGTCGCCGATGGCCCGCTCGTCGAGGGCGTCGACCGCCGCCGCCTCCGTGGAGCCGCCAGCGGAAACGACCTCGCCGGCCACGGCCTCGACGGGCGCCAGCTCGCGTCCGGTGAGGAAGAGCTTTGCCCCCTCGGCCGCGAAGGCGCGCGCGGCAGCGCTGCCGACCGCGCCCGCAGCTCCGTAGACCACCGCGACCTTGTCCTTGAGCATCATTCGCGGCCTCCTCGCAGGCGCGACGCAACCCAACCGCGCACCAGCAGCATCAGCCCGGCGCCGGCCCCGCTCGCCAGCGGGAGCAGGGCCTCCTCCACCGGGACGCCTCCGACGTGGGCGATCACGAGCCCGAGCTCTTCGTCTGCCCGGCGGCCCGGCCGCGCTCGACCTGCACGGCCATCGCCTCGGCCGCCTCCGAGCCGGCTGGCGCGTCGTACTCGTCGTGGCGCCTGATCCACACGTTGGCCGGGGTCTGCGGGTAGCCCTCCGGCGAGTCCTCCCAGTCCTCCTGGCGCCCGAGCGCGGTGATGTCGAGGTACGCCCAGGTGCCACCCAGCGCCTCGTCGCCACGGCCGTCGACGAAGTACGTGCGGAAGATCCGATCGTCGTCGTCGCGATAGAAGACGTTGGTGCCGTGCCACTCGCCGACGTCGAAGTCGGCGTCGAAGTCGTCGGTCAGCGTGTACCAGGGGATGACCTCCCAGCCCATCCGCGCCTTCCAGCGCTCGATGTCCGCCTGCGGGGCGCGCGAGATAAGCGCGATCGTCGTGTCGCGGGCATTCAGATGGGCCGGGTGGGTGATCTGATCCGTGACCCAGGAGCAGCCGGGGCAGCCAGCGTCGGGCCAGCCGTGGACGCCGGGCTCGTAGAAGAAGCGGTAGAGGATCAGCTGGCGGCGCCCCTCGAACAGGTCGAGCAGGCTCGCCGGCCCGTCCGGGCCCTCGAACGCATAGTCCTTCTGCACGGCCATCCGCGGCATCCGCCGGCGCTTGGCGGCCAGCGCGTCGCGGGCGTGGGTCAGCTCCTTCTCCTCGACGAGCAGCTTCTCGCGCTCCGCCTTCCACTCGTCCGGGGAAACAGTCGGGGGCGTGTTCATGGTCACCTGGCTCCTCCTTTTCTGGTCGTTCGTGCGCGCAAAGCGCCCGTCTACAGGCAGAGATACGTCGAGGGCCGGAAATCCATCGCTCGATCCGCAAGGATCGGAAACGTGGCCGAACGAATCGTCGAGGCGAACGGCGTCGAGCTCTGCACTGAGACCTTCGGCGACCCCGCGGACCCGCCGATCCTCCTGATCATGGGGATCGGCGCATCGATGCTCTGGTGGGAGGAGGACTTCTGCCGGACGCTCGCCGGCCGCGGGCGGTTCGTGATCCGCTACGACCACCGCGACACGGGACGATCGGTCACCTACGAGCCCGGGCGTCCCGGGTACACGGGCGCCGACCTCGCCGCGGACGCCGCCGGGGTGCTGGACGCGTACGAGATCGCGGCCGCGCACCTGGTCGGCGTCTCGGCGGGCGGGGGGTGCGCGCAGGAGCTCGCGGTCGAGCGCCCGGACCGCGTCCGGTCGCTCGTCGTGATCAGCACGTCTCCCGCGCTGTCCGTCGACCGCGAGCTCCCACCGCCGACCGATGAGTTCGGTCGCTTCGTGTCAACCGCGCAGGTCGACTGGGCGGACGCCGAGTCGGTAATCGACTACCTCGTCGCCTACCAGCGCGTGCTCGCCGGCGGGCAGCGGCCGTTCGACGAGGCGGGGACTCGAGACCTCGTCCGTCGCGACGTCGAGCGCGCCCGCGACTTCGCGGCCGCCCAGAATCACGACGTCCTCCAACACGACGAGGGATCCGACGCGCCGCTGTCGTCGATCGCCGTCCCAACGCTGGTGATCCACGGCACGGCCGATCCGATGTTCCCGCCCGCGCACGGCGAGGCGCTCGCGGCCGAGGTCCCGGGGGCAGAGCTGCTGCTCCTCGAGGGAGCCGGTCACGGCGTGTATCGGCCCGACTGGGAGACCCTGGTCGACGCGATCGCCGAGCACACCGCGGCCTCGTAACGTCCGCCCATTAGGCGACCCGCGCAGCGAAAAAGAAAGCGGGCGGCTCCTCGGGAAAGGAGAGCCGCCCGCTCAGTCGTGGGAGGGTGCAGCGTCCATGCCGCTCCGGCATCCCCTACCGCGCCGGAACCCTCCCACGAACAGGCCCACCCCCTTGCCGAAGGGCCTGCTCCTGAGAGGTACTCGCCGAGGCTCGCTAGGCCCTGTGACCTGCCGTCGTCGTCACCGGATGCGTGCCTCGTTAGCGCTTCTGTATTGCACTTTCTATCATATTGATTGAAACTTTGCAATTCAATGCATAACTCTCTGCCTGGTACACCCGACGCATAGCAGCGCTAGAGTCCAAGGTGATGTCGCGCGCGTCGGATAGAACTGCGGGCGTGGAGGCCGAGTCGATTGCGCGTCCCTTCCTGCCCTGGCTGGGGCGCGCCTGTCGCCAGGCGCGAGAGGACAGGGGCGTCGTTCAGGTCAGGATCGCGGCGGCGATCGAGGTCAACCAGGCGACGATCGCGCGATTCGAGGACGGCTCAGCGTGGCCGAGGCGCCCCGAGGACGTCCTGATGGCCTACGCGAGCGAGCTCGACATCGACGTGCGGCTGCTATGGGTTCATGCTTTGGTGTTGTGGCTCGAACGCGAGCCGGTCATGGAGAAGGACGGTCAGGAGCAGATTCGGGCGGCGCTCAAGCGCCTGAAGATCTAGACCGGCGCGGGGGGCGTACGGCCCCCGGCGAAGCCACCCAGGACTGAGCGAATCTCCGAAAACGCGCGCCCGCTCACCCGAGGACTTCGAGGACTGCCTTGTCGCCGCCGGCGTCGGGCGAGACCCGCGCGGTCGATCCCTGCAGGAACATCTTCTGGTCGCCCTCGGTGATGTGCAACCGCTTGGCCAGGCCGAAGCGCTTGACCTCGACCTCGGCGCCGGCGCGATCGAAGGAGGCCAGGAGCTCCTGGGGATCGTTGCCCATCGGCGAGCGCAGAGCGAAGACGTAGATCTCCTTCTCGGTCACGCAGACCATCATCCGCTCGCTGACCCCGTGCGCGGCAGCGTTGGCGTGGCGGGAGGCCTCGATCGCGCCCGCGCCCTCGAGCCCGGCAAGCAGGGGACTGTCGTGGCCGGGAAGCAGGGAGGACGCGGCGCCGCCCGCGGCAATCGCCTTGTAGTTGTCCTGCAGGGCAAAGGCGCCCGCGGCGAGGACTTCGTCGGCGGTTCCCTCCTGGGATAGGCGCGACTGACATGCCTGGATGAGATCTTCGGGGTGGCTCATGGTGCGGTCTTGTTCCCGCCGCACCCGCCCGGTCCTGCTTGGTCAGGGCCGAGTCAGCCGAGCGGGATGCTCTGCTCGAAGCTGAACACGTCGTCGGGGTCGTAGGCGCGCTTCACCTCTGTCAGGCGCTCGAGGTTGGCGCCGTAGTAGGCGTGCTCCCAGTTCGGCTGGGTGCGGTCGATGAAGTTCTGGTAGGCGAAGGGTGAGACGTGGGGGCGCATCGCCGCCGCGAACTCCTCGAGCCAGTCGAGGTTCTCGCGCACGGTCGACTCGTCGTCCTCGGCTGTCCAGGTGACCTCGCTCGCCATCAGGCCGAGGGCGTCGCGATGCACGAACGCGGTCGCGTCGGCCGGCACGCGGTTGATCGCACCGCCCGAGGCGAAGAAAGCGATCCCGCCCCCCTCGGGGTTGCGGCTCCCGGGCAGGCGCTCGATCTGCCGCAGCAGCGTGTCGATGCCGTCGCCCGAAAGCGGGCGGTCGAGGTAGCTGGATTTCGTCCCCCAGAACCCGCGCGGAGTCGTGTGGTAGAGGTAGTTCTTCGCCTGCCAGAAGGTGCGCTCCGCGACCAGGCTCGTGGTCGGCCTGGCGGCGCTGAGCGCCGGATCGAGCAGGGCGACCAGCTCGTCCTTCGGGCCGAAGTACTGGCCGATGACGCCGAACGTCGGCGGGCCGCTGCGGCCGATGGACGGGATCCCGGCCCGGCCCGCCCCGAAGCGGGCCGAGAACTCCTCCGGGGCGCCGGCGATCACCTCGAACAGCGCCGCGGTCACGGACGCGGCGTCCTTCCAGTTCCAGGCGATGTCGTAGAGCGTCACGTCGCCGATCGGTTGGGTGCGGAAGCGGAAGCGCGTGCTGATCGCGAAGTTGCCGCCGCCGGCCCCGCGCAGGCCCCAGAAGAGGTCGGCGTGGTCGTCCCCGTCGGCGTGGATGAGCTTGCCCTCGGCGTCGACCACATCGGCCGCCAGCAGCGCGTCGCAGGTGAGGCCGAGCTTTCGCGAGCTGAAGCCGATGCCCCCGCCGAGCACGAGGCCACCGATCGCGACGGTCGGGCAGCGCCCGGCCGAGATCGCGACGCCGTGCGGCTGCATGGCGCGGTAGGCGTCGGTGTTGCGCGCCCCGGGCTCGACGGTCATCGTGCCCTCGGCATCGTCGAAGGTGATCCGCCGCATCCGGCCGAGGTCGATCACGAGCCCTCGACTCGCGCAGTAGCCGGCGTAGTTGTGGCCGCCGGAGCGCACCGCGATCGGCAGGTCGGCCTCGCGCGCGAAGCGGACGGACGCGGCGACGTCGTCGGCGTCGGCGCAGACCGCGACCCCGGCGGCCCGGATGTCCTCGTAGCGGCGGTTCAGCGGTCGCGCGTACCGGGTGAAGTGGCGCTGATCGGGGAGGACCACGGTTCCCCGCAGCTGCGAGTCGAGCGCCTCCCAGTCGGGAGCCGACGAGCCGCCGCCATCGCACCCGGACAGCCAGCCGAGCTGCGACGCCAGGCCCACCGACAGCACGCCGCCGCCGGCGCGCTGCAGGAACTGACGGCGAGAGAGCTCACTCACTCGCGCCAGTATCCATAGAACGTCGGCTGACGCGGGCGGCGTATCGTCCGCGGCGATGGCGCGCCTAACCGAGCTCGGCGGGAAGCGGCTCCCGTTCCTGCGCTGGTCGCTGCTGCGGATGATGTTCGGCATTCGGCGCCTGACGACCGAGTGGCAGGTCGGCGACGGGCGCGAGCTGGCGCTCGCCGAGCACGTCGAGGCCGAGGCTCGCCGGGGCGACCTCGACGACGTGATCCGCGTCATCGACGACTTCGCCTACCACCGCAGCTTCCTGATCAACGTCGGCGACGAGAAGGGCGAGATCCTCGACGCGGCGATCCGGCGGACCGAGCCGCGCCTACTGCTCGAGCTGGGCGCCTACTGCGGCTACAGCGCCCTGCGCGCGGCGCGGGTGATGCCGGAGGGGTCGCGGCTCGTCTCGATCGAGTTCAACGCCGACAACGCGGCGATCGCCCGGCGCATCTGGGACCACGCCGGGATCGGCGAGGAGCTGACGGTGGTGGTCGGGACGCTCGGCGACGGCGGCGCCACGATCGCGAAGCTCGAGTCCGAGCACGGCTTCGCCGCCGGCTCGCTGGACTTCGTCTTCATCGACCACGACAAGGCCGTGTACCTCGCCGACCTGTGGCGGATCACCGACCAGGGCTGGCTTCACCCCGGCTCGGTGGTCGTCGCCGACAACATCAGGAACCCCGGCGCGCCCGACTACCGCGAGTTCATGCAGGCGCAGGAGGGCCGCGCCTGGCGGACGACCGAGCACGAGACCCACCTCGAATACCAGTCGCTGATCAAGGACCTGGTGCTCGAGTCGGAGTATCTCGGCGCCGGCGCTGAGGCTTAGAGTTCCGGCGATGGATTCGAGGCTGAAGGTCGTGACGGCGGGCGCGCTGGCGGCGCTGGCGCTCGCGGCGACCGGCTGCGGGGGCGACGACGAGACCACGACGGACGGCGCGACGGGCGCCGCCGGAGCCTCCGGCGTCAGCGGGACCGTCAACGACATCGACGTGAGCATGAAGGAGTACTCGATGACTCCCGATCCGATCGACCCGGCCTCGCTGGCGCCGGGCGAGACGGTGACCACGAAGGCGGCGGCGGGCGAGGTCACGTTCCACATCACCAACGACGGTGAGGAGACCCACAGCTTCGTCTTCAACAACGCCGGCAAGGAGATCCCGATCGACGGCGACCTCGCGCCGGGCGACAGCGCCGAGCTCACCGTCGACGTCGACGGCGGCTTCTACGTGTACTACTGCCCGATCGACGGCCACGACGACATGGGCATGAAGGCCCAGGTCGAGGTCGACTGAACGACCGCCGCGTGCCCGCCTATGGCTGAGCGGGGTAGACCACGTTCCCGGAGTAGGTCAGGTTGGTCGGATAGCTGACGCCCTGATCGCTGTACGGGCAGACGTCGAAGAACCCCTCCGGCGAGTAGGGCCTGAGGCCCGCGATCGCCTCGTAGGTGTCGTTGTTGCGCTCGATCTCGGTCTGCATCGGCGCCTCGAACCAGGAGTTGCGGACGTAGGCGAGGTCGCCGTAGGTGCGGCAGCCGCCGATCTCGGAGCCGTAGGGCAGGCCGTTGGCCTCGCTGGGCTCGCCGGAGTAGGGCAGCGGATCGCCGTCGCGGGGCGGCGGGCCGAAATCGACGGCGCCGATCGGGTTGCCGTGGGAGGTGTTGCCCTCGACGGTGACGTAGCGGGTGCCACCGTCCGTGTAGAAGGTGTTGCCGCCGGCGCCCGGCCGCTTGCCGTAGGCGACGTTGTTCTCGATCCTGAGCCCGTTCGCGGCGCTCGTGCCCTGAGCGCCCGTCATGTAGATCGCGCCTCCGTCCCAGAGCAGGCCGAGGAAGTCGCGGATCGTGTTGTGGGCCACCACGCTGTTGCGGTTCGGGGTCGGCAGGTCCCACTGGCCCCACTGGTACCGGGTGGCTCCCGGCAGCCCGGGAAAGCCGCCCGGGTCGAGCAGGCCCCAGCCCCAGCCCAGGGCGATCCCGCTCCACGGAACGTCCGCGACGCTGTTGCGGGTGATCCGGGTCTTGCTCGCAAAGCCGGCGAAGATCCCCGGAGCGTCGGGGTATTCCCAGGCGACGTGGGAGATCACGTTGCGCGAGATGGTGTTCGACACGCTCGTCTGGGCGCGGCCGCTCGGGTGATGGTCGGCCCGCGCGATGCCGCTGAGCTGCACGGCCGATGAGCCGATGTCGGTGAACTTGTTGCTCTCAACGAGGATGTCGTGGCTGCCGGTGCCGAGGCTCAGGCCCACCGCTCCCAGGTGCCGGAAGCGGTTGTCGACGAACTGGACGCCGTGGGCGAACCGGGTCGAGACGTTGCCCGGGGTGGCGGCGTCGTGGGGGTCGTGGCCGATCGTGTTCGGCTGGTGGCCGTCGCCCACCAGGTGAAAGCCGGCCTGGTCGGACACGTAGCCGTTGCCCGTGCTCGGCCCCAGCCAGGTGGCGTAGGCGAAGGTCAGCCCGCGGAAGCGGAGGTTCTTGATCGGCCAGCTCTTGCGCCCGCGGGCCTCGACCAGGGTCTCGAGGACCGGCAGCTCGACGTGGGCGGTCCGCAGGTCCTCACCCGGATGGGGCTTGTAGTAGAGCCAGCCGCTGTGCTCGTCCAGATACCACTCCCCCGCCTCGTCGATGAACTCGTAGGCGTTCTCGAACCGGGTCACCTGCCAGAAGCTCCAGATCCCGGGCTGGCCGTCAGCGTCGCGGAAGGCGTTCGCGTTCGTCCAGCCGGGCTCGGCCATCCGCAGCAGCCCCGGAACCGATCCGTCGGCCGGCGTGATCGAGCGCAGGGGAACGCTCATCGCCTTCCACTGGGTGAGGATCACCGCCTCGATGTCCGACACGTTGCTCCACGTCGTCGGGTCGCCCCAGGAAGCGGGATTGAGCCCGGTCGGCTCGATGGTCGGCAGATAGGCGATGCCGGTGTCAGCTCCGCCGTCGTTCCAGCTCGGCAGGAAGCCCGCCGGGTAGTCGCCGGTTGCGGCTCGGGTCGCGCGCCGTCCGTTGACGTAGAGCTCGCGGGTCTGGACGTCGCCAACCCGAGCCCGCCAGATGCCCGCGTCGCGGTCGAAGCGCGACCAGGCCGAGCCGGGAACCCGCTCGGCCCCGGAGATGATCGGCTTCTCGCGCCGGTAGGCGCGATAGGCGACGTGGTCGCCGGGCCGGGCCGAGTCGCGTGAGGTGAGCTTGAACGGCTTCTCCAGACGGTAGGTCCCGCCGCGCAGGATCACCTGGACATCGGCGTCCGCGTGCCGCTCGAGCGACGGGCGAACGGCCCGCTGGGCTCGCTGCAGGCTCGCGAACGGAGCGGCCTTGGTACCGGGGTTGGCGTCGGAGCCACGCGGAGAGACCCAGAACCTCGCGTCCGCCGAGGCCCCGGCCGGGACGACGAGCAGGCCGGCGACGAGGGCCGGCGAGAGCAGCGCGCGAATCACGCCGGCCAGGCTAGGCGCCGGCGGGGACGAATCGCCCCGACCGCATAGAGTCCGGGCCGCGTGAACGACGACCAGCCCCTCTTCGGCGAATACCACGTCGAGCGCTACCGCGCCACCGACGGCGAGGAGGGCCATGACTGGATCGAGGGCGCGCCGGTCCTGCTGCTGACGACGACCGGGCGCAAGAGCGGCCAGGAGCGCACGACGCCCCTGATCTACGGCCGCAGCGGCGACGACGTGCTGCTGGTCGCCTCCAACGGCGGCGCCCCCACGCACCCGCCGTGGTTCCTCAACCTCGAGGCCGATCCCGAGGTGGACGTCCAGATCTGGGGCGAGAAGTTCAGGGCCCGGGCGCGGGTCGCAACGCCCGACGAGAAGCCGGAGATGTGGCGGACGATGGTCGGCCACTGGCCGTACTACGACCGCTACCAGGAGATGACCGACCGCGAGATCCCGGTCGTCGTGCTCGAGCGGGTCGGGTCGGACTAAGGCCGGAACCCAGGCCTAGACGCCGTGGCCGGCCAGGTGGCGGCGCCAGTTGGCCGGGTGAGGGCCGCGCCGGTCGCGGGCGAGCTCGGCGGGCGGCGCGAGCCTGAAGACGATCGGGGTCGTGAACCGGAACGGCTCGGATTCCTCGAACCGTCGCGGGCGCCGCAGGGGGCTGTATTGCGCGAGATCGTCCATGGCACTGGATCATCGACCCGGGCCAACCCCTATTTCAACCCTGCAAGAACCCCCTCATACGAACGTCCAGTAGGGCGACCCGCCGCTAGCGGGCCGCCTGGCGCTTTCGCTCGTCCTTCGCGCGGTCGGTCGCGTCCTTCAGGCGCTGCGCCTCGCTGGTAGCAGCGAGCGCCTCCTCCTTCTCCTCGAGCGCCTCCGTCTTCGCCTCGAGCACTTCGACGCGGTCGTCCTTAGCCTGCTCGTCGACCTTCTCCTCGGCCTTCGCCCTGTCCTTCTGCGCGCGCTGCTTGCGCCGCTTCTCCTCCTTGGCGGCCTGCGCCCGCTCCTGCTCGCGCCGCGCCCGCGCCTCCTCGCGCTTGCGGTCGGCCTCCTCGTCGGCCCGCTCGCGCAGTCGCTCGGACGGCGAGCCCGAGCCGAGCACCCTGCCGGCGGCGTCGACCGGCAGGCGAGCGATCTTCAGAGCGCCGCCGATGGCGGTTCTGGGAATCGTCAGCAAGTCCATCGTCACTCCTTCGCTTCGTGCCGCTCGAGCTCGTCCGCCTCGGCGTGCGCGGCGGCGCGCTCGCCCTCGGCCTGCTTGATCGCCTCGGCGGCCTCCTCGACCGCTTCCTGCTCGGTCTCCTCGCGGTCGGCCTCGGCCTGCTGCTCGCGCCGCTCGGTCTCGAGCTCGGCCTCGAGCCGCTCGCGCTCGGCGGCGGTCTCGGCCTTCTCCTCCTCGATCGTCGCCGCGTGGTCGGCGAGCTGCGCCTCGCGCTGCTCCTCATGGGCCTCCTCGGCCGCCTCGCTGCGCGCCTGCTGCAGGCGCCCCTCGCGCGCCAGCTTCTCGTTGTCGGTCAGCTCGCCGGCCAGCTCCTTGGCCTTGCCGGCGACCCTGCCCGCCAGTCCCCCCATGGTCTTCTCGTCGGATTCTGTTCCGCTCATCCTCGCCTTTCGTTGCCTGAACCACGTACCTACCCGTGGCCCGCGGCGCCTACCAGCGGATGCTCACCTGCCGCCCGCGGCGCGCACGATCAGGTCGGCCGACCCCGGCGGGCCCGGCCAGTGGCGGCGGATCGTCTCGGGCCCGCCGCCGCGCAGGACGTAGCGGAGCACGAGGGCGACGATGATCGCGTCGTCGAGGTGGCCGATCCCCGGCAGGAAGTCGGGAACGAGGTCGATCGGGACCGCCAGGTAGGCGACGGTCGCCCCCAGCGCGATCTTGCGCCGGCGCGGGATCTCCGGGTCCTCGAGCAGCCGCTTGAAGAGCACGATGCAGTCGGGGATGAAGCCTGCCAGCGCCCGGGCCTGCTCGCGACGCCCGGCGACGATCAGCACCAGGACGAGGACGGCGTAGACGGCCAGAGCCACCGCGAGGACGATCAGCAGCGTCCGGAGCACCGTTCGATTCTCGCAACCGGCCGAACCGGTAGGTTCGCGCCATGCGCAGACCAAAGCTCCTCCTCCCCGCCCTGCTGATCGCCGCGCTCCCGCTCGCCGGCGCCCCAACCGCATCGGCCGGCAGCTTCGAGCAGTGCGGCGACGGCCAGGTCCAGGGATCCGGCTGGTACGACCTGCGCGCCAAGTTCGTGAAGTGCAAGGGGGCGCGAGCGCTCGCCGACCACTACGTCTTCGAGGCGGGCGGAAACGACGACGGCTTCCGGCGCTGGAGCTGCAACGAGGACCAGCGCGGCGACGAGCTCTGGGCGGTCAAGTGCCGCCGCGAGAAGGCGGACGTGATCCAGCGGGCGAAGTTCAAGTACGGGGCCTGAGCCCGGGCGACTCGCGGCGTGTACGACTTCCTGCTCTTCGTCCACCTGCTCTCGGCCTTCGCGCTCGGCGCGATGGTGGTCATGTACTCGTCGTTCGCGTTCGGCGGCCCGGCCCCGACCGGCGCCGTGACCACCGCCCAGGTCCTCGACGGGATCGGCGGCATCGGGACCCTGATCTTCGGCGTCTGGCTGGCGCTCTATCTCGACGGCTATGAGATCTGGGACGGCTGGATCATCGCCGCGATCGTGCTCTGGGCGGCCGCCGCCGAGACCGGCCGGCGCTCGCACGCCGCACTGACCGCCGGCGGCACGGCGCTGCCCACAGCCACAAGCATCCGCTGGCACTGGATACGCGCCGCTCTGATCGTCGCGCTGCTCGCCGACATGGTCTGGAAGCCGGGGGCCTGAGGTGGACGCGCTGGCGACGATCAGGCCCGACGACTGGAGCCTGCCGCTCTTCCTGCACATCCTCGGAGCGATGGTCGCGGTCGGCGGGCTCGTGCTCGCGCTCGCCTACCTGGCCGGGGCATGGCGCGGGCGCTCGCCGGAGTCGCTGCGCGCCGGCTTCCGCGCGCTGCTGTGGGCCGCGATCCCCGGCTTCCTCGTGATGCGGGTCGCCGCGCAGTGGCTCTACGTCGAGGAGCACCTCGACGACCTCGAGACGGACCCCGACTGGATCGGGATCGGGTTCGCGATCGGCGACGGCGGCCTGCTGCTGCTGATCATCGCGACGATCGTGTCCGGCATCGCCTCCCGCGGTCGTCCGGCCGGCGTCGGCGAGGCCACCCCCGACGACATCGGCGGGACCGGCGGGATCCGGTTGACGACGGTGCTCGTCGCGCTGCTGCTGATCGCCTACGTGATCGCGCTCTGGGCGATGACGGCGAAGCCCGCCTAGCGGCGCCGGCCGGGGACCGGCAGCTGGAAGCCGAGGCTCTCGGGCTCGACGTCGCGGACGATCGGCACCCCGAGCCGGTGGGCGATCCGCCAGGCCCAGGCGTAGGGCCATGGCACCGGCACCTCGGGACAGAAGCGCTCCTTGCGCCCGTTGCTGCCCTCGACCTCGATCTCGATAGTGGAGGTCGGCAGGATCCAGCCCGACGGGTGGCCGACGGCGACGACGCGGACCAGGCGCGGGTCGGCGCCCAGGACCCGGCGGATGGTCCGAACCGCGTCGCGGATGAAGAACGGATTCAGGTAGCGGAGCTTCTTGATTCGGTCCGTCTACCCGCTGGGGGCGGCGGCACTCTATTTCGGCACTGGATCAGATACACCCGCTTCCGTGTCGTGCAGTGAATCGCCGCGTGGGGTACCTCTTCGGGGAACTACCGATTTCTTCGAATCGACTTCGGAAGAATCGGTAGCGGCGGACTTGGTAGGCCCGCGCTCTCGCTCGCGGTTCCGCGGAACCGCGCCGCGTGACGGTTACGCGCGCCGGGCGGCGCGGTTAGTTGCGCTTTGCGCGCTTGTTCTTGAGCGGGACGTAGTCGCGGCAGGGCTCGCCGCGCAGGCCCGGGCAGGGCGGGAGGCCGGTCGGGGCCGGGATGCCCTGATCGACGGTCGGCAGCAGCAGGCTCGACGGGTAGTCCACCGAGTGGGCGAGGTCGATCGTCGGCTTGCCGCGCTTGGGAACGGCCTTGTCGAACGCCCAGATCGGCTGGTCGCCGCCGATCGCGCTGATGATGATTCGGATCTGCGAGCCGGCCCGGTACACGTGGCCCTGGTAGTAGAGCGGTACGGTCAGCTTGGTGAACTCGTCGGAGGGCAGCGGCTCGATGTCGCGCTTGCGCAGGCTCAGGACGGGCCCGAAGCGCGTGCTCTTCTTGCGGTCGAGCTTGCGCATGCTGCCGCGCACCCACCCGCCCTGCACGAAGGTCTCCTTGCCGTCGGGCCGGACCTCGGTGACGGTCACCTGAATGTCGGCGTCGGGCGCCGAGGATCGGATCCAGGTGTCCAGGCGGCCGGCGCCGAGGACGGTCGTGTCCTGGGTCAGCGGCTGGGTGATGTAGGAGAGGGCGGTGCCCTTCGGGTTCTGCGACCACTGGTAGTTCGGGCTGGCGCTCCACAGGCTGCCCGCGGTGCTACCGCCGGTGTCGCCGTCGAGCGGGAAGTTCGTCGGCGGACGAGCGTCGTCGTCCCACTTGAACGAGTCGGCCTCGCCGCGCGCCAGGCCGCCCTTGCCGGCGCGGTCATTGGACTTGCCGCCGCTCAGCGTCCCCCCGTGCCCCAGGTAGAGCTTCAGGGCCTTGGTGCCCTTGACCGGGAGGCTCGAGTAGCCGCGCTCGAACGCCTCGACCGGCTGGCCCGGCTGGCTGCCGCCCGCCCCGTTGTCGTAGAGGACGCGCACCTGCGGCAGCGCCTCGAAGGCCGCCTTGGCCGAGTCATAGGTGGGCTCCGCCTGGATCGGGTCGGCCGGCATGGTCACGCCGGGCGTCGAGAAGAGCGCGGTGTAGAGCGCCGTCCCGCCGGCGATCACGACCGGTCTCGGCGCGGGTTTCTGCTCCGCGACATAGAGGTCCAAGAAGTCGATCCATTTCTGGGCCGTCGACGGGTCGAGCGAGTCGGCATGCACGCCGTTCGTGAACGTGAACCACTTCTTGTCGGTGCCGGTGAAGCGCGTGGCGAGCGTCGGGCAGTGGCCGCCGGTCTGCTCGTCCTCCCACTGGCAGGCGACGAAGGTCGGGACGTTGATCTTGTGCACGAAGGTGATCGGCGAGAGCGGATCGGCCACGCGCGGCCTGTACGTGTCGTTGCGCTTGACCTTCTTGAGCAGGGCCGGCGCCTCCGGATGCAGCTCCTGGTTCTTCTTGCAGATCTCATCGCCGGCCTGGATCTGCTCGTAGGCCCAGGGCTGGCCGTCCTCGGCGGTGGCCGCCTTGGCGTCCTCCTTGCGGTCCTTCGCCCAGGCGTACGCGAAGCCGGTGTTGAGACTCCCGCCCGGATACAGCGTGGTCTGCACCTGGTCGATCAGCGAGAGCGGCGTGATCGCCGAGAGGTGGGGCGGGCGCGTCTGGGCGACGAACAGCTGGCTGATCCCGCCGTAGGAGATCCCCATCATCCCGACCTTGCCGTTCTTGACCCAGGGCTGGCGCGAGACGGTCTCGATCACGTCGTAGCCGTCGAGGCCCTGCAGCGGCTCGAAGAAGTCGAACGCGCCGCCGGAGCAGCCGGTGCCGCGCATGTTGACGTCGACGACCGCGAAGCCGAGCAGCTGGCCGACGACGGCGATCGAGCTCTCGCCGCCCGCCGCGATCCCGGGCGGTGTGCCCTCGAAACCCCCCGGGTCCGCGTAGCCGTAGCCGGAGTACTCGATCAGCGTCGGCACCTCGGTGCCGGGCGACACCCCCTGGGGAAGGTGGACGTTGATCGCCAGCTTCGTCCCGTCGCGGGTCTCCAGGTAGCCGTAGCCACTCTGCGGAATCTCCTGGTCGTAGACCTTCGTGTCCGGCGGGCGGGACCGCTTCGACATCACCGTCACGGGCTTGGACGACTTCGAGCCGCGCTGGACGCGATAGCCGTCGCCGGGCTCGAGCTTGCGGAAGATGATCCCGCCGAGCTTGCTCGCCTCCTTGGTCTGCACCAGGTCGCCGTCGGCGTCGACGAGGTCGTAGGCCTTGCCCTTCTTCGCGTCGGTGACGTAGACCTGCTCGACCGACCCGTGCGCGCTGAACTTCGCCTTGGCAGCGCCCGCCGGCGCCGCGGCGATCAGCGCCGGGCACGTGAGCGCCAGCGCGAATACCCCCAGCCGTCTCATCAGGGGAAATATCTCAGACCGGTGACTCCGGCGCGCCACCCCGCCCCACGCTGACGTCCATCCCCTCGCGCCGCAGCTCGAACGCCATCAGCTGGCTGAGGTCGGTCCGCATCAGCGGCAGGTTGAAGCGCTTGCCGAGCCGATGGCTCCAGGCGATGAAGAACGGCACCGGGACGTCACGCTCGAACCGATGGGTATTGCCGTCCTCGCCCTCGAGCTCGAGCTCGAGCGTCGACTTCGGCCAGAAGATCCCCTTCGGGTCGCCGACGCGGATCAGGCGCGCGTGCTGGACGTCGCCGCGGACGAACGCGCTCGCGTCGGAGACGATCGAGCGCGCCTTCAGATAGCCGGCGCGGATCGCGAGCAGGCTCGTGATCCCGAACGCCGCCAGCACCAGCACGACGACCAGCGGCGTGTTCTGGTCCTCGCCGAAGACGACGAGCGCGATCGCCCCGGCGATGCAGGCGATCGAGAGCGCGGAGAGGATGCGGATCAAGACGCCCGCACCCTCTCAGGTTCGCCCTACTTCCCGTGCACCACCTTGACGCTCTTCGCGGTCTCCTCGACCTCGTTCGCGCAGAACGGCGGATCGACCCACTTCTTCCGGGAGAACATCCGCGTCTGGTCGGCGAAGTGCTTGGAGTTCGGGTTGTCCGACAGCGAGTAGGTGAGGATCGAGCGGTCGTTGGGGCAGTTCTTGTCGAACTCGGTGACCATCACGAAGCTCGAGCCCGCGGTGATGTCGTTGTAGCCGACCCCGGGGGTGAAGCGGTCGGCGATCGCGTTGAACACGCCCTGTCCGCCCTCGCCGCCGTGGATCGAGATCAGCTCCCCGCCACGCGGCTCGAAGTGGAACTGGCCGTAGGGCGCGTCGAGCGGGATGTTCGCCGCCCGCAGGTCCTCGACGGCACCGCCCAGCGCCTCCTCCAGCGCCGCCTGGTTGCCGGCGGTGTCGAGCCCGTTGGGCGTGAGCACGGGGTTGTTGACGTCGAACGGCGTCGCAAAGCGTCCCTGCGCGGCGCCGAAGCGATCCATGAACCGCGTGAACAGCAGCGCCCCGACGCTGTCGAGGTTGACGTGCAGGTCCCAGGCCGCGAGCACCGGACAGGCGGCGCTGACGTTGACCGGCCCGTTCGGGCCCATCACCACCGCGTTGTCGTTGCAGTACTGGACCAGCGTGTCGCGCCACAGCTCGCCCGCGTAGTGCCGGTTCTCGAACACGAGCTCCTGCACGTTCTTGCGCGTGAACTCGTTGCCCGCCCGGCCGTCGGTGCCGGCGAGCCGGGACCCGATCATCAGCAGGCCGACGCGGGTCCGCAGTGAGCGCGCCGTGCGCTCGTTGCCGATGATCCGCGCGAAGCCCTCGAGCGGCTGCTCGGGGTTGGTCAGCCAGTAGGAGTCGTTGCCGTTGGCGACGTAGTCGTTGCGCTTGAGGAACGGCATCTGCGAGACGCCCATCAGCCCCTCGGCGCGCGCGTCGGCGTCGGTGGTCAGCGCGCACTCGGAGCGCGAGCCGTCGAGCACCGGCAGGCCGGCGGCGGGGAAGGTCACCTGCCCGAGCGCGGACGAGCAGGTCACCACCTTCGCGTTGGGCACGTTCGGGACCGCGCCGATGTCCGCATAGAGGGTCTTTCCCTTCGAGTCGGCGGCGATCGTGTTCACCCACGGGATCCCCTGGTACTTGCGGAGGATCTTCAGGAGCTTGTTCGTCGATTTCGCCAGGTTGGTCTCGAAGAAGTGGTTGAGCAGGCGGAAGTTGTCGGCGTTGGCGTCGAACATCGCGAACGCGGTCTGGTTCGTCCAGCCGAACAGGTTCTGGCCCGAGATCCGCTCGGTCACCGGCCCGTACCGAGTCGAGTGCAGGGTCCGGGTCACCGGCGCGAGCGTGCCGTCGGGCTGCTTGACCTGCACCGTCACCTGCTGCTGTTCCATCGGCACCTCCTGGCCGTCGACCAGGTAGGTGGTCGGGTCGCCCGGCTTGAGGTCGAGCTGGAACGGCGTGAACCGGAACGCGGTGGAGACCGTGTGCGTCCAGGCGAGGGTCTCGTTGTGGCCGATGTTGATCACGGGCGAGCCGAGCAGGCTGGCGCCGGAGACGTCGATCTCGCCGGGGATCACAAGGTGCGACTGGTAGAAGCGCCGCGGCCCCTGCCAGGGGAAGTGCGGGTTGGCGAGCACGATCCCGCTGCCCTTCTTCGTGACCTCCTTGCCCAGGCCCCAGCCGTTCGAGCCGGTGTCGGAGAAGTCGAACGCCGCGGCGAGGTCGTCGAGCTCCTGCGGCGAGGCGGTCGGCTCGGCGTCACGGGCCGGGCGCGGGTTGCCGCCGGGCGGCGCCGCGTTGGCGATCCCGTCGATCGCGACGCCCTGGCTGGCGTACAGCGCGAGCTCGTAGAAGCGCCGGTAGGCGTCGATCTTGCTGATCGGCTGCACCCACGGCTGTCCCGCGCAGGCCGGGTCCGAGATCTTGTCGCCCCTCTTGGCGATGAAGTGGTTGTAGCCCTTGACGTAGCCCTTGACCGCCTTCTTGACCTCGGGCTTGAGCGCCTGCGGGCCGTCGAGCTTGACCAGCGCCTCGACCGTGCCCTGGTCGATGATCCGCTGGTAGAAGATGTCGGAGTCGAGGTTGTCGAAGCCCTCCGGAGACTCCGCGTCGGGGCCGAAGTACTGCGAGCGCTTCGCCTGGGAGGTCAGGTACGTGTCGGCCAGGGTGCAGATCTCGTCCTCGGCGAGCGCGTAGCCGTACCCGAAGCCGAGGGACTTGAAGCTCTTGGCCTCGATCGTCGGGATCCCCTGCTTCTGGCGGGTGATCGTCGCCTCCAGCCCGCCCTTCTTGGCCGCCTGGACGGCGGGCGCGGCGAGCAGGCAGACGAGGACGGCGCTGATGGCCAGGACGACGACACGCTTCATCTCTCTCTCCTCTCGAGCGATCCCTGCACCTGGCTTTGTACCCGAATCAGCGTCGCGCACGCGGGCGGGTGGCGCGGCGCAGGCGGCGGGCGAAGGCGCTGAGCGGGATCTCGGCGTCGGTGTCGCGATCGCGGTCGCCGTCGGAGGAGACGCCGACCGGCTCCGGCTCGCCGGCGACCTTCGGCGCGTAGAGCGCCATCGGCTCGGCGATCCCCTTGAGCTCGGCCTTGCCGCGGCTCTCGGCCTCGAACGCGTGCGAGAGGCGCTTCCAAGTCTCGGTCGTGATCAGGATGTTGTCGTCGGTCTCGCGCGTATGCGCCTCCACCCGGTGGGCGATGTTGACCGCGCCGCCGATCACAGAGAAGTTGAGCCGCCCGGCGCCGCCGATCGCGCCGGCCACCACGGTCCCGGTGTTGACCCCGACCCCGATGCGCAGCTCGCCGGCCTCACCGCGCTCGTTGATCGCGCCGCCGATCTTGCAGGCGGCGTGCACGGCGCGGTCGGCGTGGTCGGGGAACGGCTCGGGGGCGCCGAAGACGGCGAGCAGGCCGTCGCCCTCGAACTTGTCGATGTGGCCGCCGTGCTCGGCGATGATCGGGACGATCACCTCGAACAGCCCGTTGAGCGCCGCGACGACCTCGGTCGGGGTCGCGTTGGAGGCGAACTCGGTGAAGTCGCGAACGTCGCAGAAGAGGACCGAGACCTCGATCTCGACCCCCTCCTCCGTGAACCCGTCGGAGAGGATGTATTCGGCGACCTCGCGGTCGAGGTAGGTGCCGAAGGCCTCGCGCAGGCGCTCGCGCTCGGCGAGCCCGGCGACCATCTCGTTGAAGCTCGCCGCGAGCTCACCGAGCTCGTCGCCGGTGGTCACGGGGACCGAGACGTCGAAGTCGCCGGCGTTGATCCGGTCGACCGCGCGCTTGAGGTCGTCGATCGGGCGCAGGATCGATTTCGAGAGCATCACCGTGAGCTCGAGCGAGATCGTCGTGGAGACGAGCAGCGCGACGAGCACGTCGAGGCCGAGGCCCGTACCGCCCCCCGCTCCCTCGGAGGTGAGCGCGGCGACGACCAGGCCGGTGATCAGGTTGATCAGCGGCAGCGCGACCATGCAGCCGGGTGCGCAGCGAGACCGCCCAGAAGTCCTTGCGGTTCGCCGGGGAGAGGCTGGAGTTGATGTCGAGCAGGACCGGGCGCATCCCCGCCTCCACGTCAGGTAGTGGAGGATCGCTGAGTAGCCCATCGCCACCGCCGAGCCCGCGAGCAGCGGGAAGATCGCCAGCGCCGGCAGGTCGAGGACGATCACGGAGACGATGCAGATCGGCAGCACGCTGACCAGGACCGGGATCGGCAGGTCGCGCTTCAGCAGCAGGACCGGCAGGTTGATCGCCGCCGACCAGGCCTCCTTCGTCGCCGCTTCGTCGCGGTTGCCCTCGAGCCATTCGCGGATCGGGCCGATCTGCGACCTGATCCGCAGCACCGAGAGGACGATCGCGGCCTCGGTGAGCGCGAGCGCGATCCAGAGCACGGTCATGTACTCGTGCGTGTCGGCCTCGAAGTAGAAGCTGAACAGCGCCAGCGTGCCGGCGACGATGAACAGGGCCGTCTGCAGCTCGACGGCCATGAAGGCGAGCGGATAGCGCGCGCCCAGCCGCCTGTAGAAGAACGTCATCGCTCCGACGGCCATACCCAAATCTTCCCACGGCGTCGCGTTTCGTTCTGTGATCTGGCGTGCGTGAGCAGGTCCCGGGGTATCGACGCCTAAAGGTCTTTCCTACGCTGGGCGATGAGGTACGTGTGAGCCGGTTGGTGCTGCCTGAGAACGCCTTGAACGGGGGGCTTCCAGAGCCCCCTGCAGACGAAGCGGTGCGCGTCGTCGACGCGCACCACGACGCCTGCGGCGCCTCCACGCGTGTGCGCCTGCCCGGCACGCTCCCCGCGCGCGCCGTGCGTCGCTTCCACTGCGCCGGCTGCGCCTCCGCCTTCGAGGCGCAGCGGGTCGAGGAGATCGAGCTGCGCCTGAACGGCACGGCCTATGCGCCGGCGCCCGAGCCCGAGCCCGCCCCGGAGCCCGCGCCCGCGCCCGCGCCGGCGAACCTGGAGGCGCAGCCGGAGGCGATGGAGGCCCGCGCCGTCGAGGCGCTGACCCGGGCGCCGAAGCCGCGCCGCGCCAAGCCCGCGAAGCCGAAGCTCGCCAAGCCGAAGGTCGCCAAGCCGAAGCTCTCGAAGCCGAAGCTCTCGGCGCCCAAGATCGCCCTGCCGAAGGTCTCGCTGCCCAAGCTGTCGCGCCCGAAGGCCTCGCCCCCGAAGGCCTCGCAGCCGAAGGTCTCGCGGCCCACGCTCGCCCTCCCGAAGGTCTCGATCCCCAGGATCGAGCCCGACAGCCGGACCTGGAGGCTGCTGAGCATCCCGATCGCGGCGATCCTGGTCGTCGCCGGGCTGCTGCTGCTGCGCGACTCGGACTCGCAGCCGGCGCCGGTCGCCCCGCCCCCGCCGGCCGAGCAGGCCGCGAGCCCGACGGAGCCCGCCGCGCCCGCCGACTCCAACGACGAGCCCGCCGCCGCGCAGGGACAGGGGTCGAAGAAGACCAAGTTCGTGCACGAGTCCTCGTTCTCGCTCGCCCTGCCCGAGGGCTGGGAGCGGGTCGATCCGCCTGCCGGCGCGACGTTCGCGGCGGTCGCGGCCGACGGCGGCGCCGACGCCACCCTGTGGATCACCCAGGACCCGAAACTCGAGTTCCCGACCTTCGTCAAGCAGTCGCTCGCGCAGCTGGAGACGCTGGCGGGCTCGGCGCGGATCGTCGAGCGGGTCCCGGGGCCGACCCCGGAGAGCAGCGTCGTCACGCTCGCCGCCGACGCGCCGGCGGGCCAGCCGACCTACGAGGCGACCCTGCGGGTCGCGGGTCCCTACCGCTACTACCTGGCGACCTCCGTCCAGCCGGACGCTGCGACGGAGACCGCCGACGGCGTCGAGCTGATCACCGGATCTTTGACGCCCGAACTGGAGGGATAGGGTTATGGTCGGAAGGAGACGAGTCGTGCTGCTGACGTTGCTCGCGCTGGCCGCCCCGGCCTACGCGATCTCAGATGATGCGTACAACCAGCTCACGGCGACCGTGACCCCTGCGGCGATCTCGGTCTCCGCCTCGCTCGACTCCTGCGGCGTCCTCGACGACGGCATCGTCTGCAAGCTCGACGTCTCGTTCAACTCGATCGAAAACGCCGACAGCTACTCGGCGACGGTCACCCGCGCCGACGGCTCGGTGATCGACTACGGCAGCGTCGGCCCCGGCGGCACGTCGCTGTGGGTCCCCTACGTGGGCGCCGGCAACTACAGCGTCAAGATCACCGCCTACGGCGAGCCCGAGACACCCGACGACAAGGACGGCAGGGGCGAGGTGATCGCCACCGGCTACTCGCGCGCTCCCGACCACGGGGACGAGGAGGACACCGACCGCGACCAGCGCGAGACCGAGGAGGCGGAGAACGTCGACACCGGCGTGACCGGCCGCGACCCGGCGGAGGCGCCGGACAACGAGGGGGCCGAGGGCAGCCCGACCACCGACGTCGGCACGTCCACCGCCACCCCCGCCCCGACCTGCACGACGCCGACGGAGCCGCCGGCCGCGCCGCCGACCCCGCCGGTGGAGCCGCCCGCCGACACTCGACCCGAACAACCCCGACGAGGACGCCGACGGCATCCCCGACGACCAGGAGCGGGTCACCTACGAGCAGCAGATGTCCGAGTACCAGGCCGCGGTCGCCGCCCAGGAGGCGGCAGCCGCCTCCGAGCCCGCCTGCTGAGCGGCCGACCGCCCGCCAGCTAGGATCACGGCGATGGCCACGGCCACCGCTGAGCAGCTCTCCTCCGAGGCAGCGCGCGAGTTCGTCGCCGACTCGCCCAAGCGCCTGCTGATCGGCGACGAGCGCCTCGAGGCGACCGACGGCGCCACGTTCGAGACGATCGACCCGGCGACCGGCGAGCCGATCTGCGCGGTCGCGCAGGCCGGATCCGAGGATGTCGACCGGGCGGTGAAGGCCGCGCGCGGCGCGCTCGAGGGTCCCCTGCGCAAGGTCTCGCCGTCGAAGCGCGCCGGGCTGATGTACGCGCTGGCCGACCTGATCAAGGCCAACGGCGACGAGCTCGCGGAGCTCGAGTCGCTCGACAACGGCAAGCCGCTCTCCGCCGCCAAGACCGACGTTGCCGCCTCGGTCGCCCACCTGCGCTACTACGCGGGCTGGCCGACGAAGATCGAGGGCGAGACGATCCCGGTCTCCGGCCGCGACCTACTCTGCTACACGCTGCGCGAGCCCGTCGGCGTCTGCGCCCAGATCGTCCCGTGGAACTTCCCGCTGCTGATGTCGGTGTGGAAGATCTCCCCCGCGCTCGCCGCGGGCTGCCCGATCATCCTCAAGCCGGCCGAGCAGACGCCGCTGACCGGGCTGCGCCTGGGCGAGCTGGCGCTCGAGGCGGGGTTCCCGGAGGGCACGCTGAACGTGCTCACCGGCGACGGCGACACCGGCGCTGCCCTGGTCGACCATCCGGGCGTCGACAAGGTGGCGTTCACCGGCTCAACTGCGGTCGGCCGCGAGATCGGCGCCAAGTGCGGCAAGGCGCTCAAGCGCGTGACGCTCGAGCTCGGCGGCAAGAGCCCGAACATCATCCTCCCCGACGCCGACCTGAAGGCGGCGGTCAAGGGCTCCTTCCTCGGCATCTACTTCAACTCAGGGCAGGCGTGCAACGCCGCCTCGCGCCTGCTCGTCCACCAGGAGGTCTTCGACGAGGTGGTCTCCGGCCTGAGCGACTTCGCCTCGCAGGCGAAGGTCGGCCCGGGCCTCGACCCCGACTCGGAGTTCGGCCCGCTGGTCTCCGACGAGCAGTTCGCCCGCGTCACCGGCTACATCGACTCGGGCCTGGAGGAGGGCGCCGAGGCGGTCGTCGGTGGGCGGCCGTCAAACGGCGACGGCGGCTACTTCGTCAACCCGACCCTGTTCACGGGCGTAAGCGACGAGATGAAGATCGCCCGCGAGGAGATCTTCGGACCGGTCCTGGTGGCCCAGCCCTTCGAGGACCTCGAGGAGGTCGCCCGCCGCGCCAACGACACCGAGTACGGCCTGGCCGCCGGCCTGTGGACGCGCGACGTGTCGAACGCCCACAAGCTGGCGGCGCTGCTGAAGGCCGGCTCCGTCTACATCAACACCTGGGGCGCCGGTGACCCCGCGGCGCCCTTCGGTGGCTACAAGGCCTCAGGCATCGGGCGCGAAAAGGGCCACCACAACCTCGACGCCTACCTCGAGACCAAGTCGGTCTTCGTCCAGCTCTAGGGCTCCGGAGCGAACGGGATCACCAGCCCGTGCTCCTCGAGCAGGCGGGGCATGCTCTCGAAGTCGAACTCGATGCCGTAGCGGTTGGAGAGGTCCGCCGCGACGTCCGGGTCCGGGTAGCCGACCAGCTCGCCCATCTCGCGGAAGAAGTGCTCAAAGCCGGCCGGCGCGATGATCTCCAGGATCCGGCACTCCTCGTCCCCGGCGTTCCAGAAGGTGTGCCACTGCTCACGCGGCTTGAAGACGAGGTCACCCGGCTCCGCGTAGACGACGTCGTCGCCGAGCAGGGCGCCCATCCGGCCCGTGAGCACGTAGGAGTACTCGTCCTCCTTGGAGTGCTTGTGCAGCGGCGCGCACAGCGACCGCGGCGGGATCGGGTGCTCGACCAGCGAGAAGCCGCCTCCGGCCTCCTCGCCCCAGACCATGAACCGGACGCCGACCCCGGGGAGCTGGACATACTTCCCGTCCTCCGGGCCGACCTTGCGCGGTCCCTGCGAGGCATCGAATCGGGTGAGCTGAGCGGCTTCCATCTTGCGATTCCTTTCCGTTGAACAGCGATGTTCAGCGAAACTACCACACCGCCGCCGGATCTGTCAAGATTGATTGAACAGATATGTCTCGCGAATATAAGAAGCGCAAGCGAGCCGAGTCCGAGGGGGAGACGCGCCGCCGGATCACAGAGGCGACGATGGAGCTGCACGAGCTGGTCGGGCCAGCGCGGACGACCGTGAGCGGGATCGCAGAGCGGGCCGGAGTCCAGCGCGCCACGGTCTACCGCCACTTCCCGGACGACGAGGCCCTGATCGACGCGTGCAGCGCCCACTGGCTCTCGCTCAACACTCCCCCGGACCCCACCCCCTGGGCCGACATCGCTGATCCGGACGAACGCCTGCGCACCGCCCTCGACGAGCTGTACGGGTGGTACGAGGGCACCGAGGTGATGGTCGAGAAGCTCTACCGCGACGCGACGCGCGTCCCCGCTATCGCCGCGAAGCTCGAGGTGCGAGAGATGGTGATGGAGGCGATCGCCGACCTGCTGCTCAAGGGCCGTCCGCGCCGCAAGGCGGTCAGAGCCGCAATCGGTCACGCGCTCGGCTTCGCGACCTGGAGCTCTCTGGTCCGCGGGCAGGACCTGACGCGCGGCCAGGCGGTCGAGCTGATGGCGCGAATGGTCGCCGCGGCCTAGTGGCCGGTGCGGCGCTTGATCACGGCGAGGGTCTCCTTGACCCCGTCGCGGGCGCGGGTGACGTCCGCCTTCCAGTCCGTGCCGAGCTCGTCGGCCTCCAGCGCGCGCTCGAGCAGCATGTCGGTGGCGAAGAGTGTGTTGCGAAGCTCGTGCGCGAGCAATCGCAGTTCCTCGTCAGGCCCCTCTGCCTCTCCCATCGCGGCGGAGTCTAAAGCTACGATCGGCAGGCCCGGGTAGTCAAACTGGTAAAGACCGCGGTCTTAAAAGCCGCTGCCCCTCGGGGCGTTGCGGGTTCGAGTCCCGCCCCGGGCACTCCTTAGCTGCGCTTCATGTGAATTCACGAGAATTCCCTGGAAGCGCAACAACCCCCCTGTTACGGTGTTCTCAAGGGGTGGGTACGCAGAGCGCTGCTCATGGAGGCCTCGACCCTTACACCTGCCAGTAGTCGCGTCGGCATTCTCGGCCGGCGATCGCCGCTGCTCAAGCTGGCCGGGGACGAGCGCCTCGTCGCCCTGATCCGCGACGGTCACGACCACGCCTTCGAGGTCCTCTTCGAGCGCTACCACTCGCGGCTGCTCGCCTTCTGCCGCCACATGCTGCGCTCGACCGAGGACGCCGAGGACGTGCTCCAGGAGGTCTTCGTGAAGGCGCACGCGGCGATGCTCGCCGACGAGCGCCACATCAACGTCCGCCCGTGGCTCTACCGGATCTCCCGCAACCGCTGCCTCAACCACCTGCGCCGCCCCGTCCCCGAGGGACAGGACTCGATGGACATCATGGTCGGCGAGAACGGCGTCACCACCGCCGACACGGTCCAGAGGCGCGAGGACTTCCGCAACCTGGTCGACGACGTCCATGAGCTTCCCGAGACCCAGCGCACGGCCCTGCTGCTGCGCGAGATCGAGGCGCTCTCCTACGAGGAGATCGCCGAGACGATGGACACGACGATCCCGGCGGTCAAGTCGCTGCTCGTCCGGGCGCGGATGTCGCTCGCCGAGGCGACGCACTCGCGCCAGCTCACCTGCGGCGAGGTCCAGCTCGAGCTCGCCGAGGCCGCCGAGGGCCTGCGCAAGGCGTCGGGCCCGGTCCGCCATCACCTGAAGCGGTGCGAGCCGTGCGCCGAGTTCCGCGGCCAGCTGCGCTCGAACACCAAGGCGCTGGCCGCGATCGCCCCGATCGGGCCGCTCGCGCTGATCTTGAAGGCGCTGGTCGCCAAGTTCGGCTGGGGCGGGTCCGGAACGGCCGCCGGCAGCGGCTCGGCGGCGGGCAGCAGCGGGATCGCCGGCGGCACGGCCGTCGCCGGTGGCGCGGGCGCCGGGGGCGCCGGTGCCGCGGCCGGGATCGGCGGCGCGGCCGCGGGCGCCGGAGGACTTGCAGCGGGAGCCGGCGGGGCCGCGGCCGTCGGCGGCGGCAGCGGCGCGGCGCTCGGCGGAGCGGCTGCGGCCGGCGGGATCGCCGGCGCGATCGGCGCCAAGGCGGCGGCGACCGCGGCGACCGCGGCGCTGCTGACGGCCGGCGCGGTCGAGGTCCGCAGCATCTACTCCGACGCCGCCGGCGAACGAGCCCGCGAAGAGGGCGGCCGCTGTGCCGGCGTACTCGCCACCGCCCGCTCGAGGCAGCGGCGGCATCGAGGCCGAGGCCGTCGCGGTCCGGCGCCGAGGCGCCCACGGTGAGCGTGGCGCCGTCCCCGGCCGCCGAGTCGCCCGCCGAGACCATCGAGCCGCCCCCGCCCGCCGAGGCGCCCGCCCAGGAAGCCGTCGCCGCGACGAGACCGTGGCCGCGACCTACGACGACGGCGACGCGGTCGTCGGGCCGCCCGGCGGAGCTGGGCGCCGACGACGACTCCGGCGCCAACGACAGCGGCGGCGCCGGCGAGTTGCTGGTCACCGAGACGGACTCGTCCGCGCTCGTCACCACGCCCGCGCCGACCGGCCGATCGCCGCCCCCGAGCGAGGCGCCACCGCCGGGCGAGGCCATCCCGCCGCCCACTGACGGCGTGCCGCCGGAGGGCAGCACTCCGCCGGCCGGCCCGCCGCCGGCCAACCCGCCGACTGGCGAGCAGCCCGCTCCGCCGCCCGCCGAATAGCTAGACCGGCAGGCGCGCCAGCGCGCGCGTCCCCGCGGGCGAGGTCTCGAGCTCGAAGTCGCCGCCCGCCGCCGCGCACCCGCTCGTTGACCGAGGCGAGCCCGATGTGGCCCTCGGCGAGCGCCTCGTCGCGGCGTCCCGGCCCGATCCCGCCGCCGTCGTCGACGATCTCGAGCTCGAGCGTCTCGTCGAGCAGACGCAGACGCGACCGAGACCGCGTCGGCGCCAGCGTGGCGGGCGGCGTTGGTGAGCAGCTCGCGGGCGACGGAGAGCAGCAGCTCGTCGCCGTATTCGATCGCCTCGGGGTCGAGCTCGACCGTGACCTCGAACTCCGCCCTGGCGCCCAGCCTGGCGGGCGACCGCGCCGACCGCCTGCTCGAAGCCGCCGCGCTCGAGCGTCACCGGGTGCAGGGCCATCATCGCCTCGCGCAGGCGCCCGATCGTCGCCTCGACGACCTCGTGCGCGCGCTGCACCTGGGCGCGCCCCGGGGCCGCCTCGATCAGCTCCTGATTGGCGGCGAGCAGCGTCTGCAGCGAGTCGTCGTGGATCAGCTGCGCGATCCGCCGCCGGCCCTGGTCCTCGGCGTCCATCACCTGGGAGACCAGCTTGCGAGCCGTGTCGAGCTCCTCGCGCAGCTCGGCCAGCTCGGCGCGCAGTGCCTCGTTCTCGGTCTCGAGCTCCTCGACGCTCTTCGAGGCCACTAGTCGAGCATCCCGCGCCGCATCGCCTCGGCGACGGCGGCGGCGCGGTCGGAGACGCCGAGCTTCTCGTAGAGCGAGTGCAGGTGGCTCTTCACGGTCGTGGTCGAGAGGTGGATGTGCTTGCCGATGTCGGGGGCCGAGTAGCCCTGGGCGACCAGCGCGAGCACCTCCTGCTCGCGGTCGGTCAGGCTGCGGCGGGCCGCCGCTGCGCTCGCGCTCCTGGATCTGCGCGGCGAGCCCGGCCTGCGCCTCGGCGGCGAAGGCCGTGCCGCCGCGGGCGATCGTCGCGATCGCGTCGCAGACGTCCTGGCGCGAGGACTCCTTCGAAAGGTAGCCCTTGGCGCCGGAGGCGACGGTCTTGTAGGCGAGCTCGGGCTCCATGAAGGCGGAGAGGAAGAGGACCTCGCTGGCGAGGCCCTCGCGGCGCATCGCCGCCAGCACCTGGGTCCCGTCGAGGCCGGGCATCCGGATGTCGAGCACCGCCACGTCGGGCCCGAGGTCGCGGATCCGCTCGAGCGCCTCGCGCCCGTCGGCGGCCTCGCCGACGAACTCGAGGTCGGGGCGATCCTTGATCGCGCGCACGATTCCCTCCCGGTAGATCGGGTGGTCGTCGGCGACGAGCACGGTGACGCGGTCTTTGCGGGCACTCACGGCGCCGCGAGTTTAGTTGGCGCTACGGGCGCACAATGTCCCAGTGCCCCAGTCCGAGGCCCTCCGTGACCTCGGACTGGAACTACTGGGAACGGGACCGGGTGCCGGTGGGGCCGGCACCCAGAACGTCGAAAGAAGTAAGTCCGGCCTCGCGCATCGCCCTCAGGAGATCCTTCCCCGAAGTTCCTGCGATTGCGACTGGGTTGACATCCATCTCTCCCATTTGAGGCCTTCCCACTCCCACGACGTGGGGGGTTAGGGGGGAGACAGATAATCGCTTGTCTCCCCCTCTGTTTCGTCCCTCGATCGGATGGAAGCCGGTTGGAATTTTTCTCTGTCGATCGGAGGATCGCCCAACGGTCCGATCGCCATCGGCGGTACGTAGTAACCCGCAATCACCCTGCTAGCCCGATCACCCTCAGGCGCCGGGTCAGACACTGGGTCGCGAACGCCTGCGTCTCTCGCATCGAGACGCCGAAGAGGACGAAGTCGTCGTCGTCGGGCGGGGCGAACGGCGGGCGCAGGACGCCCTCGGCGATCGGGAGCGATTCGATCAGGGTGCGCTGGATCGCGTTGCGATACCGCGAGTCGGCGGCCGCCATCTCCATCAGGAAGCGGGCGCCGAAGGCGACGTGGCGGTGCTCGTCGCGGGCGACGTTGCCGAACCCCTCGACGAAGGCGGGCAGCGTTCCCTGCTCCTGGTTGTAGCCGATGATGAAGTGCTGGCCGGTGAGCGCCAGCACCCCCTCGATCACCATGTGGTAGAGCGTGATCGCCTCGACCAGGAGCTCGAGGTTCTCGGGATCAGCGGCGAGCCGGTCGACGCGGTTCTTGAGCATGTGGTCGAACAGCTGCGTGAACTCGGGATTGAGGTTGGGATGCACCCGATCGAGCCGCTCGGCGAGGTCGTCGGCGCCCTCGAGCACCCCCACCTCCTCATAGAAGCGGTTGAAGAACTGCACGTGGCGGGCCTCGTCGGCGATCTGGGTCGAGAGGAAGATCCGCATCTCCTCGGTCGGGGCGGCGCGCATGATCGGGCCGAGCTCGTCGGTCACTCGCTGCTCGCCGATGAAGAACGCCGACAGCCCGTACATGCGGGTGAAGCGCTCCTCGGCCGAGATCCGCTCGTGCCAGTCGTAGCGGTCCTGGCTGAAGTCGAGGTCCTGGGTCGCCCACTGCTGACGCTCCCAGAGCCGGTAGAGCTCGTCGTAGCCGAGCAGCTCGAAGTTCCCCCGATCCGCCCCCGCCGTCAGCGCCGGGTCGCCGGTGGCGAGGAAGTCCTCGCGTTCGGCAATCGAGCTCAGCGTCTGCGAGGCGGGCTCCAAGGCCCGGAAAAGCCTAATGGGTGGACGTGAGAACGCCGATAAATGGCTCAAGGAGATGCTGAGACATGGACTCCACCAAGCTTCGCCTCTACGCCGGTGGCCTGATCCGCTACGACCCCTCTCTGCGCCGGGTGTGGGTCGTCAACCAGCGTCTCCATCACGGTCTCGCCGGGGCGATGCTGGCGGCCGCGGGCATGGTCCTGATCGTCCATGACTGGCGCGACCGCAGCCAGTGGCTCCAGCGCGGCCCGCAGCTCTAGCTAACGACGCCCGTGCATGAAGCGGGCCGCCTGGCGGTCCTTTAGCTCCTCGCTCAGCTTTGGTCCGAGCAGCTCCTCCTGGAGCGCGTGGCGATCCAGGATCGCGTAGACGAGCACCAGCCGCCGACGCTCGAGGACCTCACAGGCGGCGAGGTGAACCCAGGAGCGGACCGCGAGCAGCCCCGCCGGCGGCTCGTGCGCGGCGACCGACCCGAGCCACATCGTCAGCCGCCCGCGGCGGTGTCGCTCCAGGCCGTTGAGGTCGGCGTGCGCGCCGCGCGTTAGGAGGACCCGATACCCGCCCGCCATCTCTCCAGCACCTCGGTGACCCCCGCCTCGAGCTCGTCGCGCGCCTCCCGCCGCAAGGCCGCGAACCGCTCGGAACCGGCGAGCATGACCTCGATCCCGTCCTCGAGCGAGACGATCAGCGCCGCAACGCGCCCCCCGCGCGTGACCACGATCCGCTCCCCGGCGGCGACCCGGTCAAGCACCGAGGAAACGGTCTTGCCGAGCTCGGTCGCGGTGATCTCGTTGACGGGCTGATCGTCGGAGAAGACCCTCATCGCGGGCCACCTCGAGGCCTGCACTGTGTATCTGAGCCGCTACCGGAAATTTCGAATCGACTTCGAAGAAATCGGTAGCGCCGCACAAGCATGCACGCCATCAGACGCGGGCCGACCGGGGACGCAGCCTTCGCGCCGAAAGGCGCGCACCTCCGTCACGGGGGTGTGCCGCCCGTTACTGCCCCGCCCTGCCGCCCGGCTAGGGCTCGTAGAACTCACCCGGCTCGAGGATGACGACGGCCGAGTCCGTGGTCGATTCGACCTCCGCCTTGAAGGCCTCCGCGTCCGCGGCGACCTGCGGGAAGGTGTTGTAGTGGCACGGGATGACGGTCGGGGCACCGATCAGGCCGCACGCGTAGGCGGCGTCGTCGGCGTCCATCGTGAAGTGGCCGCCGATCGGGACCAGGGCGACGTCGGGCGAGTGGCGCTCGCCGATCAGCTTCAGGTCGCCGAACAGCGCCGTGTCGCCGAGGTGGTAGACGGTGGTTTCGCCGACCCTGATGATCAGTCCGCTCGGCGGGCCGATCGCGGTCCCGTCGGGAGTCGTGTTCGTGTGCCATGCGGGAACGAGCTTGACGCTCCCCCAGTCGAATTCGACCGTGCCGCCGATGTTCGGATTCGTCGTCGGCTCGACGCCCTGCTCCCCGAGCCAGCCGGCGAGCTCGGTGGCCGCGACGCAGTGCGCCCCGGTTCGCTTCGCGACCGCGACGGCGTCGGCGATGTGGTCCTGGTGGCCGTGGGTGATGAGGATGTGGGTCGGCTCGACGTCGTCGGCGCCGAGCTTCGCGACCGGGTTGTTCGGGGCCAGGAACGGGTCGACGAGGATCCGCGCCTCGCCCTCCGTGAGCTGGAACGTCGCGTGCCCGATGAACTCGATCCTCATGCCGTCTCCTTTCAGCTGCTCGGCCAGCGCCCAGCCGACGGCGACGCCGACCATCATTCCCATCCGCGTCTCCTCGGCGAGCAGGACGCGCACCGCGGTGGCTCGGTCTTCCGCCGGCAGCTCGAGCGCCCTCTGCAGCTGCTGCTCCTGCGCCTCGGCGAACCATCCGCCCGCCTCGAGCGCCTGCGCGAGGATCGTGCTGCAGCTCCGGCGCCGCTCGTGCCACCAGGCGCTCGGCGTCGTCGAAAGGCGTCCGAGTTCGCTGAGGCGCCCGAATCGCGGCGTGCAGGCGCTCGTCGCTGAGTGCTCATCGGCGGCGCTCGTACATGCGCAGGTTGAAGTCGTCGCCGTAGCCGAGCCGCCGGTAGACCGGCCGGCCCATCGGCGAGCCCTGCAGCGACGAGGTCTCGAAGCCGCGATCGATCGCGTCGAGCAGCGCCACCGTCATCAACCGGCTGGCGAGGCCCAGCCCGCGGCGGTCGGGGTGCGTGGCGACGAAGTAGAAGCCGAGGTCACCGTCGTGGTCCATCGTCCCCAGCACGCAGGCGGTCTCGCCGTCGACACGGGCCTGGTAGAGCGTCGCCTCGGGCCCGGGCTCGGCGAGCCCCGGCCCCATGCGGGCGTCGGCCGGCAGCCCGTAGGCGATGTCGTTGAGGTCGCCGAGCTCGGCCGGGTGCGACGTCGTGGTCCCACTCGAGATCGCCGACCTCGGGCGGCTCGAAGCCGGCCGAGCTCGATCGACATCGCCGACGGCGCCGCGTCGAGCGTGTGGCCGGCCGCCTCGAGCGCGTCGACCGCCTCGGTCGTCGAACTCCGGCGTCCACACGGTCCAGGCGGCGATCCCGGCGCGCTCGTAGACCGCCGGCGAGCTCGTCGAGGCCCGCGGCGAGCGCCGCCGGCGTCCTCGTAGGTGACCGAGTTGCAGATCGAGCGCTGCGGGGCTGCCGGCACGACCGAGGCGGTGACGCCGCCGGCGCTGAACACGCTCGCGCCAGGCGAGCTCTTGCCCAGCAGCGTGATCCAGTCGCGAAGCCCGCGCTTCTGCAGCGCCAGGGCCCGCTCGCGCCCGAGCGGGCTCATCGCTTGCGCGCGAGCATCAGGCCGTCGGCGATCGCGACCATCGCCGAGTCGACCCGCTCGTCGGCGGCGATCAGCTCGTTGGTCGCGCGGATCGCGGCGACCTGCTCCTGGTCGTTCTCGGCGTCGATCACGCGGCCGGCGGCGAGCACGTTGTCGACCACGATCAGCCCGCCGGGCTTCGTCCGCGCCAGCACCTGCTCGTAGTAGGCCGGGTAGTTCTCCTTGTCGGCGTCGATGAAGCCGAGGTCGAACGCCTCGGCCTCTGGCAGCGCGTCGAGCGTCTCGAGCGCGGGGCCGATGCGGATCTCGACCCGGTCGGCGACCCCGGCGTCGGCCAGGTTGCGGGCCGCGATCTCGGCGTACTCCTCCGAGAGCTCGCACGCGATCAGGCGGCCGCCCGGGGCGAGCCCGCGGGCGATGCAGATCGCCGAGTAGCCGGTGAAGGTCCCGAGCTCGATCGCCTCGCGGGCGCCGATCAGCCGCGCCAACAGGGTCAGGAACGCGCCCTGGTCGGGAGCGATCTGCATCACCGCGATGTCGCCCATCGCCGCGGTCTCGTCCTGGACGCGGCGCAGGACCTCGTCCTGGCGCGCGCCGTGGGCGACCATGTAGTCGTGCAGCTCGTCGGTGAGCGGCGTGAACTTGCTCAACGGCGTCTCAACGTCGGCGTCCCAGCGCCGCGGCGAGGCCGCAGGTCGCTCCGACCAGGGCCCCTCCGAGCCCGGCCCAGGCGTTGGCCCAGTCGTCGACCGCCGGCAGCAGCAGGAGGACGGCGAGCACGACGAGGACCGCGATCTGGTCGTACTCCTCGGTCGGGTCGGCGCGGCGCTCGGCGTCGCGGATCACGAGCCAGGCGCAGACCACCCCGAGCGCGATCCCGTTGCCGCCGGCGGCGACCATGACCCCGTCGCCGAACGCCGAGTCGAGCCCGTCGGCGGCGAGCATCCCGAGCGCGCCGCAGCCGAGCACCAGCAGGACCGAGGCGATCGTGCCGACGCGGCGCTCGATCGCGGGCAGGAAGATCGCGATCGCCAGCCCGCAGGCGAACAGGTAGCCGACGTTGTCGTAGACGAACGGGGCGGCGAAGTAGCGCCACCACTCGTCGCCGACCGGGCCGGCGATCGCGCCGAGGTCGAACAGCGACAGGTTCGAGGCGCGCTCGACGATCAGCAGCACCGCCGGCGCCGCGAGCGCGGCGATCGTCGCCAGCGGGCGCAGCGCCAGGTCCTCCCTGACGGCGGCGCGCTCGGCCATCCGCCCGGCGCGCTCGGCGGCCTTCTCGGCGGCCTTGCGCCGGCGGCGATCGGCGCGTCCCTCGCGGACGCGGACCTCGTCGCCGACCCGCTCGAGCTTCGGCGCGCGCTTGCGCAGCCGGGTGCCGCAGTACGGGCACTCGGTCACGTACGGGCTCACCTCGGAGCCGCAGCTCTTGCAGACGACGGAGAGCTCGGGCGCTGACATCCCCTCAAGTATTGCCGACCGCATCAGCCTAGGGCTTCGTGGTCTGCGCGATCTCCTCGGTCAGGGCCCGCAGGTCCTGGCCGTTCGCGTCGGCGATCGCGATCTGGCGGTGGGAGCCGGTGCCGTTGGCGAGCAGGTCCTCGATCCCGTCGAGCTCGGCGCGGCAGCCGAGCTCGTCGGCGTTCGGGGCGAGCACCTCGACCAGCTCGCGGACCATCTCCGGCGCCGGCACCCGCTTGCCGGCGCGAAAGTCGATCAGCTGCCCGTCGATCCCGTGGCGGGCGGCGCGGATCTTGTTGTCGTCGATCAGCTCGGTCGGATACTCGACCAGCGGCTCGTCCTCGTCGTAGCAGCGCGCAGAGGCGGTGAGCGAGCGCAGACGACCAGCGCGGCGAAGCGAGATCGTGTGCTCGACCCGCGTCTGCTGGTCGAAGATCCGGGTCTCGACGGTGCCCAGCTTCGGGTGCGGGCGCACGTCCCACCACAGGAACGTGTAGTCGGGGATCGCCCCGGCCCGCATCATCATCTCGACCCGGTGGGAGAAGATCTCCCAGGTGCCGTAGTGGGGCGGGATCCCCTCGCGCGGGAACGAGCGGAAGATCGGCACGCGCGAGGACATCAGGCCGGTGCGCTCCCCCTGCCAGAAGGGCGAGTTGGTCGACAGCGCGAGGAACATCGGCAGGTAGCGGCGGATCCCGTCGGCGACGTAGATCGCCCGGTCGGCGCCCTCGATCCCGACGTGGACGTGGGTGCCGAAGATCAGCTCGTTGAGCGCGATGATCCCGAGCTCGTCGACGAGCTCGCGGTAGCGGGGCCGGTCGACGATCTCCTGGTCGGCGCAGCGCGCGAACGGGTGCGTCGCCGCGGCGCCGATCGCCATCCCCTGGGCCTCGACGACCTCGATCACCGCCTCGCGCAGCGCGACCAGCTCGCGACCGGCCGAGCGGACGTCGTCGTGCGGCTTGGTCGCGATCTCGAGCACGGCCTTGAACAGCTCCGGCTTCACCTGGCCGTCGATCTCCGCCGGGACCAGCCGCCAGCAGGTCCTCGATCCGCTGGCAGAGGCCCCAGCCGTCGGGGTCGAGGAGCATCAGCTCCTCCTCGATGCCGACCGTGAACTCGGGCCCGGTGAAGTTGTGCTCGAGCACCCGTGCCCGAGCCTATACTCGGCCGCCATGGAAATCAGCAGCGCTACCGAGCAGAAATCACTCCTCGCCACCCTCGCACCCGGCAAGCGCACCCGCCTGCGCCGCCTGTTGTTCGAGTTCGGGCCCGGCCACGGGACGCTGCTGCTGCTGCCGATCGACCAGGGGATCGAGCACGGCCCGCGCGACTTCTTCGCCAACCCGGCCTCCAAGGACCCCGAGTACCAGTTCCACCTTGCGGCCGAGGCCGGCTACTCGGCGATCGCCTGCCAGATCGGGCTCGCCGAGAAGTACTACCCCGACTACGCGGGCCAGGTGCCGCTGCTGCTGAAGATCAACGGCAAGACCGACATCCCGCCTTCCGACGAGGCCTTCTCGCCCTGCAACGGCTCGGTCGAGGACGCCGTCCGCCTCGGCGCCGACGCGGTCGGCTACACGCTCTACGTCGGCTCGCCGTCGCAGGACCGCGACCTCGCCCAGCTGCGCCAGGTGCGCCAGGACTGCGACCGCTTCGGGATGCCGCTGGTCGTCTGGTCGTATCCGCGCGGCTCGGCGGTCAAGGCCAAGGGCGGCCAGGACAGCTTCTACGCGATCGACTACGCCGCCCGGATGGCGATGGAGCAGGGCGCCGACGTCGTCAAGCTCAACCTGCCGAAGCCCGAGCCGCACAAGGACTCGCCGGCGCCCTACGACGAGCTCGAGGTCACCCAGGAGGAGGCCGTGCAGCAGGTCGTCTCGTCGGCCGGCCGCTCGCTGGTCGTGCTCTCCGGCGGCTCGAAGATCGACGACGACAAGCTGCTCGAGCAGACCCGCTACATCATGGAGGCGGGCGGCTCGGGCGTGATCTACGGCCGCAACGTCTGGCAGCGCGAGTCACTCGGAGGCGATGGAGATCGTCGAGCAGATCAAGGAGATCATGCTCTCCAACGTGCGCCGGATCCCGTAGATCCGGGGCGCGGGCCCGCGCGCGGCGGGCTTGCCCGAGTAGATGTCGCGCCTTCCCAGCCTCGCCTCGGTCGCGATCCTGGTCATCCTGATCGTCCTCCTCGTCACCGGCGACGGCGACGACGGCGGAGACCTCCGACGCGAGGCGCGGGTCACCCGGGTCGTCGACGGCGACACGGTCGAGGCAACGGTCGACGGGCAGACCGAGGACGTGCGCTACATCGGCGTCGACACGCCCGAATCGGTCAAGCCGGACGAGCCCGGTCGAGTGCTACGCGCTGCGGGCGAGCCGCTTCAACGAGCGGCTGGTCGAGGGCGAGACGGTACGCCTCGATTTCGACGCCGAGCGCCGCGACGTCTACGGCCGCCTGCTCGCCTACGTCTACCTGGACGACGAGTTCGTCAACGCCGAGCTCGTCGAGCGCGGCTTCGCGACCACCCTGACGATCCCGCCCAACACCCGCTTCGCCGAGCTGTTCGGGCGGCTCGAGCGCGACCGCGGCGGAGGAGGAGCGGGGTCTCTGGGGCGCCTGCGAGCGCTAGGCCATCAGCCAGGCGAGCGTCTCGAACATGACCAGCGTGACGACGATGACCGTCGCCGTCAGCGCGATCAGCAGGACGCCGAACCCGACGTTGCCGCGCTTCTCGGTCGACTGGATGTGGCGGGCGCGCGAGCGCGCTGCGGCGCGCTGGCGCAGCTGATGACGGCGCCGCCGCTCGAGCGCGGCCTCCTGCTCGAACGCGAGCTCGAACTCGTCGAGCCCCTGTTCCATGCGCAGTTCCGTCATCACAGAGACCGTATCAGCAGCTCGTATACGTACAAGCGTTCGCTCACGGAACGCTCACCGAATACGTGCTATTTGCTACTCGCTCTTCGCGTTCGACTTCAGCTCGTCGAGCGCCTCGCCGACCGCGCCGGAGACCTCGCCGTTGTTGGCGGCCTCGGCCTCCTCCCCCTTGATCGAGAGGTAGACCTCCTTGCGGAACACCGGCACCTCGCGCGGGGCCGTGATCCCGAGGCGGATCTTGTCTCGTGCGACGGCGAGAACGGAGACCTCGATGTCGTCCCCGATCATGATGCTCTGGTTTGTCTTACGCGTCAGGACCAGCATCTCGCCTCCATTCGAGGTGTGGCCGAGGAGCACCCCCCGGTGACCCTCACCCGTTGTTATCGCTGTGAAAACCAGGGTAGCCGGTTTTGACGGCCGATCGGGCCACCTCAACGTGCCGGCCGTGCACGCTGATGCGTCCATTAGTATCGCCCGCCGATGGCAAAGCCACTCCGCTCACAGCTCAACCAGATCCGTGCCTGGGTCCGCCAGGGCCGCACCGACGCCTGGATCGCCCACCAGCTCGAGGTCTCGGCCTCGGAGCTGCGCGAGTTCCGCCGCCGCCACGAGCTCGACGCCGAGGACGAGACCGACGAGGTCGACCTCCGCGACGAGATCGAGGCCGAGATCGAGGCCGCGACCCGCGAGGAGGAGCTCGCCGCCCAGGCCGACGCGAGCGAAGAGGACGAGGCGAGGACTCCGATCGACGAGGAGGGCCGACGAGGAGGCCAGGCGACTCGGATGCGATGACGGCGAGGGCGACGGCGAGCGCCGCCAAGCGCCGCCGGCGCCGGCGCCGCGGCGGGCGCTGCAAGCGTGCCCGGTGCCGGGATGCAGGCGAGCTTCGACCACGGCAAGGAGGGCTACGGCCTCTGGCTCGACCCGGCGGTCGCCGACGACCCGGTCTACACCGAGCACTGGGCCGACCACCGCAAGGTCGAGGTCACGGTCGAGCCCGACCGGATCGTGATCACCCGGGCCGGCGGCGACGTCGCGGCTCGCGACTCCGACTCCGACCGCGACTCCGACGAGGACTAGCCGCGCGCGGCGGCGCGCTCGCGCAGCTCCGCGGCGGCGCGCCGGCGGCGGCCGCGGTGGCCGCGGCGCTTGACCGGCCGGCCCTCCCAGGCCTCGACCGGCAGCCGCGGCGAGCGTCTTGACCAGGTCCTCGAGCGCGCGCAGCTGGTTGGGATCGACGCCGCGGTCGAGCAGCCCGCGCATGCTGGCGCCGCGGACGGCGGTCGAGGCGTCCTCGAACAGGAAGACGGCGATCTCGGGGTCGCGGCGGGTCGGGCGCCCGCAGGGGACGCCGCCGTGGTTGCCGACCTTGCGCAGGGCAGTGACCAGCCGCCCGCCGAGGTCGCTCGCCTCGGGGTCGAGGCGCTCGCGCGGCAGTCGCACGACGACCGCCGCGCGCAGCTCCTCGCGGGCCGCCGGCTCGAGGCCGCGCAGCCCCTTGCGGGGCCGGAAGTCGGCCGGGGTGCCGCGGCGGAAGGAGCGCACCATGTGGATCAGCGGGCCCCAGTGCGCGCGGCGGGATCGCCCGCAGCGGCCCGAGCAGGACGATCCACAGACCGCATCCGGCGGCCGCGATCACCAGCTCGACCCACGGGTCGATCTCGGGCAGCAGCCTCGAACCCGGCGGCGATCAGCCGCCGCCGAGCAACGAGCGCCGTGAGCACCTCGCGGTAGGGGAAGTGGAGCGGCTTCTTGCCCCGCTGGCCGCGGATGAAGAGAAGCGAGCGCCGGGGCGCCGAAGCCGACGATCATCCCGACCGGCGCCGCGTAGACGTCGATCTCACCGACCAGCGCGCAGGTGACGCCGATGAACAGCAGCGCGGCGGCGATCACGCCGCCGATGAACCAGGGCCGCTTGTTGGGCAGGTTGACGTTCTGGTTCACGGTCCGGTAGAGCGCCGGCATGACGAAGCCGAGCGCGGTGAACGGGATCAGCGCGGCGGCGTCGGCGTACTCGGGCGGCGCGATGTCGACCAGTACCTGGCCGCCGAGCACCATCGCCAGCACCGCGAGGATGCAGATCAGGCTGAAGTAGGCGAGCAGCTGGCCGCCGGCGGTCTGCTTGCCGTACTGCTCCTGGAACGCGTCCCACATCGCCGACTTGCGCAGCGGGCGCATCCCCATCCGGAAGCCCTGCGGGAGGAAGGAGACGACGAAGCCGAGCCGTGAGGCGAGCGAGTAGATGCCGAGCTCGGTGTGGTCGACGAAGCGCGAGAGGATGAAGATGTCGGCGTTCTGGACGAGCCAGAACGACATCACGATCGGCGCCCGGTAGCGGCCCCTGACGATGATCTGCTTGATCTCGCGCGAGGTCGAGGTTGGGCTCGAAGCTGCCGCTGAGCAGGATCAGGCCGACGATCGCCGGCGACGGCGGTCCCGATCAGGGTGCCGAGGATCGCGCCCTCGACGCCCGAGCCGGTGGCGAGGAAGGCGGTCAGCGCGATCAGTCCGAGCAGCGGCCGCGACGTGTCGGCGATCAGGTAGGCGCCCGGACGGCGCTCGAGCCAGAGCGACGATGTCGGCGAGCTTGAAGACCAGCAGCGTCCCGCCGAGCAGCCGGCGAGCGCGACGAGGCCCTCGTCCTCGGGGTCGCCGAGCAGGCCGTCGGCGATCGGCGCTCGGAAGACGTAGATCAGCGCCGTCGCCGATCACGCCCGAGCACGATCGCCCACATCAAACCCGGTGCCGAGCGTGTGCGGGCGGCGATGAGGAGGCGGCGTCGTCGTCCTCGTCGTCGTCGTCCTCGTCGTCACCGCCGAACGTGCGGCGCACGGTGCCCGGCTTGACCAGCAGCGAGGCGATCTGGGTGACGAGCCCGGCGAGGAAGATCAGCAGCGCGAAGCGCCCCATCTCGGCTCGGCCCGAGGTAGGCGGCGACGACCAGCACCGAGACCAGGGCCATCAGCGTTGGCGACGATCAGCGACACGGCCTGGACCGAGGAGTTGCGCATCACGCCGACGCCGAGAACCGCCCCGGAGCCACCGGGGTGGCGATGTTGCTGTGTTGTCTTGAGCGAGCCACGGGGACCCTCTACGAGGGCCAGATCTTCCAGTTGGAGAAGTCGCGCCCGGTCAGCTCGCGCAAGCGCTCGCCGTCGGCACGCAGCTCCTCCAGCGTCTCGCGGCGGAAGCGCCGCCTTGACGTCGGGGCGCTTGATCGCGCGCCGCAGCGGCAGCCGGTCGTCGAGCACGAGCCAGAAGTTCGAGGGGAAGAGGCGGCCGCGCCGCCCGCGACCCATCCGCTCCAGCCGCACCGCCAGCCGGGTCGCCCGGGTCTTGCCGGAGGTCTGGTGGCGCTCCTGCTCGAAGCGCGGGTGGTTGAAGTCGGGGTCGACGCCGATGAACTCGAAGATCTGGCGCAGCGTCTCCATCCGCTTGTGGCGCAGCTCCGACTGCTGGAAGACGAGCACCTGCTCCTTCGGGTAGTGCTCGAGGAAGCGCTCGAGCTGCATCGCGTACTTGGAGCGGGTGACGTAGGTGGTGTTCGGATGCACGAGCGTCTCGGCGAGCGTCCCCTTCTCGCGGCGCTTGGCGTAGTTGTGGACCCAGTGGGCGGCGATCCGCTCGAGCGGGTCGCGGACCATGTAGATCAGCTTCGCGTCGGGGACGACCGAGGCCATCCGCTCCGGCACCCCCTCGTGCTGCGGGAAAGGCGGTGTAGTTGGGCGACGCCTCGCCGCGGACGCGCGCGTCGGCGTCGAACTGCGCCTTGTACCAGTCGAGCCCCGCGCGGCCAGTTGCGCTCCTCGATGAAGAAGTTGAGCTCCTTCGGCCTCGACATCGAGACCTCCGGGTGGAGGCTGAGGTAGTAGTGCAGGACGCTGGTCCCGCACTTCTGCGCCCCGATCACGATCAGGTTGGGCAGGGCACCGGCGCGTGTTTCAGCGCCCGATGCCGCTTGATCAAGCGGTTTTACGGGTGTGGAGGCCTCCATCGGAGAGCCCTCAGGGTACCGGAGCCCCACCCGGCGCCACGACGACGCGACCGGGGCTTGGGACGCTCGGCGCGGATCAGCTCGAGGCGGCCGGCGACGAAGTCGCTCGTAGCGGCACGCCGGCGAGCTCGGCCTGGCGGGAGCCGGCGGCGGGGATGTGCTCGACCCCGACGCCCGAGGGCGCGCAGCTCGCCCAGGGCAGTCGAGGGCGTCGGTGACCACGAGGGTGCGCTCGGGGCGCTCGCCGGCCTCGGCGATCGCCGCTCGGACCGCCTCGACGACGTCGCCTCGTCGATGCCGATCGCAAGGACCAGCGCCTTGGCCCGGGGCTTGGTCAGTTGCTGCTTCGTCAGTCGCAACGCCGTCCGCGGGGAGCTGGCAATGAAGGACCCCCACCGCCGGCGGAACTCCCGGAACCCGCCGCGAGCGCTCGAGTGCGTAGTTTGGTTCCGGTATGCCGGAACGAAACTCGATAGTTCGGCCAGCCACGCGGCTGCCTCGGCGGCCCCGGTCGCCTCCCCCCTACCTGCCAACCTGCGACGGCGATCGCGTCGCGCTCACCGAGCAGCCGGTCGAGCTTCGCCTCGAGCTCCGGGTCGTCGGCCGCCGCCGACCCCGAGCCCCAGCCCCGCCGCCTCCGCCCACCGCGCCCGCGCCGGCTGATCGTCCGTCTCGCGGTGCATCGGCACGAACAGCGACGGCACCCCGAGCTCGATCAGCTCGTGGTAGGCGTTGTAGCCGGCGGCGGCGACCGCGGCGTCGAAGGCGGCGAAGTAGCGGCTCATCGGGTAGGTCGCGCGCAGCTCGAACGACGCCCTCGGGCACGTCATCGACCGCGGCCAAGCGCCGACGAGAGCGCCGCCACCCGCACCCCCTCATTGGCCGTCAGGTGAGCCAGAGCGCGCGCGGTCGCCTCGCGCACCTCCTCCCCCTGCCCGAGCGCGACGAGCACGTTGGTCGCATCCGGGTCGAGCCCGAGCTCGGCGGCGGCCTCCGCGCGCGGCAGCAGCTCGTCGCGGTCGAGCAGGACGATCGGGCCGACCCGGTGGGCCCGGTCGCGAAGCGCGACCGTCGGGCCCCGGTCCTCGGACTCGGCGAGCTCGCCGGGCTCGAGCACCGCGTCGAAGGCGCCCGCGCGGCCGAGCGGCACCCGGCTCGAGCCGCGCTTCCACAGCGGCCGCCGGCACCAGACCGCGGTCCCGCCGGCCGGCAGGGCGCCGAGCAGCGCCTCGTAGGGATGGGTGCCGTCGAAGACGATCACGTCCGGCTCCGCCTCGGCGATCGCCGCCCGCAGCCGCCCGCGCAGGCGCCGCGACCAGCGGTAGTCGTTGCCCGAGCCCGGGGTCGCGTAGGAGGCGACGTACTCGACCGGCGAAGCCCATCCCCTCGACCACCGGCGCCGCCGCGGAGAGGGTCAGGAACAGCGGCTCGACCCCGTCCGGCAGGCGCCGGGCGATCGCCATCGAGCGGGTCAGGTGGCCGAGCCCGGTCCCGTTCGACGTGGTGAACAGGACTCTCAATGCCCGTAGGCCGTGAGCGTGCGTTCGTAGGAGCGCCGCAGGACCGGGGCGCAGTGGTACTCCTCGGCCTCGAGCCGTTCGAGCGTGGTCTCGTAGAGGTCGGTGATCCGCTCCTGCTCGGCCTCGTCCAGGCCCTTGCGCCAGCGCTCGCGGTGGGCGGCGTCGGCGTTCATCTCGGTCTCGAAGAACTCGCGCATCGCGGGCTCGTCGTCGATGCCGAGGAAGTCGAGCAGCTCGGCGTAGGTCGCCTCCCGGTCGGACTGGACGAGCTCGTCGAGGCTGATCACGTGCAGCCGCTCCCGGTCGGCGTCGTCGAGGGCGCGCACGCCCTCCTCGGCCTGGCGCAGGCGGTCGGCCCAGAAGTCGATCCCGGAGGCGACGTCGGTCGGGTGATGGGGCTTCTGGCGCAGCCCGACCTTCGACGACCCCGAGTCGCGCCCGTCGCGGACCGAGTGCACGAATCTGGCCTCGGGGAAGATGCGGCTCAGGCCGTCGGCGGCGGCGATCGTGAAGCAGCTCATCTCGACCAGGTACGGCTTCCCGGCCCGGTCGGCGAGCGGCTGGAGGAGGTCGTAGAAGAGGCTGCGCGACGCCGCGAGCAGATCGTCGGGGTACCCGCGCTCGAACCGGTCGGCGGCCGCCGTGAACTCGTCCGGATCGACGATCGAGTACAGGCCGCGCTCGCGCCCGCGCCCCAGCGCCCGCCACTTCGCGCGCACGTAGGCGCGGTCGCCGATCCGCACCCGGTGCCACCAGTAGCCGCGCAGCTTGCGGAGGAAGTCCTCTGGCTCGGTGTTCCCGCGGACGACGTCGGCGAGCCCGTTCGGGTTGCAGTGGAAGCGGCACTCGATCGGCACCCCGCGAAACCGCGAGTGGCGGTCGAGCAGGTAGCTGAGGATGTGGGTTCCGCTGCGTCCCGTCCCGCCGATGAAGACCAGCTCTGCCGGGGAATTGCTCATCGCGCCCGATCGTAGACGTAGACGAGCGGGTCGCGATCGTCGCCCTCGCGCTGGAGCGCGTGGCGCAGCAGCGGCGCGCAGCGGGCGCCGTCCTCCTCCAGCCGCCCGAGCGCCTGCTCGTAGAGCGCCGCGATCCGCTCCGCCTTGCGGGCCGAGATCCCGTCGCGCCAGCGCTCCTTGTTCGCCTCCTCGCTGGTCATCCGGTTCGAGAAGTAGCGGCGGGTGCGCTTGGTCACCGGCGCGCCGAGGAAGCGGAACAGCGGCCGCAGCGCCACCCGGGCGCGCTGCATCCGCACCAGCTCGTCGAGACCGACGGTCAGCAGCTTGTCCGGCGGCAGCGCGTCGGCGCCGCGCTCGATCGCGCGGATCCGCTCCTCCCACCACTCGATCCCCTGGACCCGGGTCCGCGGGCGCACCAGCCCGCGCGTCTGGGTCACCCGCGAGGCCGAGGCGTCGCGGCCGTCGCGGACGACGTGGATGAACCTGCGCCTCCGGGAAGACCCGGGCCAGGGTCTCGGCCCGGGCGACGGTGTCGGTGCTCTGCTCGACCAGGGCCACCGCCCGCGGCCTCCTCCTCGACGCGGAACCAGAGCAGGTCGTAGAACAGCCGCCGGCAGGCGGCGACGAGGTCGTCGCCGTGGCCCGCCTCGAAGGTCGCGAGCGCGGCGTCGTAGCGCTCGCGGTCGACGAACCGGTACATGCCGCGGAAGCGGCTGGTCTGAAAGCCCTTCCACCAAAAGCCCCGCATCCGGCTTGCATGAACTGCTCGGCGGTCACCTCGCCGGAGAGCAGGCCCGGGAAAGCCGTCGGCGTCGGTGTGGAAGCGGACCTCGACCGGGACCAGCGCGTAGCGGTTGTGGCGCGAGACGAGCTGTGAGAGCACGTGGGTGCCGCTGCGCCCGGTGCCGCCGATGAAGACGAGCTTCGCGGTCTCGGGAGCGCGCTCGATCACCTCGCCGCCGAGGACCGGCGAGGGAGCCTCGTCGGGGGTGCCGAAGTGCGGCATCAGTCCGTTGCCCTTGCGGTCGTAGGCGTAGTGGTCGACGTAGCGGTCGCAGGCGTCGGCGAGCGGGATCGCGCCGAGCGAGCTGCTCGACGCGGCGAGGTCGCCGAGCCAGACGAGCCGGCGCGCGTCCAGGGCGCCCTGCGAGCCCGCCGGGGTCCGCGGCCCGAACGGTGACCTCAGCGTCGTCGGTTCGATGAATCGATCTCGCCCGCCGGCCAGAAGGCGCCCCGTCCGGCGCCGCTCAGGTACATGCCCGTCCAGCGATGGCAGTCAGCTCGGCGACCACCTCGCCCTCGTAGGAGACCTCGAGCGGGACCTGCGAGTGGTACTGCAGCGAGAGCGCGTAGCCGCCCGGCTCGGGCAGTCGAGCACGATGCTCGCCTCCCCCGGCGCCTGCCAGCCGAGCCCCTGGCCGGCGACCGTGGCGGCGGGCGGCGCCGGCTGATCCCAGTCGTCGTAGTTGGCGAGCGCAGGATCGGGCAGGACCACGGCCTGGCCGCTGCGCTCCGGGCCGCCGGCCGGGCAGCTGAAGATCGCCCCCGGGTTGCCGCCCTCGTCGTCCAGGACCTTGCTGCGCGGCGTCTCGCCATCGCGCTCCCAGAGCACGTAGTCGCCCGCCTCCGCGACGCGCTCCCAGTTCGGCGGCGCGGTCGACTGGTAGTCGGCCGACGTCGTGATCGCGTAGTCGAACTTGTCGAGCTGGCCGGAGTCGAGGCTGTCGAAGTCCGCGGCATCGCCCTGCTGCCAGAGCTTCTCCGGCCGCGCGTCGATCTCCTCCGGCACGTAGCCGGCGGGCGCGCGGGCCAGCGTGCCGCGCAGGTAGTAGCCGGAGAAGCGGTCGACGCCCAGGAAGGCGACCGGCTTGCCGTCGGCGACCTCGGCGAGGCGCTCGAGCCCGAGCTGGCGACCGTCGAACCCGATCGGGGCGTCGCGCAGCGCGAGCAGGGTCGACGCGGTCGCGGCGACGAGGACGACTACGCCCGCCGCGTAGCGGAGCGGCTCTCGCGGCGGGGCGAGCAGCGCCCTCAGCGCTACGAGGAGGACGAACGGGGCGATCACGATCAGCGCCTTCGCCTCGACGTGGATCTGGGCGAAGAGGCGCGCGCCCACGTAGACGACGCCGCCGGTGATCAGCATCGCAAGCAGCGCCAGCGCGCCGGTCGCGGAGGAGCGCCCACGCCCCGTAGGCGGCCGCGAGGAGGCCGACCGCGATCGCGAACAGTGCCCCGTCGACCTCCCCGCGGACGAGGCGGAAGTCGCCTGCCGGCCAGATCCCGAGCGCCTCGCCGGGGAACACTGGCGAGCCCAGCCGTCCGGCGGACTGCTGGACGTCGCCGATCTTGGAGACGAAGTCGCTTCGCCGGGACGAAGGCGATCGCGGCGACCCCGACCACGATCACGGCCGCGACGCCGAGCGTCACCCTGTGCGCCGCGAGCCCGGCGCGCGACCGCGCCTTCCAGTCGACCGGGCTGCGACCGGCGAGCGCCTCGAGGACGAGCCAGAGCGGCACCGCGATCGCGAACCAGGCGAGACCCGGGAGGCTGAACGTGAACACCGCGGCCGCGGCGAGCAGCAGGCAGATCGCGACCACGACCGCCAGCGCGGCGGAGGATCGGCCGGCTTGCCCGACCGCGACGCCGCCTGCAGGGCAAGGGCGAAGGCGAGCACGAAGAGCGCCATCGCCGTCTCCTTGAAGGCGCTCTGGGCGAGGAAGGCGGCGGCCAGGTAGGGCAGGCCGCAGATCGCGGCGATCGCGATCCGGCGGCCCGGCGGCATCGTCGTCAGCGCGCCGAGCACGGTCAGCGCGGTCAGCGCCGGGATCGCGAGCAGGAGGCCGTTGAAGGCGCTCACCAGGCTGGCCCCGGTCACCGTCGCCGCGATCACCGCCACCGCCTGCGGTCCGATCGGATAACCGAAGCGCACCGCGCTCGGCTCCGGCCCGAAGCCGTGCTGAAGCCAGTCCGCCCAGTAGAGCTGCGCGGCGTGGTCGTTGGTGTAGACGCCCTCGCCGAGCACACCGACGCGGCCGCTGATCAGCGAACGGCAGGCTGGCGAGGCCGACGACGATCAGCGCGGCCGCGACGCCGGGCAACCAGTCGCGGGGGTCGCCGGTCTCGCGGATGTCGCGGACCACGATCAGGGCGGCGGCGACCAGGGCGACGCCGACGATCACCGCCGCCGTGGTCGAGCGGCCGGGCAGGCGGAGCAGCAGCGGTGCGACGACGACCAGGGCCGCGAAGCCGGTCGCGCCCGAAAGCCAGGCCGGCCGCCGGCGGCCGAGCAGCGCCAGGATCGCCCGCCCGGCGACCAGCGAGGCGGCGCAGATCAGGAGGGCGCAGGCGTAGATCGAGAGCATCTCGGGGCGGCTAGGGCTGGTTCGCGGTCGGGTCGTTGTTGACGGACTCGCCGTTGAGCTCGGACTCCGTCAGGTCCGGGAGGCCGTAACACCCGGTCGGCGTCGGCTTGCGCTCGAGCTCGAACACGGCTCACCGGACCATCGCGCAGGATCTGTCTTCGCCGCCGGGGTCCTCGCGCGTCCACAGGCTCTCCTTCGTGTCGGTGAGCGAGCCAGGGTCGAACGGGTCGTAGGTGGTGACGACGTGGGTGTAGCCGCCGTCGCGCGAGCGCGTGGCGCCACTCGGCGCAGGTCGGGATCCGCAGGTAGGCGCCGTCCGGACCCTCGGTGCCCAGCCACTGCACCTCGGTTCGAGAGGTCGGTGCCGTAGAACGGGAACTGGTTGAAGACGCCGCGGACCCCCGCGACAGCGACCTTCGCGTCGCGCAGGTCGCGCGCCCAGCGGGCCGCGTCGGCGAGCTTCAGCTGCGGGCTCAGGTTCTCGTAGCGCCGCTCGAGGTAGTGGCGCTGCTCCCACCAGCCGCCGGCGAGCGCGCCGAGCGCGAGCACCGCGGTCAGCCCGGCGACCCAGGTGCGCGGCGCCCGCGGCCCCCAGCGGTCGCGGTCGCGCAGCCACGAGATCGCGGCGAACCCGGCGAGCACCGCGACCCCGGCGGCGATCGCGCCCTTGACGTGCCCCTGCTGCCACTGGACCAGCGAGATCGCGGTCGCGGCGAACAGGACGCAGAGGCCCGCGAGCGTCGCGCCGCGCGCCCGCGCGGAGCGGCGCGCGATCGGCAGGCAGGGAAGGATCGCCAGCCCGACGGCGGCGGCGGGCGCGATGTAGCGGACGTTCCAGGCGAAGGCGATCGGCTTGCCCTCCTCCCCGGCGGCGGTCAGCGGGGTGAACACGTAGGCGACCGCCGTGAACAGGACGACCGCGCCGAGCACGCGCAGCAGCGGGTCGGCGCCGCGCCACAGCGCGTAGATCGCGCCGCCGACGAAGGCGGCGATGACCAGCGGCCAGAGGAACCCGAACGAGTCGTCGAGCCCGGGGAAGAACCAGTCCGACCAGACGTCGAAGTCGGTGGCGTAGTGAAAGACCGAGAAGCCGGGGCGAAGCTCGAACGCGCGCTCCGGGGTCGGCAGGCCGAGCGGCCCGAACGTCGTGTACGGGATCGGGTTGCCGACCGCGACCAGGTTGCGGACGAACCAGTAGCCGCCGGCGAGGAAGGCGGGGAGGGCGAACCAGAGCCGCGGTGCGCAGTCGCGCTCCGCGCCCGGCGATCACGATCAGGCCGACGAACAGAGCAATAACGGGGGCGAGGAACGAGAGCTTGGTCCCGGCCGCGAGGCCGGCGGCCAGCCCCGCGACGGCGATCGGCCAGGGATTGGCGAGCTTGGGGCGCATATCGCCCTTTTCTCGCCAATCGCCGGAGCCCACCCCCTCATTGCTCGTTGTTGTTCGCGCTGCGGCGGCGGCCCGCGCGTTCACCAGCACCGCGACAGCAGCGAGGATCAGCGCCACCCCGACGATGTCGTTCAGCGCCTCGCCCGCCTGGAACTCGACCAGGTTCTGGGCGCCGAGGGCGATCGCGCCGCCGATCAGGCTCTGCGGGCCGAGGCCGTAGGGGCGGCCGATCGCGTAGGCGGCGGTGAGGCCGAGGGCGAGCCAGCCGAGGTTGAGCAGCGGCGAGAGGATGTCGCGGTCGAAGGCCAGGATCGGGACCGCGTGGACGACCTCGGAGTTCGCCGGGTAGTAGGAGGCGAAGAAGATCGGGTCGAAGTAGTCGATCGAGCCGAAGTGGGCGCCGTCGGCGAACCGGGTCGCCAGCGGCATGTGGTACCAGAGCGTGTCGGCGCGGTCCATGCCGCCGGCGAGCGAGCCGAGCGTCGGCACCATCCAGGCGGCGGCGACCACGGCCACGGCGCCGGCCGCCAGCCAGACCGCGACCCGCGACGAGGGCGGCGCCGGCGGCGACGAGCACAGCGGCGCGGTCCCCCCACCTCCCACGTGCCCAGGTCGCGACGGCCGCGGCGGCCAGCGGCCGCGGCCAGCGATCATCGTCCACGCCTCGAAGGCCGCGAACGTCCCGAGCAGCTCGGCGACCCCGATCAGCAGCGCGATCGCGAGCACCGCCTCGACCACCCGCGCCGGCGCCCCCGTCCAGCCGGGGAACAGGGCACGCCGCAGCTGCCAGGCCGCGAACGCGAACCCGCCGGCGATCAGCGCCAGCTCCAGCGCAGCCGAGCAGGTAGTCGGCCGCGTCGAGGGTGCGCTCGGACGCCGGGGCGACCGAGAACGCGGCGGTCACCGCCGACCGCCCGGCGGCGCTCAGCGGTTCGAGCCCGCGGACCACGTAGGCGGCCTCGCCGCTGCTCTCGTCGACCATGCCGATCTTGCGCGCGCCGCGCTCGGCCGCGTCGGGGCCCTCGAGGTTGGTCAGCCGCTGCTTCAGCTTCGCGTTCTCGGCCCGCAGCGCGTCGAGCGACGCGTGCTCCGCCTTCGAGTCGCGCCAGGCGTCGAAGAAGTTGAGCGCCGGGCCGACGTAGGAGATGCAGATCACGCACCAGGACCAGCACCAGCGCGATCCTGCCGACCCGGTCCCACTGGATCCGGCTGGCGCCGCCGCGGCCGCGGGTGCGCGGCGCCGGCTTCAGCCGGTATCCGCGTGCGGCCTGGGCGCGTGAGCTCACGCCTGATTCGTTCGGCGCCGATGGCCGTCTACCTTCCGCTGAAAGCTGTCCAGCCCCGGGTAGGTCGCGCTCTCGCCGAGCTCCTCCTCGATCCGCAGGAGCTGGTTGTACTTCGCCACCCGGTCCGAGCGCGAGGGGGCGCCGGTCTTGATCTGCCCCGCCGCCGTGCCGACCGCGAGGTCGGCGATCGTCGTGTCCTCGGTCTCGCCGGAGCGGTGCGAGATCACCGCCGAGTAGCCGGCCTCGCGGGCGATCCCGATCGCCTCCAGGGTCTCGGTCAGGGTGCCGATCTGGTTCACCTTGACCAGGATCGAGTTGCCGACCCCGTCCTCGATCCCGCGCCGCAGCCGCTCGGGGTTGGTGACGAAGAGGTCGTCGCCGACCAGCTGGCAGCGGTCGCCGAGCCGCTTCGTCAGCAGGTCCCAGCCGTCCCAGTCCTCCTCGGCCATCCCGTCCTCGATCGAGATCACCGGATAGCGCGAGCAGACATCGCCCCAGAAGGCGGCCATCTCCTCGGCGCTCAGCGAGCGGCCCTCGTGCTCGAGCACGTAGGCGCCGTCGGCCTCGCGGTAGATCTCGCTGGTCGCCGGGTCGAGGGCGATGAACGCGTCCGTCCCGGGGCTCGTAGCCGGCCGCCTCGATCCCCTCGACCAGGACCTCGAGCGCCGCCTCGTTGGACTCCAGGTCGGGGGCGAAGCCGCCCTCGTCGCCGACCGTCGTCCCGAGCCCGCGGCCCTTCGAGCGTCGCCTTCAGCGCGTGGAAGACCTCGGTCCCCATCCGCAGGCCCTCGCAGAAGCGTGGCGGCGCCCGGCGGGGACGACCATGAACTCCTGCAGGTCGACCGAGTTGTCGGCGTGGGCGCCGCCGTTGATCACGTTCATCATCGGCACCGGCAGCACGGTCGCCTGCTCGCGGGTGGCGCCGTAGAGCTCGGCGATGTAGACGTAGAGCGGCACCTCGGCCTCGGCGGCCGCCGCGCGCGCGGTCGCCAGCGAGACGCCGAGGATCGCGTTCGCGCCCAGCCGCGACTTGTTCGGCGTCCCGTCGAGCTCGCGCAGGGTGTCGTCGATCGCCACCTGGTCGGTCGCGCGGGCGCCGGTCAGCGCCTTGGCGATCGTCTCGTTGACGTTCGCGACCGCCTTGCGCGACGCCCTTGCCGGCCCAGTCCGGGCCGCCGTCGCGCAGCTCGGTCGCCTCGAACTCGCCGGTCGAGGCCCCGGAGGGGACCGCGGCGCGGCCGAGCGCCCCGGACTCGAGCCGGACGTCGACCTCGACCGTCGGGTTGCCCCGCGAGTCGAGGATCTGGCGTGCGTGGATGTGCTCGATCGCGCCCATTCGCGGAGCGGGAGGCTAGCGGTGAGGCGTCGCGCAGCCGGTCCGCGGCGGCGCGGACCGCGAGCTCGGGATCGACGCCCGAGCCGGCGCGACAGCCGCACCGCCTCGAGCAGCATCTCCCCCACCGCGTCCTCGGCCTCGTCGCGGGTCGCGCGGTCGGCCGGCGCGCCGCCCTCGGGATCGGCGCGGCGCAGGGTCTTGCGGGCGTAGAGCAGCCCGGGCAGGTTCTCGGGGATGTCGGCGAACGGGTCCTCGGCGCCGCGACCCTCGACCTCGCGCTTGATCTCGTCCCAGTTGCGCAGCACCTCGACGCGAGGTCCTCCGCTCGCATCGTCGCCGAAGACGTGCGGATGGCGGCGGATCAGCTTCGCGGTCAGCTGCTCGGCGACCTCCGACAACGAGCCCGCGCCGCGCTCCTCCAGCAGCAGCGAGAGGAAGACGACCTGGAAGAGCACGTCGCCGAGCTCGTCGCGCAGCTTCGCGTCGTCGCCGCGCTGGGCGGCGTCGGCGAGCTCGTAGGCCTCCTCGACCGTGTGCGGGACGATCGAGCGCTCGTCCTGCTCGCGGTCCCAGGGGCACTCCCGCCGCAGCCGGCGGGTGATCTCGTCGAGGCGGTCGAGCGCGTCCAGCGCCGCTCAGCCGCCGGGCGGCGGCGGGTCGGGCGGCGCCGCCGGCGGCGGGGTGCCGGCCGGCGGCGGGGCGGCGCCTGACGGCGGGACCGTGCCCGGGGGCGCGCCGCCGGGCACCGGGGTCAACCCGGGCGGCGCGCCCGGCGCGGCGGCGGGCGGCGGCGTGATCGGGCCCTGCGGCAGCCCGGTCGCGGCCGGGGCGCCGAAGACGCCGTTCGTGCCGGGCTGGATCGGCTTCGTCGACGGGCACCGGCGCCGGGCAGCCCTGGCTCTCGGCGACCTCCTCCGTGCACGGGTCGGGCGGCGGCTCGGCGTTCGAGCAGCGGTCGATCCGGAAGCCCTCGGCGCAGAAGGTGCGCGCGACCCACTTGGCCTGGAAGTCGTCCTGGAAGCCTGGTCGCGATCTCCTGCTGGCGGGTCGCGACCAGCGTCTGCTTGATCTGCGTCGGTGCGCCTCCTCGAGCGGGGTGGTCTCGCGCCGGGGTGACCGTCTCGACCTGGATCACGTAGAAGCCGGCGTCGCCCTCGAACGGGCCGATCGAGCTCGCTCGGCTCGGCGCTGAAGATCTGCTCGTCGAGCGCCGGCTCGGACTGGCCGGCGACGACCGCCTGGCGCAGGCCGCCGGTCGACTTCGTCGCCTCGTCGATCGAGAACTCCTTCGCCACCTCCTCCCAGGTCTTCGGCGACGGGTCGGTGCCGAGCGCCTCGAGCGCCTCGTTGGCCTCGGCCTCGTCTTGGTCAGGATGACGCGGACGTCGCGGCGTCTCGGGCTGCTCGAACTGCGGCGATGTTCTCGTCGTAGTAGGTCTCGATCTCGTCGGTCGGTGATCTCCGGCTCCTCGGGCAGCACCGCCTTCTGGATCCGGTCGGAGATCAGCTGCAGCCGGATCCGCTCCTTGGCCTCGTCGAGCGTGAACCCGGACTGCTCGAGGAACTTCTCGAACGCCTTGTCGGAGCCGAACTGCTGCTCCTTGATCTTCTCGAGCTCCTCGTCGATCTCGCGGTCGGAGATCTCGATCCCGCGCTCCTCGGCCTCGCCGAGCACCCAGCGGGCGAGGATCAGGTCGGACTCGGCGGCGTCGGCGAGCAGCTGGTACTGCGGGTCGTCCGTCGGCCGGAACCTCCTTGATCCCCTGGCGGGCGGCGGTCTGGACCAGGGCGCGGTCGAACTCCTCCTGCGTCACCGTGCCGTCGGGCGCGTCCTCGACGACGGCGATCGCGTCGTCGGGCACCGAGGGCTCGCCGATCCCGACCGAGACGCCGACGACCGCGAACAGGACGACGAAGAGGACGGCGAAGATCAGCGCGTAGAGGCGCTTGCGCGGCTGCGGGTCCGGCGCAGCCTTCGGCTCCGCCCTCGCAGCCGGGTTTCCCTTTCTTCCCTGCGGACTCACGAGGTCGGCAGCATAACGACACCGCCCTCTCGGGCCGCCGTCAGCGCCTCGGTCAGCTCCAGCGTCGCCTCCAGGCGCTCGGCCGGATCGTCGCCGACCCGCAGGGCCAGGGTCCTGGTCCGCAGCTCGTAGATCGCCTCCGGGACGCGCTCGCGGAGCCGGCCGACGGTCGCCGCATCGAGCTCCAGCGGGGTGATCGAGAGCCGCCCGCCGCGGATCTCGGCGGTCCGGCGCGCCGGCGGCGGCGAGGTCGATCCTGGCGCGCTGCAGGGCGAGCAGGTTCTCGACCGGCTGCGGGCACCGGGCCGAAGCGGTCGCGCAGCTCGTCGCGCAACGCCCGCAGCGCGCCGGGCTCGCGCGCCCCGGCGATCCGCCGGTGGACGTCGATCTTCGCCGTCTCGAAGGGGACGTAGTCGGCGGGCAGGTAGGCGTCGACGTCGAGGTCGAGTCGCACCGGCGCCTCGGCCGCGACGCCCTCGGCGCCCGCTGCGCGCAGCTGCTCGACCGCCTCGTCGAGCAGCGCGACGTAGAGCTCGAAGCCGATCGCGGCGACGTGGCCGGACTGCTCGTCGCCGAGCAGGTCGCCGGCGCCGCGCAGCTCGAGGTCGCGCATCGCGATCGCGAACCCCGAGCCGAGCTCGGTGTAGTCGGAGAGCGTCGCCAGTCGCTGGCCCGCCTCGTGGCTCAGCCCCTCCTCGGACGGGTAGAGCATGTAGGCGAAGGCGCGCTCGCGAGAGCGCCCGACCCGGCCGCGGATCTGGTAGGCCTGCGCGAGCCCGAGCTGGTCGGCGCGCTCGACGATCAGCGTGTTGGCCGCCGGGATGTCGAGCCCCGACTCGATGATCGTCGTCGCCACCAGGACGTCGGCGTCGCCGCGCAGGAAGCTCGAGCATCGTCCCCTCGAGCTCGGTCTCGTCCATCTGCCCGTGCGCCTCGGCGAACCGGACCCCCGGGCAGACCGCCCGCAGGCGCTCGGCGACCTCGTGCAGGGTGTCGATCCGGTTGTGGAGGAAGAACACCTGCCCCTCGCGCACCGCCTCGCGCTTGATCGCCCGGGCGACCAGCTCCTCGTCGTAGGGACCGACGTACGTGCGGATCGGGCGGCGGCCCTCCGGCGGGGTCTCGATCACCGAGATGTCGCGCAGGCCGGCGAGGCTCATCTGCAGCGTCCGCGGGATCGGCGTCGCCGAGAGCGAGAGCACGTCGACCCTCAGCTTCAGCTGGCGCAGCAGCTCCTTCTGCTTGACGCCGAAGCGCTGCTCCTCGTCGACGATCACCAGCCCGAGGTCCTTGGCGCGCACGTCGCGCGAGAGCAGCCGGTGGGTGCCGATCAGGATGTCGACCCGCCCGTCGGCGAAGCGTGCGAGCGCGTCGCGGACCTCGGCCGGCTTGCGCAGCCGCGAGACCATCTCGATCTCCAGCGGCGAGCCCGGCGAGCCGCTCGCGGAAGGTGCCGAGGTGCTGCTGGGCGAGGATCGTCGTCGGCACGAGCATCATCACCTGCTTGCCCTCCACCGCCGCCTTGTGGGCGGCGCGCAGCGCGACCTCGGTCTTGCCGTAGCCGACGTCGCCGCAGATCAGCCGGTCCATCGGCCGCTCGGACTCCATGTCGCGCCTTCACCGCCTCGATCGCGTCGATCTGGTCGGCGGTCTCGCGGTAGGGGAACTTGCGCTCGAGCTCGAGCTGCCACTCGCCGTCGGGCTCGAAGGGGTGTCCGCGGCGCGCCTGGCGCTCGGCGTAGAGGTTGAGCAGCTCGCCGGCCAGGTCCCGCGCGGCGCGGCGCGCGCGCGCCTTGACCGCATCCCAGCGCTTCGAGCCGAGCGCCGAGAGCTGCGGCGCGTCGCCGCCGGCGCCGACGTAGCGGGTGATCTTGGCGAGCTGGTCGGTGGGCGCGAAGACCTTGTCCTCGCCGCGGTACTCGAGCTCGAGGTAGTCGCGGGTGACCCCGGCCAGGGTCTTGGTCTCGAAGCCGGCGAAGCGGGCGATCCCGTGGTCCTCGTGGACGACGTAGTCGCCGACCCGCAGGTCGGCGAAGGTCGCCATCCGGCCGCGAGCCGGCGTCGGCGCTGCCGCGCGGCGGCGGTGGACGAGCCGCCGGAAGGGGATCACCGCCAGCCGCAGCTCGGGCGAGACGAAGCCGTCGCTCAGCGGCGCCTCGGTGAAGAGGACGGCGGGCTCGGACGGCGCGACCTCGCCGAGGAACCGCGCCTCGACGCGGTTGAGGTTGTAGCGGGCGCGCTCCGCCTCGCCCCGGGTCTCGAAGGTGACGACGACGCGGTAGCCGGAGGCGAGCTCCTTCTGGAGCTGCGACTCGGCCTCGCTGATGCTTGCGCGCCGCGGAGGTCGGCGCCTGTGCTCGGAAACGCTCCGTCGTTCCGTCGTCCTCGATCCGCCTCGCGCTCGGACGGATCGCGCGCTCGGCGAGCGGCTCGGCGACGTCGACGTAGAGGTGGCGGGCGTCGGCGTCGTGCATCGCCGTGGTCACGTCCTCCCAGTGGTCGGCGAGCGCCGCCGGGATCTCCTCGGCGGCCGCGAGCACGACCGCGGTCTCCTCGCCGATCAGGTCGAGCGGCGCCCGGAACGAGTCCACCGGCAGCAGCTCCGCCGACATCCGGCCGCGTCGCCCTCCTCGCTGGCGTACTCCGCCAGCTCCCGGTGCTCGAGCGCCAGCTCGGCGGCGGGGTCGAGCTCGATCCGCTCCGCCTCGCCGAGCGAGCGCTGGGTGAAGGTCGAAAACCAGCGGATCGACTCGATCTCGTCGCCGAACAGCTCCAGGCGCGCGGCCCGGTCCTCGGTGGCGCCGAAGACGTCGAGGATGTCGCCGCGAATCGAGAACTGGCCGCGGTCCTCGACCTGCTCGGTGCGCTCGTAGCCGGCCTCGACCAGCAGCTCGGCGACGTCGCCGAGGTCGACCTCCTCGCCCTTGTGCAGGACGAACCCCGCCGGGCGCAGCGACGCGTCCGGGACCGCCTCGGCGAGCGCGACCGCGCTGGCGACGACCACCGGGGCCTCGTCGGTCGCTGCGCGTTCGTCTTCCGCGGTGAGCGCGTCGAGGGCCCCGATCCGCAGCCCGACCAGATGCGGCGGCGGCGCCAGGTGGGACTCGTAGCCGGTCCCGCGCGAGGGGTAGTAGCGGACCCGGCGCGGGGCCAGGTAGGCGCCGAGCGCGCGGGCGAGGTCGCGGGCGCCGACGTCGTCGGCGGCGACGACCAGCGCCGGGCGCCCGGCGAGCGCCTCGTCGGAATCGAGCAGCGCGGCGAGCAGATACGGGCGGATCGAACCGGAAGCGCGCAGGTCGACCGCCTCGCCGGCGCGAATCCGGGCCGCGAGGTTGGAGAGTCGCTCGTCGTCGAGCGCTATGTCCAGCAATGACCTGAGCAGTCGACCGGCGAGGTTAGTGGCTGGGCCCTCCGGGCCATCGAGGGTCCCGGGTAGGCTGGGCCGGTGAGCGAGGGGACGCGCAGGATCGCGGCGCCGGCTCTCGCGACGCTGGCCGCGCTGGCGCTGCTGATGGCCGTCGTCGTTGGCTACGCCAACGACGCCTTCTTCGACGCCGACGAGTTCTCCGAGCGAGCGACGGCAGCGCTCGACGACGAGGCCGTGCGGGCCGAGGTCGCGACCCGGGTGACCGACGACCTCGTCCTCCGCGCCGAGGCCGACCTGGTCGGCTTCCGGCCGCTGATCGAGAGCGTCGTCGACGGTGTCGTCAGGCAGCAGCGTCTTCCAGAGCGCCTTCCGCGCCGGCGTCCGCGACCTCCACCGCACCGCTCTTCGAGCAGGACGCCGACACGGTCACCCTGACCCTGGCCGACCTCGGCCAGGTCCTGCGCGGAGCGCTCGAGGCGCTGAGGCCGAAGCTCGCCAAGCAGATCCCCGGCGGCGCCGACTTCGAGGTCGCCGAGATCGACGCGCCGGCCTGGCTCGCCGACCTCGCCCGGGTCGCCGACAATGCCTTCTTGGCCGAGCTGATCCTGCTCGGCCTGGCGCTCGGCGCTGATCGTCGCGGCGCTGGCGCTGGATCCGCGACCGGCGGCGGACGATGGCCATGCTCGGGCTCGCGGTGATGATCTGCGGAGTCGCTCGCGGTCGTCGGCGCTCGGCGCCGGGAAGGCGTTCGTGCTCACCCGGGTCGACCCGGGCGGGCGCGCGCGACGCGCTCGACGGGATCTGGCGCGCGTTCCTGGGCGACCTGACGACGACGCTCTACCTGTTCGCCGCCTGCGGCGCGGTGGTCGCCGCCGCGGCCTCGTCGCTGCTGCGGCCGGTCGACATCGCGGCCCCGCTGCGAGCCGGCCTCGCGTTCATCGCCAGGGTGCCGGAGCGGCGCGGCGCTGCGGGTGCTGCGGGCGCTGGCGCTGATCGCGGTCGGGATCCTGATCGTCCTCCGCCGCGACGCTCTTCGTCGACCTGGTCGTGATCTTCGCCGGCCTCTACGTCGCCTACGCGGGCGTCGCCGAGCTGATGCGGATCCTCCTCCCGGCGGAGCCCGCCGAGGCCGCCGAGGACCGCGCCAAGGGCGGCCGGGCGCTGATCGCGACCGCGGTCGCCGCCGGCGTGATCGTGCTCGCCGGCAGCGTGTTCATCGGCGTCGGCGGGTGCGGACGAATCACCCGCTGCGATCGAGACCGAGGGCTGCAACGGCGGCGAGCAGCTCTGCGACCGCCGCCTCGACGAGGTCGCGTTCCCGGCCACCCACAACGCGATGTCGGCGGCCACCAACCCGGGCTGGCTGTTCGCCCAGCACGAGAAGGGCTTTCCCGACCAGCTCGCCGACGGCATCCGCGGCCTACTGATCGACGCCCACTACGGCACCCCGACCGCGGGCGGCACGATCAAGACCGACCTCTCGGACCTGAGCAGCGGCGAGCGCCAGACCTACGAGGACGAGCTCGGGCCGGAGGCGCTGGACGCCGCGCTGCGAATCCGCGACCGGATCGTCAACTCCGAGCCCACGGGCCCGCGTCAGGTCTACCTCTGCCATCGCTTCTGCGAGCTCGGCGCGGTGCCGATCGACGACGCCTTCCGCCAGTACCGCGACTTCCTCGCCGCCAACCCCGACGAGGTGCTGGTGATCGACGATCGAGGACTACGTCGACCCGGCGGACATCGACGAGGCGGTCCGCGACAGCGGTCTGATCGATTACGTCTACGAGGGGCCGCTGGACCCGATGCCGACCCTGCAGGAGATGATCGACAGCGGCGGACGCGCGGTGATGATGGCCGAGAACTCCGACGGCGGCGACGCCATCCCGTACTACCACTCCGCCTACGACGCGCTCGTCCAGGAGACGCCGTACTCGTTCAAGCAGGCGGCGCTGCTAACCGACGCCGGGAACCTCGAGGCGAGCTGCAAGCCCAACCGTGGCCCCGAGACGGCGCCGCTGTTGTTGATCAACCACTGGGTCGACACCTCGCCGGCGCCGAAGCCGTCGAACGCCGCGAAGGTCAACGCCCACGACGCGCTGCTCGCCAGGATCCGCGCCTGCGAGCAGCAGCGCGGGCTGACCGCAAACCTGATCGCGGTCGACTTCTACCGCGAGGGCGACCTGTTCGACGTCGTTGAAGAGCTGAACCGCTGACGGCTACTCGCGGTACGGGAACCCCGTGGTCCGCACGTACTCGACCTGGCCCTCGCCCTCCAGCTTCGAGCGGCCCTCGACGTCATCCCACTCGTGGAGCATCCGCTTCATCCGGGCTACCGCCTCCGGCGGGTGCTCGGCGACCTGGGCGGCGAGCTGGAGCGCCGCCTCCTCGGTCCGCGGCGCCGGGACGACCTTGTGGACCAGGCCCCAGCGGAAGGCCATCTCGGCGTCGACCTCCTTCGAGGTGAGCAGCAGGTACTTGGCGACCGACAATCCGCAGAGACTGACCAGCCGCGCCGGCCCGACCGGAACGCCGAGCGCCGCCCCGGGGAACCGCAGGCGCAGGTTCATGCCCCCGATCCGCAGATCGCAGGCGACCGCGATCTCCGCGCCGCCCCCGACGCAGGCCCCGTGACAGGCGGCGATCGTCGCCTTGGAAAACCCGGTCAGCTCGTCGTAGAGCTGCGCGAACAGCTCCATGCGCCGGATGCTGTCCGCCTCGTCGAGCTGCTCGCGGACGTCCGCCCCCGCCGAGAGGCCCATGTGGTCGGTCGAGGAGACGACCAGGACGCGAACCTCCTCGTCGGCGCGGGCGCTCGCGAGGTGCTCGAGGAGCTCCTCGAGCATGGGGGTGTTGATCGCGTTGCGGGCGTCCGGACGGTCGAGCTGAAGCAACGCGACGTGGTCGGCGACGGTGTACTTGGTCAGCTGTTGGGTAATAATCAGACTTCAGGCAACTCGGGAGGAGCAACCTATGCGACGCAGCCACCTGGTGTTGATCTCGATCCTCGTGATCGCCGTGGGGGTGGCCGGCGTCGTCGCCGTCTCGTCCGGCTCCGACGAACAGCCGGCGCCTGAAAAGCGCGGCAAGGGCTTCAAGCCGAGCCAGATCGAGGGCAAGTGGACGGGCACCTGGGTCAACAACTTCTTCGGCTCGACCGGTGACATCCTCGCCAACGTCAAGGTCAAGGGCAAGAAGCTGATCCCGATCGTCGACTTCAGCGGCACCGTGCTGGGATGCCCCGACCCGCCCGAGGACTCGGTGACCCTGAAGCCGGGCAAGGGCAAGAACAAGTACAACGAGGACGGGTTCAAGGTGAAGACCGAATCCGCGGCCTTCGGCGACGACTTCGTCTTCAGGTACAAGCGCGACGGCAACAAGGTGACGGCGAGCGGCAGCTCCCCGTGCCAGGGCTTCACGTTCTCGATGACCGGGACGCTCACGAAGAAGGAGTTCAACGGCGAGGTCGACATCAACTCGAGCCCGCACTCGACGTCGACCCTGAAGGCGACCAAGGACTAGACGGGCGGGTCGCCGGCGGGGGCGCGTGCTCGACGCACTCTCCCGGCTGAGCGCGGGCCGCCCGCGGGCGGTGCTCGCGGTCGCGGGGACCGTCGCCGTCGTGGCGATCATCGTCGGCGCGTCGGCGATCGACCGCCTGCATCCGTTCAGCGCCGAGGATCCGGACTCGGAGAGCGCCAGAGCGACGCAGCTCGTCTACGACGAGATCGGGATCGACCCCGACGCTGGGATCGTCGCGCTGATCGACCTGCCCGCGCCGTTTCGGTCGGCGGCATCGCAGGAGCGCGTCGACGACGTGGCCAGGCGGATCTTCCTCGAGGCCGGGGTCGGCTTGGTCTCCAGCTACTACACGACCGAGGACCGGTCGATGATCTCGCGCGACGGAACCCAGGCGTTCGTCGTCGCCTTTTTCGAGACGCTCTCCGACCGCAGGCAGCAGCTCGCCGCGGAGCGGCTGCGGGAAGCCTTCGCGGACGACGATGGGGTCCGCTTCGGCGGCGAGGCGCCGGGCAACGTCGACGTCACGGAGATCGTCGCCTCCGACATCGCGCGCGCCGAGCTGATCGCCCTCCCCCTGCTGCTGCTCGTCCAGTTCTGGTTCTTCCGCGGCCTCGTCGCGGCGCTGCTGCCGGTGGTGATCGGGATGCTGGCGATCGCGTGCTCGACCGCCGTCCTCTGGCTCGCCAACGAGGTCGTCGACGTCTCCGTGTTCGCGCTCAACCTCGTGCTCGGCCTGACGCTGGCGCTGTCGGTCGATTACGGCCTGCTGCTCGTCAGCCGCTACCGCGAGGAGCTCGCCCGCGGCCGGGCCGGTCCCGAGGCGATCCGCGCGACGGTGGCCAGCGCGGGGCGCACCGTGCTGTTCAGCTCGATCGCGATCTCGTGCGCGATGGCGGCGCTACTCGTCTTCCCGCAGCGCTTCCTGTACTCGATGGGACTCGGCGGGATCGTCGTCGGCGTGGTCGCCGGCGCGGCGGCGCTGCTCGTCCTCCCCGCGCTTCTGGCGCTGCTCGGCGACCGCATCAACTCGCTGGCGCCGCGGCGGCTGCAGCGGGTCGCCGCCGAGCAGGCGCGACCCGAGGCTCGCGGCGGCTGGTACCGGCTCTCGCGCATGGTGATGCGACGCCCGTTGCCGATCGCCCTCGCCTGCGCGGCATTCCTGATCGCGCTCGGGATCCCGTTCCTGTCGGCCCGCTACACCCCGGTGGACAGCTCGGCGCTGCCGCCTGACGTCGAGAGCCGGGAGGTTCGCGAGACGCTGGACTCGCGCTTTCCCCCCAACCTGACCCGGCCGGTGTACGCGGTCCTCGATCGCGCCTCGAAGGCCGAAGCGCGGGCGGTCGCGGAGCGGATCCGGCGCCTCGACGACGTCGCGCGCGTAGAACCCCCGCGCGGTGTCGGCGGCGCCGAGATGATCAGCATCTCGCCGAGCTCGGGCCCACGATCGGCGGCGACGGAGGAGCTGGTGCGCGCGGTCCGCGCGATCGATACCCCCAACGAGCTCCTGCTCGGCGGCCGACAGGCGGAGTACGTCGATTCCCGCGAGAGCATCGCCTCGCACCTGCCGGTGGCCCTCGGCCTGCTCGTCACGACCACGCTGCTGATTCTGTTTGCAATGACGGGCTCGGTGATCCTCCCGGTCAAGGCGGTGGTGGTGAACGTCCTGACGCTGAGCGCCGCGCTCGGGATCCTCGTGTTCGTCTTCCAGGAGGGCCGGTTCGAGGGGGTGCTCGACTACGAGAGCCTCGGTGCGCTCGACCTCGCGCAGCCGCTGGTCCTGCTCGCCGTCGGATTCGGGATCTCGACCGACTACGGCGTCTTCCTGCTCACGCGGATCAAGGAGGCCCGCGACGCGGGCGCCTCCAATCGCGAGGCGGTCGCGCTCGGCCTCGAGCGGACCGGGCGCGTGGTGACGATGGCCGCGGTATTGATCTGCATCGCGATCGGCGCCTTCGCGACCTCGCAGCTCGCGTTCATCAAGGAGCTCGGCCTTGGGATCGCCTTCGCGGTCCTGATCGACGCGACGATCGTCCGCGCCCTGCTCGTCCCGTCGCTGATGGCGCTGCTCGGGCGCTGGAACTGGTGGCCGGGCTACTCGTTTGCGAGGGGCTCGACGAGCCGCTCGACCTCGTCGGCGGCGGCCGAGATCAACCCGGCGACCTCTTCGTCGGGCTCGGAGAAGCGCCCGAGGACGTAGGCCGAGACGATCTCGGGATCGGTCGAGTCCGGTCGCCCCACGCCGACCCTGACCCGTTGGAAGTCGGCGCTGCCGAGGCCCCGCTTCAGGCTCTTGAGGCCGTTGTGGCCGGCGACCCCGCCGCCCAGCTTGCTGCGGATCTCGCCGAACGGAAGGTCGATCTCGTCGTGCACGGCGATCACGTTCTCGAGCGGGACGCGCAGCTGCCCGCGGGCCGGTCCGGCCGCGTCCCCGGACTCGTTCATGTAGGTCAGCGGCGTCAGGAGCGCGACACGCGCGCCGCCGGGCCGAATCCGCCCCTCCGCGATCCGCGCGCGGTACTTCTCCTTGGCGGCAGACATCTCCCAGCGGTCGGCGAGCTCGGCGGCGACGCGGAAGCCGACGTTGTGGCGGGTGCGCGCGTAGCGGTCGCCCGGGTTACCCAGGCCGACGATCAAGAACCGACCGCCCTGCTCCTGTTCCTGGGAGCGACGACCGAACAGGCGCAGGGCTACTCCTCGCCGGAGTCGCCGGAGTCCTCGCCGCCGCCCTCGGCGGGGGCCTCGCCCTCGGCGGCCGGTGCCTCCTCGCCCTCGGGCACCTCCTCGCCCTCCTCGCCGACCAGCTCGGCCTCCTCCTCGACCTCGGGCTCCGGCTCCTCCTCGACCCGCGGCGGCGAGAGGGTGGCGATCGTGATCTCGTCGGCGTCCTGGTCCTCGCCGAGGAAGAACTCGACGCCCTCGGGCGCGATGAGCGCGCTGAGCTGAAGCGTGTCGCCGATCTCCATGCCGGACACATCGGCCGGGATGGACTCGGGGATCGCGGTCGGCAGCGCCGTGATCGTGACCTCGTGGGTGACGTGCTCGAGCACGCCGCCCTCCTTGACCCCGGGCGCCTCCTCCGCTCCGAGGATCTCGATCGCGACGTCCGCCTGGATCTCCTCGTCGAGGTTGACCTCCTGGAGGTCGATGTGGATCAGGTTGCCGCGCACCGGATGGCGCTGCTCCTCCTTGATCACCACCGGCACCGCGCCGCTGCCCTCGATCTCGACGTCGATCAGGGCGCCGCCGTGGACGAGCACGTTGCGAACGTCGCGCTCGCCGACCTGAAACGCGCGCGTCTCGGATCCGGCGCCGTAGACGACGCCCGGGACGAGCCCGTCGCGGCGCAGGCGGCGGCTCTCACGCGAGCCGAACTCGGTGCGGGGCTGGGCCTTGAGGGTGGCGCGGTCGGAAGCCATGGCGACGGATGAGGATAGAGAAGCGGGGGACCACGGGTACGCTGCGCGCGTGACCGGCGACGACATGAAGATCCCCAAGGGCCGGGTTCGGCGCTCGACGAAGCTCGGCACCGCGATGGGCAGCGCAGGCGGCCCGCTACGCGGGGACCAAGGCCGCCGGGGTTGCGCGCACGAAGGACGGCGCCGACGAGAAGCTCGAGGCCCGCCACCTGGAGACGGCGCTGAAGCTGGTCCGGACGCTCGGCGAGATGAAGGGCGCGGCGATGAAGATCGGCCAGCTGGCGTCGTTCATCGACACCGAGTTCCTGCCACCCGAGTACGCCGAGATCTACCAGGAGGAGCTGGCGAAGCTGCGCACCTCGGCACCGCCGATGCCCTGGGAGCGGGTCGAGAAGGTGGTCGAGGAGGAGTACGGCGAGCCGGTCCACGAGCACTTCTCCGAGTTCGAGCCGCATGCGTTCGCTGCCGCATCGATCGGCCAGGTGCACCGGGCCACGCTCAACGACGGGCGGGCGGTCGCGGTCAAGATCCAGTACCCGGGCGTCGCCGAGGCGCTCGAGTCCGACCTGCGAAACGCGGGCGTCCTGGTGCGGCTGGCGAAGGTGCTGGCACCCGGCCTCGACGCGAAGTCGGTCGCCGAAGAGCTGAAGCTGCGGGTGATGGAGGAGCTCGACTACGAGTACGAGGCCCAGAACCAGCGCACCTTCTCACGCGCGTACCGAGGCCATCCCGTTCATCTACGTGCCGGACGTGATCACGCGGCTGTCACGCCGCCGGGTCCTGGTCAGCGAGTTCGTCGACGGGATCGGTTTCGAGGAGGTGAGGAAGCTCGACCCCGACACGCGCAGCCGCTTCGGCGAGATCGTCTTCCGCTTCTGCTTCGGCTCGATCTACCACCTGCAGCACTTCAACGCCGACTCGCACCCCGGCAACTACCTGCTGATGGACGACGGCCGGGTCGCCTTCCTCGACTTCGGGATGACCAAGAAGCTCGACCGCGAGCAGATCCAGCTCGAGCAGGCGGCGCTCGACGCGGCGATCCGCAAGGACCCCGACGCGCTGCGGCAGCGCCTCCACGACCTCGGCTTCATCCGCAAGCCCACGAAGCTCGACGCCGAGCAGCTGATGGACCACGTGATGCTGGTCGGCGGCTGGTACATCGAGGACGGCGAGTACCAGGTCTCGGCGCGGCGGGTGATGAAGATCATCGAGTCGGCGTCCGACCCGCGCTCGGAGTACTTCCGGATCATGCGTCGCGAGAACATCCCCGCGGACGAGTTGATGGGCCGGCGGATGGAGATCGGTGTGATCGCCGTGCTCGCCCAGCTGGGGGCGAAGCGCAACTGGCACCGGATCATGCGCGAGTGGGTCTACGCCGACGAGCCCGAGACCGAGCTCGGTCGCGAGGAGTGGGACTACTTCGAGTCGCGCGGCGTCAAGCGGGTTCCGGGGATTGCGGCTGGGTCTTAGGGACCCGCACGCCCCGGATCGCGATCACGAGCCCGACGAGCGCGATCGCGGCGACGACCCGCAGGCTGAGCTGGACGCCGCTGGCGAACGACTCCTTGATCACCTCGAGGACCTTGTCGGCGACGGAGGTGCCGAACTGCTCGAACGCGGCGTTGCCGGACTCGGTCCCGGCGAGGGCGCCGTGGATGACGCCGGCCTGCTCGCCGGTCATCTGCAGCCCGACGGCCTTCGCGTCGCTGACCACGAGGTCCTCCGAGCGGCTGGTGAACAGGGCCGTGCAGAGCCCGAGCCCCATCGCGCCGCCGGCGATCTGGAACATGTAGGTGATCCCGCCGGCGAGGCTGGAGCGCGCTGCCACCGAGCATCGTCACCGCCGCCGTGGTGATCGAGGGATAGAAGAGGCCGGCGCCGACCCCGATCAGGACGAGGCCCGGGACGAGGACGCCATAGCCCGAGCCGGCGTCGAAGAACGAGACCACGAGCGGGCCGGCGGCGAGCAGAGCGGTGCCGGCGATGATCACGTGGCGCCCGCCGAGGCGGTCGTACAGACGGCCGGCGATGAAGGCGACGACCGCGAACACGGCGAGCATCGGCAGCATCCCGACGCCGGCCTTCAGGGCGGTGAACCCCAGCACCTTCTCCATCAGCTGCGGGACGTAGAGGATGATCGAGAAGAAGACCGCCGAGAGCATCAGCACGGTCAGGCAGGCGGCGCGGAACGGTCGGTTCGCGATCACGTCCGGCGGGATCAGCGCCGCCTCGCCCATCCGCCGCTCGATCACCGCGAACGCGCCCAGCAGCACGATCCCGAGCCCGAACATCGCCAGCACCCGGGGATCGGTCCAGCCCCAGTCGACCGCCTGGTCGAGTCCGAGCAGGATCGCGACCAGGCCGCCGGAGACGGTCGCGATCCCCGCGTAGTCGATCCTGCGCTCGGCCGCCTCCACCGGAGGCTGGTGGACCCACTTCGCGGTCGCCAGGACGGCGATGACGGTGATCGGCACGTTGACCCAGAAGATCGCCCGCCAGCTGAACTCGTCGGTGAGCACGCCACCGAGCAGCGGGCCGATGGCGTTGCCGAGCCCGGCGACGCCGAGGACCAGGCCTCCCGCGAGGCCGGCGCGCTCCGGCGGCAGCGCCGCGAAGGTCATCCCCAGGACCGCCGGCCACATCAGCGCCCCGCCGATCCCCATGCCCACCCGCGCGCCGATCAACACGTCGGCGCTGGGCGCGACCGCGCCGAGGATCGAGAAGCCGGCGAAGAACGCGGCGCCGACGAAGAAGATCTTGCGCCGCCCGAGCATGTCGGCGAGCCGGCCGCCGGTGACGATGCCCATGCCGAAGACCAGCGCGTAGGCGTTGACCGTCCACTGCATCGTGCCGACGTCGGCGTCGAAGTCCTCCTCCATCGCCGGCAGGGCGACGTTGAGGGCGGTGAAGTCGTTGGCGATGACCAGCACGCCCAGGCCCATCGCCAGGAGGGCCAGCTTCGTCCCCCTCGGCAGCGGTGCCGCGTCCGCCATCGGGCCAGGACTCTAATGCCGCCCGCCGAACACCCGATGTACCGTGATGCCGAGAGCAACCCGAGGAGAAGCGAAGTGAGCAGGTTCAGACAGGGCTGGGAGCTGACCAAGAAGAGCTGGGCGCTGCTGCGCGCCAACCGCGAGCTGTTCCGGTTCCCGATCTACGGCGGGCTGGCGGCGATCCTGATCGTCATCGCGTTCGTCGGTCCCGGCCTGTACCTGATCGACGACGGGCAGCAGGTGGCCGGCGGTCTGCTGACCGCGGTCGGGCTCTACGGCGCCTCGTTCGTCGCCGTCTACTTCGGCGTCGCGCTCGCCGCGACCGCCGACGCGATCTTCCACGGCAAGCCGGCGACGATCGCGACCGGCTTCGACGTCGCGCGCCAGCGGGTCGGCGCGATCGCCGGCTGGGCGGCGCTTGCGGCGCTGGTCGGAACGGTGATCTCGTTGATCCAGTCGAGCGGCTCCGTCGGCGAGGCGATCATCGGCTCGCTGATCGGTGCGGCCTGGTCGCTGATCTCCTTCCTCGCGGTGCCAGTGATCACCTTCGAGGGCACCGGCCCGTTCGCGACCCTGAAGCGCTCCGCATCGCTGTTCAAGGAGCGCTGGCGCGGCCAGGTGACCGGCAACATCGCGATCGGCGGGATCGTCGGCCTGCTGGGCGTCCTGCCGGCGATTCTCCTGATCGGCGGTGGGGCCTATCTGTGGGCGTCGGACGGCAACGGCGCGGGGGCGGTGCTCGTGCTGGTGGGCGTGATGCTGCTGGTCGTCTCGATGCTGATCATCCAGGCGATGCGCGGCGTTTTCGGCGTCGCCCTGTACCGCTTCGCGGCCGAGGGCGAGGTGACGACGGGCTTCACGCAGGCCGACTTCGAGTCGGCCGTGAAGCTGAAGTCCTAGGTCGGGGCGAGGCTGAGCAGACGCGGATCGTTGGTGCAGATCCCGTCGACGTCCAGGCTCCTCAGACGCTCGATCCGCTCCGCCTCGTCGACGGTCCAGGCGATCACCTGCACGCCGACCTCGTGAGCCGCATCGACGAGCCGCCTCGTGACGAGCGGGTGGTAGATCCAGACGGCCCAGACGCCGAGCTCGGGCGCCCGCCGGCGCACTAGCGCCGGCAGCCGGGTCCGCAGCGACGCCGAGCCGGCGAGATAGACCGGCCGCAACCACGGGCTGCGCGACCAGTCGCGACTGACCTTCGGCAGGGTCCAGCCGCGGTCGAGCTCCGGAGCCGTGTCGCGCAGGTAGACGAGGCTGGTCACCTCCATCGTCGAGACCATCGCCCGCGCTATCAGGCCGCGCTCGACGAGCGCAGCGACGACCTCGTCCTCGCGCCCGGCGACCTTCAGGTCGAGGTCGAAGCGCACCTGGTCGAAGGGCGGGCTGGGCGAGCGCGTCGAGGGCCTGATCAAGCGTCATCGGGTCCCGCCGGCGAGCGTCACCCCAGTCGTGGGCGACGAGCAGGGGGCCGCCGCCGTCCGCAGGGCCGGCCGGGGCCCGGCGCCAGTCCTCGGCCTCGCCGAAATCCTCGCGCGGGCGGAGCACGTCCAACTCGATCGCGTCGACGCCTGCCGCGACCGCGGCGGCGAAGCTCTCGAGCGTGTTCCCGGGGGCGAGCGCGTCGGCGCCCTTGTGTCCGATCGTCAGCATCCGCGGATCAACTGTATGTGCCCGCTTCCCGGTGCCGTTACCGTGCCCGCATGAGCGACGTCGTCCGGCGCCGGATCGCGGCGCTGCTGCTGCTCGCCGGGATTGCCGTCGCGGTGCTGGCGATCGAGGACGTGGGGCCGTTCGAGGATCCGGTCACCGAGGAAGAGCGCGCCACCGCCGCGGTCGAGGAGTTCTTCGCCGCCGCCGCTGACGGCGACTCGAAGCGGTTCTGCGCCCTGCTGACCGCCGATGCCCGCGACCAGCTGCGGGTGAGCACCGCCCAGCGCCTGCAGACGGACGAGGTGCCGGAGTGCACGAAGATCCTCGACGTGCTCGCTCCGGTGTTCGCCGAGTCGGAGTTCACGCTCAACTACGTCAGCGTCAGCGGCAACCGCGCCCGCGCCGAGGGGCGATTCAAGGTCGCCGACGCGCCGGCGCAGCCGCGCACCGTCCTGTTACTGCTCGAGCGCGGCGAGTGGCACGTGTCCGATCCGGGTTAGCGGCGCCCGCGGCTTCAGCTCTCAAACAGGCAGATCACCTCCGCCTCGAAGGTGTGGTCCTGGTCGGTGTCGTTGGCGCCGCGAGCGACCCAGCCGTTGACCGGCGTGTTGTGACTCTCGACGGTATAGAGCTCCTGGTCGGCTCCGTCGGCGTCTCCGAGCCAGTCGGAGCCGCCCCCGAGCAGCTGCTCGCCCGGGTCGCAGAAGACGCTCACCGACCGCGAGGTCGCGTCGCCGTTGCCCTCCACACCGCCGGGTACGACCACGGAGTCGGTCCGCACCACGAACCCGGCGAGCTCGTCGGCGAACACGGAGTTCGAGCCGAGGTCGGAACGCTCCACGCTCTCGTCGTCGATGTGGAGCGAGCGAACCGAGTCGTCGGCCAGCTCGTCGAAGTCGACCGAGTCGCTCGCCAGCTCGTCCGGGCTGATGGCGGCGGAGCCGATGTCGTCGCCGCCGAGGACGTCGTCGAGATCCGCCGCGAGCGCACCGGGCCCGACGGCGCCGGCCGCGATCGAGGGGTTCGGATACGTCCCCGCGAGCGCGCCGCCCGCCGGGCCGCTGGGCGGCAGGCTCGATGGCACGGCCGGCGGGTCGGGCAGGTCGAGGCTCGACTCGTTGACGTCCGCGCCGGTGAGCGAATCGTCGACGACGTTCGAGCCGCTGACGGAGTCCGGCGCAAGTTTCTCGGCCGTCACCGCTCCCGGGCCGAGGTCGGAAGTCTTCACCGCCGCGCGCTTGATGTGCTTCGACCTGACGCTGTTGCGATCGAGGGCGTAGGCGGTTCCAAGGCTGAGAGCGCAGAACAGCGCCAAGTACCCGATCACGTTCGAGCGCAGGTGCTCGCCGACCCGACTGGACATGTCCCCTCCTCTGGTCGTCTGCAGGTGAGGCGAGCCTACTGGGGGTGTCCGGTTCACCCTCATGGGGGATAGCCGGCGGGCGTCTTCCGGGACACGATGTAAGCGCGTCGGCCTTCCGGCTGCCGTTGACCAAAGGATGGACACCGATGTTGCAGACCGTGATCGCCGCCGTACGCGCCCAGTGGATGGGGGCGTTGGCGCTATTTCTCGTGATGGCGGGAGGCACCGCCTACGCCGCCAACACCGTCGGCAGCTCGGACATCATCGATGAGTCGATTCAGTCCGTGGACCTCAAGAACGGCCAGGTCAGGAGCAGCGACATCGCCGCCAACACGGTCTATCCGGTCGACGTTCGCGACGACAACCTCGCGGGGGGCGGGCTGGGTACCGTCGACATCGCCAACGAGTCGCTGAAGGGGACGGACATCGACGAGTCGTCGTTTGGTGCCGGCGTTCGAACGCCCGGGTTGATCCGGTCGGGAAGCGAGGACGGGAGCGGTATGCAACCACCGGGGGTCAACAGCGGGGCGTACGCCGGGGTCGTAACGCGGCGCACCAACAGCACCAGCACGGATTACGAATCGATCGCCCGAACCGACGACATGACACTCCGGCGGGACGGCACGAACGGTGGCCTGGTACTCAGCTCCTTTACCACTACGCACCTCCGGATTATCGCTTGCCAGGGCGTGACGGCGGCCGGAGCTTCGGTGCCCTTCTACGCGAACGTTCCCGAGGCTGCGAGCAACATCCAGGTCTACACGAACGCCCAGAACGTGGTGCGGGCAGACTGCCACTTCGGTGATTCGTACAACAAGAACCACACCACCAGCGTCGATCTCATTCGCCGCGCCGGCGACAATTTCTGGATCGGCTTCCTCACCTCGACCTGGAACCAGTAAGCGGCGCTAGAACAGCTGGTTCTCGCCGGCGAAGATCTCGGAGACCGAGTCGTCGGCGAAGATGCGGCGGATCGAGTCGGCGAGCGTCTGGGCCGCCGAGAGCTGGACGATGTTCTCGGGTTGGCCGGGGCGCAGCGGGATCGTGTCGGTGACGACGACCCGCTCGATCCCTGACGTCTCGTACGCGAGTCGCTCGTACGCCGGGCCGGAGAAGACGCCGTGGGTGGCGCAGGCGATCACGCGCGCCGCGCCCTCGTCGAGGACGGTCCGCGCCGCGGCGGTAAGGGTGCCGGCGGTGTCGATCATGTCGTCGACGAGCACGGCGGTCTTGCCCTCGACCTCGCCGACGACGTAGCCGATCTCGGCGACCTGCTGGGCGGGGCGCTCCTTCTCCATCACGGCCCAGTGGACGCCGATCTTGCGGGCGAAGTTGCGGGCGACCTTCACCCGGCCGGCGTCGGGCGAGACGATCACCAGGTCGTCCTCCCAGGCCTGGTCCATGAAGTACTGGGTCAGCATCGGCATCGCGGTCATGTGGTCGACCGGGACCTCGAAGAACCCCTGGATCTGGCCGGAGTGCAGGTCCATGGTCAGGACGCGGTCGACGCCGACGGCCTCGAGCGCCTTCGCCACCACCCGCGCCGTGATCGGCTCGCGCGGCTGCGACTTCTTGTCCTGGCGGGCGTAGCCGTACCAGGGCATGACGGCGATGATCCGGTGCGCGGAGGCGCCCTGGGCGGCGTCGATCATCGTCAGCAGCTCCATCAGGGCGTCGTTGGGGGTCATGCCCTGCGCCTGGTTGGCGGCGGTGGACTGCACGAGGAAGACGTCGGCGCCGCGGATCGACTCCTCGTAGCGGCAGTACACCTCGCCGTCGGCGAACGTCCTGAGCGTCACCTGGCCGAGGTCGACGTCGAGCTTGTTGGCGATCTTGCTGGCGAGCTCCATCGAGCAGCGGCCGCCGAAGACCATCAGCCGCTTCGTGTAGTCCTGCGGGATCGAGCTGACGAGCGGCGGGGCCGGCTCGGTCTTCGGCTTGTCCTCGAGCATGCTCATCTAGTCCGCCGCCTCGACCTCGTCCGTGTCGCCGACATCGCTCGCCTCGGCCTTTCGCTCCGCATAGCCCTCGATGTTCCTCTGGTCGTTGGTCGAGACCCCGAGCGCGCCGTCCGGGACGTCCTCGCGGATCACTGCACCGGCGCCAGTGTATGCGCCATCGCCGACGCTGACCGGGGCGACGAACATCGTGTCGACACCGATTCGCGCACCTTCCCCGATCTTCGTGCGGTGCTTGTTCTGGCCGTCGTAGTTGGCGGTGATCGCGCCCGCGCCGATGTTGGAATCGCCGCCGACGTCGGCGTCGCCGACGTAGGCGAGGTGCGGGACCTTGGCGCCATCGCCGATGGTGGAGTTCTTGATCTCGACGAACGCTCCCGCCTTGGTCGCCTGGCCGAGGTCGGCGTCGGGGCGCAGGTGGGCGAACGGCCCGACGCTGGCGAGGTTGCCGACGGTCGCGCCGCTGACGTGCGAGCTGACGATCCGTGCCTGCTCACCGACCGTGGTGTCGATCAGGGTGGTATGCGGTCCGATGATCGAGTCGGCCCCGACGGTGGTGGTGCCGCGCAGCGTGCTGCCGGGCTCGATCGTCGCGTCGGCGGCGATCTCGACGTCGGCGTCGATCCACGTGCTCACCGGGTCGACGATGGTGACGCCGGCGAGCATGTGGCGCTCGAGGATCTGGCGCCGCGCCTCCGCGGCGACGGCGGCGAGGTCGACGCGGGTGTTGACGCCGAGGTTGACGTTCGGGTCGGAGGCCTGGTGGGCGACGACGCGGCGGCCGTCGGCGCGGAACATCGGCAGCACGTCGCCGATGTAGTACTCGCCGACCGAGTTGTCGTTGGTGAGGTTGTCGAGGGCCTCGGTCAACGGGTCCGCGTCGAAGACGTAGGTGCCGGTGTTGATCTCGCGGATCGCGAGGACGTCGCGCTCGACCTCGTCGGGGCGCTTGGTCTCGACGATCCGCTCGATGTCGCCGGACTCATCGCGGACGATGCGGCCGTAGGCGCCGGGATCGTCGAGCTCGACGGTCATCACGGTGGCGGCGGCGCCGGCGGCGCGGTGGGTCTCGAGCAGGGCGGAGACGATCTCGCCCGTCACCAGCGGGTGGTCGCCGGAGAGGATGACGACGGTCTCCGAGTCGCGGACGATGTCATGGGCGGCGCGGATCGCGCCGCCGGTGCCGTCGGGCTCGGGCTGGATCACTGTCTCGGTGCCCTCGGGAAGGCCGGACGTGATGTCGCGATGCGGCGAGACGATCACGGCGACCCGCTCCGCCCCGGCCTCGCGCGCGGCGAGCACCGGCCAGGCGACCATCGGCCGCCCGCAGACCGGGTGCAGGACCTTCGGCAGCGACGAGCGCATCCGCGTGCCCTCGCCGGCGGCCATGATCAGGACGGTGGGCCCGCTCACCGGCCGAATCGTAGAGGCGGGGCGCGGCAAGAGTGCGTGCAGCTCATTACGCGGCCTCGTCGAGGTCGCGCCGGCGGTTGGGCCAGGTGCGGGTCGGGATCTCGATCACGTCGGGGTCCTTGCCATCGGCTACCGCGGCCTCGCGCTCGTACTGACGCACCCACTTGCGGATCGCGTTGTCGGAGACGCCGTACTTGCGACCGGTGGCTGAGTAGCCGTTCCGCTCGATCTCAGCGAGAAGTTCGGGGTGTGGCGGGCGGGACACGCGCCGCGCGGCCGGGCGCGGAACGCCCCGGACTCGATCTGAACGATCCCAGCGCGACCCGCACTGGCGCGAGCAGTACCGCTGTGCGTGGAAGTTCGGGAAGAACTCACGATCGCAGCGCAGGCACATCCGCGGCGACCGGGGCAACCGGTTCTTGTTCCCGCAGTGCGTGTCGAGTGTCGCGGCGCAGTTCGGGCAAAGGATCTGGAGATTCTCGAGTCGGTGGTCGTTCGGCACGCCGTTGATGTGGTCGAGGATCAAAGCCATACGACGACCCCGCCAGATCTCGCACTGCCCGCACTTCTCACAAACAGGCAGCTTCAAGCCCACATCGAACAGGCGTCGTTTCAGGTGAGCACGCGAATAGGTCGAGTCGCGGACCATCACCTCCTCGAGCGGGCGGCTCGCCTTCCGAAGCCCGCGGCGTTGCGCGTGATCCGAGTCAAAGTGGTCAGTCGCGATGCTCCAGAGGGCCGCGTACTTCTGCAGAGTTCGCCAGTTCCCGCCGGCACTTCGATAGTTGAGCCTCCTCAGGGTTTCGGCCCAGCTGAACGCGCTCGCAACCGCCTCGCGGAGCTGCTCTTCGGTGAATCTCGGCCTCCGTGGCACGAACATATGTTCGGTTATCGATCGGACGGACCGGGCACCTAGACTTGCCCAGGTGGTGCAATTGGAAGACTGATCGCACCCCGTCGATCCGGGATGGTGTAGTTGGCAGCACTCCAGGTCTTGGCCCTGGCAGCCGGGGTTCGAACCCTCGTCCCGGAGTAAGGGCATCACGACCTTTTGGGTTCGATTCCCTCCCCCGGAGCTGATCCGAAGCGGATAGGTTCGCGTATGCAGAGCCAATGGCTTCGGAGTACGTCTTCATCGACGAGTGGGATGTCGACGCGCCGCGCGCGGCGGTGTTCGCGGCGCTGGCCGATGCCGGCACCTACCCGGAGTGGTGGACGCCCGTCTACATCGCGGTCGAGACCGACGGGCCGCCGGAGGTCGGGCGCGTCTCGCAGCAGGAGTTCAAGGGCCAGCTCCCCTACCACCTGAACACCCGCTCGGAGATCGTCGCCCACGACCCGCCGAACACGTTCACGGTCGAGGTCGTCGGCGACCTCACCGGCCGCGGCGTCTGGACGCTGACCGATACCGACGACGGCCGCGTCCACGTCCACTTCGACTGGCGGGTGATCGCCGACCGGCCGCTGCTGCGCTACCTGACGCCGGTCCTGCGGCCGCTGTTCCGCTGGAATCACAACTGGTCGATCAAGCGCGCGATCGAGGGACTGGAGCCCTATGCAAACCAACGGAAGGAGCAACCATGGGCAGCAACACAGAGGTCGTAAACGAGGCGTATGCGGCGTTCGGTCGCGGGGACATCCCGGGCCTGCTGGAGCTGCTCAGCGAGGACGTCGAGTGGACGGCGACCGAGGTCCTGCCCCAGGGCGGCTCGTTTCGCGGCCGCGACGGCGTCGGCGAGTTCTTCGCCGGGGTCGCCCAGAACTGGCCTGAGCTCGAGATCGAGATCGACGATCTGGTCGCCGAGGGCGACCACGTGGTCGGGATCGGGCACGGCGAGGGCAAGCTCGCCGGCGGTGAGCAGGCCGACTACGGCTTCACTCACGTGTTCACGGTCGGCGACGGCAAGATCGTCCGCTTCCGCGAGTACGCAGCGCCCGGGCCCGCGCTGCTGGCGACGAACTAGTCCTCGCCGGTCCGGCGCACCTTCGCCCGGCCCGCCTCCGTGCCAGGCTCCATCGCCGGGCCGCGGGGCGGCGGGATGCCCAGCACCCGCATCGCCTTGAGCCCAAGGCCGAGCTTCTCCCTGCCCTCGGTCGAGGTGATGTCGTGGCCGCACAGCTCCTTCACCCGCTCGAGCCGGTAGCGGATCGTGTGGCGATGGGTGAACAGCTGGTCCGCGGTCGGCGTCACGTTGCCGTCGTTCTCCAGATAGGCCTCGATCGTCGTCACCAGGTCGGTCTCGTACTGCTCGTCGTACGCCGACAGCGGCGCGACCGTCTCCTCGTAGAAGCGCTCCAGCTCGCCTGGGTCCTCGCTCATCGCCGGCAGCAGCAGCCGGTAGGAGCCCGTGTCCTCGAACGCCAGCAGCTCGAGCCCGTCGGCCTCGGCGACGTTGGTGGCCAGGAGCGCCTCCTGGCCGGCTCGGTACAGGTCGACCGGGTCCGCCACCCACCGGCTGCGCGCCACCGTCAGGTGGAAGCCCGGCAGGGAGGCGTCCAGCTCGCGCGCCAGCGCCTTCGTCGCCCGCTCGAGCTGTTCGTGGTCGCCGGCGGGCACGATCGCGCCCACCTCGGCGCGGTCGCCATGCTCCGCGAGCCGCGCGATCGCCCCCGTGCTCGCCGCCCGCAGCGCCCGCAGCGCCACGACCAGCACCCGCGCGCGCCAATCGCCGGTCTGCGCGGCCCGCGGCACCGCCCGAGCGAAGATCACCCCCGCACCGCCCTCGACCGTGCTGCCGAGCTCGGAGGCCCGGGCGACGATGTCGCCGCGGTCGGTCACCCGGCGCTCGAAGACCGCGTCGACGAACGCGCCCGCGGCCTCGTCGCTGGCCCACTCCGGGGCGCGCGAACGCTCGAGCTCGAGCGCGAGCAGGGTCGAAACCATCCGCGTGAGGGTCGGCGACGGCTCGCCGCCGCGCCGGCGGTAGCGCAGCTCTCCGACCACCGCGTCGGCCACCCGCAGCTCGAGTGTGCCGACGTCGCCCTCGCCCGCGAGCAGCTTGCTCTCCTCCGCCGAGGACGCGGCCGCGACCGCGAGCACGGCGCTCGAGCGGTCGATCAGGGCGACGCTGGCGCCCAGCGCGGCGCCCGCGGCGCGGGCCACGGCGGGCAGGCCGGCGCCCGACTCGATCGCCTCCGAGAGCGTGTCGAGCGCGCCCTCATCTCCCCCTTTTGCAGGGGTTTTCTGTGTCCGAGCCTGCGGCGGCACCCCCCGATTCTACGGGCGAATGCACGCCGAGCCGGCGCAGCGGCAAGCTGGGCAAGGAAGCAGGGAGCGACGCGTACTCCGTACGCGAGCGACCGATGACACCGCCCAGCGCCGCCGATGCGCCGGCTAGAAGAGCTGGTTGATGTCGTCCCAGTAGTAAACGATCGCGATCCCGATGGCGATGCCGATCGCCAGCAGCGCGATCAGGACGAACAACGAGACGAGGACCGCGGTCACCTTCTCCCAGGTGCGGCCGAACGAGCCCACCGCGGGAACGAGGATCAGGACGCTGAACGCGATCAGGCTGATCAGGCCGGCGGCACCGAAGAGGATGTACTCGGTGCCGATCTTGGCGATGACTGGCATCACTCCGCGTGATTCTGCCGCAACCGCCGCAGGTGGGTCACGACGACTGCGACCGCGGCGCAGGCGGCGAACGCCATCACCCCGAGCGCCCAACCGCCGCTGACGTCGCTCAGGTAGTGGACGTCTAGATAGACCCGGCTGAGTCCGACCAGCGCGGTGAGCGCGAGCCCGGCCGCGATCAGCGCCGATCCGTAGCGCCATCCAGGCCGCACACGGATCGCCACAGTGAGCGCCAGCCAGGCGTAGAACACCGAGTGCGCCGCGTGGCCGCTCGGATAGCTCGCCCCCGACACCTCGACCAGCCCGCCGGCGGGGCGCGGCCGATCGACGATCTCCTTCGCCACGGGCACCGCGATCAGGATGATCGTCACCGCGACCACCAGGACCGTGACCTCCGTCCATCGCCCCCGCCAGGCCAGCACCGTGCCGGCGATCACCGCAAGCGGAACCAGCACCTTCGTCGAGCCGAGCTCGGTGAACAGCTTCGCGAGGTCGGTCAGAAAGGCGCCGCGCAGCGACCCGACGACGTCGATCGCCTCCTGGTCGCCCGGCGTCGGCCCCGCGTCGCCGGAGAGAATCAGCGCGTACCCGATGAACACGAAGGACGAGACCGCGAGCGTCGCGATCAGGCTCGTCAGCTCGAGTCCGAGCCCGCCCGGGGTGAACCGCGCCCAGGCGAAGCGCAGCTGTGGCAGCAACCGCCGTAGCCCGGGCGTCGCCTCGATCCGCGCCGCGACCCGCTGACGGTTCTCCGGCTCGCGGAGGAAGCGGGAGATCACCACCCCCGCGACGATCACCGCGATCACGCTCCCGAACACGAGCGCCCCCTTGCCCGCGATCTCGGTCGCCCGGTCGAGGCTCGCCGAGAGGAAGTAGCCGAGCAGGCAGAAGGTCGCCGCCCAGAGACCGGTGCCGAGCACGCTGTATGGGACGAAGGCCCGGTACTGCATCCCCGAGCTGCCGGCGATGAACGGCGCGAGCGCCCGGACCAGGCCGATGAACCGTCCCACGAGGATCGTCTTGCCGCCGTGGCGGCCGAAATACGCCTCGACCTGCTCGAAGCGCTCGGGCGTGATCCGCACCTTCGGACCGTGGCGCAGCACGAACTCGCGCCCCAGCCGGGTGCCGATGTAGAAGCTCGTCGTGTCTCCCGCCCAGGCGCAGAACCAGACGACCGCGATCGTGATCACGATCGACGTCTCGCCCTGGCCGGCGACCGCGCCGCCGAGGATCACCGCCGTCTCGCCCGGAAACACGAGCCCGACGAACGCCCCCGTCTCCAGGAACGCGAGCCCCCCGACCAGCAGATAGGTCCAATCCCCGAGCTTCTTCGAGACGTCCTCGAGCAGCTGCTCGACGTCGATGTCAGGAGCGAACCGCTGGAACGCGACGACGGCCGCGGCGATGATGGCCACGGTCAGGATCAACCGCTTGCGGCTGTGCTTCTCTCCCTCCAGTTGCACCGGGGGATTATCCGAGTCGCTGCGGCGCCGAAATCAGCGCGTGCGCGTAACGCGGCGCCAGCGCCGATGCGGCCGCGTCGGCGGCGGGCATGTCGGGGAACAGTCCGAACGCCGTCGGCCCGGACCCGGTGACCAGCGACCGCACCGCGCCGACCTCGTCGAGCGCCGCCAGCGCCTCGGCGATCTGCGGTCGCAGCGAGATCGCCGCCTGCTGGAGGTCGTTGACGAGCAGCTCGGGGTAGTCGAGCGGCGAAGCCCCGGCCGCCGCCGCCGTCCGCAGCCGGGCGCCGACCTCAGTCAGCTCCTCCGCCGAGCGCCCGAGACGAAGCTCATCCGCCTCGGCGTAGACCTCGGCGGCCGTCAGGCCGTCGTCGTCGCCGATCATCACGACCGCGAACTCGCCGGGCGCAGCCAGCTCCTCGACGACCTCGCCGGCGCCGGAGACGAGCGCGAAGGCCGGCTCGAGCTGCGACGGCACGTCGGCGCCGAGCGCCGCGGCGATCGCCGGCAGGTCGTCGAGCTCGCCCTCCGCCAGCCGCAGCACCGCCGCGGCGTCGGCGCTGCCGCCGCCAAGCCCGGCCGCCACCGGGATCCGCTTCTCGATCTCGACCCGCAGCGGCGGGCGCGCCCAGCCGCGGGCGCGCATCGCCTCCAGCGCGACGCCGACCAGGTTCGGGCCATCGACCCCGGGGCAGACGACCTCGTCCGCGTCGCCGGCGGCGGGCCCGACCTCGATCCGGTCTGAGAGAAGCAGCGGGCAGAACAGCGAGCTGAGCTCGTGGAGGCCGTCCTCGCGCCTCGGCCCCAGGTAGAGGCAGAGGTTGAGCTTCGCCGGAGCCCTCAGGATCATCGCCCCGCCTCCGCCAGCGCCGCGGCGAGCTCGACGAACTGCCCGGGCGCGAGCTGCTCGGCGCGCGCGTCAGCCGGCAACCCGAGCGCCTCGAGCGCAGCACGCGCCGGCTCGCGCGCTCCCGGCCGCGCGTGCTCGAGCGAGCGCGCCAGCGACTTGCGCCGGTGCGCGAAGGCTTCTCGGACCAGGCTCGCCACCTGCGGCGGTGCGGCGAGCCCGATCCGCCGCAGCCCGATCAACGCCGAGTCGACCCGGGGCCGGGGCGTGAACACCGCCCGGTCGACGGTGCGCAGCAGCCGCACCTCGCAGGCGAGCTGGACGAGCACGCTCGGCGCGCCGTAGGTGCGCGAGCCGGGTCCGGCGCGCAGCCGGTCGGCGATCTCGCGCTGCACCATCAGCGTCCACGACTCGATCCGCTCGAGCTCGGCGATCGTCCTCAACAGCAGTGGCGTCGCGATCGAGTACGGCAGGTTGGCGACCATCCGCGTCGGCGCCGGCTCGAGCGCCGCGAGATCGATCCGCATCGCGTCGCCGAACCGCAGCTCGACGTTCGGGTGCTCGGCCGCGACGCGCTCGAGCTGCGGTCGAAGCCGCTCGTCGAGCTCGACCACGTGCACGGATGCCACCAGCGGCGCCAGCTCTGCGGTGAGCGCCCCCTCGCCGCCCCCGACCTCGAGCACGACATCCCGTGGTCCGAGGCCCGCCTCGCGGACGATCGCCACCAGCAGGTTCGTGTCCGCGAGGAAGTTCTGACCGAGCCTCACCATCCGAAGACGCGTGCGGCGTTGGCCTCCACGATCGCCTCGAGCTCCGGGTACGGCACCCCGCGCACCTCGGCCACCGTCTCGGCGGTGGCGACCACGTTCGCGGGCTCGTTCGCCCTTCCCCGCACCGGCTGCGGCGCCAGGAACGGAGCGTCCGTCTCGACCAGCAGCAGGCCGTCCGGCACCTCCCGCGCCGCCTCGCGCAGCGTCTCCGACTTGGGGTAGGTGACGTTGCCCGCGAACGAGCAGTACCAGCCCCACTCCGCGGCCTCGAAGGCGCGCTCCGGCGGCGCTGAGAAGCAGTGCAGGATGACCGTCACCCCGACCGCCTCGGCGCGCAGGATGTCGAACGTCTCCTCCAGCGCCTCCCCGTCGGTGGTCGCGCCACCGTCGCGGACGTGGATCACGACCGGCTTGCCCACCCGCCGCGCGATCTCGATCTGGGTCCGGAAGGCGTGGCGCTGCTGATCGCGCGGGGCGCGGTCGCGGTAGTAGTCGAGTCCCGTCTCGCCCACCGCCGCCACCCGCTCGTGGCGCGCCAGCTCCTCGATCCGAGCCGCGGCCGCGTCGTCGAACCCGCTCGTCCCGTTCGGATGGCGCCCGACGGCCGCGAAGACCGCGTCGTGTGCCTCGGCGGTGGCGATCGCCTCCTCGCTCGCCCTCTCGTCGATCCCGACGCTCAGCATCCGCCGCACCCCGACCCTGGCGGCGTCGGCAACCAGCTCCGACGCGTCCGGTTCACAAAGACCGAGGTGACAGTGGCTGTCGATCATGATCCGACCGGCTTCGGCGGCCCCGGGCCGACCGTCAGAGGCGAGCCCTCGAGCGGCGCGCCGTACGTCCACGGCGGCGGGCCGATGTCGCGGTTGATGTCGAGCTGCACGTACCAGCGCGGCCCTTGGGCGGTCGCCACCAGGTCCATGTAGGAGACCTCGCCGAGCCCGATCGGCGAACCGCCGCGCTCGCTGTCGATCGAGTGAATCAGGACGACCGGTGTCTCCGATGACACGTCCTCGGGCTGGAAGAGCCCCTCCCCGGACGCCGTCTCGGTCTCCAGCGACCCGGGCTCGAGGTGCATGGTCACGATCCCCTCCCCGGCCGCCATCTGGCCGGACAGCTCGTTCAGCGCCCCGTGTAGGTACGGCCCGCGGAACAGCGATTCCGGCGCGTCGCCGTCGACCTGCGCCGTCGAGTTGACGCCCGGCTCGACGTCGGGATCGGGAAGGTCGGGCGAGATCGCCTGCATCGTGATCCAGCCGAGGTATAGGCCGACCCCGATCGCGACCAGGTGGACGAGCACCGCGACCGGGCTGAAACCCCGGTCCTCGGTCGCCATTCAGCCTTCCTCCTTGAGGATCTTCGCCTTCAGGGTGTCGAACTCCGACCTGGTCAGCGACCCCTCGTTGCGCAGACGCGCGAGTCGCTCCAGCCGCGACGTCGCGTCCGGCGTGGCGAACGGCGTCGCCGCGGTGGCGAACTTGGTGACCGCCGGCGTGCCGACCAGCGGCAGCTTCTTGCGCTTGCCCCCGCCACCGAGCTTGAGTGCCAGCAGGCCACCGGCGCCCATGATCAGGCCCATGAAGCCGACGATCAGCCCGCCAAGCTCCCCGCCGGGCCCGGGGTTGGCCTCCGGCCCCCAGACGGCGAGGAAGCACCCGACCGCCAGCGACCAGAAGAGCCCGGTCCAGAACCAGACGACGATCCCGGCGTTATCGGGGGCCGGGCCGTCCGGCGGCCTGCCGCGCGTCAAATAGATCCCACTGGCGACGAAGAGCAGCAGGATCGCGCCGGTGAGCGCGAAGAACACGGCCTCGATCCCGTCCGGGCATTCACGCGCAATCGCGTAGGGACCGCCGCTTGCACAGGTGCCGATGCTGAGCATCTGGAAGATCCCGTAGCCGACCACGACCCAGCAGAACGCGAACAGGGTCATCGCGATGAAGGTGCGGACGACGTACTTCATCTAGCCATCGAGCTTCGGGAACAGCGGCTCGATCCGCTCGATCCGCGCGCCGCCGCCGCGGGCGCCGAAGGCATCGAGCTCGCGGTTGCCCTCCGCGAGCGCCTCGAGCAGCCGGCCGCTGGTCTCCGGCATGTACGGGTGCAGCAGCAGAGCGAGGAACCGGATTCCCTCGGCGAGGTTGTAGAGGACGTTGTCCAAATCCCCCGCCCGCGCCTCGTCCTTCGCGAGCTCCCAGGGCTTCGACTCCTCGACGTAGGCGTTCAGCCGCCGCACCCGGGCCCAGATCTCCTCCAGGGCACGTGACAGCGCCGCCTGGTCGAGCAATCCCCGGATCTCGCCGTCGAGCCCCTCGAGCCCGAGCGCCGGTTCGGGCGTTCCCTCGGGGATGACCCCGTCGCGGTAGCGCTCGATCATCGCCAGCGTGCGCGAGGCGAGGTTGCCCCAATCGTTCGCGAGCTCGCTCTCGTAGCGGGCTTCGAAGCCGGCCGCCGAGACGCTGCCGTCCTGGCCGAAGGAGACCTCGCGCATGCAGTAGAACCGCAGCGCGTCGGAGCCGAAGCGGTCGATCACCTCGTTCGGCTCGAGCACGTTGCCGAGCGACTTCGACATCTTCTTCTCACCCATCAACAGGTAGCCGTGCACGTAGACGTGCTCGGGCACCGGCAGGCCGGCGGCCATCAGGAAGGCCTGCCAGTAGACCGTGTGGAACTTGAGGATGTCCTTGGCGATCACGTGCAGGCTCGCCGGCCAGAAGCGGTCGGTGAGATCCTCGCCCTCGCGCGCGTAGGAGAGCGCCGTGTAGTAGTTGAGCAGCGCGTCCCACCAGACGTAGATCACCTGCTCGGTGTCCCACGGGACCGGAACCCCCCAGGAGAGCTTCGGCCGCGACAACGAGACGTCCTGGAGCCCGCCCCTGATGAAGGCCAGCGTCTCGTTGCGCCGGAAGTCGGGATGCACCATGTCCGGGTGCTCCTCGTAGAGGCGCTCGAGCTGCTCCTGGAAGGCGCTGAGCCGGAAGAACCAGTTCTGCTGGCTCTCCCAGTCGAGCGGGATCTCGTGGATCAGGCAGGTGTTGTCGGGCCCGATCTCGGCCTCGCTCTTGAAGTCGGCGCAACGCGGGCAGTACCAGCCCTCGTAGAGGCCCTCGTAGACGTGGCCGTTGTCGTGGACGCGCTGGACCACCTCCTGGACCTTCGCCATGTGCTCGGGGTCGGTGGTGCGGATGAAGAAGTCGTTCGAGGCGCCGATCCGTGCGGCCAGCTCGAGGAACTTCGGCGCGTTGCGGTCGACCAGCTCCTGCGGCGTCACCCCCTCGCGCTCGGCGGCGAGTGCGACCGGCTCGCCGTGCTCGTCGGTGCCGGTGAGGAAGAAGACATCGTCGCCGCGCTGGCGGTGATGGCGAGCGAGCACGTCGGCGGCGATCGTCGAGTACGCGTGCCCCAGGTGGGGCTCGGCGTTGACGTAGTAGATCGGTGTGGTGACGTAGAAGCCCACGAGCGGGGTGAGCTTAGTCGGCGACCCTATCCCCGCTTCGGGTGTACGGTTGGCGGCGCATCCATCCCGCGGACAGGAGGAAACCCGTGAGCTCCAGCACGACCGCGACCGAGACCAGCCAGACGACCGAGAGCGGCTCGCCGATCGCCTCGCGCGTCAAGGAGCTGCGCGAGCTCGCGACCAGCGACGCGCCGGCCGCCCAGGAGGCGGTCTGGGGCTGGTTCAAGGAGCTCGGCAGCCGCCGTGACGTCGACAGCCTCGGCGAGCTCTACGAGCAGGGCGACCCGCCGCGGGGCCTCGACGGACCGACCGAGGGCATCCTCGTCGTGCCGCTGATCCAGGGCGCCGTCGACCGCTTCGCGACCACGGTCACGCGCGGATGGATGCCGTGGCTGGGCAAGAGCTTCGACTCGGACGCGAACCGCGGCTACAACCGACTCGCGACGAGCGCCCGCTGGCCGGCGAAGCTCCTGTGGCCGTTCTACTCGACGACCGACGACGAGAACGCCAGGCACGCGTTCGACTTCGAGACCGCGATCGAGCCCGGCAAGGCCGACCCCGACGTCCAGGTGCTGAAGATCGACTACGGCCCGGTCACCTCCAACCCGCGCCTGGTAATCCGCCGGATCCGCGACGAGCTCGTCCAGATCGTCCCCGACACCTATCTGGGGAAGATCCTCTGGCGCTCGGGCGACGGCGACGACGCGACCTACAGCTGCATCGGCTACTTCGCGCTGCGCCAGCCGGCGATCTGAGGGCCTAGAGCAGCGAGTCCTGTCCCTTGGCGGTGCCCGCGCCGCGGCGGCGGGGGATGCCGGCCGCCTCGGCCAGGGCGGCCTCGACGTCGGCGAGGATCGCGCGCTCGGAGCGCGAGGCGACCAGCGGCTCGGAGAGCCCGTCGACGTGGACGTAGGTGCGGCGGCCGTCCCCGCGCTCGGCCCCCGGCAGGGGCACGAGCGCGAAGACCCGGTCGGCACGGACGAACCGCCCGTAGCCGAGCGAGATCAGCCTCGGGTCGCGCTTGGTTGCCACGGCGCCTTCAGATTACGCCTGCCGCCGGTCGCCGGCGGCTCGTCCGTCACTCCGCGGGCTTCGGGTCCAGCTTGTTGAGCTTCTTCTTCGCCTGGTCCTTGCAATCGGGCGAGAACACCGGCACCCCCTCCACCCCGACGTTTCCCGCGGCGCTCGCGATCACCAGCCCGAGCTCGTCCTTGTCGGAGGCCTCCGCGACCTGATCGGCGTCGTTGAGGAGGTCGTTCTTCACCTCGCAGAAGATGTCGCCGTCGATCGAGTAGCCGTTCTCGGACTCCTCGAGGTTGAGCTTGTCGATGATCTCCTTGTCGCCGTAGCGGACGGGGTCCTCGCCGCAGCCGGCGACGAGCAGGATCGCCGCCAGGGCCGCGGTGGCGATCGCAATCCGTGCCCCCGTCATCGTGGGCAACCTATATGAGCGCAAGAAGAAGGGCGGCCACCGGGGCCGCCCTTCTCACGATCAGAAAGAAGCTCGTACTAGTTCTTCTGGATCGCCTTGCACTTCTGCTCGTCGCTGGCCGTCGCGGGCGGCGCGTCGTTGAACGTGAACGTCGACGTGGTCTTGATCTTCTTGTTCTTCTTGCAGCGGGCCTGCACGTACTTCGTGGCGCCCTTGCCCGAGCCGGCCTTGGCCGTGCTCTCGGGGGAGTTGACCAGCGTGTTGAACTGGGCGATCGCGCCGACGCCTCCGCCGAGCGGTGGCACGACGACGTTGAGCACAGTCCCCCGCAGGGTCCCGACCAGCACCGTCGTCGTGTTCAGCGGATTGCCGACACGCGAGTGCAGCAGGATGCCGTCATCGTCAGCGTTGTTGAACGCGGTGACCACGACCGGGAAGTCCTGTCGCGCCCCGCCGGGTCCGAACGGCAGCGCCGCGGTCGCGTCGCCCGCACCGACCTGCGAGTTTCCGCACGTGGCCTTCGCATCCTCGGTGGTCGTTCCGGAGATCTGGCTGTTCGAGCACCCCGGAAGAGCGTTCGGATCGAACTTCATGTTGTTCTTGTCGAACACGATGTTCGCGTTGTTCGCCTTCGGCGGCATCCCGCTCGGGTTGGCCTTGTCCGCCGTCGTCGTCTCGACGAAAATCCGCGCGGGCTTGAACTTCTTCTTGTCGCCCTTGTACGTGTCCTTGGTGCCGAGCTTTGCCTCGATCGTCTGGTCCGCTTCGAGGCCGAACGCTGCGCTCGGGATCGCAAGGATCCCGACCATGACGCAGGCCCCGATCAGAAAGCGCTTCGTGCGCATTACTCCTCCTTCTCTCTTTACCTGTACCGCAAGCTTCCGCACGGAGCCTCTCTCCGCGCCTGCCTATGAGAACACACGTGCCCCGCGCTAGTTGCGGTCTGACATCGACCGCATGCGCCGGACGGGGTGAGCTTAACCGGCTCGTGGCCCACGTGGGGCCCGGATCACTGGGGCGGCCGGGGGCAGTTGTCGCGGCGGAACTCCTGCAGGCGGATACCGGCGTCGGCGACCTCCTTGGGCGGCTGGGACGCGTCGCCCGCCTCGGCGCGATCGCGCGCCGACTCGATCGACAGCTCGACATCGGCCCGGATCTCGTCCGGGGCGACCGCCTCGAGCTCGGCGATCAGGTCCTCGTTCTCCTCGAGCACCCGCAACTGGGCAGCCGCGAGCTCCTCGTTCGAGGGGACGCCGCCCTGCTCGATCTCGTTGAAGATCGCCGCCGAGCTTCGGTCGAGTTCGGCGACAACCTCGCAGTAGCGCTCGAGATCGGGCCGGCTCGCGGCGGTGGTGCCCGTCTCGTCGTCGCCGCCGCAGGCGGCGAGGACGAGCGTCGCCGCCGCGAGGACAGCGACCAGGATCGGCATTCCCCGGATCGAGCGCATCGGGCGCCAGACTACGGCAGCGCCCGCACGTGCAGGTAGTCGCTGAACTCCTTGAACGCGCCGCCGATCGCCTGCTGGGCCGCCTGCTTCGTGCATCCCGGACGCGGGACGTCGTTGGACTGGGACGTGTTGACGAACACGAACTCCTGGATCCGGTTCAGCAGATCCTGGGCCTGGGCGACGTCGCCGTCGGTGTGCGCGTTGAAGTTCGGGTTCGAGGCCGCATTCTCGTCGAGGATCGCGTTGATGCCGTTCGTGCACTGCCTGGTCTCGAACGATTGCAGCCCGCTGCGCAGGTTCTGGTAGCCGAGCGGCTTCATATAGGGGTTGGTGCGGTTGGACGCGAGCCGTCGTGGATACGCCGCCATCATCTCCGGGCTGAACGGCGCCATCGTGCGGATGTATTCGAGCGGGCCGGCCCCCTCGTTGTTGATCGCGTTCGTGGTGGCGGCGACGTTGCCGAGGAAGGCGGTGACCTCGTGGCGGTACTTGCGGACCACGGTCAGGATCGGGGTGAGCTCGTCGAGGAACGAGGGCAGCCTCGTCAACAGCTTCGGCAGATCGGAGTCGAGCAGCCTGCGCAGCGCCGGGAAGCCCTTCGGCGCGGCGTTGATCGCCGCCCGCAGGCCCGGATAGAAGTTCTCGAGCTGAGCGGCCAGCTTCGCTGTCGAGCTCAGGGTCGGCGCCAGCTGGCGGACGGACGGGCGCAGCTGGGTGATAACCGGGTTGGCCGTGGCGGCGAACTCGTCCAGCCGGTTGAGCGTCGTGCGCGATTCGCGTAGGAAGGTCGGGAACACGACGAACAGGTCCTGGAGGTCCTCGTTGCGGCGCGCGGTGGTCGAGAACACGGCTTGGGTGTTGCGGATCAGCCCGGCGAGCTGGCCCCGGCGCTCGGAGAGCGCACCGAAGACCTCGGCGCCGCCGGAGAACAGCCCCCTGACCGCCTCGCTCTGGCTGTCGAGGATGCGCAGCGCATCGTCGGCCTCGGCCGCGAACGAGTCGAGGGAGGCGAGCGCGAGCGAGAGGTCCTCCCCGCGACCGCGCAGCGCTCCCGCCGCGCCCTGCATCCACTGGCTGAACGCCGCCCTCGTGCGATCGTCGAAGGTGCGGAAGATCTCGTCGAGCTGGACGGACTCGGCCACCTGGGCCCGCGGCAGGTCCCCGCCCTCCGGCAGCGGCTCGGCCTCCGTGCTGCCGGGCGTCAGCTCGACGTAGGTCTCGCCGAGCAGCGTCTTGGCGCGCAGGGTGGCCCTGGTGTCCGACGGGATCGGGGCGTAGGGGGTATCGAGCTCGATCGTCGCAACGGCGTCCCCCTCGTCGCCGAGCTCGATGGCCTTCACCTTGCCGACCGAGACGCCGGAGATCCGGACGTCGGCCTCCTGGGCGAGCTGGGTCGCCTCATCGAACGGGACGTCGACCCGATATCCCTCCGGCTTCAGCGGGATCGGCCCGCCGAAGGCGAGCCAGAGGAACAGCGCCAGCGCGAAGCAAGAGAGCGCGAAGCCGGCGGCGATCAGGATCCTGGCTGTTGTCGGTGGGCGTGTCTCCATCGCTTATCAGGTTCCGGGGAACGGCTCGCAGACTCGGGGGTCGGAGGACGCTGGGACGTTGGTCATCTGCTGGAGCGTGCGCAGGAACGGGCGCGGAGTGGCGACGCCCTCGGCGAGGCCGGCGGTGGTGCAGCCGAACATGACCACCGTCCGGAACAGCGGGCCCAGCGCGTCCTGGCTGTAGAAGGTGGCGTTGATGTTGTGGTTGAGCCACGGGACCCAGAACGCGTAGCCCTCCTCGGCAGTGCCGGGCGGGTTGTAGGCGAGCGCGTTGCCGAGCGTCTCCAGCTCGGTGAAGATCGTCTTCAGCCCGTTCGTGGTCGTGTTCAAGGGGCCGGCGGCCTGCTTGAGGTGGCGCAGCGGCGTCTGGGCGGCGCGCGCGAAGGGACGGATCTGATCGCGCAGCGCCGGCGTCGTGTTCTCGAACAGCGGCCGAACGGAGCGCAGCGCGGGACCGAGCGCCCGCGCGGAAGGGATCAGGTCGGTCGAGGCGGGGCCGAGCACCTTCGCGAACTCCTCGCCGCTGACCAAGGCCTCGCGGGTCGCGACCAGCGTGCTGGGCAGCTCCTGCAGCGACTCGCGGATCGCCGCCTCCTGGTTGGCGAACGCACCCAGCGCCGCGTTCGAGGAGTCGACGAACTCCGCGAGGCGCGTGTCGTTGGCGCCGAGCTCCTCGCTGACCAGCTTGAAGGTGGTGATCGAGCGGCGGATGTTGTCTCGCCGGACCGCCAGCGCCCTGCCGATCCGGGCGAGGTCGCGCGACAGCGGCTCGAAGCGCCGGAACACGGCGGAGAGCTTCTTGCCGTTGCCGCCGAGGCCCTCGCCCGCGCCCTGAAGCAGGAGCTTCAGGTAGGCCTGGGTGTCGCCGTCCAGGGTCGCGAGGATCTGGTCCGGCTGCACGTTCGGCTCGGTCTGGGAGAGCGGGATCGTCGCTCCCTCCTCCAGCGGCTCGCCCTCATGGCCGGGGTCGATCTCCAGCGTCATGTCCTGAAGGCCGGTCCGCGGTCGCAGGAGCACGGTCGAGTCGGAGCGCACGAGCGGCGCGTACTGGGTCTCGATCAGCATCGTTACGACCGCCTTGCCGTCCTCGAGCTGGACCTCGGAGATGTCGCCGACCTTGATGCCGGAGATGTTCACCGTCTGGCCCTGCCCCGGGGTCACCGCCTGCGCGGTCGAGAGCTCGGCCTTGATCTCGACGCGCTCGTCGCCGAGAACCGGGATCCAGGACGGATAGGGCTGCTGCTGCTGGGAGAGGATGTAGCCGGTAACCGCCAGGCCGAACACCAGCAGCGCGGCGATCGCGATGAAGTCCGTCAGGTGCTCTCGGATCGCGCGCCTCACGGCACCGTCTCCGGGGTCGGGGGCCCGACGTCGCCGGGCAGGCCGGCGCCGCCGGTCCCGTTGACGTCGGGCAGCGGATTGGTGTGGCAGGCGACGTCGGGGCGGTACGGCGGGACGCTCGCCGTGAAGGTCGGGCGGGTCCCGAGCACGTTGGACTGCGTGTTGCCGAAGATGATGTCGTTGCGGAAGCCGCCGGGCGGATAGGGCATGCTGGAGAGGACCGAGCCGCCGCCCGTGTTCACGCGCACATAGCTGCCGTTGCCGTCGAAGTTCTGGCCGATCCCGGCCTGGTTGACGAGCGCGGAGAGGAACTCCTGGTAGTTCGTCAGCCCGCTCGGGAACCCGGGCGCGCCGTCCCCGAACGGATAGCCGCCGTCGTTGTCGTCGATCACGATGTCGCCGGCCGGGACGAGGTTGTGCCAGACGCAGCGGGAGAAGCCCTCGCTGGCGCTGAACAGCCCCTTCGAGGCGACGGTGGTCGCGGCCAGCGGCGGCGTCGAGGCCCGCAGGAGCTTCACCACGGTGCCGAGCTCGGCCGGGGACAACAGCCGCTTCGCCTGCGCCAGCCAGGGGTTGCCCGCCCTGATCGTCGCCGGGAGCTCGGCGATGCTCGGGGTGAGCTCGATCGCCAGCGCCCGGAACGGCGGCAGCGCCTCGGAGAGGGCCGCCAGCGAGGGGCGCGCCTCCTCCACCGTCGGCGCGAGCTCCGCGATCGTCCTGCTCAGGTTCGCCGATTCCGCCGCCAGCGCGCCGGTGAACACGTTGAAGTTCGTGATCAGGTCCTGCAGCTGGGCCTCGTGGCCCTGGAGCTTGCCGAAGATCTGCCGCTGGGCGCGGATCAGCCCGGAGAGGTCGTGCGGCCCCTCGCCGAGCAGCGCCTCGTTGACGATCGCCGTGTCGCGGCCCGCCGGGCCGCCGTATCGGAGCGCCGCGTTGAGCGCCTCGGCCCCGGTCTTGCCGGCGACATCGGGGTCCTGGCCGATGTCGTCCGCCGGGGTCGGCTCATAGGTGAGCGCGGTCCCGAAGCCCGAGAGCGCCTTGCCGAGGCCCTTGCGCGTCCGGCGCCTGCAGCGCCGCCAGGACCTCGTCGATCTGCACGGCGGTCGCGGTCTGGGTGACCGGGATCGTGTCGCCGTCCCCGAGCTCCGCCGCCGACGGGCTGCCTGGGTTGAGGTCCAGGAAGAAGTTGCCCTCCAGGAACAGGCGCGGCCGGATCTCGATCGTGGCGTCGGAATGGATCGGCTGGCCCGCCTCGTCGACGCTGAACGTCACCTTGACGGTCTCGCCGTCGTGCTCGATCCCGGTGACCTTGCCGACGTTGACGCCCGCGATCCGCACCGGCGAGGTGGGCCGCAGCGTGGTCGCGTTCTCGAACTGCGCGTTGAGCTGGAACCCCTCGCCGGTGAACGGGAGCTTCTTCGCGAACGCGAGGTAGACGCCGAACGCCATCAGCAGCGCGACCAGCAGCCCCCAGAACCACGGCGACGGTCCGGTGTAATGCCGGCCGTAGATCCTCGGATCGGCGTCGACGGTGGCCGGCTGGCGCTTTTCGCCCGGACGGGTCTTATCGCTTCGGAACAGCGCCATCAGGGAGTCGTCTCCGGGGTGAGGTCCTGGTTCTTGGTGCTCGTGCCCTGGTTGCCCGGCACGTTGCCGACCACGGCCTTGCCGACCTTGTAGGGCTCGTTGCCCGCCTCGCACTCGAAGGTCTGGCCCGGCGCTGCGGTGTTCGGGTACGGGTTGGAGTGCAGGAAGTTCTTCTGGTCCGGGCCGCCGCCGTTGGCGATCCCGGACGACGGGCTGCCCTCGGAGTTCGGGCCCTTGGGGACGTCGAAGACGATGAACCGCTGCCAGGCGCCGAACTCGTTGCCGCCGGTGAAGACGCCGTTCAGGTTTCCGGCGATGATCGCGGCGTAGTTGCAGACGGTCTGCGACGGCATGATGAACCTGATCGCCGGCCCAAGCGCCTCGGTGGCGGTCCTGGTGGCGGTCAGCCCTGCCCGGGCGCCCGTGTTGTTGGTCAGCCGCAGCAACGACTCGAAGGTCGGCGGGAGCTGGCTGTTGAGCTCGTCGGACCGGGCGAGGATCGGCGTCCCCTCCGTGAACGACGAGTAGATCGTCGGCGAGGTCTGGCGCAGCGCGACCGCCGCCGGCTCGAGGTCGCGCAGCAACGCGGTTGAGTTCGCCAGCAGGGTGTCGATCTCCGGCAGCGTCCGGATCGCGGTCTCCTCGGTCGGCGGACCCTCCGAGATCGACTCCTGGATGAACGGGCGCGCGACCTGGGCGAGCGCCGTGAACGTCGTGTCGAGCGAGCCGAACATCTGGGCCTGGATCTCGGCGACGGGGGCCACCTCGGCCGCGGTCGCCGACAGAGCCCGGATGAACCCGGCCAGGTTTGTCTCGGGCGAGGAGAGGTTCCTCATCACCGGCGTGAGCACCTCGAGCACCGCGGGCAGACGGCCGAGGAAGGAGTTGATCGCCGGCCCGCGTCCGGCCAGCGCGTTGCCGAACTCCAGCAGATTCTCCTGCGAGGCTCGGCGGGTCTCCTCGTCGAACATGCTCAGCACCTGGTCGAGCTCGACGGGCTCGGGGGTCGCGGCGGAGAGCGGCAGCACCGAGCCCTCCTTGTAGCCCTCGTCGGAGTCACCCAGGTTGATCTCCAGGTACTTGAGGCCGAGCGCCGAGCGCGCGCGCACGCTCAGGGTCGAGTCGACCGGGATCGGCTCGACGTCCCGATCGAGCTTCAGGTCGAGGCGGGCGCTGAGGTTGCCCTCGGCGTCCTGCTGCGGCACGATCTCCTCCACGACGCCGACCCGGACGCCGCCGACCCGCACCTCGTTGCCCGGGACGAGCTGGTCGGCGTTCGGCACCTGCGCCGAGACCCGGTACGTGGGCACGAACGGGAGTCCGCTGTTGGCGTTGTAGGCGAGGAAGACCGCGAGGATGACGACCATCACGGTCAGCGCCCCGACCATCGTCGGGCTTGCGGTGATGCCGACGCGCCCGCGCCTCATCGCTTCCCTCCACGGTGACGACGGCGCTCAGACGACCCGATCAGGAAGTCGAGCAGCTTGCGGGTGTCGCGCATCTGGGTGCGCCCGTTGGCGGACGGCGTGACGGTGACATCGGGCTCGGCCTGGTCCGGTGCCGGCTCGCTGGGCGTGGTCGGCGTCGAGGGCTCGGTCTCCAGCGGCGGTGCGCCGGCGTCGGGTGCCGCGTCCGGGGGCGGTGACGGCTGGCCGCCGGACGGTTCCGGCTGGGTGTTGACCGACCCCGGCTCGTCGCCCGCCTGCGGCGGCGCCGAGCGCTCGCGCCCGGGCTCGTCCCGTCGGGCGTCCTGCCGGCGCCGGTCCGCGCGCTTCGTCGTCGTCTCGATCGGCGGCTTGAAGTTTGCGACGCAGTCGATCAGCAGCGTCGTCGTCTCGTAGTCGTTGCAGTTCGTGATCAGCAGGAACGCGCGGGCGAAGTGGCCGAGGTTGTCGAACGCGTTCGTGGCGCCGACCGCCTGGTAGACGAACTCCAGGAGGCTCTGGAAACCGCCGTGGCGGTCGAGCGAGCGCAGGAACCTGCCCAGCTGGCTGGTGGCGGGCGCGCCGGACTTCGCGACCGAGCGGAGCTGGCGGATCAGCGGATCCGACTTGACCAGCGGGGCCTTGCTGGCCGCGCTCGCGTCGCCGAGCGACTTGAGCGCCGTCTCGGTCGACTTGGCGAACGGGCCGAGCGCGTTCGTGGCCCGCGTGGCGGCCGGGGCGGCGGCGGCGAGCTGGGTGAAGGTCGGGATCCCGGCGTCCGAGAAGCGCTTCAGCTCGCCCATCGTCGTGCGCACCTCGCGCAGCGTCTGAGGCAGAAGGGCGAAGTTGCGTTCCAGGTCGGCGCTGCGCTCCGCGGTCGCCTCGGCGGTCACCGTGGCGCTGTTGATGAAGCCGCCGATCCGCTCGCGGTCCCGAGCCAGCGGCTCCAGCACGGCGTCGCCGTTGCGAGCCAGCTCGGCGAGCTGGTGGTTCTGCTCCGCGAGGATCGCCAGGACCGCGTTCGTCTCGCGCAGCGCCGGATCGGAGCGGTCGATGATCTCCTCGAGCTCGTCCCCGCGGGCGGCGAGCCCGGCCCCGAGGTCGTTGAGGATCAGGCGGAACCGGTCCGCGTAGGGCTCGCGCATGATGTTGTTGACGAGGTCGAGGTCGACGGTCTTGCCGTTCGACTCGAGCGGCAGGAAGCGCTGGCCGGCGCCGGGCTCGCCCTCCTCGATCACCTCGAGCGGCGGCGGCGGCTCAGTGCCGGCGGCGCGCGGCTGGGTGGGCTCGCACTCGACGAACTTCTCGCCGAGCAGAGACTGCGGCCGGATCAGGCACGAGGCGTCCTCGCGGAAGTCCTGGAAGCCCGGCTCGTCGATCCGCAGGACGACGACGGCCTTCCCGGGATCGGGCTCGCCGTCCGCATGGGCCGGCTCGGTCTCCGACGTCACGGTGACGTCGTCGACGGCGCCGACCGTCGCGCCCGCGATCCGGACCTCCTCGCCCGGCACCAGGAAGGCGCCGTTGTCGAAGATCGCGCGGACCTCGTAGGTGCCCTCGTCGCCGCCCGCGGCGCTTCCCGCGATCAGCAGGGCCGCGACGGCCGGCACCAGGAGGACGATCGCGGCGACGCGCCTCATGGGCCCTCCGGGACGTCGCTCGGGTTGCAGAAGCCGTCCAGGTTGCCGTCGTCGAGGAACGGGTTGGAGCCCGGGATCGGCTGGGTCGCGCCGCCCGGACAGCGGTCGAAGAAGCCGTTGTCGTAGTTCGCGAACTGCTGGGAGGTGGGCGCCGGATCGAGCCTGCTGGTCGCCGGATTCCAGTTGAAGAAGTTGATCCCGGTCGGCTGGACGCGCAGGTAGTGGCCGCTGGCGTCGTAGTTCGAGGAGGACTGGCCGAAGCGGGCGAGGAAGCCGAGCAGGTCGGGCGAGTAGGGGCGCAGCTCCGCGATCCTCGGCTGGCCGGCGTCGATCCCCTTGATCGTCTGCGGAACGGAGGTCGAGGCCCGCCGCTGGGCTCCCGGGAGCGCGCCGAGCGTGTCGACCAGGTCGTTGGCCGGGCCGTCGAGGTGCAGAACCTTGCTCAGGCTCCCGAAGACGGGTACCGACTTGTCCGCGACCGTCCCGAGGCTGACCAGGAACGGCTTGAGCTGCTTGGTCGACTCGCCGGTCACCCTGATCAGCGGATCGAGGTCGTCGAGCGCGGCGCGCAGGTTGACGAACGTGGTGTTCGCCTGGCGGAGGGCGGGCGGCAGCGCGACGAGCGACCGGTCGAAGGCCTCGTTCTCGGCCGCGATCGCCGCCAGCGCCTGGTTCGCGTTCGAGGTCAGCGCCGAGAGGTCGTCGCGCCGCTCGGCAACGGCTGTCAGGACCGACGATCCCGAGGCCAGGAACTCGGAGAAGGTCTGCTCGTCGCGGGTCAGCTCCTCGAGCAGTCGCGTCGTCGACTGCAGCCCGGGGGCCAGGTACTTGTACGCCTGGTTCGCCTCCTCCTCGTTACCCGTGTACACGGTCGCCTGGCCCTGGATGAACTCGGCCAGGCCGCGACGCGTGCGGCGGTCGAAGGTGTCGAAGAGCTGGTCGATGTCGACCGGCGAGGTCGTCTTGTCGGTCGTCAGCGTCGCCCCGTCGGGGATCTCGGGCTCCGAGTTGGGTCCCGGAGCGATCGACACGTAGCGGTTGGCGATCCCCGACAGCGAGCTGGCGCGGATGATCGCCGTCGTTCCCTCGTGCAAGGGCTCGTCGACGGTGATCGCCACCTCGGCGTTGGCGTCCTGGGTGAGATCGATCGAGTCGACCGTGCCGATCGGCTGCCCACCGACCAGCACCTGGTTGCCGGGCACGAGCTGGCCGCCGGTCTCGAAGAGGAGCTTGTACTGCGTGCCCGAGTCGCCGCCGAAGAACACGAACCCGATCAGGACCACAGCCAGGATCAGCGCGCCGAACCCCGCCAGGCGCGCCAGGACTCGTCCCTTACCTCCGTTATCCGGTGGCTCTCCCTGCACTACGGGACGGCGCGCGCCTGACTCCTCTCTACCTACTCGCTTCGTGCGTTCCACGTAGGGAGGAGTCCCTCCTCCCTCGCCGCAAGCGGTCGACGATCTCTGTACCGCGGCGCATCCTAGACGCAAACGCAGGCGTAGCGAAATCGTCGTCCACGGGTTAACGCGATGCTCAGAAAACGGCTATTCGCGCGGGTCGCGGCCGGTGAGCCCGCGATAGAGATCGTTTGCCCTCGTGCCGGTGAGCGCGGCGACGACGCTGGCCGCCGCCCGCGGCCGCGCGCCCGACTGGACGAGGCGGCGAAGCGCGTCGACCGCGAAGGCGACGTCGGGCCCCGCCGCCCGCGCCGAGGCGGGCGCGATCACGACCACGATCTCGCCCTTGGCCTCGTCGCGAAAGCGCCGCGCGAGCTCGCCGAGCGTGCCGCGGGCGACCTCCTCGTGGAGCTTTGTCAGCTCGCGACAGACGGCCGCCTCGCGGTCCGGGGCGAGGGCCGCGAGCGCCGAGAGCGAGGCGGGCAGCCGCCGCGGCGACTCGAACGCGACCACGGTCTCCGGCGAGCCGAGAACCCGCTCGAGCTCGCCGGCGCGTCGCGGCAGGAAGCCCTCGAAGCGCCAGCGATCGGAGGGCAGGCCGGATGCCACCAACGCGGTGGTCACCGCCGAGGGGCCGGGGAGCACCTCGACCTCGAGCGCGCGCTCGATGCATGTGCGGATCAGCCGGTAGCCGGGATCCGAGATCACGGGCGTGCCCGCGTCGGAGATCAGCGTCACCCTCGCCCCGCGCTCGATCTGGGCGACGAGCTGGCGGGTGCGGTCCGCCTCGTTCTGGTCGTGGTAGGAGACCAGCCGCGGCCGCTGCAGGTCGAGCCGCTCGTAGAGCCGGCCCGCGCGCCGGGTGTCCTCGCACGCGACGATGTCGGCCTCCTCGAGCGCCCGCGCCGCGCGGGGGCTGAGATCGTCGAGGTTGCCGATCGGGGTCGGGCAGACGGTCAGGCGCCCGGGCATCAGGTCGTCACGCTCTCCTCCAGCGCCATGGCCGCCGCGCCGATCATCCCCGCGTCAGGGCCGAGCGCGGCGGCGAGCACCGGGGTCTCGTTCATCGGGGCCAGGGCGCGGTCGCGAACCTGCTGGCGGGCCGGCCCGAGCAGCAGCTCGCCGGCGGCGATCACGCCGCCGCCGATCACGATCACGTCGGGCTCGAAGATGTTGGCGTAGCTCGCCAACGCAACGCCGAGGTGGCGACTGACCTCGCCGAAGACCCCGATCGCGGCGCGGTCGCCGGCGACCGCGGCCTCGGTCACGAGCCTGCCGTCGATCGTGTCGCCGGCGGCGAGCGCCTTCCCAAGCGCCGACTCGGGGGCGTCCACGGCGGCCAGCGCGCCGGCCACACCAAGCGCCTTTCCGGAGACGAACGCCTCGACGCAACCGCGGTTCGGGCAGTTGCCGGGGCACGGCGGCCCGTTCTCATCGATCACCATGTGGCCCAGCTCGGCCCCGGCCCCGGTCGTACCCCGGTACAGCTCGCCGTTGAGCACGAGGCCGCCCCCGATTCCGGTACCCACCGTGAGCATGACCATGTTGACCGCCCCCTCACCCGCACCGAAGCGCTGCTCGGCGAGCGCCGCCGTGTTGGCGTCGTTGTCGATGAACACGGGCAGGTCGATCCGCTCGGCGATCAGGTCGCGAATGGCAACGTCGACGATCGGCAGGTTCACCGAGGTGATCGCCATACCGCGCTCGCGATCGATCGTCGACGGGATCCCGACCCCCACCGCCTCGACGTCGGGGCACGCCTCGAGTGCCTCGCGGAGCTCGCGCTCCAAAGTTTCGAGCAGGTCGTCGAGCGCCAGGCCGGTGGTGGGCTCGGTGCCGCGATGGAGGATGGCCTGCTCGGAGTCGATGACCCCGACGGCCATCTTCGTGCCCCCCAGGTCCGCGCCGATCGCAGCCCTCACGAATTGAAGGATTCTTCGAAGGGCATGCGGTATTGATAGCTAATGCCCGACCCTGGGGATAAGCCCGAGCAGCCGGACCGCCAAGAGCCGCCCGAGTACACCGTCTACAGATCGCGGCGCGGTCTCCTCGACCGGATTCGCAAGCCCGACCTCTCCGGGCTCGGCGACCGGTTCGGCGGCGGCGACAAGCCGCCGAAGGAACCGAAGGCGCCAGGGACGCCCGGGGAGGGGCCGAACTGGCGCCGGTGGCTCAAATGGGCCGGAATCTTCGCCCTCGGCTGGATCGCGCTCAGCTTCCTGGCCTTCGCGATCTCCGCGCAGATCCAGAAGGGCAAGCTGGCCGACGGGGTCGGCAACGTGCTCGACGGAGGCCCGTTCCTGATCGGTGGCCAGACGATCCTCGTCCTCGGCACCGACGTGCGCTCGGGAGCGTTCGCCGGGCCCGACGAATCGGAGACGGAGAACTGCATCGAGGCGATCAACAGCGGCCGCCCGACCGACAACAACTGCAAGCACGGCCCGTACCGCTCGGACACGATCATGCTCGTCCGCGCCGGCGCCGGCACCCTGCGCAAGCTCTCGATCTCCCGCGACACGCTCGCCGAGGTGCCGGGGCAGGGCCCGCAGAAGATCAACTCCGCCTACGCGTCCGGGGGCGCGAAGCTGGCCGTGCGCACGGTCGAGGGCCTGCTCGGGCTCGACGTCGACCAGGTGGCGATCATCGACTTCGACGGCTTCCGCAGCTTCATCGACTCGATCGGAGGGATCACCGTCGACCTACCGACCCCGGTCTGCACCGAGATCTCGGGCGGCGCCTTCAAGCTCGACCTGGAGGAGGGTGAGAACGACCTCGACGGCTTCCAGGCGATCACCCTCGCGCGCACCCGCGTCAACACCTGCGGCACGGGGTCGTTCGAGGTCAGCGACGACGTCGACCGGGCCCAGTACCAGCAGCTGATCCTCGACGGGATCAAGGGCAAGCTGACGAGCATCACGAGCCTGCCCTGGAACTTCATCCGCGGCCCGCTGATCGCCTGGAACGCGCCGAAGGCGATGGTCTCGAGCATGGGGGCGCTGACCATGCCCCAGCTGGCGATCGCCGCCGCGACCGGCGGCGGGGCCGGCTCCGACGTGCTGAAGCCCTCCTCGGTCACCCCGTCGGGCAACCTCGTGATCTCGCCATCGGAGTGCGAACGCGCCGCGAAGAAGCTGCTCGGCGCGGACCCGCCGCACGAGCCGAACTGCCCGCAGAGCTAAAGCTCCGGCTAGTCGCCGCTGTCCTTGCCGCTCTTTTCCGTGCCCGATGAGCTCTTGGTCTCCGATTTGCTCTCGGACTTCGACTCGCCCTGCTTGTTGCCGCTGCTGTTCGTCGCGCCCTTGCGCGCGTAGTCGGTCGTGTAGAAGCCCGAGCCCTTGAAATGCACCGCGACCGGGTGGAAGACGCGCTCCACCGGCTTGCCGCAGACCTCGCAGTTCGCGACCGGATCGTCGGCCATCGCCTGGAAGACCTCGAAGCGGTGGCCGTCCGGGCAGCGGTATTCGTAAATGGGCATCGGGGGTGCAAGTATTCCAACCAGGGATGAGGGGACTTCCAGGCAGGACTCCGAGGGGCGCAACCCTCGCCGCCGCCGCCGTCGCCGGATTGCTCTGCTTCGCACCCGCCGCGCAGGCCGCGTTCGGCCTCACGCCGACCGTCACGCCGGCGAGCACGGACGCGGGCGCGAACGCCGACGTCCAGATCCAGATCGCGATCACCGAGCCGGAGGCCGACCTGCGGGACCTCACCATCCACCTGCCCCCGGGGCTGGTCGGCAACCCGCTGGCGACGCCCATGTGCACCGAGGACGAGCTGATGAACGACGGCAACTGCCCGGCGGCCAGCGACGTCGGCGACGTCTCCAACGACGTCACCCTGCACGTTCCACCCCTCGGTCCGCCGATCGACCAGACGGTGACCGGCAACCTCTACAACGTCGTCCCCCGCCAGGGAGAACCGGCCAGGTTCGGGATCGTCCTCGACCCGTCGCCGATCCCGGGCGTGGGGACGCTGCCAAAAATCATCCTGCAGTCCGCCGCGAGGCTGCGGCAGAGCGACTTCGGCCTCGACAGCGTCCTCACCGACCTGCCCAACACGGCGACCGTCGCCCCCGGGATCACGGCCGAGATCGACATCACCGGGCTCGAGCTGACGCTCTCGGGCACTGCCGGCAACCCGCCGCAGGGGTTCATCCGCCTGCCGACCTCGTGCAGGACGCACAACGTCGGCTTCGACGCCAGGGCCTACGACGACCAGACGGCGAGCGCGCAGACGACCTTCACCACCTCGAACTGCGGCGCGGTGCCGTTCAGCCCGGAGCTCTCGGCGCGGGTCAAGCGTGTCGGCGCCATCAACATCCCCGTCGAGCTCAGCACGACGATCGCGCAGACGATCGAGGAGGCCGGGCTGCGCAAGGCGACCGTGACCCTGCCGGTCGGGCTCGGCGGCAACAACGACACGCTCGCGCACCAGTGCCCGCAGGCGTCGTTCGAGGCCGGCAGCTGTCCCGCCGACACGATCGTCGGCAGCGCCTCGGCAACATCGCCGCTTCAGTCCGAGGGGCTGAGCGGGACGGTGGCGCTGGTCCAGGCGCCGACACCCGCGCTGCCCGACCTGGGCATCGACCTGCGCGGTCCGCTGGCGCTGAAGCTGAAGGGGACGCTCGGCTTCACCGCCGACGGCCGCAACATCGTGGTCTTCGACAACCTGCCCGACATCCCCATCGCCACCTTCACGCTCACCTTCGCGGGAGGCGCGAACGGGCTGACTTTGCCGTCCCGCGACGTCTGCGTTCCGCCCCCGCTGGTCTTCGACGCGACGTTCGACGCCCACTCCGGGAGCTCGCTGACCACGCCGGCGACCGCGACCGTCGACTGCAGCGGCGCGACCGACGGCGGCGGCGACGGTGGCGGGGGCCGGGGCGGCAAGCCAAAGGCGAAGATCAAGGTCGGCGGCGAGGGCAGCGCCGAGCCGACCATCGGCATGAAGATCAAGGCGGGCGGCGAGAAGCTGAAGTCGGCGAGCGTGAAGCTCCCGAAGCAGCTCAGCTTCGCGAGCGGCCGGGCGTTCGACCGCGGGGCGACGGTCAGCAAGGTCAAGGTCAAGCACACGAAGCGGACCCTGAAGCTGAAGAGCCGCAAGGCAGTGAAGCGCTTCGCCGCAAAGTTCGCCGACGGTGCCGTCAAGCCGGGCAAGGGTCTGAGCCCCCGCGCGAAGCTCACCTTCAAGCTCAAGGTCCGCGACGCCAAGGGCAAGACGACGAAGCTCAGCGTCCGCGCGAAGTAACGCCCGCCCGATGAGTACGGTTCGGCGGGTGAGCGACGCCGCCGCCACCGAAGCCGGCCCTGGCCTCGACGAGATCGTGGCGCTCTGCAAGCGCCGCGGCTTCATCTTCCCCTCCTCCGAGATCTACGGCGGGGTCGGGTCCACCTATGACTACGGCCACTACGGGGTGCTGCTGAAGAACAACGTCAAGAACGAGTGGTGGCGCTCGATGCTGCAGGAGCGCGACGACATCGTCGCGATCGACTCGGCGATCATTCAGCACCCGCGGGTCTGGGAGGCGTCGGGCCACCTGGCCGGGTTCACCGACCCGATGGTCGACTGCAAGACCTGCAAGCTGCGGTTTCGCGCCGACAAGCTCGAGGACGGGCAGTGCGGCCAGAAGCCCTCGAAGAAGCCCGGTGAGGGTCCGGACTGCGAGCTGACCGAGGCGCGCGAGTTCAACCTGATGTTCGAGACCTACGTCGGCCCGGTGCGCGACTCGGCCTCGGTCGCCTACCTGCGCCCCGAGACCGCGCAGGGGATCTTCATCAACTTCAAGAACGTGCTCCAGTTCGCGCGCCGCAAGCCGCCGTTCGGCATCGCCCAGATCGGGAAGTCGTTCCGCAACGAGATCACCACCGGCAACTTCATCTTCCGCACCCGCGAGTTCGAGCAGATGGAGATGGAGTTCTTCGTCCCGCCTGCCGACGCCGAGCGCTGGCATCAGCACTGGCTCGAGGAGCGGATGCGCTGGTACACCGATCTCGGGATCCGGCCCGAGAGCCTGATCCTCCGCGCCCACGGGGCCGACGAGCTCTCCCACTACTCGAGCGCCACCTCCGACATCGAGTTCCGCTTTCCGATGGGCTTTTCGGAGCTGGAGGGGATCGCCAACCGCGGCGACTTCGACCTCACACAGCACGCCGAGCACTCGGGGGAGAAGCTCGAGTACTTCGACCAGCAGACGAAGGAGAGCTACGTCCCCCACGTCATCGAGCCCGCCGCCGGCGTCGACCGCGCGGTGCTCGCGTTCATGGTGGACGCCTACGACACCGAGGAGGTCGAGGGCCGCCAGCGCACGTTGCTGCGGCTGCACCCGAAGCTCGCCCCGGTCAAGGTCGCGATCCTGCCGCTGGTCTCACGCGACGGGATGCCGGAGCGCGCCCGCGAGATCTTCGACTCGGTCCGCCACCGGATCCCGGCCGAGTTCGACGAGGGAGGGTCGATCGGCAAGCGCTACCGCCGCCAGGACGAGATCGGGACGCCTTGGGGAGTGACGATCGACGGCCAGACGATGGAGGACGGCACCGTCACCCTCCGCGATCGCGACACGCTCGAGCAGGCCCGCGTTCCCGCCGGGGATCTGCCCGAGCTGCTGTCCGAGCGCCTCGAGGCGCCCTGGACCACGCCGAAGCTCGGCTGAGCTCCTAGAGCTTCAGCTTCGTCGAGGTCGCCTCGAGGCAGTTGGCGACGTTGACGCGGGGGTCGGCCGGGGCGACGGCCCTGAACTTCCCCGAAGCGTCGCGAAGCTTGATGCTGAAGGCCCCGCCGGCGTCGGTCTCACCCTCGGCGACCGGCCGGAAGGAGCCCTTCCGCTTGCGCCGGATCTCGATCTCCGCCGATTCCAGGCAGCCGGGGTCGGTCGCGGTCAGCTCGCCCTTGAAGCGACCCTTGCGCCGCTTGTAGCGGAGGCTGAGCGTCCGGGACGCGTCGGTCAGCGGCGCCCAGCTGGCGGTGGTGTCGCTGGCCACGTTGCTCACCGCGCCGTCGGAGACGTTGGCGACGTTGGCGCCGTTGAGGTCGGAGGTCAGGATGTCGCTGTCGCCCCCCTGCGCCGTGCTCGAATACGCGATGCGGGTGCCGTCGGGCGAGAACACCGGCCCGCTGAACGGACCCAGCCCGCTCGCGGGGACCGTCGTTGCCGCGGCCGGGACCGGCGAGAGCGGCGCGATCAGCAGGGTCGAGTTGGCGCCGACCGAGTTGACCCAGATCAGCCTCGTGCCGTCTGGGGCGAAGTCGTTGCCTTGGTTGAAGGTCGCCCGATTGGAGAAGTTCACCGCCCCGCTGCCGGTCCCGGTCGCGAGGTAGTTGTCGTAATTGGGGCCACGGTTGCTGGAGAACGCGAGCCGGTTACCGTCCGGAGAGAACGCCGGATCGGTCTCGGAGCTGGTTGGGGTCTGACCGGTCTGCAACGTCTGCGGGGTGCCGGAGCCGTCGGCGGCAACGATCATCAGATCGTCTGGGCCGCCCGCGCCCACCTGCCGCTCGAACACGATTCGCCCACCGTCCGGGGTGAAGACCGGCCCCCCGAGCAGCGTGACCGGCACCGCCGTCACGTTCAGGTTCGAGCCGTCGGAGTTCATGGTCGCCAGCTTGCCGTCGACGGCGAACACGATTCGCTTGCCGTCGGCGGAGAAGGACGGCAGCTGGGCGGACCCGTTGGTGGCCGCGGTCAGGTTGACCGGATTGGTGCCATCGCCGTTGACGATCCAGATGTCCGGCTGGCCGGCGCGGTCGCTCTGAAAGACGATCTTGCCGTTGAGCCCGGGATAGGCGGCGACCGCGGCACCCGGCGCGATGGCGGCGGCGGCCAGCGCGAGTAGACACGTCGTGAGCGCCCGTCGGGTCACCCTACGAGCCTAACCCGCCGACCCCGGCTCAGAGCGCCGCCTCGGCGAGCAAATCGACCTGGTCGGGGTCGGACGAGCTCGGAAACCAGATCAGCTCATCGCATCCCGCGTCGGTGAACGCCTGGTTGTACTGGCGCACCGTGTCGGCGTCCTTCGCCGCGCTCTGCACGATCCCCTCGGCGTACTCCCCAAGCCAGGCGTAGTAGTCGCCGAGGTACTCCCGCGCGTCCTGCTCGCCGCCGCCGCCGAGCGCGAAGTAGGCCAGGCCGATCGTCTTCGGCTCGCCCTCGCGGCCCGCCTCGCGCCAGGCGGCGAGGAGCTTCTCGCGGCCCTCCGCGAACACGTCGGGCGGCGCGCCGCCGGCGATCCAGCCGTCCCCGAACTCCGCGGCACGCCGGAACGTGGCGTCGATCGATCCGCCGATGATCAGCTGCGGCGGATCCTCGGAGACGTCCGGCCCGACGCCGCTGTGATGCGCGGCCCCCGAGGACTCGCCTGAATTCGCCCACGTGTGTTTGATCTCGTGCAGCATCCGCTCGAAGCCCTTGCCGCGCGACTCGAAGTCGACCCCGGAGACCGCGTAGTCGTCCTGGCGGCCCCCGACGGCGATACCGAGCACCATCCGGCCGCCCGAGATCCGGTGGATTGACGCCGCCTGCTTGGCGACGAGCGTCGCGTTGACGCGGTAGGGAGCGATCAGAATCGAGGTCGCCAGGCGAATCCGATTGGTCACAGCGGCGGCCGCCGCCAGGGTCACCAGCGACTCGAGGTTGGGGTAGGCGATCCGGTCGATCGTTCCCAGCGAGGAGAACCCGGCGTTGTCGGCGCGACGCGCGAACTCGGCGAGCTGCTCCCCGGTCGTCCCGGGCACCGCGTTCGGCAGTCCGATTGCAATGTCCATCTCTCGCTCCTCGTCTCGCCTACTGTGGGCTGATGTCGATCGACGCGCTACCCGCCTGGGCTCGGGCGCAGATCGACAGCGCGCGCGTCGCCCGGCTCGCGTTCGTCGATGACGAAGATAACCCGCGCGTCCTGCCGGTCACCTTCGCGATCGCCGGCGGCGCCGTCTGGAGCGCGATCGACCGCAAGCCGAAGCGGACCGCCGAGCCCGCCCGGGTGCGCTGGCTGCGCCGAAACCCTCACGCGGCTCTCGTCGTCGACCTCTACGAGGACGATTGGTCGAAGCTCGCCTGGGTCCAGCTGCTCGGCCGGATCGAGGTGCTCGACCGCGAGGCCGGCGCCGCCGGGCTCGAGGCGCTGGTCAACAAGTACGCGCCGTACTACGACGAGCCCCCGCCCGGCCCGCTGCTGCGGCTCGAGGTCGAGCGGTCGCTGAGCTGGCGGGCGACTAGCTGAACTCGACCTGGAAGGCGAGGTCGTCGTCGCGCCAACGAAAAAGCGACACCCGAAGGTGCCGCATCTCTTTTTATCGGCAGCTCGCGGGAAAACCTTTAATCGCGGAAATACGGCACTGCGACGAGCCCCACATCTCGGTGAAAAGGCCGCAAAACGCTCAGACACGGGCGCCCGCGCCGCCGAAGAGTTAGTAGGACCCACGTTGGGCAGGGAAAGCCCGAAAAGAAGGGGTTTCTTGGATGAGCGCACTGGAAGGCGTCGCCGTGGCAGTCATGCTCAGTCTCGCGGTATGGGCCGTGGTGATCCTCGCGGTTATTGCCTTGCTGTAGCGGGGTTGACCCATATGTGATGTCCATCACGCTTCGTTGCGGCGCACCGGCGGCAGGGCTAAGCTCGACATCAAACGGTGTAACGGTTCGAGGGGAGCGGAGATGAGCGTCGCCCAGAAGGACGGGATCAAGGCAGCCGACGGGATCAGCTACGACGACCTGTACCGCCGCTGGGAGCAGTCGAACTGGCAGGCGACCGCGATCGACTTCGACAAGGACCGCGAGGGGTGGGACGCGCTGACCGACATGCAGCGCAAGGCGGCGCTCTGGACCTACTCGATGTTCTTCTACGGCGAGGACTCGGTCACCGACAACCTCTCCCCCTACATCGACGCGGCGCCGAAGGAGGAGCAGAAGTACTTCCTCGCCACCCAGCAGGTGGACGAGGCCCGCCACGCGATCTTCTTCCACCGCTTCTTCAAGGATGTGATCGGCGCCGGCGACTCGATCGCCTCGACGCTCGCCTACACGCAGTCGCAGCTGGGCTGGGGATACCGGAACGTCTTCGACCGGCTCGATCGGATGGCCGACGACCTGCGCCGCGACCGGTCGCTGCCGAACTTCGCCCGCGCGATCGCGATGTACCACATGGTCGTCGAGGCGACCCTGGCCCAGCCCGGCCAGCACTTCATCGAGGACTACTTCGCGAGCACGGGGACGATGCCCGGCTTCAGCGAGGGGATGAAGAACGTCTCCCGCGACGAGCAGCGCCACATCGGCTTCGGAGTGAAGGTCCTGGCCGAGTGCTTCGCCGAGTCGGAGGAGTGCAAGGACGCGGTAGCCGAACTGCTGCGCGAGCTGATGCCCTACTCGCTCGCCGTCTTCACGCCGCCGAACTGGGACCTCGAATACACCCGCTGCTACGGGTTCGAGCTCGAGGACATCTACGCGTTCGGTATGCGCTCGGCGCGGACCAAGTGGCGGGCCACCGGATATCCGCTCGAGGACATGCCCGGCGTCTTCCCGGTCGATCCCGAGCTCGAGCCCGAGGAGGTCGCCCGGCGCCAGATCGCGCTGATGCGGGCCGGGGTGATGGGCGAGCCCAACGGCCGGCCGGACTCGGACCCCGAGGTCCAGGAGCTGCTCTTCGACATCATCGCGCGGGTCGCCCACGACAATGCGCCGAGCGCCGTCAACGGCACGCCGATGACGATCCAGTGGGACTTCTCCGACGCCGAGCCGTGGCACCTGCGGATCGCCAACGGATCGACCGCCGCGAGCCGCGGCCGCATCCCGGACCCCGACCTGACGCTGGAGACGAGCTGGGCCGACTGGGTCTCGATCGCCACCCAGGGCGGGGACCCCCGGCGCCTGCTGCTGCGGCGGCGGATCCGCCCGCACGGCTCGCTGCGCAACCTGCTGCGGCTGACGAAGGTGTTCCCGCCGCGGCCGACGAAGCTCAGCTGACGCGCGCTCGGTCCGCGTGCGGAGCTAGCGCCCGAGCCGCGCCGCGAGCGGCAAGAGGATCCGCTGCAGCGCAGGCGGCGGCGAGGTCATCACCGTCTCGTCGCGAAAGCTGAGCGCGAACCGCGCGATCCAGCCGGCCCCGCGAACGCTGGTCGGCAGGTTCCGGGCGTTGTAGAGGCCCTCGCGGGCGGCGCGGGCGCTCTCCGTCAGAAACTCCTCCAGGCGCCCTGCCGGGACGACCTTCGTACGCAGGCGCGCCGGGCCCCCGCTCGAGTTCTTCAGCTCGTGGCGTACGTTGGGCGACACCTCGACCGGGCCGTCGGATGGGCGCAGGTCGCGCCACCGGCCGTCGAGCTTCACCCTCACCGAGCCCTCGAGCGTCTCCCAGGATTCGGTCAGCGAGGGGTGGAAATGCTCGGGGAGGTGGCCGCCGTCGTCCATCCAGCTGTACACCCATAGGTGTTCGCCCTCGCGGCGGAAGCTGTACGAGACCCCGTGGATCGGGTCCTCGATCTCGCCCTTCGCCGGCGTCTGGGGCGTCGTTGTCCCCGTGGTCGTCGCGGTCATGAATCCAACCTCCAACTGGTCGCTGTGCTCGTCCGTCCACCATAGCAGCTAAGTTACCCGCCAGTAACTACTCATGGCGACGGGAACGCAACGACGGAGACTGCCGGTCGCCGAGCGCCGGGCGCTGATCCTCGAGGCTGCCGGCCGGCTGTTCGGCGAGGGCGGCTACGAGGGCACACGGCTCGACGAGATCGCCGCCGCGGCCGGCGTGACCAAGCCGATCGTCTACCGGCATTTCGAGTCGAAGCGGGCCCTCTACCTCGCCCTGCTTGAGCGCCACCGAGACGACCTCTCGAGCTTCATCGCGGTGATGCCCGCCGAGGGGACCGTCGAGCAGCGCCTTCGGGCCGTGCTTGACGCCTGGCTCGACTACGTCGAGTCCCACGCCTACGCGTGGCGGCTGCTGTTTCGCGACAGCGGTGGTGGCCCCGTGGTCGCCGGGTTCCGGGCCGAGGTCCACGCGCGAGCACGGGAGGTCCTGGTCGAGATCATCGGCGCCGTGGCGGTGAACCCGGTCCCCGACCGCAGGCGCGCGGCCGTCGCCGAGCTGATCAGCATGGGCATGGCCGGACTCGTGCTCTGGTGGATCGAGGACGCCGAGGTCTCCCGCGCCGACGTGCTCGATGCCCTGACGACGGTGTGGATCCGGCTGCTGGGTTGAGCTAGTTGCGAGCCGGGCGCGTGTCGAGCAGGAAGCGGTAGACCTCGTAGCTGGTCGCGCCCGCCGCCTCGAAGTCGAGGGTCGGATCGGTCAGCAGCTGCAGGACCGCTCCGTCGCCGGCGGCGAACATGTGGGTGATCACCGACTCGGCGTCGAAGCGCAGCGCGAGCACGCCCTCGGCCTCCTTTTCGCGCAGCGTCCCGGCGAGCTCGCGACGGGCGCGGCTGTAGAGCGCTCCGAGCTCGCGCTGGACCTCGGGCTGGTGGCGGCCGGCCACGAACAGCTCCGAGACCATGTAGACGTAGCCGCTCTGCTCGGTGAGCGTGCGGGAGAAGGCGGCGAACATCGCCTCGATGACCCCGTCGACGCTTTCCGCCGAGCGCACCGCGCCGACCAGGGTGGCGACCCGGTCGTCCGTGTCGCGGCGGGTCACCTCGATCAGCAGCCGCTCCTTGGTTCCGAAGTAGTAGTGCAGGAGGCCGCGCGAGACCCCGGCCTTCGCCGCAACCCGCTCGAAGGTGGAGCCAGCGATCCCGACCTCGGCCACCGAATCGCGCATCGCGGCGACGATCCGTCGGGCCTTCTCCCCCTCCAGCGTTTTGCTTGCCAGCTTATCGATGGTCAGCGTCATCCATCCCTAACCCCAGGCCCCACAGAAGGAGCCGTCGCCGCAGGGTAGACGGGACGGATTCGCGATGCGCCGGTTCGTCGGCGCGCTACTCGGTCGCCGCGGGTGCCGGAGCCGGAGTAGTCGTCGACGTGTACTCGAACTCCTCCTCGGCGCCGAACAGCTTGTCGAGCAAGGCCTTGCGGATGTCCTCGCTGAGGATGATCGCGAGCGTCGCGCCGATCAGCGCGATCAGGATCAGCCGGCCCCAGTGGCGCTCCTGCTGCTTGCCGCGGAGGCGGTTGGAGGCGTCGCGGAGGTTCTCGGCCGTCTCCTTGAGGTCGCGGTGCAGCTTCTTGTCATCGATCGCCGTATCGATCACGCTGCCGTTCGTTGAGAGCCGGGCGTACGCGTCACGGGCGGCCTCGAACGCATCACGGACGCTGTCGCGAAGCTCCTCGTCCTCCATCAGCCTGCGCAGGTACTGGTTGTCGGCCGCCGACCCGACCGCCTTGCGCGCGCGCGTTGCCTTCGTGCTCTTCGCCATCGGTTATTTCCCTCTCCAAGTTCGTTCTGCCCGGTGCTGTGAGGTTATACCCGACGAGGGGTTGGCTACCCCTCGATCGCGGCCACGATCGCCTGCTCGACGTGGTCGACGTAGAGGAACTCGAGCGCGTCGCGCTCGTGCTCGGGGATCTCGAGGATCTCGCCCTCGTTGCGGTCGGGCACGATCAAGCGCTTGATCCCGGCTCGCTGCGCGGCCAGGGACTTCTCCTTCAGGCCGCCGACCGGGAGCACCTGCCCGGTCAGCGTCACCTCGCCGGTCATCGCGGTGTCGGCGGAGACCGCCTTGCCCCGGATCAGCGAGGCGAGGGCGACCGTCATCGCGACCCCGGCCGACGGGCCGTCCTTGGGCACGGCTCCCGCGGGGACGTGGACGTGGATCTCGTGCTCGGCGAACCAGTCGTCCGGAAGGTCGGGGGCGAGCGCCGCGGCGTGCCCGCGGACCCACGACAACGCCGCCTGCGCTGACTCGCGCATCACGTCGCCGAGCTGGCCGGTGATGGTCAGCCCGCCCGAGCCGGGCATCGCCGTCGCCTCGATGAAGAGCACCTCGCCGCCGACCGGCGTCCAGGCGAGACCGGTCGCGACCCCGGGGTCCTTCGTCCGCCGCTTGGTCTCGGAGAAGAAGCGGCGGCGCCCGAGCAGCTCGCGCGCGCGCTTCGCGGAGACGGTCTGCTTGCCGCTCGATCTCGACTTCGATTCGGCGATCTCGCGGGCGAGCTTGCGGCCGACGGTCCCGATCTCGCGCTCGAGGTTGCGGACCCCGGCCTCGCGGGTGTACTCGTCGATGATCGCCCGCAGCGCGGCGTCGGCGAACCGGACGCCCGAGCCCCGCAGCCCGTTCTCGGCGAGCTGGCGCGGAACCAGGTAGCGCTTGGCGATGTGGAGCTTCTCGTCGGCGGTGTAGCCGGCGAGCTGGATCACCTCCATCCGGTCGAGGAGCGGCCCGGGGATCGTCTCGAGGTTGTTCGCGGTCGCGATGAAGAGCACCTCGGACAGGTCGAACGGCAGATCGAGGTAGTGATCGCGAAAGGCGTCGTTCTGCGCCGGGTCGAGGACCTCGAGCATCGCGCTCGACGGGTCGCCGCGGAAGTCGGCCCCCATCTTGTCGATCTCGTCGATCATGAACACGGGGTTGCGGGAGCCGGCGTCGCGAAGGGAGCGCACGATCGTGCCGGGCATCGCGCCGACGTAGGTGCGCCGGTGGCCGCGAATCTCGGCCTCGTCGCGGACCCCGCCGACCGAGATCCGCTCGAACTCGCGCCCGAGCGCGCGGGCAATCGACCGGCCGAGGCTCGTCTTGCCGACCCCGGGCGGGCCGGCGAAGCACAGGATCGGGCCACGTGAGACAGCTGACCCGGCCGCGCCCGGAGGCGAAGCCGAGGAGGCGGGCGGAACGTTCGTTTTTGCCTCGCGAAGCGAGGCGACCGCCAGGTATTCGAGGATCCGGTCCTTGACCTTCTCGAGGTCGTAGTGATCGGCGTCGAGAACCTCGCGGGCGTGGGCGATGTCCAGGTTGTCGTCGGTTCGCACCGACCACGGAAGGTCCACCAGCCAGTCGAGATAGGTTCGGATGACGCCGTACTCGGCGGCCGCAGCCGGCAGCCGCTCCAGGCGCGAGAGCTCGCGGTCGGCGGCCTTGCGGGCTTCCTCAGGAAGCGCGGCCGCCTCGATCCGCTCGCGCAGCTCGTTGACCTCGGCCTGGGTCTCGTCCTCCTCGCCGAGCTCGCGCTGGATCGCCTTCAGCTGCTCGCGCAGGTAGTACTCGCGCTGGCCCTTCTCGATCCCCGACTCGACCTCGGACTGGATCTGCGAGCCGATCTGGATCACCTCGAGCTCGCGGGCGAGCAGCTCGGAGAGCCGGCGCAGGCGGCGCGCGACGTCGACCTCCTCCAGCAGCTCCTGCTTTTCCGCCGTTGGGATCCGCAGCGCGCCGCCGATCAGGTGGGCGAGCGCCGAGGGATCCTCGATGTTGGTGACCGCGAGCTGGAGCTCCTCGGGCAGATAGGGGATCTGCTCGATGATCTCCGTGAAGGTCCGTTGCACGTTGCGGGTGAGCGCCTCGAGCTCGGCCGAGGGCTCGACCATGTCGGGCAGCGCCTCGATCCGCGCCACCAGGTAGGGCTTCTCCGTCACGTAGTCACCGATCCGGACCCGTTCGGTGGCCTGAACCAGGATCCGCATCGTCCCGTCGGGGACCTTCAGCATCCGAGCGACGATGCCGACGACGCCGACGTCGTAGAGCTGGTCCGGGCCGGGCTCGTCGAGCTCCGGGTCGCGCGAGGCGACCAGGACCAGGGTGCGCTCGCCGCCGAGCACGTCGTCGATCAGCTTGATCGAGCGCTCCTGCCCGACCGCGAGCGGAGTGAGGGTGTCGGGGAAAGCGACGGCCTCCTTCAGCGGCAGCACCGGCAGCGCCGCCGGCAGCGGCCCGCTGCGCTCGCCGATCGCCTGCTCGAGATCCCCCGCTTCGACAACCTGTATGCCGCCGCCGTTGGCTTCCATCAGTCCTGCGACGGCTCGATCGGCACCCGCCGCGTCACCTGGCCGGCGAGCGGCAGCTCGACCCGCAGGATGCCGTCCTCGTAGCTCGCCCGGGCGCGCTCGGCCACGACATCGGCGCCGAGCTCCACCACGCGGCGGAACGGCCCAGCCTCGATCTCGATCTGCTGGTAGACGCGGCCCTCCGTCTCGGCAACCGGGCGCTCGCCGGTGATCACGAGCTCGCGGCCGGCCAGCTCGAGCGCGACGGTGTCGATGTCGACACCGGCGAGCTCGGCCTTGACCACCGCGCGGGCGGGGTTGCCGGAGTAGTAGACGTCGACGCGCGGCGAGAAGCCCGTGTGCGAACGGGCGAGGCGCGACCACTGCTCGGAGAACGGATCCCCGAGCAGCTCGTCCATCTCGCGCCACATGCGCTCGAAATTGACCCTCAGATCACGGGGTCCGGCCATCGCGCGTGAATTTACCCACCGCGGGAGTTGTTCACAGCTCGTAGACGTCGCCCGCCCGGGCCACCTCGACCGGGGCGCCGAAGCCGCGCGAGCCCTCCTCGCGCGCCCACTCGGCGTCGAGCTCGTCGGAGATGTGGGTGAGGACGACGCGCTTGGCGCCGGCGCGGCGGGCGTGCTCGCCGGCCTCGCCCGGGGTCAGGTGGCCGCGGATCCCGGTGCGCTCGGGCCGCGGCAGGGTCGCCTCGATGAAGAGCAGGTCGGTGTCGCGCGCCGCCTCGACGATCTCGTCGCAGGGCCGGCAGTCGGCGCCGAACGTGAACCGCCCGGCGCCCGAGACGAGGTTGACGGCGTGGGTCAGGATGAAGTGCGGCACCTCCGCGAAGGTCGCCGTCAGCGGGCCGATCTCGACCGTCGAGCCGGTGTCGAACTCCTCGATCTTGAACGCCTGCTCGATCAGCTCCTCGTCGCCCCAGGCGCCGACGACGGTCCGGAACGTCTGCCGCGCTCCAGGCGGCGCGATCAGCCGCGGGCGGGCGGGATCGTCGGTGCCGGGGTGGCCGGCAACCGGAACCGGCTGCTGGCGGGGGGTGAGCAGGAGCGCGTACGAATACGGGACGAGGTCGATGAAGTGGTCGGCGTGGACGTGCGAGATCACGACCGCGTCGACGTCGGTGTAATCGACGTGCTCGCGCAGCTTGCCGAAGACGCCGCCGCCGCACTCGAGCAGCACCGTCGTCCCCGCCTCCTCCACGAGGTACCCGCTGCAGGCCCCGCCCGCGTCCTGCCAAGCCGGCGACTTGCCGAGCACGGTGATCCTCATCTCGCCTCGGGACTCTACGGCCCCGCCGTCGCCGTTCCCGCAAAGCCCGCAAACCGCGCCAGGGAGCTTGCGAGCGAAAACCCGGCGGTTGCGGAAACGCGCCCTGAAGCACGGCCGCGCGGGTGGCATGATCGACGCGATTCACGGATGACGCGGCTCGGCAACAGCGAGAGGGAGGAAGTTCAGTGACCGAGGCAGAGAGGGCTACGGAGATCGCCGAGGTCCTTGGGTTGAGGCGCAAGGGAGCGGCGAAGCGCCGCAGCAAGCGGCGCAACGGGCGCAGCTGCGAGGACTGCTTCTTCCATCGCCAGATGCTCTGCGCGCTCGACCTCGACGAGCCGTGCTCGACCTTCCGGCCGGACTCACCTCACGGCCTGGTGCCGCCGCGCCAGCCGGCGCTCCTGGTGCGCGACGCGTAATCGAGGCCCAGGGCTTCTAGAATCCCCGGCGATGGCATCCGCCGATCGCACAGCCCGCCTGAGCGCCTCGCCGCCCCTGTTCGAGAGCCGGTTCCTCGACTTCTTCTCGAGGATCCATCCCGGTCGGTTCCGGCGCTGATCTACATCCCGGTGATCGTCGCCCTGGTCGTACTGGGCGCGCGCGCGGACCAGGGCGCGCTCGAGATCGTCGCGCTGTTCTTCGCCGGGCTGGCGATCTGGACCCTGTCCGAGTACTGGCTTCACCGCCTGGTCTTTCACTGGGACCCCGACCACCCGCTCGGCCACCGGCTGCACTTCATCATCCACGGCGTCCATCACGACCATCCGAACGACAAGATGCGGCTGGTCATGCCCCCCGGCGCGAGCATCCCGCTGGCGCTGCTCTTCTACGGCGTCTTCTGGCTGATCGTCGGCACGCCGACCGCCTATCCGCTGTTCGCCGGCTTCCTCGTCGGCTATCTGATGTACGACTACACCCACTATTACCTGCACCATTTCGTCCCGAAATCAGAACTCGGCAAGCACCTGCGCGAACAGCACATGCGCCACCATTTCCAGGATCACCGTTTCGGCTTCGGGGTTTCCTCACCGCTCTGGGATGCGGTCTTCCGGACCCTGCCGCGCACCCGCCGCAGCGACTGACGCCGTAACCGTTACTCTCTCCTCACACTGTTAATTCAAGTCACTGTGTAGTCACGGTGAAAGGGGATGCCAGGGATGTCACCATCGAACTCGGCCACCGTCGATGAAGCCGCGAACCTGATTCGCGAGCGGATCAAGGAGCTTGACGCGGAGCGCGGTCAGCTCGAGCGCGCGCTCGCCAGCCTCACCGGCGGCCGCGAGGGACGCCGGGGGCCCGGACGGCCGCCCGGATCGGGGGCCAAGGCCTCAAGCGGGCGCCGGCGGCGGCGGCGGCGGCGCGGCGGCACCCGCGCCGACCAGGCGGTGAAGCTGATCGCCGACAACCCCGGGATCACCGCCTCGCAGATCGCCGAGCGGATGAAGATCAAGCCCAACTACCTCTATCGCGTGCTCGGCGGGCTCGAGGAGGAGGGCAGGGTGCGCAAGGAGGGGCGGGCCTACTCGGCCGCCTGAGCCACGCCTGGCCGACGCCTGAACGGCGTCGGATTGCGGGTTTCCCGCACCAACTCGGCGGAATTGGACGGTTGTACGACGGCCGCCGTTGACCGATCCTTGCAGGCGAGGCCGATCTCTTCGTGGGGTTTGGGATCGGCTCGAGACCGTCCACCGGGGGCCACGGAGGCAAATAGTGCGCACGCGTTCGGTTGCGAGGCATCCATCACTCGCCCTCATCGCGGCGCTGGGCATCCTGATCGCGATCCTTCCCGCGAGCGCCTCGGCCCTGATCGCGCCAGACCCCGGCGGCGATCCCACCGCCCGCGTCCCGCTGCCCCCGCCCGGCAAGTACATGGGCTTCAACGACGACTCGATCTCCGACCTGCACGGGCTCACCGAGGTCGACTACGCCGAGCTGAGCCGCACCGCGGGCGGCAACCTGATCCGCGCCAGCTTCGACTGGCGCTCCGCCGAGCCCACCGACGACTACTGGCGCATCGGCGCCTGGTCCGCCGCCCAGGACCTCTACGACCGGGCGCTCGAGCGCGGTATGACGCCGCTGTTCACGGTCGGCTTCGCACCCACCTGGGCCCGCGACGAGGCCGGCAAGCTCTGCGGCACGGCCTGCCGGCTGCCACCGTCACGGGCGATGGACGGTGAGTGGGCGGAGTTCGTCGGCCGGGTGGCCGAGCAATTCCCGCAGGCGATCATCGAGGTCTGGAACGAGCCCAACCTGGCCAACTTCTGGGGCAGCGGCGCCGACCCCCAGCGCTATGCCGAGCTGCTCGACGTCGCCCACGACGCGGTGAAGGCGGCGAGCCCCTCGACCATGGTCCTCGGCGGCGCCCTCTCCAACAGGCAGGTGACCTCCGGTGGCCACATGGCGATCGGCGAGTTCCTGAGCCGCGCCTACTCCGCGGCTCCCTCGATCGCCGGAAACATGGACGCGCTGAGCTTCCATCCCTACCCCGAAAGCGCGCTCCTCGGCCTCAACACCCTATTCGCGAAGTCCTTCAACGACGTGCGCGCGACCAGGAACGCCTACGGCGACTCGGCGACGCCGCTGTTCGTGAGCGAGGTCGGACTCGCGGTCAGCGGGTTGACGACGGTCACCGAGCAGGTCCAGGCAGACGCGATGCTGTCGATGTACCGGCGGGTGATGACGATGCCGGACGTGCTCGGGATCGTCTTCCACCGCCTGATCGAGCCCGCGGACACGACCCAGAACGCCTTCGAGCTCGGCTCCGGCTGGCTGCGCTACGGATCCAGCCCGCCGGCGCCGCGGGCCGTGTACTGCACCTTCGTCCGCGAGGCGGGCAACACCTACCCGGGCTGCGACACGGTCGCACCAGAGACGACGATCGACGACGGGCCCGCGGACACCAGCGGCCTGACCGTCAGCTTCTCGTTCAGCGCCTCCGAGGCCGGCTCGACCTTCGAGTGCAGGCTCGACGCCGGGCCCTGGCAGCGGTGCACGTCGCCGCTCGACTACGACTCGCTCGAGCCGGGGCCCCACACGTTCGAGGCGCGGGCGATCGACGCCGCCGGTAACGTCGACCCGACCCCTGCGACCCGGGCGTTCGAGGCCGTGGCGCCCGACACCACCTCGCCCGCCGTGGCGTCGCTCGACCTCTCCGCATACGACGTGGACGTCAACGAGCAGACCGCCGAGGTCGTCGTGACGGCGCGGATCACGGACGGCGAAAGTGGCGTCTCGGACGCACCGGCGCCGCAGGTCCAGTTCCGCGAGGAGTCGACTTCGCAGGCGACCGGGGCGGCCACGTTCGTCCGCGCGAGCGGCACACAGGCCGACGGGATCTACGAGGCGACGGTGACGATCCCGGCGCAGGCCTCGCCCGGGGGCTGGGCGCTGGCCGGCGAGGTCCGCGACGCGGCCGGCAATCTGACCCGCTTCGGCACCGCCGACGGCAACCTGCCGGCCGACACCCAGGGCCGGCTCTGGGTCACCGACCTCGATCACGACGGGGTGCCCAACCCGGCCGACAACTGCCGCGCCGCGTCCAACCCGGCGCAGGACGACCACGACCAGGACGCGGAGGGTGATGCCTGCGACTCCGACGACGACGCCGACGGCGTCCTCGACGGCTCGGACTCGTGCCCGGCCGGAGCCACAGGCTGGACCAGCGGAGGGGCCACCGACGCGAACACCGACGGATGCAAGGACCCGATCGCCGAGGACGACGCCGCCGAGGCCGCCGAGGACGGGCCCGCGGTCACGATGGACCCGCTCGCCAACGACAGCGACGGCGAGATCAGCCCGAAGGCGATCGCCTCGCAGACCGACGGCGCGCACGGCCGGGTGGCGGCCGCCGAGTCCGGCCCCGGCCTGACCTACACGCCCGAAGCAGACTTCTGCGGCGACGACTCGTTCACCTACGAGCTCGCCGGCGGCTCCACGGCGACCGTGACGGTGACGGTGAGCTGCGTCGACGATGCTCCCGCCGCGGTCGGTGACTCGCGGACCGTCGCCGAGGACTCGTCCGCGACGACCATCGACGTGCTCGCCAACGACAGCGACATCGACGGCGGGCCAAAGTCGGTCGCCTCGACCACGGACGGCGCCCACGGCCAGGTGGCGATCACCGAGTCGGGCGCGAAGCTGAGCTACACGCCGGCCGCCAACTTCTGCGGCTCCGACTCGTTCACCTACGAGCTCAACGCCGGTTCGACCGCAACGGTCGGCATCACCGTGAACTGCGTGGAGGATGCGCCCGCCGCGGTCGGTGACTCGCGGACCGTCGCGGAGGACTCGGGCGCCACCACGATCGACGTGCTCGCCAACGACACGGACGTGGACGGCGGGGTGAAGCGAATCTCGTCGAAGACGAACGGCGCCCACGGGCAGGTCGCGATCCTCGACTCCGGGGCGCGCCTGAGCTACACCCCGAACGCCGACTTCTGCGGCGACGACTCGTTCACCTACACGCTCAACGGCGGTTCGACCGCGACGGTCAGCGTGACGGTCAGCTGCGTCGACGATGCGCCGCGCGCGGTCGGCGATCACACGACGCTCGCCGAGGACGCTCCGGCGACGGTCGACGTGCTTGCCAACGACACTGACGTCGACGCCGGCGTGAAGCGGATCACCGCGAAGACCGACGGGGCTCATGGCAAGGTCGCGATCATCGATGCGGGCGCGAAGCTGAGCTACATCCCGGCCGCCAACTTCTGCGGCTCCGACTCGTTCACCTACACGCTCAACGGCGGTTCGACCGCGACGGTCAGCGTGACGGTCAGCTGCGTCGACGATGCGCCGCGCGCGGTCGCCGACCGCCGCACGGTGGCCGAGGACTCGGCCGCGACGACCCTGGACGTGCTCGCCAACGACACCGACGTCGACGGCGGCGTGAAGAAGATCTCCTCGAAGGCGAACGGCGCCCACGGGCAGGTCACGATCGTCGACTCCGGGGCGAAGCTGACCTACACGCCGAGCGCCAACTACTGCGGCGCAGACTCGTTCACTTACACGCTGAACGGCGGTTCGACCGCGACGGTCAGCGTCACCGTGAGCTGCGTCGAGGACGCGCCGAGCGCGGTCGGCGACACTCGCTCGATCGTCGAGGACGCCCCCGCGACGAGCTTCAACGTGCTCGCCAACGACACCGACGTCGACGGCGGGGTGAAGAAGATCTCCTCGAAGACGAACGGCGCTCGCGGGAAGGTCGCGATCGTCGGCTCGGGCGCCGACGTCACCTACGCCCCCAACCGCGACTACTGCGGCTCCGATTCGTTCACCTACACGCTCAACGGCGGCTCCAAGGCGACCGTCTCGGTCACGGTGAGCTGCGTCGCCGACTCGCCGCGCGCGGCCGCCGACCGGATCACCCTCGCCGAGGACTCGGCCCCGACGACAATCGACGTGCTGGCCAACGACCCCGATGTCGACGGCGGCACGAAGCGGATCGTGGCGAAGACGAACGGCGCTCACGGGCGGGTCGCCGTCGTCGACTCCGGCGCCCATCTCACGTACGCGCCGCAGCCGAACTTCTGTGGTCGTGACTCGTTCACCTACGGCCTGAACAAGGGCGCGAGCGCCACCGTGTCGGTCACAGTGGACTGCGTCGACGACGCGCCGGCCGCGGCCGCGGACCGCAAGGCCGTGGCGGAGGACTCGGGCCCGACGACGATCGACGTGCTCGCCAATGACGCCGACTTCGACGCCGGACCGAAGTCGATCGCCTCGCTCACCGAGCCCGCTCACGGCGAGGTCGCGATCGCCGGCTCCGCGGTCACCTACGCACCGGAGCCGGACTTCTGCGGCGGAGACAGGTTCACGTACGCGCTCAACGAGGGCACGAGCGCGTCCGTCTCCGTCACGGTGAGCTGCGTCGACGAGCCGGCTCCGGCCTCGGCTCCCCCCGCTACGCCGGCCTCCACTCCCGCCGCCGCGCCGGCATCCGCACCGGACGTCCTCGCCCCCGAGACTCGGATCATCGACGGCGGCCCCGCCAAGCTGAAGCCCTGGCGGAGCCGGGCGAAGGTCTCGTTCAGCTTCGAGTCGACCGAGCCCGGCACGGCGTTCACCTGTGCGCTCGACGGCGACGAGCTCGAACCGTGCGAGTCGCCCCTGCGCCTTCGGGTCAAGCCCGGCAAGCACGTGCTGGAGGTCGCCGCGACCGACCCGGCCGGCAACACGGACGACACTCCCGCGTCGTCGCGGTTCAGGATCCGGCGCCAGGCGAGCTGAACAGCCCGCGCGACCGAGGCGTCGAAGCGGGGTGCTCGCCGCCAGGGCGCTCTAGGATCGGTGCCGTGAGCTTCGGAGGCACTGGCGCGGCGGGCTCCAGGCGTCTCGGCGCCGTCTGCCTGGCGGCGGTCGGTACCGCGCTCCTGGTCGCGCCCGGCGCCTCGCTCGCGCACCCCGATCCGACCCGCCAGCGGGTCAGCCCGCTGCCGCTGCAGCAGGCGATCGAACCGCCGCTGACACCGACGCCGCAGGCGGATTGCGGGCCGGGCTCGTTGCCGGAGACCGACATCCAGGGCCGCGTTCCCCGGGAAGATCACGTGAGCGGCCGCGCCGCGAAGGGCTACACGTGCAACACGGAGGTGGTCGGCTCGTACACGAAGCCCGACCCGCGGGGGAGCGTCGGCGGCTTCAAGGTCGAGCGCTACCGCGACGAGTCGGGGCGGGTCTGCGCCTACTACGACTCGACGCTCCTCTATCCGACGAACATCCTCGACACGGAGAGCGGCGTCAACGTGCTCGACATGTCGGACCCGACCAATCCGCAGTTCACCGACCGGCTGATCACCCCGGCGATGCAGTCTCCGCACGAGTCGGTGCTGGTGAACCAGCGGCGCGGCCTGTTGGGCGCCGTCCTGGGAAACCCCGCCTTCTACCCCGGCCAGTTCGACCTCTACGACATCTCCGCGGATTGCCGTCATCCGGTCCTGAAGTCGACGACGCCGACCGGGATCCTCGGCCACGAGAGCGGCTGGTCAACCGACGGCCAGACGTTCTACTCGGCATCGCCGGGCACCCAGACGATCATCGCGATCGACGTCAGCAACCCGTCGGTGCCGGTCCCCCTCGGCTACTACGCCTATGACTCGCACGGCCTGTCGATGAGCAACGACGGCAACCGCGCGTACGTGGCGGGTGTGGATTCAGGCCTGATCATCCTCGACACCTCGGAGATCCAAGCCCGCCAGCCGAACCCGGAGGTGCGCGAGATCTCCCGGCTGACGTGGAACTCGATGAGCATCCCCCAGAACGCGGAGCCGATCACGATCGACGGCCACCCGTACCTGCTGGAGACCGACGAGTTCGGGACCCTCGACGAGGTCGGCGCCGCGCGGATCATCGACATCGGCGACGAGTCGCACCCGCGCGTGGTCTCCAACCTGCGCCTCGAGGTGCACCAGCCCGAGAACTTCGACGAGGAGTCCGGCGACCCCCAGGCGGGCAGCGGACTTCAGGGCTACGCAGCCCACTACTGCGGGATCCCGCGGCGCGAGGATCCGGGGATCGCGGCGTGCAGCATGATCCTCTCGGGACTGCGGATCTTCGACATCCGCGATCCGCGCCACCCGCGGGAGATCGCCTACTTCAACGCGCCGATCTCAGAGCGCCTCACCCCCGCCGGGTTCGAAGCGAGCAACTACGCGATGTCGCGGCCGGGGTTCGACCGGCGCCGGGGCGACATCTGGTACTCCGACGGCTTCCAGGGCTTCTTCGCGGTCCACGTGACCAACGGCATGTGGCCGTTCCCGAAGTGCAAGGGCACCGAGACGACGCTCGGCGTCTACGGGAAGCGGACCCGGGGAACCGGCGGCGCCGACGTGATCGCCGGACGCGGAGCGGCGGAGCGTTTCGCCGTCAGGGGCGGCGCCGACAAGGTGTGCGGGCGCGCCGGCAACGACCGGCTGAAGGGCGGTCCGGGACGCGACACGCTGCGGGGCGGAAACGACAACGACGTGGTCGCCGGCGGGCCCGGCCGCGACCGGATCGACTGCGGCCGTGGGCGCCGCGACGTCGTCGTCGCCTCGGCCGGCGACGTGCTGAGCCGCTGCGAGCGCCGGCGCTAGACCAGGCCTAGCTCGGCGACCGCGTCGCGCTCGGAGCGCAGCTCGGCGACCGAGGCGTCGATCCGCTCGCGGGAGAAGTCCGTGATCTCGAGCCCCTCGACGATCGAGTACTCGCCGCCCGTGCACTGGCACGGCTGGCCGCAGATGACGCCTTCCTCGATCCCGTAGCTGCCGTCGCTCGGCACGCCCATCGAAACCCAGTCACCCGACGGCGTGCCGAGCACCCAGTCGCGGACGTGGTCGATCGCCGCGTTTGCGGCCGAGGCCGCACTCGACGCCCCGCGCGCCTCGATGATCTCGGCGCCGCGCTTGCCGACCCGAGGGATGAACTCGTCGGCGATCCAGGCCTCGTCGTCGACCGCGGCCCACGCCTGCTCGTCCCGCACCTTGGCGTTCACGAGGTCGGGGTACATGCTCGGCGAGTGATTGCCCCAGACGGCCATGTTGGACACGTCAGAGACCTGGGCGCCCAGCTTGTTGGCGAGCTGAGCGACGGCGCGATTGTGGTCGAGGCGCAGCATCGCGGTGAAGCGCTCGTTCGGGACATCGGGCGCGTGCGACATGGCGATCAGGGCGTTCGTGTTCGCCGGATTTCCGACCACCAGCACCTTGACGTCGTCGGCCGCGACCTCGTTGATCGCCTCGCCCTGGGGCTTGAAGATGCCGCCGTTGGCCTCGAGCAGGTCGGCGCGCTCCATCCCCTTGGTCCGCGGCCGGGCGCCGACCAGCAGCGCGATGTTGCAGCCCTCGAAAGCGACCTTCGGGTCGTCGCTGATGTCAATCGCGCTGAGGAGCGGGAACGCGCAGTCGGTGAGCTCCATCGCCGTCCCCTCGGTCGCCTTGATCGCGTCCGGGATCTCGAGCAGCCGGAGCTCAACCGGGGTGTCCTCACCGAGCATCTCGCCGCTCGCGATCCGGAACAGAAGCGCGTAGCCGATCTGGCCGGCGGCGCCGGTAACGGTGACCTTGACCGTGTCGCTCACTGATTCAACTCCTGGTTCGGGTTCAAGCTTGGGGGCGCAAGCTAGTGGATCGCAGGCGGGCGGCGACCCGGCGCAGGGTCTCCTCGACCTCGTCGGGTCGGTAGGTGATCTGGGAGTGCGAGAAGCGCAGGGGTGTCTGGCAGGCGGCGACGTGGCGCTGGTCGCGACGCGCGTCCGCCGCCTGGCGTGCAGCGGTGCGGTGGTAGCGGAGGCTGTCGGCCTCGACGACCAGGCCGAGCTCGGGCCAGTAGAAGTCGGCGCGCGAGCCGTTCAGCCATTGCTGAGCGAGGGGTGGCCCGAATCCCGCGCGCCGCGCGATCGGCAGCAACCGCCGCTCGAGCTGGGTGTCGGTGAGGGTGAGGGTCCAGCGCTCGAGGACCTTGCGGACCGTTGCGGTGCCCGGAACCGAAGGGCAGGTGGAGAGGGCGCTCGCCAGGCGCTCCGGGTCGGCGAGGTCCCGCCGGTCGGCAGCCTCGATCGCGTCGTCGATGCGTTGCTCGCCCCAGCGCGGCGCGAGATCGACGAGGGTGCGGACGACGTTCGTTACTGCGAGCCCGCGCTCGACGACGATTTGCTCTTGCGGGAGCGCCTGCGAGCGGTGCGCCCGGATCCCGTCGACGGACACGAAACGCGGCGGGGAGATGGTCACCTCGAGCTCCGCCTCCCGCGGGCCGAGGCGCCAGAAGGCCGCGGCGCTCTCGTGGCTGAGCACTGCGCCGGTACCGCAGACGAGTAGAGCGGCCATCCATCGCCCCCGGCCCGTGAGCTCCGGGCGACCGACTGCGTAGACACCGCGGTAAATGGGGTGCAGCTTCCCGCGAGCAATCCGGTGCTTGATCCCATCGCTCGAGATGCCGAGGGCCAGCAACTGCCTCCGGGTGATCACGCCGAACTGTCTGCGGGCGAGCGCGAGCACCCGCGTCGAGCTCGGTTGCTGCCTTGTGGGGTCCATACACCCCACAAGGCTGCAACCCCGCCGAGTTCGCCCCCCTTGACCGCCCTCTACGACATCGCGGACTGCAGGTTCTCGTCGATTGCAGTCAGGAACTCCTGTGTGGTGAGGAACTCCTGGTCGTCGCCCACCAGCAGCGCCAGGTCCTTGGTCATCTTCCCGCTCTCGACCGTCTCGACGCAGACGCGCTCGAGCGTCTCGGCGAACTCCGTGACCTCGGGCGTCTCGTCCATGCGGCCGCGGGCGGCGAGCGCCCGGGTCCACGCGAAGATCGAGGCGATCGGGTTGGTCGACGTCGGGTTGCCCTTCTGGTGCTCGCGGTAGTGGCGGGTGACCGTGCCGTGTGCGGCCTCGGCCTCGACCGTCTTGCCGTCGGGGGTCATCAGCACGCTGGTCATCAGCCCCAGCGAGCCGATCCCTGCGCCACCGTGTCGGACTGCACGTCGCCGTCGTAGTTCTTGCAGGCCCAGACGTAGCCGCCCTCCCACTTCAGCGCCGCTGCGACCATGTCGTCGATCAGCCGGTGCTCGTAGGTGATGTCCGCGGCTTCGAACTCGTCCTTGAACTCGTCCTCGTAGACCTCGGCGAAGAGGTCCTTGAAGCGCCCGTCGTACTTCTTGAGGATCGTGTTCTTCGTCGACATGTAGACGGGGTAGCCGCGGTCGAGCCCGTAGCGCATCGAGGCCCGGGCGAAGTCGCGGATCGAGTCATCGAGGTTGTGCATCCCCATCGCGATCCCGCTCGAGGGAAAGTCGAAGATGTCGATCTCGATCGGCTCGCCCTGACCGTCGTCCTTCGGCGTCCAGGTCAGGGTCAGCTTGCCCTCCCCGGGGATCAGAGTGTCCTCGGCCCGGTACTGGTTGCCGAAGGCGTGGCGGCCGATGATGATCGGCTTCGTCCAGCCGGGCACCAGCCGCGGGATGTTCGAGATCACGATCGGTTCACGGAAGATCACGCCGCCGAGGATGTCGCGGATCGTCCCGTTCGGGGAGCGGTACATCTCCTTGAGCCCGAACTCCTCGACGCGAGCCTCGTCGGGGGTGATCGTCGCGCACTTGACGCCGACCCCGTGCTCCTTGATGGCGTTCGCGGCGTCGACGGTGATCTGGTCCTCGGTCTCGTCGCGCTTCTCGATCCAGAGGTCGTAGTACAGGAGCTCGACATCGAGGTAAGGCAGGATCAGCTGCTCCTTGATGAACTCCCAGATGATCCGGGTCATCTCGTCGCCGTCGAGCTCGACGATCGGGTTTTCGACTTTGATCTTGTCTGCCATCGGGCGGCGATGCTATCGGCGCGCTTTGCCGACGTGGTCGAAGAGCCGGCCGGCGTTGATCTCGGCGGCCATCTCCGCCGACTCGGCGCGGTAGGAGGAACCGTTCTCGAATTCGATCATCGGAACCCTGTTTGGCCGCTGACCGCGATCACCTCCTTGCGCAGGCTGCGCGGATGCGCGGAGGCCTTGACGATCTCGTAGTCGATCCCCTGTTCGTCGAGCGCCTTCTGGACCTTCCAGCAGGCATCGAAGTCGTGGTGGACGAAGGTCGGAAAGCAGCGATATCCATCATGCAGAACGCCGAGAGTTATCGGCAATTGAACGCTTCCGTCGTGACGACCGTGCAGGAAGGCCAGCGCTACGGCGTGACCAGCGAGGTCGTGGCCAATCACAATCACTGTCACGCGTTGACGATGATGTATTTCGAGGTGTTGCGCCACTACGCGATTTTCCAGGAGCTGTCCTCGGTCGAAGATGCGTGTTCGTGCCGCTGCTGATGACCAATTTCACGACGGAGAATATCTACAAGTGGCGCGATGTGCTGGCGCGCTTCCTGCTGCCCATGCCGTCGGATACCTACCTGCAATCGCTGCCGTACGCGGCCGGAGGCCTCAGGCCGCATCCGTTGGTCAGAGCCTTCGATGCCAACGAGCGAATCAAGACGAAGTATGCCAACGTCGACTTTCCGGAAGGCGCGTACGACGACGAGCCCATCCAGTTCGTCCGCGGGAGCATGCGCCTCACGGTGAATCTGCCGCGCCCCAAACGCGATTCGACCGGATCCTGTCGTTCCCGCTCACGAAGCAGGTCGACCTCAAGGCGATGGCCGGCGACACGCTGCAGTTTTCCCAGGACATGGCCGCCTATTCGGCCAAGGTCGCGGCCACCGCGGGGATTTGGACCCTGTTCGAAAAGGCGCCCAACGCGCCGAACCCGGCGCAATACGAGATCATCGCTCGGGAGGCGATCTTCGACGCGTTCATGAGCCTCGACGCCAACTACGGCAGTGTCGCGCCTGCCGATTGCATTCGCATCCGCAACTTCAAACCGCCGGCGGTCATCGCGCTGCCCGGCCTTCCTCCGCTCCCGAACCCAGATAACGGATCCAGCCGCGTTCTTTGCGGACAACAAGGACGACCAGGATCAATGGAAGATCTACGCCGACCTCCTGGGCTACCAGGACGTCCTGACGATGCTCAACGCGCATTTCGCCGGGAACCTCATTTCCGAGTGGGACACGACTTTCTACAACGACATCGTCCCGCTGGTTTTGAGAGAATCATCTCCAGTATCGGCATCTCCGAGCTCTCACTCGACTTTTCCGTTGAAATCAAGTACAAGGGTGGTGAACGGCAGATCCAGTTGAACCTGAATGGCACGACGTACGCAAGCGAAACCAGTTGCCCCTGCAGTTGCGTCTGGAGGTCGGACAGTTGCGAGAGTCAGGGATCTGCAGAAATACGTGACCCTCGACGTCGACGACCTGACGATCATGTACTCCACGGCGCACTACAACGGCGTGCTCTTCAGCGGCGGCATCAACGACGATCTCCTGGATGGACTAATCTCTATATTCCGGAGAACAACGAAGAGAAACGAAACCCCAGAAAGGAAGACGCCTATCTGCAGTGCAAGTTGATCGAGCACTTGAACAGCCACCTGGAGCATTACAACAAGGCGCTGTGGTTCAACCTGGATCCCGATCGACGGTACATGCTCCTCGACGGATTCGGCATTCAAACCCTCAACGACGCCGGCAAACCCATCGACGGGAACGGTCAGCCGATTCCGCTGCGCAGCCTGGCCTCGGTGGTCAAGAACGATCTCGTGACGATCACGGGAACGCCATGGTGTTTCCGGTGCCGCGGCTACCGCGTGAGCCAGGACTACTCGTAGAGCGTGCGAGGTGGACGACGATGGCGAGGAGACGCGAAGAGGGTCACGTTGCTCGATCACTATCAACCGATGACGCCGATCGAACCGTATCGCATCAGTGTCCCGACCAAGGGTGTCTTTGTGGAGGCCGTCCAAGGCGCATGCAACGCGTGCGAACGAATCGAGCCGGAACGGCTGCAGGATTGGAACAGGTTCCCGAATCCCGACGAGCCGACGCCGATCGCGACGATTACGCCGCCGACACCGGTGGTGACGGATTGGAAGGCCGCGTTCAAGGACTTCGCCACGCCGATCGTCAACATTCAAACGCACCGGCTGCCCCGGCGCCGGGCGAAGGCATGGCCGCGCTGGCGAATTGCTCGGCAAGAGCGCGTGTTGCAAAGACGTCACCGGCTCTAGAGGGAATCAAGCAAACGTAATCAAGACCTGATCTCTACTAATCAGGAGAACGCCCAATCATTTGCCGAAATGGCGATGCAAGAATGGCCAATGCATCTCACACACGCTACAACAGCGGACAGGATCATAACACCATCCACGCAGGCGAAGATGCCGGTGGATCGCGCCAGGAGGATGCTGGCAAGCTGGTCAACGAGTGTTCTATCCGCAGCAGGAGATCCACGGCGGTGTCTACGAAAAGCCGAGTTGGAGAAGGCGAAGAGCAGGCTTCACCGCTCATCGAGGCGGTTGTGGAGGGCGTCAATCAGGGCAAGGCCGTGAAGGCGCAGCGGACCGAACGATGGAGGCTGTCGAGATCGGCATGGAGTCGCGGCGTCACCCTGCCGGATTTCTCGCTCGAGGTGCCGACAGCTCGAGCAAAGAGAAGGAATACGCCGCCACTGCTGGGCGGCGTCGGCCACGATGACGATGTCCTGGAACTTGGACAGTCGTTGTCGGTGGCGGATATTTTGCCATCAGTCCTGCAGGCCAAGAGTATCTCTCAGTGTATGCCGGGAATACCGGCCGCCGATCGGCGACATCGACTTTTGTCTCGCCTCGGCATGGTCGCGGAGCAGCCGCCAGCCGTCCTGTGCAGGACTACATCAACATGATGAATGCGCACGGTCCCTTGTGATTGCGTCGGACGCAGACCGCGAGAGAAGAAGTTTTCGCCGCATGCGCGAATCCTCACGAAGATCGCGAGCTCGAGCGCGTGGGCGAGCGGCTATGAATTTACGTTCATCGATCCCGTCACGGGGCGCCAGGAACCTCCGGAGACGTTCGAGAACTTCATCATCGGCTTCGAACAGCTGGTGACGGAGCACGATCCAACAAGCCGTTCGCTCTCCAGATTGTCCACTTCAAAGACGTGATTGCCCGCGACACCGGCAACGCCGTCGGGGGCAAGCCGGCCCGGCGCATCGACCGGCGTCAGGCGTGAGTCGACTTGGAAAATCCGATGGGTCGAGTTTCCGAACAGGTGTGGGAACTGGTGGAAGGTTCCAAGGAGCGTTCTTCAATGCAATTGGCAACGGTGTCGCCGATTGGAAGGAGCTCGCCAGACGCTGACCTGGTCCAGGAGATCGAGGGCTCATTGGTGGCTGTGGCCACCGAAGCCGCCTTGGACGCGGCAAAGAAAGCCCCAGGTCTGGGAATCATCCTGACGGCCGTGGAGATCTCGAAGGTCATCGCGGACGCCATTGGTGCGCGTCTCGATGAGGCCAATGACAAACTGAAGGCCGGCTATGACGAGATCATAAGTAAAGACCCCGGTTCGAACGGCTATTCCGAGGAGGACAAAGACGCCCTGCGTGACTCTCGGGCTGGATGATGAATTCCGTCACGGCCATGCGAGTCATCCTCAGAGATTCAGCTTTGGATCTGGCGGAAATGGCTGCCGAAAAGCTTGCGACGAAGTTGACCAAGAGCGTCATCAAGGGCATTTTCGGAGGCCTGTGCAAGAAGATTGTTGAAAAGATGATCGACGCGGGTTCGCTGGGGATTGTGTTATCGGCGGCATTGGACGCGGGACGCGAGAAGATTCCGAGTGAGGCTAAGCAGCGCGTGGTTCACGAGTCCTTTGCGATTCTGCTCAACACCTTCATTCGACAGCTCGATGATCCGACCTTGCGCAACAAGCTCGAGGGTGTGCTTCCAGACATTGGCGGCGACGAGAAGCGCGTGGAGAAGAAGTTGATTGAGGGTCTGGTGGGCCTGGCGCTCGATCCCATCTTTGATTCTCTGGACAGGAAGGCGCAGGACTACGCGTACGAGCGAATTCACTCGCTGTTCGATGAGCTCCGAACCGGCGGGATTGCCGTGGAACCTACCACCGGCCGTGTGGTGGCCCTGGAACCGACCCGGGTCGCCATTCCAAGCCGCGTGCTGGACGTGATCGAGAACGGGATTGACGTCGCCAAAGCAGCCAAGGACCACGAACTGATGCAACTGTCGATGCTGTGGGGACCATTGGCACTGGCGCTGGGTGCCCGGTTGACGGTGGTTTCGCGGGTGCGACAGAAGCGGATTATCGACGTGTATCTGTCTGACACCCCAGCCAGCAGACTAGGGAACGAACTTGGGCGCTACGTGACGGAAATGAAGAACGAGTGCGAAAAGTTCCGAACCGCATTCTGACGCGGCCGCCGGTGAGTTTGCCGTGCCGCCAGTCAGACCGCAGCTGTCTCCAAAGGGGATCGGGTTCCAGATGGTCCAGGACGGGAGGCTTCAGTTCCAGTTGTTCCACACGACGTACGACTTTGAGAGCCGCTCGTTCGAAACAGGACCTCGGGTGCGAAGCGTTCCATAGCGGGCGGTCGACGTTTATTTGGCTGCGCCCACCGGATCGGTCGGCGACACGTCGTCATCACTCTGTACGACGATCGCGCTGACTCGGAAACGACGGTCTCCATCTCGTTGACAGAATTAGGGTCAGGCATGACTATTGACTTATTATCATGCCCTCAAATGCACCGAGTAGATCTGGTAGAGAGAATGCAACTCTTGTCTGCCGTTGATCGAGGTGGCACGAGGCGATGACGCGATCATGTCTAAGGTCACAAGGACAAATCCTTAATCTGGGAGGATAGCCGCTCACGCCGCGCCTCGGCCATGGAGACGACGCCTTGTCTCCAAGACTGCAAGATCCTTCTTAAGAAAGTTGGTTCACCAAATCTCCGATCGGCTTACCTTTCCTCTTTGCAATGCGCTCCAGCTGTCTGCGCATTGCGTTGTCGAGGTAGGATCGGCAAGCGCAGTTCTGCACCTTTGCGGTAGAATTTTCCACGAACCGCATGAGAAAAACCGTATTCTAGTTTCATTTTGTTGTCCACGATATTCTCGCTGTATTCAGCTTCGCGGCATGGTGACTGAGTAGTCTCCACCGCGCGCGTCCAACGAGAGCCTTCTGATTCTTGGCTTTCTCCAGAGGGAACGGGCAAACTGTCCGTTACTGCGCGTCTCCTCCCAGTTTCTACTTCCTTCCCAAGGGTAGCCTGGTTGATCCTCGATTGCGCGCGTCGAACGAGCTTACAGCTCGATCCTTCCAAGCTTGCTCGTATCTTATTCCCGTGGAATGGCACCCGTGCTAGTCCCATTGCGGCCGTCGAACGAGGCCCTTCTGAGGGCGCGCGTTCCGGGAGCAGGGGATTAGCACGGGTGTCGTTCCACTCCGCTATTCCTTCACCGTCATCGTCATCGTGATCGGATTCAGCGGATTGTCGAATTCGTCGCGTGGGGCGGCGACGATTTTATCTACCACCTCCATGCCTCGAAAGACTTCGCCGAAGACGGTGTAGGTTCGGTCCAGCCCGCTGCTGTCATCGACACAGATATAGAACTGCGAGCCGTTATCGTTGGGGTCCCGTGTGCTGTTGCTCTCGCGTGGGACCTTGGCCATGCCGATCGCCCCTCGTTTATGTGGACGATCGCTGATTTCTGGGTTAAGCCAATAGCCGGGACTCCCTGAGCCGTGCAGGGAACGGTCTGGATTCTTGCTGAGCGGATCGCCGCCCTGAATGATGAATCCGGGAACGACGCGATGGAAGGTGGTTCCATCATAGAACCCCATCTTGGCAAGCTTAAGAAAGTTCTCGACGTGACGCGGCGCGTCGTCCGGGAAGAAGCGAATCTTGATCTCGCCGAGCGGCGTTGTAATCGTGACGCGCGGATCGATTTTTTGAAATTGCATCGTCATGCGACCAAACTAGCAAGGACAACGATCAAGAGGCAATGGGGAACGGAAGGGGTGAGAGGGTGATCGGGATTTGCTTCCGGCGTCACGTTTCACGATTCAAACCCTTCCCTGGATCGATTTTAAGCCAGAGGATTCCGCCTAGTATAGCAACAGCTGCGGCAACGCCCAACGAGACAGGCCAGCCCCATTGATTGGCTAGCCATGGAGTCAGGGTCGGGGAGATGGTCCCGCCGATATTGGCGCCGGTATTCATGAGCCCTGACAAGGTTCCTGCACTGGGATTTGGACAGATCGGTCGTCGAGGACCAGTAGGCGCCGACCGTAAAGTAGAGCCAGCCGGCGCCGAATGACAGACTGGTGATTGCGAGGAAAGGAGAATCGATGACGCCTCCCAACGCAATTGCGAGTCCGGCCAGGATCATGCCAGTTATGCCTGCTACAGATCGTCCCGTGGTGAGACCATAACGGGTTGCAAGTCGATCCGTCACCCAGCCGCCCAGAGGGCAAAAGATTAACATGGCAACAAAGGGGGCAGAGGCATAGATTCCGCCGCGGAGCACGTCGAATCCTCGAACGTTCACGAGATACAAGTAAAACCAGGACAGATACACGTAGGCGACATAGCCGAGGCAACTGTAGCTGATCACCAGCCACCAGATGGTGGGGGTCCGACTGAATGCCCGCCAAGGCACGGCTATAGTGATGATCGGTTCACGTCTGAGCAGGGCCTGTTGACCTGCATTCACCAGGGATGCTCATGCGGATGGTTGCGTGACAGGAGCCACCAGAGGACTGCCATCCCGATTCCGAGCAGGCTCGCGAGATAAAACACGGTCGGCCATCCCCAGTTCACCATCACCCAGGCGGCAATAGGCGGAGTCATGGCAGAACCAAGTCCGATGCCTCCGATCGCGATTCCGATGCCGAGGCCTCGCCTGTTGGTCGGTAACCAGTTGCTGACGGCGCGATTGAAGGCAGGTAGCGCCACAGCTTCTCCCATCCCCAGCAAAAACCGCACGAGCATCAGCGCGCCGACAACCCCGAAGAGGCTGGCGAGCGATGTAGCCGCTACCATGGCGGTGAAGGCTGTACAGATCGACCACCAGAGAAGCGCGAGGGTGAGCATGCCGGAAAGCTGAGCCTTAGGCGGCCCGCTGCACCACACGCAGCAGGCGCCGCCGGTCCCGGAGGTCCACCTTGAGCTTCAGCTCACCTTTGCGGGCAAGTACGACGGCGACAGTCACCGCCGCGAGCGCCGGCACGCCGCCGGACACCAGCAGCGCGGCGTGCGGATCAACGTGCTCGGCAATCCAGCCGATCATGGGGCCGCCGATGGCCTGGCCGCCGATCAGCACCATGATGTACAGGCTCATCACGCGTCCGCGGATGCCCATGTTGGAGCTGATCTGGACCAGCTGGTTGGAGGCGGTCAGGAACATCAGGCACCAGAACCCGGACAGCACCATGGCCGCGCCGAACCAGACCATGGACGGCGCCAGCGCGGCCAGGCACAGCATCAGCCCGTACATTCCGGCGCCGAACACCACGGAGCGCAGCCGCAGCTGCCGGCGGCGGGTTGACGCGACGGCCCCGGCGAGGGCGCCGAGCGCCACCAGCGCGTTCAGCAGTCCGTAGCCGCCGGCGCCGACGTCGAACACGTGGTCCGCGAAGGCGGCGAGCAGCACCGGCAGGCTCATGGCGAACACGGCGATGAACCCGGCCATCAGCCACGGCCAGTAAATGGTGGGCTTGCTCAGCGCGTACCGCAGCCCTTCGCGCAGCATGCCCTTCTTCTTGGGCGCCGGGGCACTGACGAACAGCTGGTCCTTCCGCAGGAGCAGCAGCATGGCCACGGTGGAGCAGCACGCCACGCGCGTTGGCGGCGAAGGCCCAGCCGGCACCCACGGCGGTGAGCAGCAGGCCGGCGAGCGCCGGGCCGATCAGCCCGCCCAGCTGGAACGTGGTGGAGTTCACGCTGATGGCGTTGCGCAGGTACTTGGGGCCCACGAGTTCGTTGACGAACACCTGCCGGGCCGGCTGGTCCAGCACGGTGACCAGGCCCAGCACCAGCGCGATGACGTAGACGTGCCACACCTCGATCGCGCCGGCTCAGCGCCAGGACGGCGAGGGCGGCCGCGAGGACCGCGGCCATGGCCTGGCAGAGAATCAGGATCTTCCGCTTGGCGAACCGGTCCGCCATCATCCCGCCCCACGGCCCCAGCAGGAGCGACGGCATGAACTGCAGCGCCACGGTGATGCCGACGGCGGTGACGGAGCCGGAGAGCTGCAGCACCAGCCAGTCCTGGGCGATCCGCTGCATCCAGAGGGCGACCACGGCCACGAAGTGGCCGATGGCGAAGATGCGGAAGTTGGGGACCCTCAGGGAGATGAAGGTGTGCCGCCACGGGAAGGCGTTCACTGACGACGGCGATGGGCTGGGTTTGGCGGAGGCTGCGGTGGCGGCGGAATCGATGACGGGCTGGCTGACGGTTGCCGATGACGGCGGTGGGGGTGCCACAGGAGTTCCTCAAGGGAGCGGGCCGGCGGGATGCCTCACGCTAGGGTGGCGCACAAGTGATTATGTAAGACTATTGGTCCTATAACTAGCATTGCGGAACGTAATGCTGCCGACCGGTGCCGGCCCCAGCGGCCCGACAGGCCAGCCGCAGCCACAGGAGTACCATGTTCGAACCCGCCCAGCTCCGTTCCTTCCTGGCCGTTGCCGAGACGCTGAGCTTCACCAAGGCCGCCGAGCGGCTGGGCCTGGCCCAGCCCACCGTCAGCCAGCACGTGCGCAAGCTGGAGACCGCGGCCAAGCGGATGCTGATCACCCGGGACACCCGGGACGTCCGGCTGACGGACAACGGCGACGCCATGGCAGGCTTCGCCCGGAGCATCCTCGCGGCCCACGATGCCGCCGCCCGCTACTTCTCCGGTTCCGCCATGCGCGGCCGGCTGCGCTTCGGCACGGCCGACGACCTCGCCATCACCGGCCTCCCGCGGATCCTGCGCGAGTTCCGGCAGATCTACCCCCAGATCAACCTCGAGCTCACGGTCGGCCAGAGCGACCAGCTGTACAAGAGGCTCAACGCCGGCCAGCTGGACCTGGTGTTCGTGAAATGGGTGGCCGGAGCCAAGGACGGCACGGTGGTCCAGCACGACACTTCTCCTGGGTGGGCCTGGAGCAGACGGCGCTGGAGCCCGGGGATCCGGTGCCGCTGATCGCCTACCCCTCGCCCAGCCTCAGCCGGAAGCTGGCCATCGACGCGCTCGAATCCGTGGGCCGGACCTGGCGCATCACCTGCACCACCAGGCAGATCAGCGGCGTGCTGGCGGCAGTCCGGGCCGGCATCGGCGTGGCCGTGATGCCGTCCTCGCTGGTCCCGGAGGACCTGAAGATCATCACCCGCCGCTTCGACCTGCCGCCGGTGGGCGACGTCGATTTCACCCTGATCCGCAACCCGCTGGCCAACGCCGAGGTGATCGATGCCCTGACCCAGGCCATCGTGGGACGGACCCTCAAGAAGCCGGTTTGAGCCGGACGGGCCACCCGGGGTACGGACGAGCAAAACGATTGATAACGAGTTCGCAGCTGGCCTATGCTGGATTCTTCAGGTCATGCAGAGGCCGGTAACAACGACAGGCTTCGATAGACGAACGGGTGCTCGGGAATGGCAGCCAATGACGACAGTCGGGAATAGCCATTTACACGCCGTGACCACAGCCGCAAACCACCGCCGCTGGTCACCCACCACTCTCATGGCACCGTCGGACGCCGAATATGTCGGCAAGCCCAACTGCGACAAGTGCGGCACGGACGAATTTATCTACCTTGAGTCCTTCGTTCCGCCCAAGTACCGGCATGACGGCAGCGTCAGGACAGCTGGGCGAAGTCGCGTACACCTGCACCCGCTGCGAGGACTTTCTCCGCCCACAGCGTTCCCGCGTCGTGGGCTCCGCCCGGCTGGTACCTGGGCTAACCGCAGTCCAGCCAAACTGCTAAGACACCGCACAAGCAAGACGAACGGGCAGGCACCGAGGGTGCCCGCCCGTTCTGTTGTCTTGTCAGCCTCGCTGGATCAGCGAGACTCTAGATCAGCCCAGCTCTAGATCAGTGAATCCGAGAGGTGGTTCGGCGTGCCGAAGCGGTGGGCGGTGATGCTGACGGCCTGCTCGTGCAGGAACGGCAGCAGCTCCACGCGGCCGGCCTCCGTCACCGGGTGGGCGTAGATGGCCAGGTCCGGGCGGCCGCCGGTGGCTTCGGCCAGCGCCGCCGCGTCGCCGCCGATCAGGCGGATCCGTCGCGCCGGACAGCTTGCCCGCCGCGGCGAGCCGTGCCGCGGAGGCCAGCCACGCGGCGTCGTCCTCCACCGTGACGGTGATGTCCAGCGCCGGTGAGCACGGCCCGCAGCTGGGCCGGAAGTTCGACGGCGGTGGACACCGTCAGTGCCGAACCGGCCAGGACGCCGGCGGCTACTGTCCGCGACCAGGTGCCGCGAGCGGGTTCGCCTTCGGAGAGCCGGACGGTGACCGGCAGGGAGCGGTAGCGGAAGATGTTCCGCTCGGCGCTCAGGCCCGGAGACGTCCTTGGCCGTGCCGAACTCGTCGGCCCAGGCGAGGGCGTCGGAGGCCAGCGCACGCTGCAGCGGCTCGAGTTCGGCGGCGTGCAGTGCGCCCTTCGCGGCATCCACCAGGCGGCGGACGCCCGGCGTTGGCGATGCGCGCCGTCGGCGCCCGGCCGTGCTGGCCTTGCTGGCCCAGTCGCCGAGGCCGGCGAGGTAGTTGGGTCCGCCGGCCTTGGTGCCGGCGCCGACTGCGGACTTCTTCCAGCCGCCGAACGGCTGGCGCTGCACGATGGCGCCGGTGATGCCGCGGTTGACGTAGAGGTTGCCGGCCTGGATGGTGTCCAGCCAGAGCGCCGAGCTCGTCCGGGTTCAGCGAGTGCAGGCCGGCGGTGAGGCCGTACTCGATCTGGTTCTGGATGGCGATGGCCTCCTCCAGGGTGTCGGCGGTCATGACGCCGAGGACCGGGCCGAAGAACTCGGTGAGGTGGAAGTAGGATCCGCGGCGCACGCCGTAGCGGACGCCCGGGCTCCAGAGCCGGCCGGTCTCGTCCAGCTTCCGCGGTTCAACGGCCCAGTTTTCGCCTTCGCCCAGGGTGGTGAGGGCGTTGAGGAGCTTGCCGTTGGCGGGCTCGATGATCGGGCCCATCTGGCTGGTGGGGTCCTCCGGGTAGCCCACCTTCAGGGAGGTGACGGCGTCGATCAGCTGGTTGTGGAACCGCTTGGACTTGGCCACGGAGCCCACCAGGATCACCAGTGAGGCGGCGGAGCACTTCTGGCCGGCGTGGCCGAACGCGGAGTAGGCAACGTCCTTGGCGGCGAGGTCCAGGTCCGCGCTGGGGGTGACGATGATGGCGTTCTTGCCGCTGGTCTCGGCCAGGAGCGGCAGGTCCTTGCGGAAGGAGCGGAACAGTTCGGCGGTCTCGTAGCCGCCGGTGAGGATCACGCGGTCCACGGCCGGGTGGGAGATCAGCTGCTGGCCGAGCTCACGCTCGCCCAGCTGGACCATGGTCAGCACGTCGCGGGGCACGCCGGCTTCCCACAGCGCCTCGATCATCACGGCACCGCTGCGGCGGGCCTGCTTGGCGGGCTTGATCACGACGGCGGAGCCGGCGGCGAGTGCCGCGAGGGTGGACCCGGCCGGGATGGCCACCGGGAAGTTCCACGGCGGGGTCACCACGGTGAGCTTCGCCGGAACGAACGTGGCGCCGTCGACCTTGTCCAGCTTGCGGGCGGACTCGGCGTAGTAGTGGGCGAAGTCCACGGCTTCGCTGACCTCGGGATCGCCCTGGTCGATGGTCTTGCCGGTCTCGCTGGCCATGACCTCGAGCAGGTCGGCGCGGCGGGCCTCGAGGACGTCGCCGGCGCGGTGCAGGATCTCGGCGCGCTCGGCGCCGGACAGTGCGCCCCAGGCCTTGCCCTTTTCGACGGCGGTGGCGATGACCGTGTTGAGGGTGTCCGCGTCCGTGATGGTGGCGGCCTCCACGGAGGCGTTGCCCAGCGTGGAGGACGGGACGCGGTCCAGGATGGCGCGGCCCCAGTCGCGGTTGGCCGGCAGGGACGGGTCGGTGTCCGGGGTGTTCTCGAAGCGAGTCGTGCGGCATCGGCTCCGGCCGGGAGGCTGCGGTTCTGCTGGCGGTTGGGCGGCGGGACGTCGTCGTCGAGCTCTGTCCAGGGAGGCGAGGAAGCGCTGCTTCTCGCGCTCGAACAGCGCTTCGTTTTCGCTGAGTTCGAAGACGGCGGACATGAAGTTGTCCTGGCTGGCGCCCTCTTCGAGGCGGCGGATCAGGTAGGCGATGGCGACGTCGAACTCGGCCGGGTGCACCACGGGGGTGTAGAGCAGGAGCGAGCCGACGTCCTTCTTGACGGCTTCGGCCTGGCCCTGCGCCATGCCGAGCAGCATCTCGAACTCGATGCCGGATTCCACGCCGCGCTGCTTGGCGAGCAGCCAGGCGAAGGCGATGTCGAAGAGGTTGTGGCCGGCCACGCCGATCCGGATGTTCCTGATCCGGTCCGGGTGCAGCGAGTAGTTGATGACGCGCTTGTAGTTGGTGTCCGAGTCCTGCTTGGTGCCCCAGGTGGCCAGCGGCCAGTCGTGCAGCGAGGATTCCACCTGTTCCATGGGCAGGTTGGCGCCCTTGACCACGCGGACCTTGATGGCGGCGCCGCCGTTGGCGCGGCGTGCGGCGGCCCAGTCCTGCAGGCGGATCATGGCGGACGAGCGCGTCCGGGAGGTAGGCCTGGAGCACGATGCCGGCCTCGAGGTTCTTGAACTCGGGCTTGTCCAGGATCCGGGTGAAGACCGCGATGGTCATGTCCAGGTCCTTGTATTCCTCCATGTCCAGGTTGATGAACTTGGCCTTGTGCCTGGCGCGAAGGAAGCGGCGCGGGCGAACAGCGGGGTGAGCTTCTCGACGACGTGCTCCACGGCCTCGTCGAAGGCCCAGGCGGAGTGCGGGGCCACGGTGGAGGACACCTTGATGGAGACGTAGTCCACGTCCGGGCGGGCCAGCAGGGTGTGGGTTCCCTCGAGCCGGCGGGAGGCCTCGTGCTCGCCCAGGACGGCTTCGCCGAGGAGGTTGACGTTGAGCTTGATGCCGTCCTTGCGGATCTTGGCGATGGCCGGGCCCAGCTTGGCGTCGGTGGCGTCCACGATGAGGTGGCCCACCATTTCGCGGAGCACCTTGCGGGCGATCGGGATGACCACCTGCGGCAGGACCGGGGCCATGGTGCCGCCGAGCCGGACGGCGCTGCGCATGTACCAGGGCAGGAAGGCCGGAACCTTCGGGGCGAGGGCGGCGAGGTTGCGGGCGGCGACGTGCAGGTCCTCGGGGCGGACCACGCCGTCGACGAAGCCGACCGTGAAGTCCAGGCCGTTCGGGTCCTTCAGGACGCCGGCGAGCTGCTCGGCGGAGGCGTCCACGGGGACCTTCGCGGCCTCGGTCAGCCAGTGGCGGACCAGGGCGATGGTTTCCGCCGGCCAGGGCCGTGGCCTCGGCGACGTCGGAGCCTGCCGGGCGGGTGGCGACGGCGCCGGTGTCAGCGGCGTCCTTGCCTGAAGACGCGGTGATCCGTTGCAGTGTGGGTCATGGCTTTCCTCGTTCTTTCCGTGGGTGAGGACCGTCTTATTCATCAGTATGAGCCTCGCAGTCACTTAAGATAAAGCGATGTTTTCTGAGCAATACAGGTTAGAAAACCCAATGCTTATAATCGCCGTCCGAACGTTCGGAACACCGCGTCCAGCCCCCGCGCAACGCTCTCTCACTTCCCGCGCCTCCCGGACGCTCTCTCACTTCGCCGGCTCCCGAACGCTCTCTCACTTCCTGCACGCCTTCACGGCAGACGCTCTCTCACTTCCTGCAGAGAACGCACGAACCCCCTCTCACCGAGTGAGAGAGGGTTCGTCGATATCGCGCCACGAGCTGAGAGAGCGTCCCGTGATTTGCTGCAGGAAGTGAGAGAGCGTCGGGTGGCTAGGCCACGACGGGGCGGTGCATCTCCACGGCCTCCTCGTGGCGCGGGCTGTTCGGGTTCATCAGCGAGTGCTTGCTTGCCGTAGCCGAAGTAGATGGCCAGGCCGATGACCAGCCAGACGCCGAAGCGCAGCCAGGTCTCCCAGTGCAGCTGGAACATCAGGAAGCGCCGAGGCCAGGACGCCGAAGGCGGGAATGACCGGCATCAGCGGCAGGCGGAAGGTGCGCGGGCGCATCCGGCTTCTTGTAGCGGAAGACGATCACCGAGAAGCAGACGACGACGAACGCGGCCAGGATGCCGATGTTGGTGAGGTCGGCGACGGCCTTGATGGGGAACACGCCGGCCAGCAGGGCGGAGGCGATGCCGGCGATCCAGGTCACGCGCTGCGGGGTGCCGTGCCGGTCCGTCTTCGGCGAACCAGCCGGGCAGGAGTCCGTCGCGGCTCATGGAGAACCAGACGCGGGTGACGCCCAGGAGGAAGGTCAGCATCACGGTGAGGATGGACAGCACGGCGAACACGGAGATGATGGTGGCGATGACGGGCAGGCCCACGCCGGTGAACGCGGAGGCGAAGCCGGCCGTCGGGATCGATGTCCTTGTAGTTCTGCATGCCGGTGAGCACCAGGGTGGCCGCAACGTAGAGCAGCATGGCGATGATGAGGGACAGGATGATGGCCTTGGGCATGTGCTTCTTGCCGTCGGTGGCTTCTTCAGCCGCGGTGCTCATGGCGTCGTAGCCGAACACCGCGAAGAACACGGTGGCGGAGCCGGCCAGGACGGGGCCGAACCCGCTGGGCATGAACGGGTTGTAGTTGTCGGTGTTGATGTAGAAGACGCCCAGCCCGATGATGAACAGGATCAGGACCACCTTGATGGCCACGGCGACCAGTTCAAACCGGCCGAAGGTCTTGGTGCCGCGGGAGAGGATCCAGGTCACGATCAGGCAGACGACGATGGCGGGGATGTTGACGATGCCGCCCTTGCCTTCGTCCGGGGTGGAGGTCATCCAGACGGGCATGTGGATGCCGATGCCGGACAGGAACGCGTCGAAGTAGCCGGAGATGCCGATGGCCACCACCGCCACGATGGCGATGTATTCGAGCAGCAGGTCCCAGCCGATGAACCAGCCGATGACTTCGCCCAGCGCCACGTAGCCGTACGTGTAGGCCGAGCCGGCGCGCGGGATCATGCCGGCGAACTCCGCGTAGGAGAGCGCCGCGGCAGCCGAGGCCAGGCCGGCGATCAGGAAGGAAATCAGCACCGCGGGCCCGACACCCGGCGTGTCTTCGCTGCCGTGCGGCCACCAGCCCGGCGAGCGAGAAGATGCCGACGCCGATGATGCCGCCGACGCCGATGGCCGTCAGCTGCCACAGCCCGAGGGACTTGAACAGGCCGCTGTGCTTGTTTTCTTCTTCGATGTCGTCGATCGGCTTGCGCCGCATGATCGACTGGGTCGGATCTTTTGTACTCATCAGGAACTCCTGCGTAGGGTGCGGCCCCATCGCGGTGCCTTAGCCGGCTGTGACGGGGGTAACTCAATCCGATCAGTATGCAAGCGCGTTGCATTAGATAAAGTGAATACTTCTAACCAATATTCATTAGTTTAACTATTCGATTGTCAACCGAAGGAACAGCCCATGCTCGATGTCCGGCGGTTGAGGCTGCTCCGCGAACTGAAGATCCGGGGCACGCTGGCGGAGGTGGCGCAGGCCCTGCAGTACAGCCCGTCCTCGGTCTCCCAGCAATTGGCCCTGCTGGAAAAGGAAGTCGGGCGTGGAGCTGCTCCGGAAAACCGGCCGCCGGGTCCAGCTGACGCCCGCAGGCCGAAGTCCTGGTGGCCCACACCGCGCAGCTTCTCGAGACGCTGGAGCAGGCCGAGGCGGACCTGGCGGCGTCGCTGACCACCGTCTCCGGAACGGTCCGGATCGCCGTCTTCCAGTCCGCGGCACTGGCCCTGATGCCGGACACCCTCACCCGGATGGCGGCAAGCTACCCCGAGGTCCGGATCGAAATGATCCAGCGCGAACCGGAAACGGCGCTGCACGAAACGTGGGCCCGGGACTTCGACCTGGTGATTGCCGAGCAGTATCCGGGCCACGCCGCGCCCCGCTACCCGGAACTGGACCGCATCCGGCTGACCAGCGACGCCATCCGGCTCGCCGTTCCGCCGGACGGCCGAGGGCGGGCCCAGTCACGCTCGCTCGAAGACACGGCGGACGCTGCCGTGGGTCATGGAGCCGCGCGGCGCGGCCTCCCGGCACTGGGCCGAACAGGCCTGCCGGAGCGCCGGATTCGAGCCCGACGTGCGGTTCGAAACGGCCGACCTGCAGGCCCAGATCCGGCTGATCGAGTCCGGCAATGCCGTGGCCCTGATGCCGGACCTGGTCTGGACCGGCCGCGGCACCACCGCCCGAGCTGCTGGACCTGCCGGGCAACCCGCACCGGACCGTCTTCACCTCGGTGCGCCGCTCCAGCGCCCAGCGGCCCGCCATCCTGGCCGCCCGCGAGATGCTGGCCGCGACCGCCGCCTCGATTGCACCGGCGGCCGTCCGCAGGAAGAATCCGGACCTGCGCACACCGGGCCAGCGTCGGCCGAGGTGTTCCGTGCGTCACAGCGCGAATCGCGGACCCGGCGCTAGACTGTTCACGTTATGAATCGCACAATGTTTAAGTCCAAAATCCACCGGGCCACTGTCACGCACGCCGACCTGCACTACGTAGGTTCGGTCACCGTTGACCTGGACCTGCTGGATGCTGCCGACATCCTGCCCGGCGAGCTCGTGGCCATCGTGGACGTCACCAACGGCGCCCGCCTGGAGACCTACACCATCGCCGGCGAGCGCGGTTCCGGCGTCATCGGCATCAACGGGGCGGCCGCGCACCTGATGCACGAGAACGACATCGTCATCCTGATCACCTACGCCCAGATGACCACGGAAGAGGCCCAGGCCTACGACCCCGAAGGTTGTCCATGTGGACAAGGACAACAAGATTGTCCAGATCGGCAACGATCCCGCCGAGGGCCACACCCCGGGCCTCATGCGCCCGCCGTTCGCGCTGAACAACGCCACGTGCAGCTGACTGCCAGCCCCGGCACGCCGTGACCAGTGCATCCGGCCGGACCGCAATAGCGAGATCCTGCCACACTGCCGCCGCTGAATAAATCTGATTAGGCTGGGATGGTGGACGCCACCCGCCTGTAGACCCGAGCCTTCAGGGCACCCGGTGCTAGGCGTGCTCGCGGGCTTTTTCGTGGTCTGGGCCATCATCCTGGTGGGCATGTTCGTGGGCCGGCAGAAGATCCTCGGCGAGAACGCCCGCCAGGTCCTCAGCGCGCTGACCTTCTTCGTGGCCAGCCCGGCCCTCCTGTTCGAGACGCTGAGCAAGGCCAAGCTCCACGACGTCTTCGCCGCTCCCCTGCTGGTCACCGCGGTGGCGCGCCATCGCCACCGCCGCGACTCTTCTTCAGTCATCGTCAAGTTCCTGCTCAAGCGCACCGTGCCGGAATCGCTGATGTCCTCCATGAGCGCCTCCCTGGCGAACTCCGCCAACCTGGGCATCCCCATCGCCGTGTACGTCCTCGGGCGACGCCAGCTACGTGGCGCCGCTGCTGATCTTCCAGCTGGCGTTCTTCACGCCGCTGTTCCTGATGGCCCTGGATGCCACCACCAGCTCGCACCGCACCACGCCCGCTGCGCTTCGTCCTCATGATCCTCAAGAACCCGATGATCGTGGGCTCGGCGCTGGGCCTGGTGGTGGCCGGACCGGACTGGCAGGTCCCCGAGCTGGTCCTGGAGCCCATCCACCTGATCGGCGGCGCGGCCATCCCGGCCATGCTGATCGCCTTCGGCATGAGCCTCAACGGCTCCAGGCCGCTGCAGGCAGCCGCCGGACGCCGGCTGGACACCCTGCTGGCCAGCGCCTTCAAGCTCGTGATCCACCCGGCCATCGCCTACGTTTTTGCCCGCTTCGCCCTGGGCATGGAGGGCCAGGCCCTGTTCGCCGTGGTGGTGACTTCCGCCCTGCCCACCGCCCAGAACGTCTTCGTGGCCGCCAGCCGCTACAAGACCGGCCTCACCGTCGCCAAGGACACCGTGCTGATCACCACCGTCGTGGCCGTCCCCGCCATGATCGGCGTGGCCCTGCTCCTGACGTGAGAACTCACCCGAATCGGAGGAACCCATGAAAACAATCCTGGACACTGTTGTGATCGGCGGCGGCGCCATGGGCTCCGCCGCCGCCTGGGCGCTGGCCCGCCGCGGCCGGCAGGTCACGCTGCTGGAGCAGTTCGGGCCGGGCCACCGCATCGGTGCCTCCCACGGCAGCCACCCGGAACCTGAACCCGGGCTACCACCGGCCGGAGTACGTGGCCATGCTGGCCGAGGCGCTCAGGCCCTCTGGGAGCGAGCTCGAGCAGGACAGCGGCGAACGGCTGCTGACGCGCACCGGCGATCGTCAACCACGGTCCCGGATCCGCAGCTTCGCGCTGGTGCAGGCCGCGCTGACCAAGGCAGGCCTCCGGGCAGAATTCCTGCGCCCTGCGGAGGCCGCCGAGCGCTGGCGCGGCATCCGGTTCGACCAGCAGGTTCTGTACATGCCCGACGGCGGCCAGCTGAACCCCGAGGCCGCACTGCCCGCCTTCCAGCGGCTCGCCGCCGCCAGCGGCGCCGAGATCCGGCACCACACCAAGGTGGTGGACCTGGAAGATCATGGACGACGGCGTCCGGCTCACCGTGGATCCGGCGGACCGGCGGCGCCGGCGACGGGCGGACGAGGTGCTCACCGCCGCGCCAGGCAGTGGTCACCGCCGGCGGCTGGACGGAGAAGCTGCTGTCCGGCGCGGCCGGAACCGGGAGCCGACGATTCCCCGGCTCACGGTCACGCAGGAGCAGCCGGCGCACTTCGGCATCGCCGACGACGGCGCCGTGTGGCCCGGCTTCAACCACTTGCCCGGGAACCGGCCCGGCATACGAGGACTGGTACTCACCCGTGTACGGGATGCAGACGCCCGGCGAAGGCATCAAGGCAGGCTGGCACGGCGTGGGCCCGGTGGTGGACCCGGACCGGCGGTCCTTCCTGCCCGAGCCCCGCCAGCTCGCGGCGCTGCAGGACTACGCCAGGACTGGCTGCCGGGCGTTGATGCCGATTCGTTGAGCCGACATCAGCTGCACCTACACCACCGCCCCGGACCAGAACTTCGTGCTTGACCGGATCGGCCCGGTGGTCATCGGCGCGGGCTTCTCCGGCCACGGCTTCAAGTTCACGCCGGTGGTGGGACGGATCCTGGCCGACCTCGCCACCGGCGACCAGGCCCGGCACCGGCAATCTTCTCGGCCTCCCGCTAGCCCCGACCCGCGGGCCCAGAGCCGCTGGCCCAGCCCGGCCTCCGGGCCCTAGCTCCGCTGGTGCCGGTCCAGGAGCCGGGCGCAGCGGATGAAGCCGAGGTGGGAGTAGGCCTGCGGGTGGTTTCCCAGGTGGGTTTCGGTGCCGGGATCGTACTCCTCCGGCAGCAGCCCCGTGGGTCCGAACAGGTTGACCAGCTGGTCGAACAGGTCCCAGGCCTCCTCGATCCGGCCCACCGCCACGTACGCCTCAATCAGCCAGGTGGTGCAGATGTGGAAGCCGCCCTCCAAACCCGGCAGGCCGTCGTCGTACCTGTACCGGAAAACGGTGGGCCCCACGCGGAGCTCCCGTTCCACGGCCGTGACGGTGTCCAGGAACCGCTGGTCGTTGACGTCGAGCAGGCCGGACAGCCCGATGTGCAGGACCGCCGCGTCCAGGTCGGGGCTGTCGTAGGCAACGGTGTAGGAGCGCGGCCGTGTCGTCCCAGCCCTCGCGGAGCACCTCCTCCCGGATGGTGGCGGCCGTGGGTGCCCAGGACGGCTCGGGTCGCGGCCGTGCCGGGCGGCGGTGCGGAGGGCCCGGTCCAGCGTCACCCAGCACATCACCTTGGTGTAGACGTGGTGCCGCGGTGCGCGGCGGGCCTCCCAGATGCCGTGGTCGGCCTCATGCCACCGCGCCAGCACGGCACTGGCCATCTGCACCATCAGGTCCCAGTGCGTCGTCCGCCAGCGATCCCTGCGACTCGCTCAGCGCGTGGATCAGCTCGGCGATGGGTCCGAAGACGTCCAGCTGGACCTGGTGGTCCGCGGCGTTGCCGATCCGCACCGGCCGCGAGCCCGCATACCCGGGCAGGCTTTCGATGATGGCTTCCGTGGACAGCGGCGCGCCGGTGACCGAGTACAGCGGGTGCAGCCATTCCGGTCCCGGCGCGTTGCGCCAGGATCCGGCCCAGCCAGCCAAGGAACCCGTCCGCCTCCGCCGTTGACCCCAGGTCCACCAGGGCGTTGACGGTCATGGACCCGTCCCGCAGCCAGCAGTAGCGGTAGTCCCAGTTCCGGGTGCCGCCGATTCCCTCGGGCAGGGAGGTGGTGGGCGCCGCGAGCACGGCGCCGGTGGGCTCGTGCACCAGGGCGCGCAGCACCAGCGCCGAGCGCCGCACCAGCGACGGCTTCACGGACGGCAGTTCCAGGCCCTGCACCCAGCGGCGGGAGTGATGGGCGACGGCGGAGCGGCGGTCCGCCTCTCGCCGTTCCGTGTGCCGTCGCCTGCGGATTCCGTGTCCCCGCACCGGAGGTTGAGGACCACGGGACCGTTCTGCAGGTTGACGTCGGCCGTGGCCGTCGCGTGCCGCCCGTCCGAGGTGATGGCGAAGCTGACGCCGGGGGCCAGCAGGATGATGGGATCGGAGGTGCCGACGACGTGCAGCTCACCGCCGCGGGCCTCCATGCTGAACGGTGCGTTGGCGTAGTCCGGCCGGGGCGCAAAAACGATCCTCGCGGCCCCGGTTCCGGACAGCACCCGGACCAGGCTGGTGATCCCTTCGGGGGCAGGCTCGAGGTAGTCGGTCACGGTGACGTCCGCCCACCGGGTTTCCACGATCATGGTGCTGTCCACGTAGCGCTGGCCCAGCACCTGCGAGGCCTTGACCGGTTCCACGGAGAAGTGCCCGGCGGCGTCCCCGCCGAGGATGTGGGCGAACAGCGAGCCCGAGTCCGGCAGCGGATGGCTCATCCAGCAGATCTTGGCCTCGGGTGTGAGCAGCGCGGTGGAGGAGCCGTTGCCGATCATGGAGTGCCGCTCCAGGCCGACGGCATCCTCGCCGAACAGCCAGGCGCGCCGGAGCTCAAAGAGGATTGCCAGCACCCGGGCAAACGATTCCGGGTCCTTCAGCCGGTGCTTCGGCCGAGCTCGGCAGGCCGCCCACCCACAGCCCCATGTCCGGGCCGCGGAGCGTGGCGATGGCCAGTTCGTCGCTCATGGCGTCCCCGGCGTACAGCGCCGCGCTGACCCCGAGCCTTGACCGCAGCTGCTCCAGGGCGTCGGCTTTGGACGGTCTCCACCACGGACAGGTCCAGCACGGATCCGTCCACAATGAAGAACAGACCGAGGGCCCGGGCCACCTCCTCGGCCTTCTTCGCGGCACTTGGCCGCAACATCCGGGGATGCCGGCCGGGTGTGCACGGAAACCGCCACGGGCTTCCGCTCGATGCTGATCCCCTTGTAGGCGCCCACCGCTTCGAGCAGGGCCTGGTTGGCCTGCTGCAGCACGGACTCGGTGGCCAGGGACAGCCCGTGGGCGAACCCCATGTCGAACTCGGCCCCGTGGGAGCCCACCAGGTGCACCTCGGCGGGCAGCCTGGACACCGCCGCCAGGTCGCGCAGCGACCGCCCGGAGATGACGGCGGCATGGGTGTTGGGCAGGGCGGCCAGCGCGCGGAGTGCAATCGCGGCGCTGCCCAGGGGCAGCGTTTCGGTGGAAATTCCCTCGGCGGCACATAGGGTTCCGCCGTAGTTGCAGGCCACCAGCAGCCCGGGCGTGCGGGCCAGGATCTTCAGTTCGGCGAGCAGTTGGGGAGTGAGCCCGTCGTCGGCGGCATCCGACTGGACGAAGGCCCGCAGCAGGCCCAGCGGCAGGGACTTGGTCAGCAGCGCGGAATCGGCCACCGTCTGGTTGAGCGGAGTAGGCATGCGCGGCAATCCTTCGGATCATCCCCAATCGGTCTTGGACACCTTTAGTGTCCAGCCGCAGCCATTTCCCCTGGATATCCCGGTTATTGCGTTCGTGTAACTTCGCTTCCGGGTCCGCTCTCCTCCTCACGGCCTGGCAGGTGAAGCCGCCGGCGGCGCACCAAAAAGCCCGCCCGGGCCACGTGAACGCGACCCGGGCGGGCCCCTGCTTCCGGCGTCGCTGCCGCCGGAATCAGCAGGCCGGCGAATCGTACTCGTAGGCGCCCGAATCGGCGGCAGCCGTTCCGGCGCAGTCGCCGTTCTGGGTGACCGGCGCACCGGCCAGGTCCAGGGTGTAGGGCGCTGGTCCCGGCCCGGTCGATGGCCGGGCTGGTGCCGGTCAGGCGGAGATTGGCAGGCGCGCTGACGAAGCCTGCAGGCGCCGCTGGTGACGTGCTGTTCGGCGTGATGTTCGTCGGGACCGTTGAGGACGTTCTGCTTTTCGGTCCAGCCCGAACCGTTGATCCACAGGGAGTTCTTGACGCCCACCAGGATGTTGGCCCGGATCACCGTTGAGGACGGGCAGGTCGCGTGGCAAACAACGGCCTGGGACTCCGCGCCGGTCAGGTAGACGGTGTTGAACTCAAAGACGGTGCCGTTGGTGGGCCCGTATGAGGTGCCGGTTCCGCGGGCAATCAGGCCCTTCGCCTCGGAGCAATTGGCACCGCAGGTTGAGCGGATCAGGTTGTAGCGGAACGTGTTGCCGTCCGCCGTCCCCGAGGACTTTCCGAGTTCGGAGAAGTTGTTGTTGTCCACGGACACATTGTGGTGAATGTTGTTGCGGTTGCCGTTGTAGATTTCGAAGGCGCCGCCGTCCTGGTTGTAATCGTAGGACTTCGCGGTGGAACCGCTGACGGTATTGCCGGAGAACTCATTGTCGTTGCCGTTGATCAGCACGCCAAACGCGCCGGAGTCGTCGCCGCAGTTCGCGGCGGACGCCGTTCCGCAATTTGTGCCGGGCGTATTCACATTCATGATGTTGTTGTTTGTCAGGGAATTCCCCGTGTACTTACCGAAATCGGAACCGGTGCCGATCTTGAGGCCAACCGCATTGTTGGAGGCGCTGGAGTTCCGCACAAGGTTGCGGTCGCCGGTGACGCTGATGCCCGCATAGCCGCACGAGACGGCGCGCAGTCCGTCAACCGTGGTGTAGCTGCCGTTGATCCTGATGCAGTTTGCCGACTTGCCGCCGGTCACCGTGGGCGCATTGCCGGTGCCGTAGCTGTTGAAAGTGATCGGGGCCGTGGACATGCCGCTCTGGCTGGCCACGATGCCACCGGTCCAGGTGTCGCCCCTGCGGAAACTGACGGTGTCTCCTGGCTTGAGGACGGTCTGGTTGACCTTCGTCAGGGACTTCCAGGTGCCGCGGCTGGACGTGCCCGCGTTGCTGTCGCTGCCGGCAGCACTGACATAGTAGGTGGTGCCCGCGGCGGAAGCCGGGGCTGAGACGCCTGCAACCAGGCCGCTGACCATGAGGCAGGTCATTAGTACGGCTGCGGCGGTGGATTTGATCTTCATATTTTTACCTGGGTCTGATTGTGAACGGAGCTGATCGCATTCCATCCCGTGGATTTCTGAATCAGGCGCGCCGAAAATACCCCAACCGCGCAGGTTGGGGTCGTCAGGTGTAGTGATTTTGAGACCGCTACATTGGACCAGCTAGCCACAGCTTCTGTGCTTGCGCGCAGAAGCCTATAAAGCACCCGGAATTAGGGGCGGGGTAACGCCCGTTACCGAAGAAATTGAGACCTTGCGGAGTCAACGCTAAGTTCTGTCCGCCGTTGAAGTCAAAAGATATCGGATGAATAACGGCAATTTCAATCGTCATTTATCCAGGGCGCAATGACCCCGGACCACCCTGACCTGCAGGTTCATGTCCCGGGCGCCGCCCATGGAGGGTCTAAAAATATTTCTTAGTCGGGCTAGACGCGCGCGAGCCCGGCGGCCTGGGCCAGCAGCTCCACCGACCGGAGCCTAGTCCCGGTCCCTGTGCTCTGGTGAGCAACGATGAGCTCGTCGGCGTCGGCGTGCTTGGCGAAGCCGTCCAGGTAGTCCATCACGGCGTCCGGCGTACCGACCGCGGAATATTTCATCATCTGGGACACGTGCTGCCCCTGCGGGGAGTCGAGGATCATGTCCGCTTCGTCGTCCGTGAACTGCCGCCCGCCGCCGAAGAACAGCGAGACGCGGGCCCGCAGGGTGTCGCGGAAGGTCTCCTGCGCTTCAGACGCCGAGTCCGCGGCGATCACGTTGACGCCGGCGATGACGTGGGGCGAATCCTGCTGCTCGGAGGGTTTGAATTCCCGGCGGTAGATGGCCACGGCGTCCTGGAGCGCATTCGGTGCGAAGTGGGAGGCGAAGGCGAAGGGCAGGCCCAGCTGGGCTGCGAGCCGGGCCCCGAACAGGGAGGAACCCAGGATATACAGGGGCACGTTGGTGCCCTTGCCCGGCGTTGCCTCGACACCCTGGATACGGGTGGGGCCGCTGAGGTAGCCCTGCAGTTCCAGGACGTCCTGCGGGAAGGTGTCCGCCGACTGGGGGTCGCGGCGGAGCGCCCGCATGGTGTTCTGGTCGCTGCCCGGGGCGCGGCCAAGCCCCAGGTCGATGCGTCCAGGGTGCAGGGTCTCCAGCGTTCCGAACTGCTCGGCAATGGTGAGCGGCGAGTGGTTGGGGAGCATCACGCCGCCCGCGCCAAGCCGGATGGTCTCCGTATTCGCGGCAACGTGCGCGATCAGGACGCTCGTGGCAGAGGACGCAATCGAGGACATGTTGTGGTGTTCGGCGTACCAGACCCGCCGGTAGCCGAGTTTCTCGGCAAGCTGGGCCATGGCGACGCTACCGGCAAAGCTCTCCGCCGCCGTCTGGCCCTTGCCGATGGTCGCAAGGTCAAGAATGGAGAGCGGAACAGTCACGGAGGGCCGGCCTTTCGTAGCAGGGCGTTGTGGCGGCCCGATCCGGTGGCGGAACAGGCACACTGGCGACAACGACGGCGGCTCTCGGGATATTTCTGGATGTCGCCGTGGCGCCGGACACGGAGGCAGGGGCCGCCGTGTCCGGCGGCCCCTGTCCGCGTTCTAGCCCATCTGCTCTACTTGCTTGCCCCGGTCCGCAGCGAAGCTACTTCAGCTTGAAGTTGGCATCGATGTGGGAACCATCGGCTGACGTCATGCTGAGCTGGAGGCAGGCTCCTGGCATGTTCGGCGTCTTCCAGTTGTAGATGTACTGGCCACCCGTCGAGTCGTACCTCAAGGAGGTATTTCCGGTCGCAGTGATCTCGATTCCGTCCTGGATTGCCAGCGGGCTGCACGCGATCTGCCGGACTCCCATCTTCACGATGCTGGTGTCCGTCAGTTCTGTGGCGCCGGCGAACACTTCGAATTTGGCAGGTACGGTGCTACCCGCCTTCACAGTGTTGAGGACGCCGCCCATGTCGATGGGCTGGTAGAACCCCTTGGGCTCCCAGGCTTTCACCGTGTAGGTCTGTGTGGCGACGGACGTGCGCCCCGCATTGTCGGTGGCCGTGGCCGTCAACGTGTGGGTGCCCACCTCCGCAGAGGCTCCCTCTCCTGCGGATGTTGCGGTCTGGGCCGCTACGGCCGGCCCCGAAACCGCATCAGTTCCGGTGAACGTCGCCGTGACGGGGCCGTTGTACCAGCCCTTGGCATTCGGCTCCCTGTCAGCTTCCGAGTACGCCACCACTGGCGCCGTGCCGTCGACCCTGAAGCTTTGGATTACCGCGCCAAGGGCCGAGGCGTTGCCCGCGGTGTCACTAAACACCGGGCTCCTGACCTCGATGGCCGCTCCTTCGGCGCCGGGGGCTGTTTTTTCGCTCGCGGATTGAGTGGCGGGGCCGGATGTTGCGTCGACGCCGGTGAACGTAGCCGTAACGGGCCCCCTGAACCAACCGTTGCTGCCGATGGGTCCTTCTGCCCCTGCGTAGCTCACTTCGGGAGCGGTGGCGTCAAGGCCCACGGGCACAGTGTCCTTGGAGGTGGAGCCTCCGGCGCTGGTTGCGGAGCAGGTGTAAGAGATTTTCACCTGGTCGGCCAAAATAGCCTGTTCCTCGCAGCCGTTGGTGATCAATGAGGATGGCGACTCGGAATCGGCCACCGTCCAACTGAGGATCAGCGGCACGGTGAACCACTCGCTGAGGCCGTTGGGCGTCCCCGGGTCCAGGGTGTAGCTGATCTGCGGACCGCTGGGGTCCACGATGCTGTAGGTCGCTGAGCAGCCGCTGGCGGTGAGCCCGCCGCCGTCGGTGTAGCTGCAGCTCGCTGTCTGCTGGCCGATGCCGTCCGCAGCTTCAGGACCGGAGATGCCGCTGAGTGCTGCAGCGACCGTCCTGTTCCCGTCTTCGGCATCGGCGACGTTGCAGGATGCTGCGGGGACGGCGCCCTTGGCATAGGACTCGCCGGTCATTACGCCCGCCACTGTGACGGACGGGGCTGTGTTCGCCGGCGCGGGGGCCGCCACATTAGCGGTGAACGTGGCCGGGGCAAGATCGAAGGTTCCGCCGGTGTTATTGAAGGTCTGAGTAGCCGTTATGGTGGCGGTCCCAGCTGCCACCGGTGTGACCGTCACCAGCTTCGTGCCGCCACAGGCCGTGAACGTCACGGACGAGGGGCTGACGGTCGCTGCCGCCGGATTGCTCGATGCCAGGCTCAGGGTCAGGACTGGTGCTGCCGGTCAGGTTGCAGCCTTGTTTGCCATCGTCAATTGCGGGCGTGATTGCCAGCGTCGTCGTCTTTGCAGCACCACCCACGTTCAGTGACATGATCTCGGCGACCGCGTCAACGGTCGCATCAACGTTGTTGGAAACCACGTCGGCATGGGCCACACCGGCCGCGGACAGTAGCAGTCCGCCCACCGTGATGGCAGCCAGGAAGGTCCTGCCGGATCCTCCCGCGGACGTGGCGGACCACCACCCCGCTCCGGGCCGGGTCCTTCGTTCTCTGCCCGGGACTCTTTCGGTTTGGATAGTTCACTGCAGCGCCCTCCCTCGCAAGAATGCGGCCGCCATTGACCGCAGGTGTCGTCCCGAGGCTAGGGCTGCACGCCCAGAAGAACACGAGTGGATTCCACTCGACTTTCGGTATTTTCGTACCTGCCTTATGGACGCAGTACTCGGTTTTTCGCTGAGGCCGATCCTGGCTTTTCCGAAAGTTGTGGACGGCCGCGGCTAAGCTATCGGCATGGCCAACAAATCCACTGCTGATAAAGTCGCCACGATCCAAAAGGGCTATGTCCTGGAGGGCGCCACCATCGAGCTGGGGGCCGCCATCGTAGACGGCGAGCTCCACAAGGACGCTCCCGTCCGGCTGCCGCTGTCCATGATGAACCGGCACGGCCTCGTGGCGGGCGCGACTGGCACGGGCAAGACCGTCACGCTGCACATGATGGCCGAGCAGCTCTCCACCGCGGGTGTCCCCGTCTTCCTGGCCGACATCAAAGGCGACCTGTCCGGCCTCGCCACGGCCGCCACCGGCAGCGAGAAACTGAAGGCGCGGACCGAAAGCATCGGCCAGCAGTGGGCCGGCAAGACGTTTCCGGTGGAGTTCCTGGCCCTCGGCGGGGACGGCAACGGCATCCCGGTGCGGGCCACCATCACATCGTTCGGGCCCATCCTGCTCTCCCGCGTCATGGAGCTCAACGACACCCAGGAGTCCAGCCTCCAGCTGGTGTTCCACTTCGCCGACAAGAACAACCTCGAACTGATCGACCTGAAGGACCTCCGCTCCGTCATCCAGTTCCTCACCTCAGACGAAGGCAAGGAGTCGCTCAAGGAGCTGGGCGGCCTGTCCAAGGCCACCGCCGGCGTCATCCTCCGTGAGCTGGTGACCCTCGAAGCGCAGGGCATGGAGACGCTTCTTCGGCGAGCCCGAGTTCGACACCGCGGAGCTGCTTCGCACCGCCCCGGACGGGCGCGGCGTCATCAGCTGCCTTGAGCTGCCCACCCTGCAGACCAAGCCCATGGTCTTCTCCACCTTCCTGATGTGGCTGCTGGCGGACCTCTTCGAAGACCTGCCCGAGGCCGGCGACCTCGACAAGCCCAAGCTCGTGTTCTTCCTGGACGAGGCCCACCTGCTTTTCAATGACGCGTCCAAGGCGTTCCTCGAAGCCATCACCACCACCGTCCGGCTCATCCGCTCCAAGGGCGTGGGCATCTTCTTCGTCACGCAGACGCCGAAGGACGTTCCGGCCGATGTCCTGGGCCAGCTGGCCAACCGCGTCCAGCACGCGCTGAGGGCGTTCACGCCGGAGGACGCCAAGGCGCTCAAGGCCACCGTCTCCACGTTCCCGCTCAGCGACTACGACCTCGAGGAGACGCTTACCTCGGCCGGAATCGGCGAGGCGGTCATCACGGTGATGAACGAGAAGGGTGCGCCCGACGCCCGTGGCCTTGACCCGCCTGCGCGCACCGGAGTCCGTCATGGGACCCAGCGCCGATGAACTGATCAAGAGCACCGTGGCGGGATCGGCGTTGCTTGCCAAGTACGGCACCGCAGTGGACAACGTCTCAGCGTACGAGAAGCTCTCCGGCAAGGCCGCGGCCCCCACCGGCGCCGCAGCACCGGGTCAGCCGCCGGCTCCCTCCGCCGAGGTCTTCGTTCCCGGCAGCATCCGACACTCCAGAGCGTCGACGCCGATGCCCGCCGCATCGAAGAGGAGATCCTGGGGCGCCCCAGCAGCAGGCCCGCATCCGAGCGGCGCGAGCCGTCACCGCACGCACCGCGCTCCGCTCCCCCGGCCGGCGGCGGCATGATGGAGGACATCACCGGCGCCCTGGGCGGGGCACTTGGCGGCGGGCTGAAAAGCATGGTCCGCTCGATGGGAACCCAGCTGGGCCGGGAACTTCTGCGGGGTGTTTTTGGCACGTCGTCCCGGCGCCGCCGTTAGCGCCGCGGCGCGCCCGCCCGGGCGGTGACGCCCCGCCGTCGGGCGCTTCTGCACGCCCGCCCGGCGTCACGGCGGCGCCTGCTACTCCTGCGTTCGCGGCACTTGCAGGTAACGTAAGGTGCGTGCAGATGAGTCAAGCGTTGGTGAGGACAGCGGCCGGGTGGCTGCTGGGCCTGATGCTTGCCGTGGTCGGAGCCATCGTCTCGGTCAACCTTGTGAACACCTCGGTGGCCAGCCCGCAGCAGCCTGTGCGCGAGTATCTGGAGGCCCTGCAGAAGGGTGAGGGCGAGCGCGCCTTGGGCCTGCTCCGCGCTTCCGTGCCGGACGCCGACCCCGCCATGCTCGACGGCACGGCGCTGCAGACGTCGGCCTCACGCATCACGAACGTGAAGCTCGGCGGCGCCGAAGCGCGCACCGGCAACCGGGTCATGGTGCCCATGGACTACACCATCGACGGCAGCCAGCTGCACACCGAGTTCCTGCTGGAAAGCACCGGCACCGAATGGCTGTTCTTCCATAAATGGGCGTTCGTGCCTGCCCCGCTGCCCACGGTGGACGTTACGGTGGTGAACTCCAATGAGGCCACAGTCAACGGCGTGCCGGTGAACATGCCCGGCGGCCGCAACACCTTCGCTGTGTTCTACCCCGGCGAATACGAGGCATCCCTGAACGGGCAGTTCTTCTCGGCGCCGCCGACCAAGGCCACCGTGTCCGGGCGGGACGCCCCCACGGCACCGCTGAACCTCCTGACCCAGGCAACGGACGAGCTGAACCAGGCGGTGGCCACCCGGGTCAAGGAATTCCTTGACACGTGCGCCGCGGAGGCCGGCAAGCAGCAAAGGCTTCAGCCCGACTGCCCGTTCTACCACGCCACCAACAACCGGGTGGTGGACGGGACCATCAAGTGGAGCATCACCGAGTACCCGAAGATCAGCATTGAGCCGTTCGACGGCAAATGGGTGGTGGCACCGCTGGACGGCAAGGCCAAGATCAACGCCGAACAGGTGGACCTCTTCACCGGGGGAGTTTCCGCGCTGGACGAGGTCCACGACTTCAGCTTCACCACGCGCCTGGACATCGAGGGCGACACCATCAAGGTCACCCCGCTCCTGAGCTTCTAAGCCCGCCGGGCTGGCTCGCATTTGGCCGGGCCGCGTCACGCCGTGAAGGTTTTCGGGCCTCCGGCGACCTCTGGACGCACAAAAGGCTGCTGCCCGTGACACCGCAGTTCCAGGCGGTGGCAGGCAGCAGCCCTTCGCTAGCGGCGGTGGATGTAGCGGCGGACGATTAGTCCATGCCGCGGAGGTCCAGCACCAGCTCGGTGTCGCCGTCGGCCTGCAGCACCACCGGGATGCCCCAGTCCTGCTGGTACAGGTGGCACGCCGCGTGGTCCGGGATCTCGCCGTCCTCGGTCTCCGGGCCGTCGCAGGCCGCGGCGCGGGCCGTAATGTGCAGCACGCCCTCGGGAACGTCGGAGGCCAGTTCCAGCGTGCGGAGCAGGCCCACGGAGGTCCCGCCGCCGGACACCAGCAACTCGGGCGGGGTGGAGGAGATCTTCAGCTGCGTGGGGTCGCCCCAGCGGTCATCGAGCTTCTGGCCCGTGGGCGCCGTGAAGCGGACGGTCAGCTCCAGCGGTCCGGGCGGCCACGGGGCTCTTGGGCCGGTGCGTCTGCACCGCGCCCTCGTCCACCTGCTGCGCTTCCTTGGGGATGGGCACGTAGACCAGCTGGTGCTTGTTGGCCTCGACCACCACCAGCAGCGGCTCCTACCGGCAACCTGCGTGTGGTCCACAATCACGTCGGAGGGCTCGGAGAGGCCCCGCGCGAGCGTGGACACGGTCTCCGGTGGCGGGGTCGTAGCGGCGCACCGCACCGTTGTAGGTGTCGGCGATGGCCACGGAGCCGTCCGGCAGCACGGTCACGCCCAGCGGGTGCTGCAGGCGCGCCTCGGCGGCCTCGCCGTCGCGGAAGCCGAAGTCGAAGAGGCCCTTGCCCACGGCGGATTCAACGGTGACCGTTCCGTCGTCGTCGATCACCAGCTTGCGGAGGGCGGATGTCTCGGAGTCGGCCACCCAGATGTTGCCGTCGGCGTCCTCGGCCAGGCCGGACGGCTGCGCGAACCAGGCCTCGTGGGCGGGCCCGTCCAGCAGCCCCTCCAGGCCGTTGCCGGCGATGATCGACACGGCTCCGGTCAGCGGATCGAAGCTGAAGATCTGGTGCACGCCGGCCATGGCGATCACCACGGCGTTGAGCTTGGCGGACCACACAACGTCCCACGGCGAGCTGAGGGAAACCTCCAGCGGGTGCTCGCTGAGGCGGCCGGTGAAGCCGGCGGCGTCCTCGTCCACGCGGGCCGGCCCGGTCTCCAGCAGGCGCTGCACGCCGCTGCCGACGAGTGTGGTGACGGTTCCGTCCGCGAGGGACAGCCCGCGGAGGCGGTGGTTGACGGAGTCGGCAATTACGACGTCGTAGCCCGTCTTCGCTGCCACGTCTTCCGGCAGGAGGACCAGGCCCTGCGGTTCGTTGAACTCTGCGGTGGGCTTGACGGAGTCGACGTCGGCGCCCGGGCCATCAGCGTGGCCCCTGGTGCCGGTGCCGAACGTGCCAAGCACCGTGTGGAAGTCGGTGTCCAGCTCCACCACGCGGTGATGGCCCGTGTCCGTGACCAGCCAGGTGCCGGCAGTCTGAGCCGGCGGCAGCACCGCCGTCGGGCTTTCCGGCAGCGAGCTGGCGACCGCGGCCGGCCGGAAGGAAGAGGGCCTTGCCGGGGAAGCGCAGCGTGCCCGACGTCGGTTCCGGCGCCACGTAGGGGCCGGAGCCGCGGTGCAGGGTGCCCTTTGCCTCGTGTTCGGCGATGAGTTCCGGAATGAGCACGGCGAGGCCGTCGGCGTGGCCTTCGCCGGAGAGGTGGGCCACGATGTAGCCCTCGGGGTCGATGACCACCAGGGTGGGCCAGGCGCGGGCGGTGTAGGCCTTCCAGGTTTCCAGCTCGGGATCGTCCAGGACCGGGTGGTGGATCTCGTAGCGCTCCACGGCAGCGGCAAGGGCCACGGGATCGGCCTCGTGCTCGAACTTCGGCGAGTGCACGCCGACGGTGACCAGGACGTCGGAGTACTTTTCCTCCAGCGGCCGGAGCTCATCCAGCACGTGCAGGCAGTTGATGCAGCAGAAGGTCCAGAAGTCCAGGAGGACAATCTTGCCGCGCAGGGCGTGGAGGTCCAGGGACTTGCCGCCGGTGTTCAGCCAGTTCCGGCCCACCAGTTCGGAGGCGCGGACCCGGTGGTGGGTGCGTACGGTTTCGCTCATCAGCGTCCTTCCAGCTTTGAGTCGCGTTCAGCCAGCTTGGCGTCGCGTTCAGCCAATTTGGCAAACATATCGTTGTAAGCGGTGAGATCGGCGTCGTTATTCCTGTCCGCGGCCCGGTCGGTGCGGCGGGTCTCGCGTTCATCGGACCTGGACCACATGATGGCGACGCCGATCGCCACCAGCAGGGTCGGCACTTCGCCGATCCCCCAGGCCACGGCTCCGCCCATTTGCTGGTCCAGGAGCGCGGACGGGCCCCAGGTCCGGCCGAGGTTGCCGAAGTAGTCGGCAGCGAGCAGGTTGGTGCCGCCCATGATGGCCACGCCGAAGAAGGCGTGGAAGCCCATGGTGGCCAGCAGCAGCACGAGCCGCAGCGGGAACGGAGCCCGGCGCGGCAGGGGGTCGGTGCCGATCATGCTGAGCACGAAGATGTACCCGGTCAGCGCGAAGTGCAGGTTCATCAGCTCGTGGCCCACATGCTCGCGCATCGCGAAGCCGAACGCATCGGAGTAGTAGAACAGCACGATCGAACCGGCGAAGTTGGCCGCGGCGAACAGCGGGTGCGTGACCAGCTGGGAGAACTTCGAGTGCACAAAGAGCAGCAGCCACTCGCGGAGTCCGCGGGAGCCGTCGGCCCTGGCCGGGAGCGCGCGCAGGGCGAGCGTCACCGGCGCGCCGAGAACCAGGAAGATCGGCGCCACCATGGTCAGTGCCATGTGGTCCACCATGTGCGCTGAAAACAGCACGCGCCCGTAGACCGACGGCGGCCCGGAAGTTATGTAGGTCAGCACCAGCAGTCCGATGACCCAGTTGATGGACCTGAACCACTGCCATTTGTCCCCGCGGGCGCGGACCTTGGCCACGCCAAGGAGGTAGGACACGAGCCCAAAGAGTGCCGCGGCGATCCACAGCCAGTCGAGGCGCCACTCGGAGAGCCAGCGTTCCGGGGTCAGCTCAGGGGGCAGCTCGTAGCCGGACAGGATGAAGGCCGGAGAGGCGTCCGGAGCGTACGAGGTGGGCTCCGGCGGCGCGGAGCGGCCGAGGGCCACCGCAATGCCGGAGGTGGCTCCCATGATCAGCAGCTCCATGAGAAGCAGCTGCCACAGCACCCGGCGCGAGGACATGGCCGCGCCCTTGCGGCCCAGCTGCGGAATGATCCACTGCCGGTGCATGAAGCCGATGCCGCCGAGCACCAGCGTGGCCGCCGACTTCGCGAGGATCAGCTGGCCGTAGGCCGAACCGAAGAGATCGGCCCAGCTGGTCACGCGGACGCTGGCGTTGATGACGCCGGAGGCGAAGACCAGCACGAACGCGAACCCGGCAAGCGAGGAGAACCGCCGGAGCGTCGGCTCGGTGATGTCCGCGGGGCCGCCGGGCTGGGTGGCCCGGGCCTTTTGTGTGCTGGCCGGGTTCCGCGCGCCGGTCAGGATGCCGGACAGCAGCGCGAGCATGATGATGCCGCCGACCCAGGCGCTGACGCCCACCAGGTGCAGGCCGAGCGAGTTGATGGCGCCCTCATGGTCATCCGAGCTTGAGGAGTGGCCGATCAGCGCAGTCGGAACGAGGCCGATCAGCGCCAGCACCAGGGTCAGCGCCAGGCCTGTCAGGGACCGCACGCCGAACAGGGCGGTGGTCACGACCGCGGCGATGATGGTGACGGCAAGCCAGGCCCGGCCTGTTTCAATGTCTGTCATGAAGTAGACCAGAGCACGGGTGAACTCGGCGTCTCCGGAAATGCCCTGCCCTGCCACGTCCGAGTAGGTCAGCACCAGCACGGCGATCGCTGACAGCGTCCACGCCACACCGGCGGCCGCTGCTATGGCCAGGGCGCGGGTGAAGGCCGGGTGCTCGGGCGCGTCCTGGTCCTTGGTACGTGAGCCGCCAAGCTTCCACGGCAGGATGCCGGCGGCGAAGATGAGCCCGCCAATCACTGTGGCCAGCGAGATGTTGTGGATTGCCTTGCTGACCGGAAGGCCCCAGCGCACCAGGGCTCCGGGGTCGGACACCTCGCGGGCCGCCGCGGCACCGGAGAACAGCAGTGCGGCCGCCAGCCCTAGGAAGAGCGCAGCCAGGCCGGCCAACTGCCATGGCCGCGGAATACCGAAGGCCGCGTCAGCCTGGCTCTGCGTTCCCGGATCGGGCGCAGGCTGTGGAATGCGGGATTTTGCTGCTGAAGGCACTTATCCATTGTCCGCTACCGCTGCCTGCGCGGCGAATCGGGGGTTAAAGCAGGCGGAGCGGCAACCGTGTGGTTGCCGCTCCGCCGGAGCTGTCGAGAAGACTACTTCTTGTTGGAAACAGCAGCCTTCAGCTTGGAGCCGGCGGTCAGCTTGACGCTGTGGCCGGCTGCGATCTGGATGGTCTCGCCGGTCTGCGGGTTGCGGCCAGTGCGGGCGGCGCGGTCGGTGCGCTCAACTGCGAGCCAGCCCGGGATGGTGATCTTCTCGCCGGAGGCGACGGAAGATTCGAAAACCTCGAACAGTGCATCGAGCACGGAGTTGACGGCTGCCTGGCTGGTGCCGGCCTTGCCTGCTACCTCTGCAACAAGTTCACTACGGTTCTTAGCCATTTATGTCCTCCTGGACGCTTTGGATTTCTGGAGCCTGCACACGGCATGCGTACAAGCCACTGTTCGAAAACTTACCAGCTTGCACCCGCGAGGGGGACAAATTCCGCGTGTTTCCGCGACTTTTTGACCCAAATCACCGGATTTTCGCGGGTTTTCCGCCGAATTCCGCCCACAGCGGACGATGTTAGCCCCCTGCGGTGACATCTGGCCGTGGGAGGCACGACGGCGGCCGGCCCGGTTTTGGGCGTGCGATCCGGGTTTGGGCTGCGGCACGGGAGGCGGTGGGGTAGGGCGGTGGGTGAGCGAGTCGAAACCCTCTCCCGCCTTCCGCTCTTCCCAGTGCGACGCTCTCTCACTCCCTGCGGGTAAATCTCGGACGCTCTCCCACTTCCTGCGGGTTACTCACGGACGCTCTCTCACTTCCCGCAGGTTACCACGGACGCTCTCTCACTGCCTGCCGGAAGTCGACGGACGGCGCTGTCGGTGTCGGTGTGGCAGCGTGACGACGGCGGCGGCCTGGCCTGGGTGCCCGGCCGGCGTTGCGGGTGGTGAGAGAGCGTCCGGTCCGGCCAGACGGGTGGTGGGAGAGGGTCCTGTTCCGGGCGACGGGTGGTGGGAGAGGGTCCTGTTCCGGGCGACGGGTGGTGGGAGAGCGTGCCCGGTTGAGCGGGTTTGGGGGTTAAATGCGGGAGAGCCCCGACCATGACTGGTTGGGGCTCTCGACCTAATGGTTGTCCGGCGGTGACCTACTCTCCCACACCCTCCCGGGTGCAGTACCATCGGCGCTGTGGGTCTTAGCTTCCGGGTTCGGAATGGGACCGGGCGTTTCCCCCACGCTATGACCGCCGTAACCCTTGTCCGCACCGCGGCCCTGGGGCGTTGGTGGGGAAATCTGTGGTGTTACAACTGTGGTGTTGTGTATTCAGTTGTTGGTTTCCGTGCAACAAAGCCGGTGGGACGGGTTTGTTGGTTGGGAACCACATAGTGGACGCAAGCAGTCTTGTTTTCTTTTTACCACCCCGGGGTGCAAACGCTTTTGAATCCGTTTGCGGGGTGGTGTGTGGTGTAAGTTATCGGCCTATTAGTACCGGTCAGCTTCACGAGTCGTTAGTCCTCGCTTCCACATCCGGCCTATCAACCCAGTGGTCTGGCTGGGGGCCTCTCACACACAAGGTGTATGGAAATCTCATCTCGAAGCGAGCTTCCCGCTTAGATGCTTTCAGCGGTTATCCCATCCGAACGTAGCTAATCAGCGGTGCACTTGGCAGTACAACTGACACACCAGAGGTTCGTCCGTCCCGGTCCTCTCGTACTAAGGACAGCCCTTCTCAAATTTCCTGCGCGCGCAGCGGATAGGGACCGAACTGTCTCACGACGTTCTAAACCCAGCTCGCGTACCGCTTTAATGGGCGAACAGCCCAACCCTTGGGACCTACTCCAGCCCCAGGATGCGACGAGCCGACATCGAGGTGCCAAACCATGCCGTCGATATGGACTCTTGGGCAAGATCAGCCTGTTATCCCCGAGGTACCTTTTATCCGTTGAGCGACGGCCATTCCACAATGTACCGCCGGATCACTAGTCCCGACTTTCGTCCCTGCTCGAGATGTCTCTCTCACAGTCAAGCTCCCTTGTGCACTTACACTCGACACCTGATTGCCAACCAGGCTGAGGGAACCTTTGGGCGCCTCCGTTACTTTTTAGGAGGCAACCGCCCCAGTTAAACTACCCATCAGGCACTGTCCCTGACCCGGATTACGGGCCGAAGTTAGATGTCCAAAGTGACCAGAGTGGTATTTCAACGATGACTCCACCCGAACTGGCGTCCGGGCTTCAACGTCTCCCACCTATCCTACACAAGCCACTCCGAACACCAATACCAAACTATAGTAAAGGTCTCGGGGTCTTTCCGTCCTGCTGCGCGTAACGAGCATCTTTACTCGTACTGCAATTTCGCCGAGTTTATGGTTGAGACAGCGGGGAAGTCGTTACTCCATTCGTGCAGGTCGGAACTTACCCGACAAGGAATTTCGCTACCTTAGGATGGTTATAGTTACCACCGCCGTTTACTGGGGCTTGAATTCTCAGCTTCGCCTTGCGGCTAACCGGTCCTCTTAACCTTCCAGCACCGGGCAGGAGTCAGTCCGTATACATCGTCTTGCGACTTCGCACGGACCTGTGTTTTTAGTAAACAGTCGCTTCCCCCTGGTCTCTGCGGCCCCGATCCCCTCCCACCAGCAAGTGGTGTTCAAGGTTGGGGCCCCCCTTCTCCCGAAGTTACGGGGGCATTTTGCCGAGTTCCTTAACCATAATTCTCTCGATCGCCTTAGTATTCTCTACCTGATCACCTGTGTCGGTTTGGGGTACGGGCGGCTAAAACCTCGCGCCGATGCTTTTCTAGGCAGCATAGGATCACCGAATCCCCCCTTTACGGGAGTCCCGTCAGATCTCAGGCATCATGAACGGCGGATTTGCCTACCGTTCGCCCTACATCCTTGGACCGGGACAACCATCGCCCGGCTCGGCTACCTTCCTGCGTCACACCTGTTAATACGCTTGCCTCCCAGGATCAGGTCCCGCGCTCCACCAAAAACCGCACACCACAAGGGTGATTGGTCAGGTCTCGGGCGGTTAGTATCCCCTGTTCAGCATGGGCGGTTTTTCGCCGGTACGGGAATATCAACCCGTTGTCCATCGACTACGCCTGTCGGCCTCGCCTTAGGTCCCGACTTACCCAGGGCAGATTAGCTTGACCCTGGAACCCTTGATCATCCGGCGGACGGGTTTCTCACCCGTCTTTCGCTACTCATGCCTGCATTCTCACTCGTGTAGGCTCCACCGCTGGTTTACACCGCGACTTCACCGCCCACACGACGCTCCCCTACCCATCCACACTCCTGAACCACGAAGGCTTGGAAAATATGTGAATGCCACAACTTCGGCGGTGTACTTGAGCCCCGCTACATTGTCGGCGCGGAATCACTTGACCAGTGAGCTATTACGCACTCTTTTAAGGATGGCTGCTTCTAAGCCAACCTCCTGGTTGTCTTCGCAACTCCACATCCTTTCCCACTTAGCACACGCTTAGGGGCCTTAGTTGGTGGTCTGGGCTGTTTCCCTCTCGACTATGAAGCTTATCCCCCACAGTCTCACTGCTGCGCTCTCACTTACCGGCATTCGGAGTTTGGCTGACGTCAGTAACCTTGTAGGGCCCATTAGCCATCCAGTAGCTCTACCTCCGGTAAGAAACACGCAACGCTGCACCTAAATGCATTTCGGGGAGAACCAGCTATCACGAAGTTTGATTGGCCTTTCACCCCTACCCACAGCTCATCCCCTCCATTTTCAACTGAAGTGGGTTCGGTCCTCCACGACGTCTTACCGTCGCTTCAACCTGGCCATGGGTAGATCACTTCGCTTCGGGTCTAGATCACGCCACTGCAACGCCCTATTCAGACTCGCTTTCGCTACGGCTTCCCCACACGGGTTAACCTCGCGACGTAACACTAACTCGCAGGCTCATTCTTCAAAAGGCACGCCGTCACCAGCAATCAAGACTGGCTCCGACGGATTGTAAGCACACGGTTTCAGGTACTGTTTCACTCCCCTCCCGGGGTACTTTTCACCTTTCCCTCACGGTACTGGTCCGCTATCGGTCATTAGGGAGTATTTAGGCTTATCAGGTGGTCCTGACAGATTCACACGGGATTTCTCGGGCCCCGTGCTACTTGGGATACTCTCCAGGCGGTACACAGCATTACGGTTACGGGGCTCACACCCTCTACGGCCGGCCTTTCAAGACCGTTCACCTATACCTGCACCCACACCTCGCTGTCCCGGCAGAGACAACACGGAAAGTCCCACAACCCCGCCCATGCAACGCCCGCCGGCTATCACACATGGAACGGTTTAGCCTGATCCGCGTTCGCTCGCCACTACTAACGGAATCACTATTGTTTTCTCTTCCTGCGGGTACTGAGATGTTTCACTTCCCCGCGTTCCCTCCACGCACCCTATGTGTTCAGATGCGGGTCACCAGATCACTCTCGCGCCTGGCGGGGTTTCCCCATTCGGACACCCTGGGATCACAGTCCGGTTATCGACTCCCCCAGGCTTATCGCAGATTCCTACGTCCTTCTTCGGCTCCTAATGCCAAGGCATCCACCGTGTGCTCTTAAAAACTTGACCACAAAAGATCAAAAACGCTAATTTTCGAGAGAACCACGAAAACCAACCACACCCAACAACCACCACCCCCAAAAGGGACAGCCATCATCACGCGCAGCCAGATCCAGGTTCATATTCTTGGAAATTGCTTCTTATAAAAGATGCTCGCGTCCACTATGTAGTTCTCAAACAACAACCCCGTACCACACACCCCACACACACAACCCACACAAAAGCGGGCCGATACGCGCATGATCGATGCAGCCAGGAAACCAGAAACAAACCAAGCACCCGGGCACCAGGAAACCGCTGCCCGGTCCTGTTGCCTCAGGACCCAACAGTGTGCCAAACACTACCCCGCGAACCCGCCCGGCCATCTTCCAGGACCACCACGCTCTCTCCGAAGAAAAAACACAGGATCCGTACTAGATAACCGGCCAGCGCCGCCAGGCACCTATTCGTTGATATTCCACCCATGAGCACCCGCCGCAGAACTTGCGTCTGCGCAACGGGCTGTACTCCTGACAACCAGCCATCCAGGACATGCGTCCCGGCCACCGGTTGTAGGTGCTCCTTAGAAAGGAGGTGATCCAGCCGCACCTTCCGGTACGGCTACCTTGTTACGACTTAGTCCCAATCGCCAGTCCCACCTTCGACGGCTCCCTCCCACAAGGGGTTAGGCCACCGGCTTCGGGTGTTACCAACTTTCGTGACTTGACGGGCGGTGTGTACAAGGCCCGGGAACGTATTCACCGCAGCGTTGCTGATCTGCGATTACTAGCGACTCCGACTTCATGGGGTCGAGTTGCAGACCCCAATCCGAACTGAGACCGGCTTTTTGGGATTAGCTCCACCTCACAGTATCGCAACCCTTTGTACCGGCCATTGTAGCATGCGTGAAGCCCAAGACATAAGGGGCATGATGATTTGACGTCGTCCCCACCTTCCTCCGAGTTGACCCCGGCAGTCTCCCATGAGTCCCCGCCATTACGCGCTGGCAACATGGAACGAGGGTTGCGCTCGTTGCGGGACTTAACCCAACATCTCACGACACGAGCTGACGACAACCATGCACCACCTGTGAACCGGCCCCAAAGGGGAAACCACATTTCTGCGGCGGTCCGGTCCATGTCAAGCCTTGGTAAGGTTCTTCGCGTTGCATCGAATTAATCCGCATGCTCCGCCGCTTGTGCGGGCCCCCGTCAATTCCTTTGAGTTTTAGCCTTGCGGCCGTACTCCCCAGGCGGGGCACTTAATGCGTTAGCTACGGCGCGGAAAACGTGGAATGTCCCCCACACCTAGTGCCCAACGTTTACGGCATGGACTACCAGGGTATCTAATCCTGTTCGCTCCCCATGCTTTCGCTCCTCAGCGTCAGTTAATGCCCAGAGACCTGCCTTCGCCATCGGTGTTCCTCCTGATATCTGCGCATTTCACCGCTACACCAGGAATTCCAGTCTCCCCTACATCACTCTAGTCTGCCCGTACCCACCGCAGATCCGGAGTTGAGCCCCGGACTTTCACGGCAGACGCGACAAACCGCCTACGAGCTCTTTACGCCCAATAATTCCGGATAACGCTTGCGCCCTACGTATTACCGCGGCTGCTGGCACGTAGTTAGCCGGCGCTTCTTCTGCAGGTACCGTCACTTTCGCTTCTTCCCTACTGAAAGAGGTTTACAACCCGAAGGCCGTCATCCCTCACGCGGCGTCGCTGCATCAGGCTTGCGCCCATTGTGCAATATTCCCCACTGCTGCCTCCCGTAGGAGTCTGGGCCGTGTCTCAGTCCCAGTGTGGCCGGTCACCCTCTCAGGCCGGCTACCCGTCGTCGCCTTGGTGAGCCATTACCTCACCAACAAGCTGATAGGCCGCGAGTCCATCCAAAACCACAAAAAGCTTTCCACCCCCCACCATGCGATGAGGAGTCATATCCGGTATTAGACCCAGTTTCCCAGGCTTATCCCAGAGTTAAGGGCAGGTTACTCACGTGTTACTCACCCGTTCGCCACTAATCCCCCAGCAAGCTGGGATCATCGTTCGACTTGCATGTGTTAAGCACGCCGCCAGCGTTCATCCTGAGCCAGGATCAAACTCTCCGTTGAAGTAAAAACAAAAACAGACACAACCAGGCACCACGGGAAAACGCGGAACCAGACTGCACAAAATTTGAAACCAGCCAAAAACACCAGACCACACCACAGGGGCGGCACGGTCCGGCAAATTCAACCAATTCATATAAAATAAACCGGTATCAACAAACTTGGCACACTATTGAGTTCTCAAACAACAGACACACCCGGCACCACCACAACCACCACGGTCACGGATCGCTCCGGAGCAACTTTTCAAACTTACCCGGTTCCAACACTCAAAGCAAATCAACGTTTCCGCGACCCACCCGGCCATCACAACCAGCCCCACCCACACACAGCACGCCAAACGACGAACCATATTCCAGGCTGTTCAGAAGGGGATTTGGCCGCCTCCGGTAACCAGCTCCTCGCCGGCCCCCTCTCGGCGACTTAGAAAACAATACACCCACCCCACCC
>CAWERC010000005.1:0-194017 GCA_963811505.1 uncultured Solirubrobacterales bacterium | reverse complement strand
AGGGCGTCGAACTCGTCCGGGTGCCAGTAGCGGACCACCGGGAGGTGGTCTCGGTCGGGCGCAGGTACTGGCCGACGGTGAGGATCTGGACGCCGTGCTCGCGGAGGATCCCGAACGCCTCGACCATCTCGTCGAAGCTCCTCGCCGAGCCCGACCATCAGGCCCGACTTGGTGACGACTTCGTCGCCGCCGATCTCCTTCGCCATCCGCAGCACCCGGGCACGAGCGCAGGAAGTCCGAGCCTCGGCGCGCGCCGGGTAGAGCCGGGGGACCGTCTCGACGTTGTGGTTGAAGACGTCGGGGCGCTCGTGCGATCACCTTCGCCAGCGGCATCTCCTGGCCGCGGAAGTCCGGCGTCAGCACCTCGACCTTGCAGCTCGGGCGCCAGCATGCGGATCGAGCGGATCACGCCGACGAAGGCGCCGGCGCCGTAGTCGGGCAGGTCGTCGCGGTCGACCGAGGTGATCGACGGCGTGGCGCAGCCCCATCTTCTTCACCTGGTTCGCGACGCGCAGCGGCTCGAGCGGGTCGTTCCAGGTCGGGACTTGCCCGTCTGGACGTTGCAGAACCCGCAGCGGCGGGTGCAGACGTCGCCGAGGATCATGAAGGTCGCGGTGCCCCGCTCCCAGCACTCGCCGACGTTCGGGCAGTTCGCCTCCTCGCAGACCGTGTGCAGGTTGTCCGCCTCGATCGATCTGCTTCAGCCGCCGGTAGGTCGGGCCGCCGGGCGCCGGCACCTTCAGCCACGGCGGCTTGCGCTCGCGGAACGGGCCGGCCCTCGACGTCCCGGTCGCGCCGCCCGGGTTGGCGCGCGAGCGGGTCACGTGGATGCGCTCGGTCGCTGGACGGTCGAGGCTCGCGTCGCTCCAACCGTACCGGCGCCGACGCAGCGCCTCGAGATCCGTCGGCGCGCTCGACCGGCTCGCGCTCGTAGGCCTCGCCGAAGCGCTCGGCGATCGTGGTCGCGAACGCGTCCAGGTCCTGCTCGGCGCCGAGCTCGCGCGAGAGCGAGGTCATCCGGCAGGCCTCGATCCCGCAGGGCACGATCCACTCGAACGGCTGCAGGTCGTTGTTGACGTTGATCGCCAGCCCGTGGGTGGTGATCCCGCGGTTGACGTGGATGCCGATCGAGCCGATCTTGCGCGCTCGCCCGCGGGCGGCGGCAGCTCGCCCGACCCAGACCCCGGTCAGGCCGTCGATCAGCCGCGCCTCGACCCCGCAGTCAGCGAGCGCCCCGATCATCGCCCGCTCCATCCGCGGACGTAGTCGTGGACGTCGTCGGGCCGTCGAGCTCGCGCAGGCCACGATCGGATAGGCGACGAGCTGGCCGGGCCCGTGGTAGGTGACCCGGCCGCCGCGGTCGGTCTCGGTCACCTCGATCCCCTGCATCCGGTACCAGTCCTCGCCCATCGGCAGCTCGTCGGCGGTCGAGCGCCGGCCCTTCGTGTAGACGGGCGGGTGCTCGAGCAGGAGCAGCAGGTCGGCGACCTCGCCGGCCTGCCGCGCCGCCTCGAGCGCTTTCTGCATCGCGCCGCGCCTCGTCGTACGGGACGTGCCCGCGCGCACGACCGAGAGCTCGTCCATGGAGCTCAGTTTCGCAGAGCCGCGTCGAGCCGCTCGCGCGCGAGCTCGCGAGCTGCATCGAGTGGCGACAGCTCCCGCGCTCGGCGGCGAGCTCGAGCACGCCGGCCGAGGGTGTCCTCGATCCCCTCGGCGAGGGCGATCGCGCGGCCCTCCGAGTAGCCCTTGATCTCCATGTAGACGTGGATCAGCCCGCCGGCGTTGGCGATGAAGTCGGGCGCGTAGAGGACGCCGTGCTCGGCCAGCACGTCGGCGAGCGACTCATCGGCGAGCTGGTTGTTGGCCGAGCCGCAGACGATCTCGCAGCCCAGCGCGCCGCGTCGTCGGCCGTGATCCCTCCGCCGAGCGCGCAGGGCGCGAGCACGTCGCACTCGGCCAGCATCGCCTCCTTCGGATCGACCCATTCGGCGCCCAGCCCGCTCGCGAGCGCGCGCTTGCGCGGCGTCGATGTCGGAGACGATCAGCTCGCAGCCCGCGGCGGCGCAGCCGCCGCGCGAGTGCGGCACCGACGTGGCCGAGCCCGACGACGGCGACCCGCCGGCCACCAGATCCGGAGTCCCGAAGCGCGTTCGCACGCACGCCCGGATCGCGGCCTCGACTCCGATCGCGGTGAACGGGCTCGGGTCGCCCGAGCCGCCGCGGCTCGGCCGGCAGTCCGGTCGAGTGCCCGGTGCGCTCTCCGATCGCGACCAGGTCGGCAGGCGAGATGCCGACGTCCTCGGCGGTGATGTAGCGGCCGCCGAGCGACTCGACGAGATCGCCGAAGTCGAGCAGCGCCGCCCGGCGCCGAGTCGCCCTCGAGGCCGCCGGCGGGCGCGCAGATCACCCCCTTGCCACCGCCGAGGTCGAGCCCCGCCGCCGCCGCCTTGTAGGTCATCCCGGGCGCCAGCCGCAGCGCGTCACGCGCCGCCGTCGATCGTCGCGGGGTAGTGCCACATCCGCAGCCCGCCGAGCGCCGGACCGAGCGCGGTCGAGTGGATCGCGACGATCAGTAGGCGCCGCTGCGCTCGCCGCGTCGCACCGCGAGCTGCTCGTGCTCGAAGGGGACCGGCGAGATCGCGGCGTGCGCCGTCGAGCCGGCGCGGCGGTCGGCAGTCCGTTGCCCGGCGTCTGATTGCGATCGCCATCAGCCGACCTCCCATCCCTCGAGCCTCGACTTGACCCGCGACAGGAACCGCGCCGCCTCGGCCCCGTCGAGCGCCCGGTGGTCCCACGACATCGGCAGGTAGGTCATCGGCCGGATCGCGATCGAGTCGCCCTCCGGCCCGTCTCGACCACGACGGGCCGCTTGACGATCGCCTCGAGGTCGAGGATCGCCACCTGCGGCTGGTTGATGATCGGCGTCGCGAGCACCGCCCCGAACTGGCCGGGGTTGGTGATCGTGAACGTTCCACCCTGGACCTCGTCGGGCTCGAGCCGCGTTCGCGCGCTCGCGACGGCGACGTCGGCGATCGCCGCCGCCATCCCTTCGAGCGAGAGCCGCTGCGCCTGCGGGATCACCGGGACGATCAGCCCGGCGTCGAGCGCGACCGCGATCCCGAGGTTGACGTCGTCGTGGTAGACGATCTCCTCGCCGTCGACCGACGCGTTCAGCACCGGGAACTCCTGCAGCGCCTCGACCGTCGCCTCGGGCGACGAAGGCGAGATAGGTGAGCCCCACGCCGCGCCTCTTCATCGGCTCCTTGAGCTGCGCCCGACGCGCCGCGACCCGCGACATGTCGACCTCGACGATGGTCGTGCAGTGCGCCGAGGTTCGCCTGCTCCCGACCATGTGCTCGGCGATCAGCTTGCGCATCGGAGTCATCGGCTCGCGACGCTCGCCGGTCAGGCCTCGCGCTCGCCCGGTGGCTCGGCCGCCGGACCGGAGCCGGCTCCTCCGGGCGGTAGGGCGACTCCGAGTGCAGGACCGGAGCCGGCTTGCCTTGCCGTTGGCGCGCGGCCTCCACGTAAGCGAGAACGTCCTTCTTGCGCACCCGACCGCCGATTCCGCTCCCCTCGACCTGCTCGAGGTCGACGCCGTGCTTGTCGGCGATCCGCCGCACGACCGGCGAGTAGAACCCCGACCGGTCGGGCTCCGCCGGTCGACCGGCGTCGGCGCGGCTCGGGCTGCGGCCGCTGCCTGCTTGCGTCCTCCTCGGGATGCGCCTCGCCCGGCTTTGCGCCGGAATCGATCTCGGCGATCGACTCGCCGACCGGCACGCGTCTCGCCCGGCTCGACGATGATCCGCGCCAAACGGCCGCTCGCCGGGGAGGGGATCTCGACGTCGACCTTGTCGGTGGTCACGTCGGCGATCGTCTCGTCCGCCTCGATCCAGTCGCCGGGTTGCTTTCGCCACTCGAGGATCGTGCCCTCGGAGACGGAGATGCCCATCTTCGGCATCGAGACTTCGACCAGCTGACTCAGTACTTGAGGAGCTCACGGCAAGCCTCCTTCATGTCCTCGAGCTGGGGCAGGACGGCCTGCTCGAGTGGCGGGCTGAACGGGATCGGGACGTCCGGGGCTGTGAGCCTGCGGATCGGCGCGTCGAGGTCCTCGAAGGCCTCGGCTGCGACCAGGGCGGCGACTTCAGCGCCGACCCCGCACGACTGGGTTGCCTCGTGCGCGACCAGCACCTTGCCGGTCTTGCGAGCGCTGGCCAGGATCGCCTCGGTGTCGAGCGGGCAGAGCGAGCGCAGGTCGAGGACCTCGATGTCCTCGTCGAGCTCCTGTGCCGCATCGAGCGCGAGATGCACGGCGGAGCCGTAGGTGATCACGGTCATCTCCTCGCCCTCGCGCGCGATCCGCGCCTTGCCGAGCTCGACCGCATGCTCACCCTCGGGCACCTCGTCCTTGACGTAGCGGTAAAGGCCCTTGTGCTCGAGATAGCAGACCGGGTTGGGATCCCTGATCGCGGCGGTCAGCAAGCCCTTCGCGTCGGCAGCGGTGGCCGGCGCCACCACCTTGAGCCCGGGAGATTGCAGGAACCATGCCTCGGGGTTCTGGGAATGAAACGGCCCACCGGAGAAGCCGCCGCCGGAGGGCAGGCGGACCACCATCGGAACCGCGACGCCCTGGCGGTAGTGGAGCTTCGCCGCGACGTTGACCAGCTGGTCGAAGCCGCAGGAGATGAAGTCGGCGAACTGCATCTCGCAGACCGGCCGCAGCCCCTCCACGGCTGCGCCGACCGCGGTGCCGATGATCGCGTTCTCGGCCAGCGGGGCGTCGAGGACCCGCTCGGCACCGAACTCCTCCATGAAGCCGTCGGTGACCTTGAACGCGCCCCCGAAGGCGCCGATGTCCTGGCCCACGCAGAGCACGGTCTCGTCACGCCGCATCTCCTCGCGAAGACCGTCGGAGATTGCTTCCAGATATGTCAGCTCAGGCATCAGGCGGCACTCCTGGAGAGCTGCTCGCTCTCCGCCCAGTACGACCACGGTGCCTTACCGTCGCCGAGCGGCGTCGTGCCCTCGGCGAAGACGCCGTCCGTGGCGGTCGCGGGGTCGGGCATCGGCGAGTCGAGGGCCTGCTTGGCGCACTCGTCCACGAACGCCTTGACCTCGGAGCGGATCGACTCGATCTCGTCTGCCGAGAAACCATGGTCGGCGACCAGCTGCTTGCCGTAGCGATCGATCGGGTCGCGCTGCGACCACTTCTCGAACAGCTCCGGCGGCACGTAGCTCATGTTGTCGTGGGCGCCGTGGCCGTGCATGCGCATCGTCACGCACTCGATCAGGGTCGGCCCGGCGCCGCTGCGGGCGCGCTCCGAAGCGGCGCGGGCCGCCTCGAACACCGCCTCGACGTCGTTGCCGTCTACCTTGACGCCGGGGAACCCGTAGGCCCCCGCGCGCTCGACCGGGTCGACCGCGAACTCGAGCTCGTTCGGGGTCGAGTAGGCGAACTGGTTGTTCTCGAGGATGAACACGATCGGCAGCTGGTGCACGCCGGCGAAGTTCATCGCCTCGTGCCACTGGCCGTTGGCGGTCGAGCCCTCACCGAAGTAGGTCATCGCGACGCGCCGCTCGCCGCGCAGCTTGAACGCCTGCGCCATCCCGGTTGCGACCAGTGCCATGTCGGGCAGCATCGAGACCATGCCGACGCAGCCCAGCTCGCGATCGCCGAAGTGCATGTTGCCGTCCCGGCCGCCGGTCGGGCCGCCGGAACGCCCCATGTAGTTGGCCAGGTAACGGTCGGGAGTGACGCCACGGACGAAGTGCGCGCCGAGGTCGCGGTGCAGGATGCACATCCGGTCGCGCGGACCGAGGACGTAGGAGGATCCGACCGAGATCGCCTCCTGGCCGCAGCCGTCGTAGAAGCTGCCTGGAATCTTGCCCTGCCGGTAGAGCGTGATCGCCCGTTCCTCGGACGTCCTCATCATCACCATGAAGCGGAACAGGTTCGCCCTGTCCTCGCGCGTCAGGTGCGCCGCGGCGAGACCGCTCACGCGATCGCCGATCTCGTCGCGTGCGTGCTCGCTCGCGACAGCGCCATTACCTGGCTCCATTCTCTCCGCCCTTCGTGTCTGGCCGGCCCTTCGGGATCTCCTCGGGATCGACCTGGCTCTCGCCGCTTCGGGATCTCCTTCGCGACGCCTATGGACGATGGGACCGCGGGGTTCCACCCGTGCTCCCTATGTCTTGTGTATCGACCGCTCGAGCTGTTGGCTGGAGCGGTCGCTACGGCGATTGTATTCCCGTTCGGCGCGGATTCAAGCCCGATTCGCAATATCGCGCAGCGTCACCCGCCCATCACGCCCGGTTCCGGACACCTTTTCGGGGTCCACATCCTGCTCGCGAGCGAAGCGGCGCACGGCTGGAGAGAGGAAGACGCTGAGGTCGACCGCCGGCGCATCGTCCACGGGGGCGTAGCGCAGGAGCTCCTCGGGCACCGGCTCGGTGGCGACCGGCTCGGGCTCCGGCTCAGGCTCGGGCTCCGGCTCGGGCTCGATGGCCGGCCGGCTCCGGGCTCCGGCTCGACGGCGACCGGCTCGGGCTCGGGCTCCGGCTCGACTTCGAGCGTCTCCGGCTCGGGGATCGGCTCCGGCTCGATGGCGACCGGTTCTGGCTCCGGCTCGGGCTCCGGCTCGACGGCGACCGGTTCGGGCTCCGGCTCGACCTCGAGCGTCTCCGGCTCGGGCGATCGGCTCCGGCTCGACGGCGACCGGTTCGGGTTCGGGCTCGGGCTCGGCTTCGGGCTCCGGCTCGACCTCGAGGCTCCGGCTCGGGGATCGGCTCCGGCTCGACGGCGACCGGGTTCGGGTTCGGGCTCCGGCTCGACCTCGAGCGTCTCCGGCTCGGGAATCGGCTCCGGCTCGATGGCAACCGGCTCCGGCTCTGGTTCGGTTCGGGCTCCGGCTCCGGTTCGGGCTCCGGCTCGGGCTCCGGCTCGGGCTCGGGCTCGGGCTCGACTCGGGCTCCGGCTCGGGTTCGGCTCCGGCTCGATGGCAACGGCTCCGGCTCGGGCTCCGGCTCCGGCTCCGGTTCGGGCTCCGGCTCCGGCTCGGGTTCGGGCTCGGGCTCGGGCTCCGGCTCGACCTCGAGCGCTCGGGCGGAGCGCTTCCGGCTCGATGGCGGCCGACTCCGGCTCGGCCTCGACCTGCTCGACCTCGAGGCCGATCAGCTCGGCCTCCTCCTCGACCACAACCGGCTCGACTTCGGGCTCCGGGGCGATCGGCTCGGGCGGGGCCTCGACGGGTGGCACCGCCGCGAGATGGACCGGCGGTGGCGCGGACGCCGGAGCATGCAGCAGCGGCTCGGGGTCGGGCTGCTTGTCGCGGGCGCGCATGCCGACGTCGACCACCGCCAGCGATGTTCCCGTCGCCACGGTGTCGCCGGCGGCGACGGCGAGCATCCGCAGCAGGCCGGTCGCGGGCGACGTGACCTCGGCGGTTCCGTCGTCCCAGGCCACCACGCAGATCGGCTCGTCGGCCTCGACCTCCTGGCCCGGGTGCTTGAGCCACGCGGCGACCTTCGCGCCGAGCTCCGAGCCGGTGTCCGGCATCGTCACCTCGACCGTTGCGGCGTCGCCCGAGTCAGTATCCGAGGAGCTCACCGGTGACCTCTCTGAGCGTCTCGAGGTCCGGTTCCCTGACCCGCCGCGGCGGTGCGTCGAGATGCTCGAACGCCTGCTCCCAGATCTCGGAGACGAGCGCGGCGGTGATCCGGTGCGCGCCGCCATCAGGCTCGACGAACAGCACCCTGCCCGTCTTGTGCACGCTCGTCAGCACCGCATCGGTGTCGAGCGGTTGCAGCGTTCTCAGGTCGAGCAGGTCGGCGTCGAGCTCGAGCTCGGCCAGCGCCGAGTCGATCTTCGGAACCGCGGCCCCGTAGGTGACCACCGTCAGCCGCTCACCCTCGCGGGCGAGCCGGGCGCGGCCGATCTCGACCATGTGAGCGCCCTCGGGGACCGTGTCCACCTCGCCGCGCAGGGAAGCATGCTCGAGCACGCAGACCGGGTCGGGATCGCGGACCGCGGCGACGGTCAGCCCCTTGGCATCGGCTGCCGTCGCCGGAGCGACCAGCTTGATGCCCTTGGCACCGACCAGCCAGGCCAGCGGATCAACCGCCGCGGCGCCGCCGGCGGTCAGCGGGTCGCCCCAGGAGAGGCGGACCGTGAGCGGGCTGGCGAGGTCGAGATTCGCGGCTTGGATCGCCGCCAGCTCGGCCACCTGGTCGAGCGCCCCGGGCCCGGCCTCGGCCGGCCCGAGCTCGCAGACGGCGTGCAAGCCCTCCTCGGCGGCGCCGCACGCGGCGAGCACGAGCGGAGCGCCGACGGCGTGGCTTTCGACGACCCGATCGGGCCCGAACGAGCCCGAGAGCTGACAGGCGACGCCGTCGCCTGAGGCGTAGAAGACGATCAGCGCAGGATCGCGATGCATCTCCATGCGCAACGCCTCGGTGACCGCCTCGTCGAAGGTGATCCGGCTGCCGCTGACGGTCATCCCGAGCCCCCGCGCGCAACGCCGATCCGCTGCTCTCCGAGCCTGTCGCCGACCGCCGCGTCGCGCTCGCGCGCGGCGGATTCGCCGACGGCGTCGAGCTCGGTGCGTGAGAAGCCGTTGATCATCAGCCGGCGCTCGTACTCGGTGACCGGGTCCTCGATCCGGGTCCGGGTCCGCAACCGGGCCACGTTGCCGCCCAACCTGGAGTCGGTCGGCGCGACCGATGCGCAGACGACGAGCGACGGGCCGCGATGGTCGTGGGCAGCGTTGATCGCCGCGGTGACCGCTGCGCGGATCGCCTCGAAGTCGCGCCGGTCGACGACGGGCGCGCCGCCGTCGGTCGCGGCGCCGGAGTCGATCGCGACGACGACGAGGGGTAGGGCGAGCTCGCGAGCCAGGGCGAGCGCTCCGCGGCAACCCTCCTCCTCGCACCAGCGACGATCGACGAGGGCCACAGCGGCATCGCTCTTTCCCGTGCGGCTGAGGGCGAACGCGATTCCGGTCGCGATTCCGACCGGGCTCTGGGGGCCGACCCCCGCGCGCATGCGAGTTGCCGTGTCGGTGTCGGTATTGGGCCGGGCCTTGCCGAGTCGGGCGGCGGCGACCTCCGCCGCCCCGATCCCAGTCGCGAGGTGCGCGACGAGGAATCCATGCGGCGCGACGAGCCGGTCGCCGGGCTGCAGCCCGGCCGCAGCGGCGATCGCCGCGAGCATCGCTTCGGAATCGCCGGCCGGTGCTTTCGACCGCCGACGGACGCCTGCCAACACCCGTTCGAGGCCGCGCCCCAAGATCAGTGCCGCCAAAAGCTCCTTGCGCTGCGGCCGCGTCAGCGGGGCGGCATTGAGCATGCCCGGGTTACCGGCGCTTGTCTGGGTGCCGTCCATCGAGGAGATCTGTCCTCCTTTCTCATCGGCAGCCGCGTCCCACTTCGGTAGTGCGCGCCCGGACACGGACATTCGGCCTAGTCCGTGCCCCGACCTCGTCCCCAACTCCGCACTCGTCGCCCTCGCCGGCGACGGATGCGAGATTAGGGCTCGTATGCAGCCCTAATCCCGCGAGCGTCGGCCGGCAGTCCTGCTGGACACCGGGGTATGGCGCCCGGGGACGGGGCTCTCACCCCGTCCCCGGGCCCGGTCCTACGCCTCGGAGGGCTCGGCCTCGGGTTCGCGGCCCACCCGCGGCAGCCAGCCGAGCGAGCGAGGCAGGTACCAGTTCCAGTCGCCGAGCAGCTTCATCGCCGCCGGTAGCAGGACGCCGCGGATGATCGTCGCGTCGATCAACACCGCGACCCCGAGCCCGACGCCGAACTGCTTGAACTCGATCGACGAGAGGGTGGCGAAGATGGCGAAGACCGCGACCATCACGATCGCAGCCGCCGTCACCACCGAGGCGGTGGTCTTGATCCCGTGCTCGACCGCGGCGGAGGTCGACATGCCCGAGTCGAACGCCTCGCGCACGCGGCTGAGGATGAACACGTGGTAGTCCATCGAGAGCCCGAAGAGGACCACGAACAGGAACATCGGCAGCCACGAGGTCACGGCACCCGTGGACTCGAAGCCGAGCAGAGACTCGAGGTGGCCGTCCTGGAAGATCCAGACCACGACGCCGTACGCGGCGCCGACCGAGAGCAGGTTGAGCAGGATCGCCTTGATCGGGATCACGATCGAGCGGAAGGTGACCAGCAAGAGCCCGAAGGCCATCGCGAACACGAATCCGAACACGATCGGCACCCGATCGGCCATCAGCTGGTTGAAGTCCTCCGAGCCGGCCGTGAATCCCGTCACGTTGGTCTCCCCGCCGGGCAGGCCGCCGACGGTTGCCGGGATGATCTCCTCGCGCAGCTCCGTGAGCGCGGCATAGGAGGTGTCGTTGGTCCCGTCACCGGCGATCGGCACGTCGATGACGACGATCTCGCCGTTCGGGCTTCGGTCGACGGCGACCGGTGGCTCGAACAGGTCGCTGGCGCCGACGGCCGTCTCGAGCTCGCCGATCGCGGTCCGGACCTCTGCCTCCGACGCGTCTCCCGGCTCGACGACCACCGAGGCCGGGATCTGGTTGCCGGGGAAGTCGTCCTGGATCTCGTTGTAGGTCTGGATCACCGCCAGGTCCTGCGGCAGCGAGTCGATGCCGGGCACCGCCATCTTCAGGTTGAGAACCGGAATCGCGAGCACCAGCAGCACCGCCGTCGCCAGCACCGCTGCGATCCCCGGACGGCGCAGCACCCGGTCGAGGATCGCCGACCAGACGCGGGGCTCGCGCGCGGCGCGCTCCTGGGGCGGCTTCAGGAACGGGATCCGTCCCTTGTTGACCCGGTCGCCGAGCTTCGAGAGCACCGCGGGTAGCACGGTCAGCGAGCCGATCACCGCGATCGCCACGACCGCGATCGTCCCCGTGGCGAACGAGGTGAAGGTCGTCGCGCCGGCCAGGTACATCCCCGACATCGCGATCGCGACGGTGACTCCCGAGACCAGGACCGCGCGCCCGGAGGTCGCCGCGGCCGCCGCGAGCGCGGCCTCGGGCTCGCGTCCGCGGGCGCGTTCCTCGCGCTCACGGCGCAGGTAGAACATCGAGTAGTCGACTCCGACCGCGAGGCCGATCAGCAGGATCACCGACGCCGCGGACTCGTCCACGGGCGACAGGTGGCTGAGCGGCCCGAGCAGGCCGATCGCCGCCGCTACCGCGGTCGCGGCCAGCAGCAGCGGGACCAGCGCCGCGACCACGGCGCCGAACGCGAACAGCAGGATGATCAGGGTGATCGGCAGCGAGGTGACCTCGGCCTGCTGGAAGTCCTCCTCGAACGACTCCGTCAGCGCCTTGCTCGCGCTGGCGTCGCCGAACTGCTCGATCGTGAAGGACGTGTTCGCCTCCTGGAGCGCGGACACCGTCGCGATCGAGGTCTCGACCCGGTCGTCGACGGTCGTGTCGCTCGAGTCCGGCGGTGCCGGCACCTTGAACTCGACCAGGGCGGAGCCGGCGTCGGCGGAGATCTGGCCCTCGTTGCCCGCGGCGTATGGGCTCTCGACCTTGTCGACGTACTCAGTCGCCTGAAGCTCGGAGACGACGTCGTCGACCACCGTGCGGAACGCGGGGTCGTCGGCGGTCAATCCTTCGCGACTCTTGACCAGCACCGTCTCGCTGGCGCGGTCGGGATAGTTGGCGGCGATCGCCTGGTCGGCCTCGCGCGACTCGCCGACCCCGTAGTCCTCTTCCTCGAGGGTCTCGGTTCCGATCGAGCCGCCGACGCCGACCGCGAGGACGACGAAGACGAGCCAGCCGACTATCGCCTTCGCCCTGTGCTCCGCGCTCCAGCGACCCATTCGGGCGGCGAGGTTCTTGCTGCGCTCCATGACGTCATCTCCCTTGTCGTGCTCCATCGCTGCGCAGCTTCCTCCGCGGGCGCCTCGCTTCCAATGTGGCTTTCCCGCAACTCGCGGTGCGGTTATCCGTATTGGCGAGGGACGCCGGCTGCTCCACAATCGGTACGCCTGTTCATCCGAGAGAGGAGACCTTGGCCCGCACCATCCTGATCGTCGACGACCACCCGAGCTTCCGGGCCAGCGCCCGGCGCATGCTCGAGGGCGCCGGGCTACAGCGTGGTCGGTGAGGCCGCCGACGGAGGCGAGGCGCTGCGGGCAGCGCGCGAGCTCGAGCCAGAGGTCATCCTTCTCGACGTGCGCCTTCCGGACCTCGACGGTTTTGCGGTCGCCCGCCGGATCACCGGCCGCCCCGGTGCCCCGGCGGTGATCCTGACCTCGAGCCGCGAGGTCAACGAATGGGGCGGCGCCGTCGCCGACGCGGGCGCCCTCGGCTTCATCTCGAAGGCCGACCTCTCCGGACGGGCGCTGGAGGAGCTTCTGGCGTGATCGGCCTTCGCCGGGCGCTGTGGTTGATCGCGGCCGGCGGCCTGGTCGTCCTCGCGGTTCAGATCTGGCTGATCGCGAGCTCGGACTACGCCCTGGACAAGGGGCTCTGGATCGCACTCGACATCGTGATCGGCGGCGGCTTCGTCGGCGTCGGGCTCTTCGCTTGGTACCGGCGCCCGGACAACCGTGTCGGCGAGCTCATGGTGGCGACCGGATTCGCCTGGTTCCTGAGCACCCTGGGGCTGGTCGAGCCGGCGCTGCTGTTCTCGCTCGGCCTCCTGCTCGGCAACCTCTACGTCGCGCCGGCGATCCACCTGCTGCTCGCGTTCCCCGCAGGCCGCCTGGCGTCGCGCTTCGACCGGTGGCTGGTCGCGATCACCTACGCGACGGTCACGATCGGCTTCTTGCCCTTCGTCTTCACCGTCGATCCGGAGGCGTCCGGACATTGCACGGACTGCCCCGAGAACCTCTTCCTGATCGAGACCCACCACGGATTCGCGACGACGTCGCTCGATCTGCTGAGCGCCGTCGGTGTCGTGATCCTGCTCGCGGTGCTCGGTCGATTGATCGGCCGCTGGCGCCATGCCACGCCGCCGATGCGGCGGATCATCACGCCGGTTTTCGTCAGTGGCGCGGCGCTGATGGCGATGCTGGCGTTGCTGCTGGCCGCCAGCGTGGTCGGGTTCGAGATCTCGAGCACCTCTCTACTACCTGACCCTGATCCCGTTCGGGCTGGTGCCGTACCTGTTCCTCGCCAGCCTCGCGCAGGCGCGGATGCTGCGCGGGGGCGCCGTCGGCGAGCTGGTCGCCAAGATCGGCGGCACGATCGCGCCCGGCGAGCTTCGAAATGCGCTCGCCCGGGCCCTCAACGACCCCTCCCTCGATCTTGCCTACTGGCTCCCCGACTCCGAATGCCACGTCGACCCCCAGGGCTCGCGGATCAACCTCGCCGACTTCGCGTCGGGGCGGGCGACCTCCCCGGTCACCCTCGACGGGGAGCGGGTCGCGGTGCTCGTCCACGACCCGCTGCTGCTCGACGAGCCCGAGCTGATCGAGGCCGTCGGGGCCGCCGCGGCGCTCGCCCTCGGCAAGGAGCGCCTCGATGCCGAGCTGCGGGCGAAGGTCGGCGAGCTGCGCGAGTCGCGTGCCCGGCTGCTCTCGATCGAGCTTGCCGAGCGCGGCCGGCTGGAGCGCGACCTGCACGACGGCGCGCAGCAGCGCCTCGTCTCGCTGGCGCTCGACCTGCGCCTCGCGCAGTCCGCGGTGTTCGAGGATCCCGAGCAGGCCCAACGGCTGCTCGAGGGTGCCGGCGAGGAGCTCGAGCAGGCGCTCGCGGAGTTGCGCGAGCTCGCCCGCGGGATTCATCCCGCGGTGCTCACCGACCGCGGCATCGATCCCGCCGTCGAGACCCTCGCCAACCGGGCGCCGATGCCGGTCGAGGTCGTCGAGAAGCTCGGCGAGCGAGTGCCGAAGCCGGTCGAGCTGGCCGCATACTTCGTCGTCTCCGAGGCGCTGACCAACGTCGCCAAGTACGCGCACGCGAGCCGGGCGCTGATCCGGGTCGGCCGTGAGAACGGGCGGCTCGTGGTCGAGGTCGCCGACGATGGGATCGGGGGGGCCGATCCGAGTCGCGGCACGGGCCTCCGCGGGCTCGAGGACCGCGTGCTCGCCCTCGGCGGCAGGCTCGACGTAACCTCCCCGGTGGGGACGGGAACGAGGGTGATCGCGAGGATCCCGTGCGAGTGATCGTGGCCGAGGACTCGGTGCTGTTGCGGGAGGGGATCGCGCGGCTGCTCTCCGAGCATGGGTTCGAGGTCGTCGGTCAGGCCGGGGACGCCGAGGACCTGGTGCGCAAGGTCGGCGCTCACAAGCCCGACGTCGCGATCGTCGACATTCGCATGCCGCCGACCAACACCGACGACGGGCTGCGCGCCGCGCTTCGGATTCGCGAGGAGCACCCGCAGACCGGGGTCCTGGTGCTCTCCGCCTATGTCGAGGAGACGTACGCGCTCGAGCTGGTCGCCGACTCGGCGTCCGGCCTCGGCTACCTGCTCAAGGACCGGGTCGCGGACGTCGACGGCTTCGTGGACTCCGTCCGCCGCGTCGGCAACGGAGGCTCGGCGCTCGACCCCGAGGTCGTCTCGCGCCTGGCGGTGGTCGGCTCCGCTCTGCGCACCACGCCCGCTGAGGTGCCCGGTCGCGACAAGCCGGTCTCCCAAATCCGTTATCTGCGGGAACACGAGCTGGCTATCGGCCAAGACTTCCCAGAGGTCTCGAAGGAACTCGCGAACGCCCCCGTGCCCCCGGTAGACCATGTCGCCCCCGACCACCGGGAGCACCGCGTGCCACTCCACGTTCGGGTCGAGCTCCGCCAACACAGCTTCGGTATCTCGGTGGTTGGCGGCGTCAACCGCGCGTTTGAAGGAGTCGACGTTCTCCTGCGACATCGCCCGCGCAGTATCTCGCGAGTGACTTAGGGCCGGCGGAACATCGGAAGGTTGCGCCGCCTGAGAGACTCCGGGCGTGAGAAGGGCAGGGCCTCGCATGGACGCACCGCATGTCACGACCGGATCGCCTCGTCTGGCTGAGAGGGTCGCACCCGGTCGCCGGTCGACGCTCTTGGGTCGCGCCGCGCTCGCCTTTGCGACGCTCACGTTGGCCATCCTCGCGATCGCCGCTCGCGCCGAGGCCAGCATCTACTGGGCCGAACCCCCGCCGCCCAGAGTCTCCATCCCGCTCGGCAGCGTCTACCGCGCCGCCCTCGACGGGACCGGCGCTCAGTTCTTGACTGAGGCCGGCATGTATCCCTACGGGGTCGCGGTCGACGGTGCCCACCTCTACTGGGCCGGGCCCCCCGGCAACATCGCGCGCGCAAACCTCGATGGCACCGGCGTCAACCAGAGCTTCATCACCGGGGCCAGCAACCCGAACGGGGTGGCGGTTGACGGCGCCCACGTGTACTGGGCGAACTTTGACACCGACACGATCGGGCGCGCAAACCTCGACGGCACCGGTGTCAACCAGAGCTTCATCGTCGGCGCGAGCGATCCGAGGGGGGTGGCGGTCGACGGCACCCACGTTTACTGGGCGAACTTTGACACCGACACGATCGGGCGCGCAAACCTCGACGGCACCGGTGTCAACCAGAGCTTCATCGTCGGCGCGAGCGATCCGAGGGGGGTGGCGGTCGACGGCACCCACGTTTACTGGGGCGGCACCGGCATCGGGCGCGCCAACCTCGACGGCACCGGCAGCGACCCGAGCTTCATCGACTTGAACGCTCTCGGTGTGGCGGTCGACGGTGCCAACGTTTACTGGGCGAACCTCGGCAGGGGGTATTCGGGCACGGCAAGCCTCTACTCCCACTCTCCCGGAATCGGGCGCGCCAGCCTCGACGGCACAGGCGTCGACCAGTGCTTCATTCGCGATGCGAACACCTACGGCGTGGCGGTCGACGCCCTCGGCCCACCCCCATCAAGCGACCCCGGGCCGCCCCCCTCATATGAGATCCGCGTAAGCAAGGCGAAGCTCGACAAGGAGCGCGGATTGGCGAAGCTGACGGTCAAGCTGCCCGTGGGCCCCGGCGAGCTCTACCTCGACAAGACAAAAAAGGTGCAGGGCCAGCACAAGGGGCCGGTGGAGGCGGGCAAGCTAACGCTGCCGGTTAAGCCGCGGGGCGGGGCGAAGACGCGACTGAGCAAGACGGGCAAGGCGAAGGTGAAGGCCAAGGTCACCTACATCCCCGACTGCGGTCCGTCCGACACCAAGAGCAAGAAAATCAAGCTGGTCGAGCGGTAGCCGACCGTCGGTGCCCAGGCGCGCCGCATAGAGTCCCGCGCGTGAAGGTCGACGCGGGCACTTACCAGCCCACCCTGGAAGCTGCCGGCGCGGCGGCGGTGCAGGCGGAGCGCGACGGCTACGACGGCTGGCTGGCGTTCGAGACCCAGATCGATCCCTTTCTCGCCTGCGCGATCGCGGCCGAGCGCACCGAGCGGATCGAGCTCGGCACCTCGATCGCGGTCGCCTTCGCCCGCAACCCGATGACCGTCGCCCTGCAGGCAAACGACGTCCAGGCGCTGTCAGGGGGCCGATTCATGCTCGGGCTCGGCTCGCAGATCAAGGCCCACATCACCCGGCGCTACTCGATGCCGTGGTCGAAGCCGGCGGCGCGGATGCGCGAGTTCGTGCTGGCGATCCGGGCGATCTGGGAGGCCTGGGCGACCGACGGGTCGCTCGACTTCGAGGGCGACTTCTACACCCACACGCTGATGGCGCCGTTCTTCAACCCGGGCCCGAACCCGCACGGCAACCCGAAGATCCTGGTCGCCGCCGTTGGGCCCCTGATGACCGAGACCGCGGGCGAGGTCGCCGACGGGGTGCTCGTGCACGCCTTCTCGACCGAGCGCTACGTGCGTGAGGCGACCCTGCCGGCGCTCGAGCGTGGCTGGGCGAAGGCGGGACGCGACCGGGACGGGTTCGAGATCACCGCGCCGGCGATGGTGGTGGCCGCCGACTCCGAGGAGGAGATCGCGGCGGGGGTCGCCATGGTCAAGCAGCAGATCGCCTTCTACGGCTCGACCCCGGCGTATCGCCCGGTGCTCGACCTGCATGGCTGGGGCGACCTGCAGGAGGAGCTGCGCGGGATGACGAAGCGGGGCGAGTGGGACCGGATGTCGGAGCTGATCGACGACGAGCTGGTCGGGACCTTCGCCGTCGTCGGCACGCCCGAGGAGGCGATCGCCGAGGTCAAGCGCCGCTACGGGGACATCGCGACCAGGATCACGCTCCAGCTGCCGGCCGAGCACGACGAGCAGCGGTGGCGCCGCCTGTTCGACGAGCTGCGCGCCTGAGCCGGTGACGGCGAAGCCCGCGGTCCGGGCCGTGGCGCCGCTGGCGCTGATGGCGTTGATCTTCTACCTGTCCGCCCAGGAGCAGGTCGGGCCGGAGCTGCCGGCGTTCACCCGCGTGGTCGCGCATTTCACCGAGTACGCGGTCCTGGCGACGCTCTGGATCTGGGCGCTGGTGCCGCACTTCGGCCGCCGGGGGCTGATCGCGGCGACCGCTATCAGCGCGCTCTACGCGGCCGGCGACGAGTGGCACCAGAGCTTCGTCGAGGGCCGCGACTCGGATCCGCTCGACTTCGTAATCGACTGCTTCGGGATCGCGTTCGCCGTGGTGCTCAGCCGCCGGTCAGCTCGGCGAGCAGCTTCGCGTCCTCGTCCGACATCCCCTTGATCGCCTCGCCGTCCCAGGTCATATCGGCGTCCATCGCATCCTGGATCTGGGCGTGCTCGCGGACGCTGACCCCGGCGAAGTGCGCGAGCGAGAAGGCCGAGTAGAGCGTCGGCAGCGGGTCGTGCCAGCCGTCGCCGGCGTCGCGAACCCGGGCGAGATCGCGGATCGTCTCCGGAAAGCGCGTCAGATGATCGGAGAAGGCGTCGCCCACCAGCGCCAGGTCGAGCTGCGCGGTCTCGCCGGGCGGCAGCAGGAAGGTGTCCGCGTCGGCGTCGAACAGGCCTCGAGCGATCTGGTCCGGCGGCAGCAGCAGCGCTCCATCGGTCGCCCGGGGGTTGCACTCGACGAAGCTGAGCCCGTCGTCGGTGACCAGGAAGTCGAAGGAGATCTGGCCCGTGTAGCCGAGCTTCGCGACGATCGGCTCGATCAGGCGCAGCGACTCGAGCGCGTCGATGGACTCGAACTGGATCCCGGTCGAGTGATGCCACTGGCGCGGGATCCGGTACATCAGGTGCGAGCTGACGACCCCGTCGTGGACGGTCGAGTAGGTGCAGACCGTCTCACCCTCGACGAACGGCTGGATCAGCCAGGGCAGCTGCTCGGTCGGGTGCACCTCGGCGGGGTCGAGATGACCGGCGAGCGGCCCAGCGTTGGTGAGCAGGTCGACGCCCCCGCGGGAGAAGACCGCGCGGCCGAAGTAGCGGTCGAAGCGCTCGATCGCGGCGGCAAGCTCTGCGTCGGAGGTGACGACGACCGTCTCGGGGATCGGCAGGCCGAGGTCACGGACGAGCTTCTCGAACGCGGACTTGTCGTGCAACCGCGCCAGCGCGGGGAACTGGGCGACGAAGATCGTCGCCCCCTGGCCGAGCCGGTCGCGCTGGGTCGAGATGAAGAACGCCTCCTCGAAGGCGGGCACGACGACGTCGATCCCGGCCTCGGCGATGATCCGCTCGAGCGCGTCGATGAAGGCCTCGGTGTCGTTGCGCGACGAGGGGTAGACGAAGTGGCCGGCGAGGTACTTCGAGTGGCTGCCCGGCGCCTCGCCGTAGTCGTCGGCGGCGTAGACCTCGTGCCCGGCGTCGGCGAGCTGGCGCACCATGCCGAGCGCGAACGGCATCCGCGAGCTGGTGATCAGGACCTTCACTCGGAAGCGGCCTTGCCGGGCAGCCCGAAGTCGCCGAACGGCTCGTCGCGGTCCCGGACAGCCTGCTTGAACCCGGCATCGGCGGCGCGGCGGACGAAGTCGAAGCCCTCTGGCGTGTGGCGCGCGATCCCGTCGAAGAAGGTGCCGAGGACCTGGGTCGAGTACAGACCCTGGGCGGCGACCACCTGGTTGACGAGCAGCTTGTGCATGACGAGCTGGTTGACCGGGAGCCGCGCGACGCGCTCGAGCAGCGACTCGAACGCCGCGTCGAGCTCGGCGGCAGGCGCCCAGTCGGTGGCCAACCCCCAGTCGACCGCCTCGCGGCCGGAGATCGAGTCGCCGGTGAGCAGCAGGCGCTTCGCCCGCGTGGGGCCGATCTTGTGGGCCCAGAGCGCCGTCGTCGGCACCCCCCACACCCGCGCCGGCGGGTAGCCGATCCTCGCCACGTCCTCGACCACCAGCAGGTCCGAGCAGAGCGCCATGTCGGTGCCGCCGGCGACGCAGTAGCCGTGCACCTTGCAGACCACCGGCTTCTCCGACCAGAACAGGCTCATGAAGCCGCGGACGTTGCGCGACATCATCTGGAAGTCGATCACCGGGTCCCAGGTGCCGGCGGGGTCGTGGTTCCGGCCGATTACGGATGGGTCGAGGGGCGAGCCCTCGCTGCCCTCGCCGAAGCCGCGCTCAGCCATCCGCTCGGCGCTTGCGACCAGGTCGTAGCCGCCGCAAAAGCCGGTGCCGTTGCCTGCGAGGGCGATCACGTGCACCTCGGGGTCGAGGTTGGCCCGCTCGACGCAATCGGCCAGCTCGCGCGGCATCTCGATCGTGATCCCGTTGCCGCGCTCGGGCCGGTTCAGCGTGATCCGCGCGATCCGCCCGTCGCGCTCGTAGGTCAGCGTCTCGAGGTCCACCGGCGTGGAAGCTATCGGGGCGCGTAGACTCGGTGTGAGTTCGCCGGGTTCTTTGCGCTTCCCTCCGCCCCTCGAGCCACCTACTCCGCAGGGAAGTGAGATGGAGCCATCGATGAAGGACGCCGCCAATCGCCCGCGCCCGCAGCAGGACGCACCCGAACCGCCGAAGATGCCGGTCTCACGCCAGTCGATCACTTACGGCAGACCGCCGATCGACGAGAACGCCTCCGGCCGGCGCGCCCGCCTGCGCCGTCCTCCTCGCGGCGGGGCCCGCCGCTAGCCCAGCCGGAAGCGCAGCGCGAAGAAGTCCAGCATCGCCGGCAGGGGCTTGGCCGGGTCGAGTGAGGTCGAGACCAGCTCGACCTCGCGCCCGCGCAGGAGCGTCGACAGCGCGGCGCTGCCGGCCAGGCGCGCGATCGCCGTGCCCGGGCAGCCCTGCGGGCCGCGGCTGAAGTGGTTGAACGACCAGTCGCCGGCGGCCGAGCCGTCGAGCCAGCGCTCCGGGACGAGGCGGTCGGCCCAATCGTGGCGCTCGCGGTCGCGGTGCAGGAACGTGTTGGGGATCAGCACCTGGGTCCCGGCCGGGACGCTGACGCCGCCCCACTCAGTCTCGGCGAGCGTCTCCCGGGCGAGCATCTTGGTCGTCGGCCAGAGCCGCATCGCCTCCTCCAGGCACGCCTCCAGATAAGCCGGGTCCTCGAGCGCCCGCTCGCGCTGCGCCGGATGGGTGGCGAGCAGGGCGAGCGCGCGGTAGGCGTTGATCGCCAGCGTGTCGCCGGTCGCGAACAGCCAGTGCGGCAGCTGGGCGACCGGCTTGGTCTCGGCGTCGGCCGGAGCCGCGGCGAAGCGGCTGACCAGGCTCCCCTCCTCGGCCGCGGCGACGTACTCGCCGAGCCTCGAGATCAGGCCCGGATAGCGCGCGGACGGCTTGCCGGGCATCCCGTTCGCCTCGCCCATCATCTCCCCGAGCCGCTCGGAGATGTCGGCGTCGTCGGCGGCCGAGTCACCGAGGATGACGCGGCGCGCGATCCTGCGGAAGGCCTCGTTCCACGGGTCCCAGCGCAGCTCGTCCTTGCCCTCGGCGTGCTCGGCCAGGGCGAGCGCGTCCGCCTCCTCGGCGGCGACCCCGGCAAAGCGCTCGGCGAGCCCCTCGAGCGGGCCGCCCGTGTCGAGCACCGCCTCGGTGAACGCGCGGCGCTTCCGCCAGTTCTCGCCGCGAGAGATCGTCAGCGCGTCCGGCTGGAAGGCGGTCATCCCGTCCTTCTTCGGCTTCGGGTCGGACGCGAACGGGTCCGGCGACGCCTCGAGCGCCCGGTGGACGTCGGCCGGGGTGAGCAGCAGCAGCGCCCGGTCACGGACGACGCGGACCCAGACCGGGCCACCCGAGTGGCCCCGCCGCATCCCGGCGAGCAGGCCGATCGCGTGCCCGTCCAGGTTCGCGGCGGTCGCCGCCGCGACGGCGTTGCGCCGCGGCTTGAAGACGCCCTGCAGCGCGTTGGGGACGATCACGAGCGCGTTGAAGCGCGCGTTCTCGTACAGCGATGCGCCGCTCGGCGCGCTCACCCGGCTCCGCTCACGCCAGCCGGCGCCAGGGCGCGAACGCGTTCTCGCAGCCGTCGAGCGCCGGGGCGAGCTCCGGATGGTGGCGCAGCAGGACGTCGACCATCGTCGTGCCCTCGACCCAGGCGAGTCCCTCGGGCGTGTAGACGTCCTCCGAGTAGTCGTTGGTGAAGAAGCGGTCGGATCGGAGGCGCCGCGAGGCCATCAGGATGAAGATCCGGAAGGCGGTGTCCGAGAAGCCGAACCCCGGCGGCAGCGGCTCGGCGAGCATCCCGACCTGGAGGTCGACGCGGTCGATGTCGTCGTCGTAGACGTCGCGGATCTCCTCCGCGAGCTCCGGATCGTCGGTGAGGTCCTCGAACTTGGTGATCCGCTTCTTGCGCAGCCGCTCGCGGAAGTCGTTGTAGCGGGGAACGCCGCGCTCGCGGTCGCGGGCGATGTCGATCGTCCCCAGGTCGACCCGGTCGCCGTTCAGGCGAACGTGGTTGGAGAGCGCCTTCGGGTGGTTGCGCAGGGTGATCGCGCCCGGGTGCGCGATGCCGAACGAATAGAGCAGGTTCGACCAGCCGTGCTCGAGGATCGTCGGGCGGGTGCCGTGGCCCTGGATCGGGTCGAAGTCGGTCTCGGCGACAAGCTCGCCGGTACGGTGGTCGCGGATCTCGTAGTCGTCGGGCAGCAGTGGGTGCAGGCGGTAGACGGAGACGAACTCCTCGGTGATCGCGTAGGGCGCCGCGTGATGCTCCTGGTCGGAGCCGACGACGCCGCCGATCATCTCGGTGCCGACGTGGCCGAATTTCTGCCGTACCCAGCGCGGCAGGATCCCGTACCAGTTCGCGTTCATCGCCCGCTCGAGCACCGGGTTGGCGAGGATCCCCGGGGTCCACTCGACCGTGTGGATCTTCGCGCTCAGCGCCGAGTTGACGAGCCGCGCGGTGAGGAAGAGTCGCTCGTCGTCCCAGGTCGGGTACGAGCCCTTGAGGTGGTCGCAGATCGAGTTGTGCTCCTTTACGAACAGCGTGTGCAGGAGCGACAGGCCGATCCAGTAGTTGTCGGAGAACCCGGTCAGGTCGACGCCGTCGAGATGGGGGTCGTCCTCGTTGGGGAGCATCCCGTCGTCGAGCTTCAGCTTGCCGTCCTCGCCCGAACGCAGCTCGCGATTGCGCTCCTCGGTCGAGCCGTAGACCTGGGAGAGATCCCACCAGTGGGTGACCGTGTTCACGTAGGTCGGCGGCAGGCCCGACTTCCAGGTCCGCGTCCGGTCGGGGCTGGTCGCCCGCAGCTTCATCGTCGTGCCCTCGGGCCACTCGTCGTTCTCGTCGAGCTCGATGTCGATGTAGGTGTCGGGGGCGTTCTCGCCGTGGCCGAACCAGTCGTGGTTCTGGAACTGGATCCAGCAGGCCGCGAGCACGTTGAGGCTGGTCGCTGGGATGAACTCGCGCCGCAGCAGCAGCCGGTTGGCGACCTCGCGCGGGCTCGGCTGCATCCGCTCGGGCAGCGGCTCCGGGGCGGTCGCGTCGGTCGGCGCGTTGCGGCCGAAGCGGCTGCCGACCATGCCCATCTTCGGGTCGATCGGATCCTGCCGAGAGCCGTCGTAGGTGCGGTACGCGGGCAGGTCCTCGGTCGCCGTACCGCCGTTCTCGCGCGGCGCCTCGGTGTCGTAGAGGTTGTGCTCGCGCAGGTCGTCGCGGTGCGCGCGCAGGTTGAGCAGGGCGATCGGCGTCGGCAGGTTCCACCAGTCGGTGGCCCGGTTCACCTGGCGAAAAACGGTCGCGTTGACCTTCGAGAAGGTGCTCTCGATGGTGCCCATCAGGTTCATTTGAGACTCCCCTCTACTCGACGAGCTGCAGGTGGCTACGCCACTCCGGGTCCTGAGCGTCCAGCTCCTCGAAGATCACGGCCTCGAGCTCGGTCTCGTCGATCCCATCGGCGTCGAACGTCGCCGAGTCGAACTCCGAGTCCCAGCCGACCGCGATATCGCGCGCCTTGCCGGCGGCCATCGCCAGCTCCTCGCCGCGCGGTCCGATCGCCTCCAGGATCAGCATCGCCACACGACGACCCTATCGCCACAGGCCTTGCGAAGATCCAGCAGTGGCGAAGGAAGCGATCACAATCGAGGCGGCAGGGCGCGAGGTGCGGCTCTCCAGCCCGGGCAAGGTCTACTTCCCCGAACCCGGCCACACGAAGCGCGACCTCGCCGAGTACTACCTCGCGGTAGCCGACGCCGCCTGCCTGCACCTGCGCGAGCGCCCGACGACGATGAAGCGCTTCGTCGAGGGGATCACCGGCGAGTTCTTCTTCCAGAAGCGGGTGCCGAAGAACGCGCCCGACTGGCTCGAGACGGCGACCGTCAAGTTCCCCAGCGGCCGCAGCGCCACCGAGCTGGTCGCCAACGACGCCGCCCATCTGGTCTGGGCGGTGAACCTCGGCGTGATCGACTTCAACCCGTGGCCGGCGCGGCGCGCCGACCTCAACTGCCCCGACGAGCTGAGGGTCGACCTCGACCCGACGCCCGAATCCAGCTTTGACGAGGTCAGACGAGTGGCCATGGTCGTCCACGAGACGCTCACCGACCACGGCCTGCTGGGATTCCCGAAGACGTCGGGCTCGCGCGGGATCCACGTCAACGTCCGGATCGAGCCGAAGTCGTCGTTCACCGAGGTCCGCCGCGCGGCGCTGGCCCTGGCGCGCGAGGTCGAGCGGCGGACCGAGCTCGCCACCTCAAAGTGGTGGAAGGAGGAGCGCCACGGCGTGTTCGTCGACTACAACCAGAACGCACGCGACCGCACCGTCGCCTCCGCCTGGTCGGTGCGCCCGGTCCCCGACGCGCGCGTCTCGACCCCGGTCGAGTGGGACGAGGTGCCCGACGTCGACCCGGCCGAGCTCCGCCTCGAGACCGTCCCGACGCGGCTCGCCGAGCGCGGCGACCCGTCGGCGACGATCGACGACATCCACCACTCGCTCGACTCATTGCTGGAGCTCGCCGACCGCGACGAGGCCGAAGGGCTCGGCGACGCGCCCTGGCCGCCCCACTTCCGCAAGCAGAAGGACGAGCCGAAGCGCGTCCAGCCGAGCCGGGCGAAGAAGACCTGAGACCGAGGTGGACGTCCGCGAGGCCGAGGCCGCCGACTGGGAGGCGATCTGGCCGTTCTTCCGGGAGATCGTGGCCGCCGGCGAGACCTACGCCTACGACCCGGAGATGAGCGAGGCGGAGGCGAGGTCGATGTGGATGGTCGGCCCGCCCGGGGTGACGTTCGTCGCCACCCAAGGCGACCGGCTGATCGGGACCGCGAACGCCTACGCCAACCGCGACGGGCCCGGGGGCCATGTCGCCAGCGCCAGCTTCATGGTCGATCCCTCCTACGCCGGCCGCGGAGCTGGGCGGGCGCTCGGCCAGTCGGTGATCGACTGGGCGAGGCGGCTGGGCTTCCGGGCGATTCAGTTCAACGCGGTGGTCGAAACGAACGAGCGGGCCGTCGGACTCTGGCGATCGCTGGGCTTCGAGATCATCGGCACGGTGCCGGAGGCGTTTCGCCTCCCCGACGGCCGCTATGTCGGCCTGCACGTGATGTATCTGACGCTCTAGCGGGAGACGACCCCCCAGCAGGCGGCCGGGACGGCGAGCTCGTCGCCATCGCGGAACTGCTCGAGGCTCTCCTCGATCGCGGCGCGGGTCTCGGCCCTCTCGTCCTCGGGCAGCGCCTTGATCACCCTCGCCAGCGGTCCGGCGAGCTTGGTCAGCGTCTCCCAGAGGTCGTCGGCGGCGTAGCGCCACTCGAACGTCAGCTCCTCGATCTCGGGGTCACCGAAGCCGGCGCCCGTGACCAGCTCGCGGAGCCGCTCCTGCTCACCGAGGGCGAATATCCCGGGGGCGCCGGGCTCGGGCGGCGGCATGTGCCCCCGCTGAACCAGGACCATCCCCGGGAACGCCGCCCACGCGTTGCGGTCGGGCGTCTGCCAGACGGCGAACGCCAGCGTGCCGTCGTCGCGCAGCACCCGGCGGGTCTCGCTCAGCGCCGCGGCCGGATCGGCCATCAGCATGTAGCCCCAGCGACTGACGACGCCGTCGACGCTGTCGTCGCGCAGGTCCATGCGCTCGGCGTCGAGGACCCGGTACTCGACGTTCTCGAGCCCACGGGCCTGGCCGTTGCGCCGCGCCGCCTCGACCATCTCGGGCGCGAAGTCGGTGCAGATGACGCCGCCCTCCTCGCCGACCCGCTCGGCCGCACCGAACCCAAGGTCGCCGGTGCCGGCGGCGACGTCGAGGATCGTCTGCCCCGGCTGCGGGTCGACGCCGTCGAGGATCCATTCGTTGATCGATCCCGTGATCCGGAGCAGCCACTCGCGGCGGTCCTCCCAGCCGGGCGCCATCTCGTCCCAGGTCTGAAGGCTCGTCTCGCGGTACTCCTGCAGGTCCATCTCCAACCCCTCCTTTGAATGGTTTGAGAGCCGACCCTAACCGGTCACTGGTCGAGCTGTTCGAGCTTGCACTCGGCTGGCGGCTTGTCGTCGCGCCAGCGCAGGATCTTGGAGCCGTGGCGGATCCGCCCGGCGCTGACGTGGTCGAAGCTGACCTCGATCACGAGCTCGGGACGCAGCGAAACCCACTCGAGGTCGCGGTCGGCGGCCCAGCGGCTCGGCTCGGCCGAGCCGCGCTCGCCGGTCTCGTACGGCGCGAGCTTGTCGACCAGCTCCCGCTTCTCCTTCGCCCTCAGCCCGGAGGTGTGGCCCACGATGTGCAGGTCGCCCTTCTTGTCGTAGAGGCCGAGGATCAGCGAGCCGACGGTGTTCTCCTCCTTGCCCGGGCGCCAGCCGGCGACCACGGCGTCGATCGTGCGAAGCCGCTTGATCTTGACCATCGCCTTGCGCTCGCCGCGCAGGTAGTGCGACTCGGTCTTCTTCGCGATCACGCCCTCGCCCGACTGCAGCCACGGCTCGGCCTCGGCCGGGTCGCCGACCAGCGGGGTGAGCTCGACGGTCCCGGGCTTGCGACCCCAGCTCTTCGACCAGCTTCTCGAGCGCCTCGCGCCGGGCTGTGAACGGATCGTTGAGCGCCTTGTGGTCGCCGACCGCGAGCAGGTCGAAGGCGCGAAAGACGGCGGGCGTCTGCTCGGCGAGCATGCGCACCCGCGACTCGGCCGGGTGCAGGCGGTTCTGGAGGGCGTCGAAGATCTCGACCCCGTCCTCGCCGAGGATCAGCAGCTCGCCGTCGATGACGTAGCGGCCCTCCGGGAAGACGAGCTCGGGAAAGTAGCGCGCCAGCGGGCGGCCGCTTCGCGATTGCAGGAAGAGCTCGCCGTCGTCGACGAAGGCGAGCGCCCTGAAGCCGTCGTACTTGGGCTCATAGGCCCAGCCCTCCCCCGTCGGCAGGGTCTTGCGCGAGAGCGCCAGCTGAGGCTCGATCGGAGGCTTGAGGGGCAGCGCCATGCGACTAGTCTCGCATTCGTGCCCGCGCCCGAGCCGCCCCGCGAATGCGACCTGGCAGTCGTCGGCGCGGGGATCGTCGGCCTCGCGGTGGCCCGCGAGCTGGCCCTTCGCCACGACGGGCTCGCGGTCGCCGTGCTCGAGCGCGAGCCCCGGATCGCCGCCCACCAGACCACCCACTCGAGCGGCGTCATCCACTCCGGGATCTACTACGAGCCCGGCTCGCTGAAGGCCCGGCTCTGCGTCGCCGGCGCCCGCGAGCTCTACGAGTACTGCGACGAGCGCGGGATCGAGGCGCGGCGGACCGGCAAGCTCGTGATCGCGACCGACGCCTCCGAGCTCGAGCGGCTGGCCGAGCTCGAGCGCCGCGGCGCCGCCAACCGCGTGCCGGGGCTGCGGCGCATCGGCGCCGGCGAGATCCGCGAGTTCGAGCCGCACGCCGCCGGGGTCGCCGGCCTGCACTCGCCGGCCACCGGGGTGGTCGACTTCGGCAGCGTCGCGGCCGCCTACGCCGACGACGTCCGCCGCGCCGGCGGCCACGTGATCACGGACTGTCCGGTGAGCGGGATCGAGGGCGGCACGGTCACGCACGCACGCGGCACGACCGCGGCGCGCGCGGTGGTGGTCTGCGCCGGGGCGTGGGCGGACCGGCTCGCCCGCGCCGCCGGCGCCACCGCCGAGCCGCGGATCGTCCCCTTCCGCGGCGCCTACCTGCGCCTCCGTCCCGAGCGCGCCCACCTCGTTCGCGCCAGCATCTATCCGGTCCCCGACCCGCGGCTGCCCTTCCTCGGCGCCCACCTGACCCGCGGGCCGGACGATGCCGTCCTGCTCGGGCCGACGGCGCTGATCGCCGGGGCGCGCGACGCCTACCGGCTGCGCCGGCTGCGGCGTGCCGACCTTCGCGACACGCTCGCCTGGCCGGGGACCTGGAGGCTGGCGCGGCAGCACTGGCGCGCCGCGCTGACCGAGGTCCGCCACGCGGCCTCACGACGGTCGCTGATCGCCGCGGCGCGCGGGCTGGTCCCGGAGCTGCGCGCTGGCGACTTCGTCGCCGGCCCGGCCGGCGTCCGCGCACAGGCGGTCGGGCGCGACGGGTCGTTGGTCGACGACTTCCTCGTCTCCCGGGCGGAGCGGGCCCTCTACGTCCGCAACGCCCCCTCCCCCGCGGCCACGTCGTCGCTGCCGCTGGCCCGCCTGATCGGCGACGAGGTCGAGCCCTTGCTTGACCGGTGACGGACGCCGGGTCCTGACATGAGCGCTCGGGCGCAAGATCGCGCTGCGTGCGAAGTTAGCCTCGAATATCGAGGTCAACGCCGCACGCGCGACGTCTGCGGCAACGCCCCCGGGTCACCAGCGCATCAGATGAGGCGAAAGTGCCCCGTGTTCTCCTCGTCGTCGCGAACCTTCTCGAGACGACCGGCCTTCCGGGCGTGGACGAATGCCTGCTTGAGCTCCGGCTTGTCGACGCCGAGCTTCGTGGCTATGTCCGCCCGGGTGAACTCATCCTGGTCGAGTTCCTGTGCGGCCGTGACCAGCTGCTCTTCAGTGATGGTCAATTGCATCGTGGGCACCTCATCTCGATTCCCTCGAAGGAATGCGCTGTCAGTGGCGGGAGGGAATCGGCAAAGCACCCAAGGACAGCCGACCACCAAGGATAGCCCCGGCGTTCGCGCTCAGCCCGCCAGCTCGGCGATGGCGGCGACGACGACGTCGGGCGCCTCGATCTGCGGCGTGTGGCCGATCCCCGGCAGCATCTCGATCCGGGCGTGCGGCAGGAGCTCGGCGACCAGCTCCGCTCCCTCGGCGGGACAGAGCCGGTCGGCCTCGCCCCAGATCACGCTCACCGGGACCTTGATCGCCTCGCCGTCGAACGGGTCGTCGAGCTCGGCCCGCAGGCGCTTCGCGTAGTCGATGCGCTCGCGGATCAGCGGTCGATCGACGTGAAAGCGGGTGAAACGATCGACGACCGCCTTGTCGACGCCATTGGGATCGGCGAAGGCGAGCTGGCGGTAAAGGCGGCCCGCCACCGACCGCGTGACCTGGGGCGGGACCGGCGCGGGCATCCCGATGATCCGCGAGACGGCCGGAATCCGGTCGAGGGTGAAGAAGGCGGGCGCCATCCGCACCCCGGCGGGGCCGATCGGAACGATCCCGGCGAGGGGCAGGTCGGGGTCCATGGCGAGCCGCAGCGCGACCCAGCCGCCGAGCGAGTTGCCGGCGACGACGACCTTGCTCTCCGAGCGCTCGGCGACCTCGGTGACCGCGGCGGCGGCGAAGTCGACCAGCTGGTCGAGCACCGATCCCTTGTCCAGGCGGGGCGCGGTGCCGAAGCCCGGCAGGTCGTAGGCGATCGCCGGCCGGTTGGCGACCGCGAGGCGATCGAGGACCGCGAGCCAGGTATCGGCGTTGTCGAGCCACCCATGCAGGAGGACGGCGGGCGTTCCCTCGCCGCTCGCGGAGACCGCCCGGGTCGCGATGCCCCCGACCTCGACCTCGCGACTGCGCAGCCGCGCGGTCTTGCCGGGGCCGCCGTCGCCGGGGAACGGCCCGGTCTCGCCGCCGAGGCGGATCGTCGGCATCCTGCCCCCTCAGCCCTGCTTAGAGGCCGAACGTCTTCGAGATGATCTCGCGCTGGATCTCGTTGGTGCCCCCGTAGATCGACATCACCAGCGTCGTCCGCACGTAGCGTTCCATGTCGTACTCGGTCGCGTAGCCGTAGCCACCCATCATCTGCATCCCCTCGAGCGCCGCCTTCTTCGCGACCTCGGTCGCCTTCAGCTTCGCCATGGAGGCCTCGCGCGGGAGCAGCTGGTCGGGGTCGGCGTCGACCTTGCGGGCGACGTCGTACACGAGCAGACGGGTGCATTCGAGCTCGGTCGCCAGGTCGGCGATCCGGTGCTTGAGCACCTGGAAGCTGCCGATCGGCCGCCCGAACTGCTTGCGCTCCTTGATGTAGGCGAGCGTGTCGTCGAATGCCCGCTGCGCGATCCCGAGCGCGCTCGCGGCCAGGATCAGCCGCTCGACGTTGAGCCCGGCCATCAGCTGCATCCAGGCGCCGTCGACCTGGCCGAGGACCCGCTCCTCCGGGATGTAGCAGTCGGTCAGGAAGACGTCGTTGACCTCCTTGCCGCCCATCGTCTCGATCCCGCGGATCTCGACCCCCTCCGCGTCGGTCGGCACCGAGACCATCGTCAGGCCCTCGTGCTTGCCACCCGAGCTGTCCGAGCGGGCGATGACGAGGATGTGGTCCGCGATGTGGGCTGCCGAGATCCAGGTCTTCTGGCCGTTGAGCACGAAGCCGCCGTTCTGGCGATCGCAGCGGCATGAGAGGTTGCCGACGTCAGAGCCCGCCTCGGGCTCCGACATCGCGATCGCCTCCACGCGCCCGCGGGTGATCCCGCCGAGGATCTCCTGTTTCTGCTCCTCGGTGCCGAAGCGCTGGTAGGCGCCGGCGACGATCAGGCTGACGCCGTAGCCGGCGATCGGGATCCGGCCGCGCATGAATCCCTCGAGAAAGATGCACGCGTCGACGATGCCGCCGCCCGAACCGCCGTAGGCCTCGTCGATCGAGACCCCGAGCCAGCCCAGCTCGGCGAGCTTCTCGTAGATCTCCTGGTTGTGCAGCTCGGTGTATCCGTTGGTCGCCCGCTCGCGCTGCTCCTTGGTCCCCAGCTCGCGCTCGCAGAAGTCGGCGATCGCCTGCTGGAAGTCGCGCTGCTCGTCGGTCAGGCCGTCGATTCGGGCCAGCGTGGTCGTCATGCGTTCAGCTCCTTGGAGGTCCTGGTTTGAATTCGATCGGAAGCTTGGTCAGGGCGTTGGCCCAGTTCGAGCGCAGGCGCTCGGGCTCGCCCGCCGGGCGGATGTCGCGCAGCCGGCGGAGGATCTCCTCGAAGGCGACCCGCAGCTCGAGCCGGGCGAGCCCGGCGCCGAGGCAGAAGTGGCGCCCGCCCCCGCCGAACGCCATGTGCGCCGGCTCGGCGCGGGTGACGTCGAAGCGGTGCGGCTCGTCGTTCACGTCGGGGTCGCGCGAGCCCGCCGCGTACCACATCATCACCTTGTCGCCGGCGCCGATCTCGCGGCCGGCGAGCTCGGCCTCGGCGGTGGCGGTGCGGCAGAAGTAGTTGACGACCGAGGTCCAGCGCAGGATTTCCTCGACCGCGGCCTCGATCCGCTCGGGCTCGCGGGCGAGCAGCTCGAGCTGGTCGGGGTGGTCGAGCAGGGCTCTCATCCCGCCCGACATCGTGTTGCGGGTCGTGTCGTTGCCGGCGAAGACGAGCAGGGCGAAGAAGACGAGGATCTCCGCGTCGGTGAGCCGCTCGCCGTCGACCTCGGCCTCGGCGAGCGTGGTCACCAGGCTGTCACCGCCGGCCTCCTTCTGCGCGGCGATCTGCTCGGCCAGGTACGCGGACATCTCCCCCAGCACCGGCATCGCCTCGGCGGGCTCCGGTGAGATCTGGGCCTCCTCGATCCGGGTGATCCAGTCCTCCATCTTCGGCAGGTCGTGGTCGGGCAGCCCCATCAGCATCGCCAGCGTCCGCAGCGGGATAGGCACGGCAACGTCGGCGACGAAGTCGCACTGCCCCTGTTCGATCACGCCGTCGAGGACCTCCGTGACGATCCCCCGGACGTCGCCCTCGAGCGCCGCCACCGACCGCGGGATGAACGCCGTCTGCAGGATCTTGCGGTACTTGGTGTGCTCGGGCGGGTCCTTGAACAGCAGCAGGTTGCGGTTCACGTCGAGCGGGTTGACCTGGTCGGAGTGCGGGAAGATGCCCGCCTCATAGGAGGAGAAGGTCGCTGTGTCGCGGCTGATCGCCGCGATCGCGGCGTGGCTGCACACCGACCACATCCGGTTGCCCTCGGGCCCCCGGCCGGTGTCCGCGGGCGGCTGATCGCGGAGCCCGTCGAAGACCCCGTGCGGCGGCCCGTCGGAGAACCGGTCGAGATCGGTGAGCGCCGCGGCGGCGCCCAGGCTCGCCTCGGCGCTCATCTGCCTACGCCGTGGCCGGCTTGTAGACCGAGACCACGGCGGCGCCGCCGAGGCCGATGTTGTGCTGGAGCGCGACCTCGGCGCCGTCGACCTGGCGCTTGTCGGCCTCGCCGCGCAGCTGCCAGGTGAGCTCCGAGCACTGCGCGAGCCCGGTCGCCCCGAGCGGATGGCCCTTGGAGATCAGCCCGCCCGACGGGTTGACGACCGGCCCGTCGCCGCCGTAGGTCGTCGCCTCGGCGTCGACCAGCTTGTGGCCCTCGCCCTCGGCGGCGAGGCCGAGCGCCTCGTACGTGATGAGCTCGTTGGCCGAGAAGCAGTCGTGCAGCTCGACCACGTCGACATCGTCGGGGCCGACGCCGGCCTCCTCGTAGGCGCGCTCGGCCGCCTGCTTCGACATGTCGTAGCCGACGATCTTGATGCAGTCGGTGTCGTCGGCGAACGTCGAGGAAAGGTCCGTGACCATCGCCTGACCGGCGATCTCCACCGCCTGCTCCCAGAGGTCGTGCTCGTCGACGTAGCGCTCGGAGGCCACGATCGCGCAGGCGGAGCCGTCGGAAGTCGGCGAGCACTGCAGCTTGGTGAGCGGCGCGTGGATCATCCGCGCGTCCTTGATCTCGTCGAGCGTGTACTCGTCCTGGAACTGCGCGTACGGGTTGTTCACCGAGTGCTTGTGGTTCTTCCACCCGATCCACGCATAGTGGTCGGGCTCCGAGCCGTACTTCTCCATGTGGTCGCGCCCGGCGTTGCCGAACATCTGCGGTGCCGCCGGCGACTCCTCGGGGTCGCGCAGCGCGAACATCGCGATCGCGTGCTTGTCGATCGCGTTGGTGCGGTCGGTGTACTTGATCCCGAGCGAGCCCTTCTCCATCTTCTCGAAGCCGACGGCGAGCGCGCAGTCGGCGATCCCGCCGCGGACCGCCTGGCGGGCGAGGAAGAGCGCCGACGAGCCCGTCGAGCAGTTGTTGTTGACGTTGACGATCGGGATCCCGGTCAGCCCGAGCTGGTACAGCGCCCGCTGGCCGTAGGTGGAGTCCCCGTAGCAGTAACCGGCGTAGGCCTGCTCGACGTCGTCGTAGGGGATCCCGGCGTCGGCCAGCGCCCGCTCGCCCGCTTCCTTGGCCCAGTCGGGATAGTCGCCCTCCTTGGTCCCGGGCTTGTCGAACTTCGTCATCCCGACGCCGATCACAAACGTCCGCGCGCTCATCGTTCTCCTTCGTTCAGATGGGTCGCCAAAGATACAGAACGGGCGCCCGGTTTGTTAGGTTCCAGGCATGACTACCGAGACCGCGCCCCAGTTCAAGGCCGACGCCATCGGCACCCCCGGCAACCCGGTCGAATTCGAGGTGACGAAGGAGCGAATCGCCGCCTACGCCGCCGCGACCAACGACACGATCGCGCCGCACGCCGCGGGCGAGATCGCCCCGCCCGTGTTCGCGATCGTGCCGGCCTTCCAGGCCGCGGGGATGGCGAGCATGCAGGTGATCCCGGGCGAGCTGCTCGGCGCGATCCTTCACGGCGAGCAGGACTTCCACTACCACCGCCCGATCGAGCCCGGGATGACGCTGAGCACGACGGCGACACCGATCGGGATGCGCCAGCGCTCCTCCGGGGTCACCGTCGTCACCCGCGCCGAGACCCGCGAGGCCGGCGGCGACCTGGTCGTCGAGCAGTTCATGACCACCTTCGTCCGCGGGGCCCAGGGCGCCGAGGAGGTCGGCGACGAGGCCCCCGGTCACGCCTTCGATCAGGCGTTGCGCGAGCGCGAGCCGGACGCGGCGGTCGAGCAGACCTTCGACTCCGACCAGACGTTCCGCTACGCCGAGGCCTCCGGCGACCCGATGCAGATCCACCTCGACGAGGAGTTCGCGAAGGCGGTCGGCATGCCGGGGATCATCATCCACGGCCTCTGCACGATGGCCTTCACCTCGGTCGCGGCGATCGAGCACGCGTGCCCCGACGATCCGACGCGGCTTCGGCGCCTCGCGGTCCGCTTCGCCAGCATCGCGCTGCCCGAGCAGACGATCACCACGTCGATCTGGGACCTCGGCGAAGGCCGCTACGCCTACGAGACCGCCAACGACGCCGGCGCCCTCGTGATCAAGGACGGCTTGGCGGAGGTAGCTTGAGCCAGCGCACGGCCGCGCGGCCGCGCCGCAGCCAGTCCGAGCGCCGCGAGGAGACCCGCGGGCGACTGCTGGACGCGACGGTCGAGAGCCTGATCGAGGTCGGCTACGCCGGCACGACGATCCGCCGCATCACCGAGCTGGCCGGCGTCTCGCAGGGGGCGCAGAGCCACCACTTCCCCCACCGCGTCGACCTGGTCACCTGCGCCTTCGAACGGCTCGCCGAGCAGCGGGTCGAGCGCTATCGCGACCGCGCCCGCGAGCTGCCGGCCGACCGGGAGACCCGCCTGCGGGCGCTGCTCGACCTGCTGTGGGAGGACTTCTCGAGCCCGGTGTTCACGGTCGCGGTCAAGCTCTGGGTCGCGGCGGCCGAGGACGAGGAGCTGCGTGAGCGCCTGGTCCCGGTCGAGAAGCGGATCCACGCGAACATGGCGCGCCTGTCGGCGGAGGTCGCCGGCGAGCTCGGCGCCGAGCCCGGCTTCGACCGCAAGCTCGCGGTCGCGATGAACACGGTTGCCGGCCTGGCGCTGACCCGCGAGTTCGACCCTTCCGGACGGGCGAGCAAGGGCAAGCCGTGGCCGTATCACCGGGCGTCGCTCGAGCGCATGCTCGAGGGCTGATGGCGCCCTCGCTGCCGCTGCCCGCGGACGAGGACCTGCCCGAGGAGGTCCGCGCCGCGCTCGCCGGGCTGCCGCCGCTGAACGTCTTTCGCGCCGTCGCCGCGGTCCCGGGGAGCTTCCGGCCGTTCCTGCAGCTCGGCGGATCGCTGCTCGGCGGGCCGGAGATCGACGCCCGCAACCGCGAGATCGCGATCCTCGGCGTCGCGCGACAGACCGGCGCCGCATACGAGTGGGCCCAGCACGAGCAACTCGCCGCCACGGCCGGCGTGTCCGCCGACGAGATCGAGGCGATCCGCGCCGGAGATCCGTCGGCCCTCGACGCCGACGGCGCCCTCGCCTACCGGGCGGCGACCGAGATCAGCCGCGACGTGCGGATCTCCGACGAGGCCTTCGCGGCGCTGGTCGAACGCTGGGGCGAGGCCGGAGCCGCCGAGCTGATCCTCTGCATCGCCTACTACAACATGGTCAGCCGCTTCCTCGAGTCGACCGGGGTCGAGATCGAGCCCGAGGGACTGCTCGGCGACGGCTGGACCTCCACCCAGGACTGAAAACGACCACACCCCGGGCGGCGTCCTTCCACTCCCTGGACCCCTGGGAACGACGGCCCGGCGCCCGCACCATCCGCGCACGGGAATGAAGTCAATCCAGGGAGGTTCCCAATGAGTGATCAGAGCACCACCACACGACCCCGATCCAGCCGCTGGCAGCAGGCGCCGGCGCTCGTCGTCAGCCTCGTCGCGCTGTTCGCCGCCCTTTCGGGCGCCGCGCTCGCGCTACCGGGCACCGAGACGGTGAACTCGGGTGACATCAAGAACGAGTCGGTGAAGAGCATCGATCTCAAGGACGACGCCGCCGTCGCGAGCAGCGACGTCATCGACGAGACGCTGACCAGCAACGACGTCCAGAACGAGACGCTGCTGTCGAACGACATCGCCGACCAGGCGATCACCGGCGCGGACGTCGCCGGCGACACGCTCCAGAGCAACGACCTGGCCCCGGCCTCGGTCGGTGCGCAGGAGATCGGCGACGGGATCCACAACCACTCGAACGCGGTTGTGGTCTCCGGCGGGACCGGCCAGAACGCGAACTACAACTTCGACTCGGTGACCGCGAGCTGCGGCGCCGGCGAGGAGTTGCTCAGCGGTGCTGGCCACTGGTCCGGCGAGGGCGCGGGAGATGAGCTCGTTCTCTCCGAGGTCATCCTCGACCACGCCGCCGAGACGGTCACGGTCAAGGGCGGTAACGACGTCGGTGTCGACCGCACCCTGGTCGCGACCGCGAGCTGCCTCTAGCGCGCAGGGCGCTGAGGCAAGCGGGGTAACGCGGGGCCGGGAGCGATCCCGGCCCCGCGTATCCATGCCCGTCAGGGGGTAGGGTGCGAGCGTGGAAGCGGCCACCGAGGCCCAGACCGAGGACAAGCCCGAGAGCGCCGTCTCGTCGTTCACCAAGTCGCTCTTCCTCGGCGAGATCCACGAGGACATGGTGTTTCCGTGGCCGCAGCCCGATCCCGACGAGCAGGAGCGGATCCGAGAGCTGAACGCCGCCGCGCGTGAGATCGGCGCGCGCATGGACCACCGCAAGATCGAGGAGGATCGCTGGCTCGGCGACGACACGATCCGCGAGCTTGGCGAGGCGGGGCTCTGCGGCCTCTACGTCGACGAGAAGTACGGCGGGTGCGGCCTCTCGCAGACCGGCTACGCGCGCATCTTCGAGACCTTCGCCCAGATCGACGCGACGCTCTCGATCGTGCTCGGGGTCCACCAGTCGATCGGCTTCAAGGGCATCCACATGTACGGATCCGAGGAGCAGAAGGAGCGCTTCCTGCCCGACCTCGCCAGCGGCCGCAAGCTGGCCGGCTTCGCCCTCACCGAGCCCGAGGCGGGCTCGGACGCCTACAACATCCAGTCGCGCGCGGTGGCCCAGCCCGACGGCTCATGGGTGCTGAACGGCGAGAAGCGCTACATCGGCAACGGATCGAAGGGCGAGGTCTTCACGACCTTCGCCCGCTGCGAGGTGGACGGCAAGGACCGCCACATCGCGCTGATCCTCGAGAAGGGGATGAAGGGGTTCGAGGTCGGCGAGCGCTTCGACACCATGGGCCTGCGCGGCAACGACCTGCGGCGCCTGTACTTCAACGACGTCAAGGTCCCGGCCGAGAACGTGCTCGGCGAGCCCGGCGACGGCTTCCGGATCGCGATGCAGGTGCTCAACAACGGGCGGATCGGCCTCGGCACCGGGTCGGTCGGCGCGACGAAGGGCCTGATCGACCTGGCGATCGCCCACGTCAAGGAGCGGCGCCAGTTCGACCGCCCGCTGGCCGACTTCGAGCTCGTCCAGGACAAGATCGCCTGGATGGTCACCTACCTGTTCGGCCTCGAGTCGATGTGCTATCTGACCTGCGGCCTGGTCGACGCCGAGGTCGAGGACTACTCGCTCGAGTCGGCGATCTGCAAGGTCTCCGGGACCGAGTTCCTCTGGTACGCGGCCAACCGTGCGATGCAGCTCAAGGGCGGCGCCGGCTACATGCGCGACGAGCCCTACGAGAAGATCCTCCGCGACATCCGGATCTTCCCGATCTTCGAGGGCGCCAACGACGTCATGCGCGCGTTCATCGCGCTCTCGGGGATGAAGCCGGTCGGCGAGAAGCTCTCGGAGCTCGGCGAGATCGGGCTCAACGACCCGATCGGCTCGATCGGCGTGCTCGCGGACTACGTCGGCGGGCGGATCAAGAGCCAGGTGCGCCCGGACCGGATCACGATGGCCCACCCGGAGCTCAAGGAGCACGCCGAGGCCGTCGCGGACCAGGTCAACGAGCTGCGCGGGGTCACCGAGTCGCTGCTGCGCGAGCACAAGAAGGGGATCGTCGGGGCGCAGTTCCAGCAGAAGCGGATCACCGCCGCCGTCTCCGACATCTACGCGCAGATCGCCGTGCTCTCCCGCGTCACCTCGATCTTCGAGGACCAGGGGGTCGAGCCATCGGGCCAGGAGCGCTTCATCGCCGACACGTTCTGCGCCCGGGCCGCCGGCCGCGTGCGCTCGAGCTTCCGCCAGTTGGAGCGCAACGACGACGAGCGGGTCGGGGCGGTCGCCAAGCTCGCCTTCAAACGCGGCGAGTACGGCTACGCCCTATTCGAGGACTGATCCTCGGTTAGGATCGCGCCCGACCGCGGCAAGGTGCCGGCGGAGACCACCACCAGAGGAGTCATATGCGAAACGCAAAGTGGGTGATCGCGCTCGCCGCGCTGATGACGTCGGGCCTGATCGCGGCCGGATGCGGCGACGACGAGGAGACCACGTCGCCCGCGGACACGACCGCAACCGAGGCGACGACCGGCGAGGAGACCACCAGCGAGGACACGGACACATCCGACTCCGAATTCGCCTCGCCGGATGACGTCTACAACGCCTGCATCGATGTGATCGAGGGCACGGCCGCCGAGTCCGCCGGTCAGACCGCCTGCGAGCAGGCGCGCGACGCGTTCGAGCAGTGCGCTCAGCAAGCCGAGTCGACACCAGAGGGCGAAGGTCGCGACCTCGCGATCCAGGCCTGCGAAACCGCCGCCGAGCAGGCCACCGAGGCCCTGCAGGCAGCGGGCTGAATTACTCGCGCCACGTCCTCGCCTTCGGCTCCGGGCGTGCGCGGTTAGGAGCAGAGGTGGGCGCCCCGCAATGGGGCGCCCGCTTCTAGCCTTAGTTGAGGCGTTCGACGATCATCGCCTCGCCCTGGCCGCCGGCGACGCACATCGTCTCCAGCCCCACTGCGTGATCGTCGGTCTCCATCACGTTCAGCAGCGTGGTCATGATTCGGGCGCCGGTCATCCCGAAGGGATGGCCGAGCGCGATCGCGCCGCCGTGCGTGTTCATCTTCTCCAGCGGGATGTCGCACTGATCCATGATCGGGATTACCTGGGCGGCGAACGCCTCGTTGAGCTCGACCACGTCGACGTCGCCGATCGTCATCCCGGTCCGGTCGAGGACCTTCTTGATCGCGCCGATCGGGGCGACGCCCATGTACTCGGGCTCGTTGCCCCACGTGGCGGCACTGACCAGGCGCGCCTTCGGCGTCAGCCCGAGCTCGTTCGCCTTCGTGTCCGACATCACCAGCACGGCGGCGGCGCCGTCGTTGAGCGGGCACGAGTTGCCGGCGGTCACCCCGCCGCCGCCGAACGCCTCCGGCAGCTCGGCGAGCTTCTCGAGCGTCGACGACGCCCGGGGGCCGTCGTCCTTGGCGACCTCGTTGCCGTCGTGGTCTGACACCGGGATGATCTCGCGGTCGAAGAACCCGTCCTCCTGGGACTGGACGGCGAGCTCCTGCGAGCGCTGCGCGTACTTGTCCATGTCCGCGCGGCTCACCTCGTACTTCTTGGCCACGTTGACCGCGGTCACGCCCATGTCGATGTAGGCGTTGGGCTGGCCGTTCTCGCCGATCAGGTTCGGGTTGCGATCGTCGGCGCCAGCGGGCTCGGTGCGCTCGTTGAAGCGCGAGACGAACTCGACCCCGGCGGCGACGTAGGCGTCGCCCTCGCCGGCCTTGATCGCGTTCGCGGCGTGGCGGATCGCGTCGAGCGACGAGGCGCAGTAGCGCGAGATCGTCGTCCCCGTGACCTCCTGCGGGAGCTGCTCGGAGAGCAGCGAGATGATCCGGGCGACGTTGAAGGCCTGCAGGCCCTGCGGCATCCCGCACCCGCAGTAGACGTCCTCGATCAGCTCGGGCGAGACGTCGGGGTTGCGCTCGAGCAGCTTGTCGACGATGTAGGCGGCGGTCTCCTCGGGGCGAAGCTGGGCCAGGGATCCCTTGAAGGCGCGCCCGATCGGGGTGCGGGCGGCGTCGACGATCACGGCTTCGGGCATCGGTTCAGTGCTCCTTGCGGTCGGAAGAGAGGGGCGCAGATGGTAATGATGTTGCTGTGACCGACGAGTCAGAGGCGGCCACCGAGCAGCTCCCGCAGCCGTACGCGCTCGAGCCGGGGGCCGCGGCCGAGCTGATCGGCGACGGGGCGACGCTGATCGACGTCCGCCGCGACTACGAGTTCGCCGCCGGGCACCTCGAGGGCGCGCGCAACGTCGAGATGAACCAGCTCACGTCGCATGCCGAGGAGGTTCCCCGCGACCGGCCGGTGCTCTTCTACTGCCGCAGCGGCAACCGCTCTTCGATGGCCGCCGACGCCTTCGTCCAGGCCGGCTACGACGCCCACAACCTCGCGGGAGGGATCCAGGCCTGGAAGGACGAGGGTCGCCCGCTCGAGCCCGCGGACGGCGAGGTCGCGGACCCGCTGCCGCCTTCCTGATCCCTAGGATCCCGGCCGCATGGAAGCCTCAGACCCGAAGCAGCCAACCGGCTCGGAGCCGCAGCAGCCGCCGGCGCGCCCCGAGTCGGTCAACGAGCAGATCGAGGGGCTGCGCGCCTGGATCGCCCAGATCGACCGGCGGCTCGGGATCCGCAGCGTCGCGGGCGGCGTCGCCGTCGTCCTGGCCCTGGCCGCGGGGATCGTCGGCGTCGTGCTGGCGACGAGCGCCAAGGACGAGAGCGCGACCAAGGAGGAGGTGAAGTCGCTGCGAGATCAGGTCACCGCCAGCAACCAGGAGGTCTCGCAGGCGACCGAGGACACGATCTCCGAGCTCAACGACCGGATCGACGCGCTGGAGGCCCGGGTCTCCACGATCGCCTCAGGCCAGCGAACCTCCGACGCCGAGCTCGATGTCGCCAAGGACGACATCGAGGAGCTCCGCGGCCAGATCACCGACCTCCAGAACGACGTCGCCGCGATCGACACCACGCCGCCGCCTTCCTCGGGCGGCTCCGACAACGAGTAGGTCAGGCGCGCATCCGCCCACCCTTGGTGGGCCGCTTCACCGACCGCGCGGGCCCCGGCAGGTCGCCGCCGCCCTCTGCGAGCTGGGCTTCGAGCTTGTCCAGCGCGTGGCGGATCTCGGTCAGGCGCTCGGCCACGGTGCCGTCCTGTTGCCGGAGCTCCTCGTCGAGCTCGCCGCGCTCCCTGGCCCGCTCCGCCTCGTGGACCTCGTCCATCGAGTTGATGATGATCGCGATCAGGATGTTGATGACCAGGAACGAGGCGATCAGGACGTAGGAGACGAAGAAGATCCACGACGCCGGGTGGATCGCCTGGCCGGTTTCCATGTACTGGGGCCAGTTCTCGAGCGTCAGGATCTGGAACAGGCTCAGGATCGCCTCGCCGATGTTGCCCCACTGCTCCGGATCCTCCTCGCTGAAGAGGATCCAGCCGACCATCCCGTAGACGTACATCAGGAGCACGGTGAGCAGGGCGAGGCTGGTGATCGGCGCGATCGAGCGGGTCATCGCCCGGATCAGGATCCGCAGGTCGGGCATGACGCTGACCAGGCGCACCACCCGCAGCAGGCGGGCGAGGCGCAGCAGGGTGACGTTGTCGCGCAGCCCAGGCAGGAAGGCGAGCCCGATGACCACGAAGTCGAACACGTTCCAGCCGTCGCGGAAGAAGTCCTGTGGGCGGCTGCCGAAGGCCGTGATCCGGATCGCCAGCTCGACCACGAAGATGCCGAGGAAGACGTCGTCGAGGGTGGTGAGGACCGAGTGCACCTCGGCGTCGAAGTCGTAGGTGCCGAGGCCGAGGGTCACCGCGTTGGCGACGATCACGCCCATGATGAACGCCTGGAACCGCGACGAGTCGGCGATTCGGGCGCAGGTGCGGGCGATCACGGGCGCCATCCTGCCATGGTCCGCCGCCGGGCGCGGACGCACGGTTGTAATGAAACGCACTAAGTTTCCGTGCGTGCGTCCGACGGCTGGTCTACGGTCGCGCGAACTGCCCTGAAAGGAGAGGCTCGATGCCTGAGGGTTACTGCGTGAAGGAACGTAAGAAGGTCGAAATCCAGAATCCCCAGCAGGTCACGATGAAGAACGGCCGGCCGGCGATTCAGGGGACGTGCCCGGACTGTGGCACGAAGATCTTCAAGATCGGCAAGCTCGAGGGCTGACCCGCACCCTCGGTCGCGGTCGGGCCGCGACTACTCAGACGGCCGTCAAGCCCGACTGACGGCGGCCGTACAGGTAGCCGACCAGCGCTTCGACGACCTGTGGGTCGAATTGCGTGCCCGCGTTGCCGGACAGCTCGCGCATCGCCTCCGGCTGTGACATCGCCTTGCGGTAGGGGCGGTCGGAAACCATCGCGTGGTAGGCGTCGCAGGCGAGGATGATCCGCGCCTCGATCGGGATCTGCTCGCCGGCGATCCCATCCGGGTAGCCGCCGCCGTCCCAGCGCTCGTGCTCGTGGCGAACGGCCCGTGCGACGGCGCCCATCCCGGGGATCGCGCGGAGGATCCGCTCGCCGATCACCGGATGCTGCCTCATGATCTCCCACTCACGGTCGTCGAGCGGCCCCTCCTTGTGGAGGATCTCGTCGGGAATCCCCACCTTGCCGATGTCGTGCAAGAGCGCGGCGCTACGCAGCCGCGCGATCTGCGCAGGATCGAGGGCGAGCGTCTCGCCGATCTTCGCCGCCAGCTCGACGACCGAGTCGGAGTGGTCGCCGGTGTAGCGATCGCGCTCCCCGAGCGCGGAGGCGAGCGCGGCGATCACGTCGCCGTGCGCGGCCACGGCCGCGTCGACCGACTGCTCGGCGGTGGTCGCGAACACCGCCGTCTGGCCGCCGCCGGCGGACCGCGCGGCCTCGAGCGCCGTCCCAGCCGCGGCGAGCAGCCGCTCCGGCGTCTGGCCCGGCTCGAACACGGCGATCCCCGCCGAGACCGCGTGGCCACGAACGCCCGCGCACTCGAGCCCCTCGAGCGAGACGAGGATCCGCCCGAGCGCCTCCGAGGCGCCCGGCTGCTCGGTCTCCGGGAAGAAGACCGCGAACTCGTCGGCCCCGACCCTGCAGCCGAGGTCGTTGGCGCGGGTGCCGTGCGCGATCGCCGAGCCAACCGCACCCAGGAGCATGTCGCCGGCGCCGTAGCCGTTCTGCAGGTTGAACTCACGGAAGCCGTCGATGTCGATCAGCGCGACGGCCAGCGGCCGGCCGTAGCGCGCGGCTCGATCGACCTCGAGCCCGAGCTGGAACCGGAAGCTGCGCACGGTGAGCAGCTCGGTGCAGATCGGGTCGCGCGACACGACGCGGTCGAGCTCGGACTCGAGCTCGACGATGCGCGCCCGCGCCGCCTCGAGCTCCGCGGCCCGCGCCGCCTGTTTGCGCCTGCCAATCATCGATCCGAATATCGGCTTCGCGGCCCAGACGCTTGATGCCGCTGGCCGCCTTGATGGCCTGCTCAGGCACGACCGTGTGTGGATCGGCGCGATCGGTGGAAGAATGGTCGCCAAGCCATGGCAGCGCCGCGTCCGCAGAAGCCGCTCGAGCTGATCCTCGCTCGTAACCTGCTGACCAGCATCTCGACCCCTGGCTTCCTGCTCGACTCCGACGCAGCGGTCGTCTTCTACAACGAGGCGGCGGCGGCGCTGCTCGGGCGGTCGTTCGAGGAGGCGGGCCGGATGGAGGCCGACCAGTGGACGCGCATCTTCGGTCCTTTCGACGTCAGCGGCGCGCCGATCGAGGTCGACACCCTGAAGACGACGGAGGCGATCCGCAAGGGTCGGCCCGCCCACGCGACGTTCACGATCAAGGCGGCCGACGGCGAGCGGCGGTCGATCGAGGCGAGCGCGTTCCCGATCGTCGCCTCCGAGGAGGGCTCGTCGGGGGCGATGATCCTCTTCTGGCCGCTCGGCGAGAACGGATCCTCAGCCAACCCCGGCACCCCCGCAGGCGAAGCCGAGGAGGTGGCCGGGTAGTGCTGTTGAAAGTTTGGGGGGCCAGGGGCTCGGTGCCCGCCCCCGGCCCGCAGATGAACCGCTACGGCGGCAACACCTCCTGCGTCCAGCTCACTCTGGCCGGTGGTGAGACGTTGATCCTCGATGCCGGGACGGGGATCCGGAACCTCGGCATCGACCTGACGCCCGGCCGGCGCATCCACATCCTGCTCACCCACCTGCACCTCGATCACATCCAGGGGCTGATGTTCTTCCCGCCCTGCTTCCGCGCCGACTCGGAGATCACGATCTGGGGCCCGTCGTCGCCCGAGGCCACGCTCGAGGACCGGATCGCGCGCTACATCTCCGCGCCGCTGTCGCCGGTCGAGGTCCGCGAGCTGCCGTGCTCGGTCGCCTTCCGCGACACCCCGCCGACGGAGTGGGAGATCGGCGGGGCGAAGATCCGCGCCGAGGCGATCACCCATCGCGGCCCGACGCTCGGTTACCGGGTCACCGACGGGGAGACGACGGTTGCGTACATCCCCGACCACGAGCCGGCGCTCGGGGCGCCGCTCGACGGCCTCGAGCCCGAGTGGATCTCGGGCTTCGATCTCGCACGCGGCGCCGACCTGCTGATCCACGACTGCCAGTACTCCGACCAGGAGTACCCGGGCCACGTTGGCTGGGGGCACTCGGCGCTCTCCGACACGCTCACCTTCGCCCGCCGTGTCGAGGCGCGCGCGGCTGATGATGTTCCACCACGACCCACTGCACTCCGACGAGTTCCTCGACGAGTTCGGCGCCACCGCGCGCGCGATCTGGGCGCAGATGGGCGGTGACCCGGCGCAGCTCGAGCTGGCGGCCGAGGGCAGCGAGATCCAGGTCGGTCGCGGCGCGCCTGTCCCGACTGTCCATGCCTAGACCCTGGGGCTTTCGACCGCCGGTACAAGCCGACCGACGCGGAACTTTCGACAGCGGGATAAGCAACGGCGGGCCGCGCCCGCCTACCTTCGCGTCGCTATTCCTGTAACTGCGACGCCGTGCGTCCTGCGCACGGTCGGCAAGGAGTGTGTATCGGATGAGACGAAGGTACGCGGTGGGAGGGCTCCTCCTCGCAGCAGCGACCGTGCTGCTCGCGGTTCCGGGCTCGGCGCTCGCCGACGCCACGGATCTGGAGAAGGCCGTCGCCGGCAAGCTCGACCAGTCGGTCGGCATCAACACGATGTGGGTGATCATCGCCGGCGCGCTCGTGATGTTCATGCAGGCGGGCTTCGCCTTTCTCGAGATCGGGTTCTCGCGAGGCAAGAACGCCGGCACGATCGTCGCGAAGATCCTCACGAACTTCTCCATCGCCGCGGTCGGCTGGTGGGTGTGCGGATTCGCGTTCGCGTTCGGCGCCGGCGAGCTGATCGGCCACAGCGGAGGGTTCTTCTTCACGGACCTCGGGCCGTGGTCGGCAACCGCTGACGGGTTGACGACGTTCCGACCGGACTTCCCCGTGATGTCGCTCTCGGACGCGACGATCGAGTCGAAGTTCTTCTTCCAGTTCGTCTTCTGCGCGGTGTCGCTGGCGATCGTCTGGGGGACGACGCTCGAGCGGATCAAGTTCGGCGTCTACGTCATCTACGCGATCGTGTTCAGCACGATCATCTATCCGATCGCCGCCCACTGGGTCTTCGGTGGCGGCTTCCTGCAGACCGGTGACTGGCTCGGCACGGGCATCGTCGGCATGCAGGACTTCGCCGGCTCGACGGCGGTCCACCTGATCGGCGCGACCGGGGCCTTGGCGGCCCTGCTGCTGCTCGGCCCGCGGAAGGGCAAGTACGGCCCCGACGGCAAGCCGCGCGCGATCCCGGGCCACAGCATGCCGCTGTTCGGCCTCGGCGTTCTGATCCTGTGGCTGGGCTGGTTCGGGTTCAACCCGGGCTCGACCCTGAACGCCCTCGACGGGCGCTTCGCCGAGATCCTGATCATCACCAACCTGGCCGCCGCGTTCGGCGTCCTGGCGGCGGTGACCACGGCGAGGCTGAAGACCGGGACGATCGACATCGGCATGGCCGGCAACGGCGCGATCGCGGCGCTGGTCGCGATCACCGCCCCGTCGGGCTACGTCGAGATGTGGGCGGCGCCGATCATCGGCGCGGTCGCGGGCGTGATCGTGGTCCTGGGCGTGTACGCGATCGACAAGGTCATCGACGACCCGGTCGGCGCGCTCTCGGCCCACGGCCTCGCGGGTATCTGGGGCACGATCTCGTGCGGGATCTTCACCGCCCCGCGCCTGGCGCAGTACAACGCCTTCGGCGATCCCGACGGCGGCCTGTGGTACAGCGGCTCGTTCGACCAGCTGATCGCTCAGGTGGTCGGGTTCGCGATCGCGTTCTCGTTCGTGTTCGCGCTGAGCTTCTCGACCTTCTGGGTGATCAAGAAGATCTACGGTCTTCGCGTCACCGAGGAAGAGGAGGACGCGGGCCTGGACATCTCCGAGCACGGCATGTATGGCTACCCGGAGCAGTTCATCCCGCAGCCGGAGTATCCGGGCACGGTGCCGCATGCGGCGCCCCCCAGTCCGGCGCCGGTGACCGCGATGACGGCCGACCGGCCTTCCGAGGCCTGAGGAGGAGTGCGTCAAATGAAGAAAATCGAGGCGTTCATTCGCCACGAGGCGTTCGAGCCGATCCGATCGGAGCTGCTCGACAAGGGATTTCCGTCCCTGTCGATCAGCGAGGTGAAGGGGTCCGGACGCCAGAAGGGAATCGTCGAGACCTACCGCGGCTCGAGCCTGACCGTCAACGTGCGGCCGAAGCTCAAGATCGAGGTGGTGATCGAGGACAAGGACAAGTCCCTGGTCGTGGAGACGATCCTCAAGCACGCGCGGACCGGCGACGTCGGCGACGGGAAGATCTTCGTGCTTCCCGTCGAGGAGGCGATCCGGATCCGCACGGGCGAAGAGGGCGAAGAGGTACTCCAGGCGCACACGGACGCGGAGATCGCGGCCTAGTTGCGCTGACAACGCGGAAGCGGCGGGACCGGTCATGCGGACCGGTCCCGCACGCTCCGGGGGTTGGGGCCCGATGCGTGACCTGCACTCGCGAATGCTCACCGCGCTGCTCGAGGGCCAGGGCCTGCGCGGGATCGCCGAGCTGGCGGCCGAGGAGGCCGGCACCCCGGTCGCGATCCTGCTCCCGGCCCGGGGTCTGGCGGCGGCCTCGAGCGACGACGTGCCGCTCGAGGCGCTCGGTGTGCGCGTCGCAGCGCGGCTGCGGGGCGAGGACCCGGACAATGACGGCAGCGTCGAGTTGGACGCGGCGGCCGAGGTCGAGGCGGGCGGGGAGACGATCGGGTACGCCGTGGCGCTCGCCGCCCGCGGCAACGGGATGCCGCACGTGCGCGTCGACCGCGAGGAGGTCCTGCGCACCGCGGCGCTGGCGGCGATCGCGGAGGTCGCGGTCGCCGGCGCTCGCGATGAGGTGGCGGCCGACGTCCGCGGCAGCCTGCTCGAGGACCTGCGCGCCCGCCGCGCCGACGCTGACGAGACGGTCGAGCCGCGCGGCACGGCTGGGCTGCGACCTGACGCCCGGGGCGCGTTGCGCTGGTCGCCGAGCTCGACTCGTCGCGCCCCCGGCACGCCGCCGCCCTGATCACCGGCGAGCACCCGGGCGCGATCGCCGAGCCGCTGCCCGCCGTCGCCGCGGACGGTGCCGCGACCCGGATCTACGCGATCCTGCCGGCGCCCCGAAGCGAGGACGGAGCGGAGCGCGCCGCGGCATCGCGCGAAGGCGATCGCGTCGCGCCTGCGATCCCACGGCCCGGCCGCGTTCTCGTCCTTCTGCGCCGAGCCCGCGGACCTCGGCCGGGCGATCGCCGAGGCCGAGCTGATGCTCGACGTGATCGCCAGCGACGAGCGGATCGCCGACCGGCTCGGCGACGAGATCGGCAACGGCGTCTACCGGCTGCTGTTCCGGGCGATGGCCTCCGACCCCGAGGAGGTCCACCGCTTCTACACGGAGACGGTCGAGCCGCTGGTCGCCCACGATCGCCAGTACCGGACTGACCTGATCGGCACCCTGGAGACCTACCTCGCCCAGGACTGCAACATGAACGCGACCGCGCGGGCGGTCTTCGCCCACCGCCACACCGTCGCGCACCGGCTGAGCCGGATCCGTGAGCTCACCGGGCTCGACCCCGCCGCTGGCGACGACCGGGAGCGCCTCGGCCTCGGCCTCAAGGCCTACCGGATCGTGGCGCCGACGCTGCCCAAGTAGCTCCCGCCACGTCCTCGGCTTCGCCTCCGGGCGTGCGGGTCGCTACGGGGTACTGAGCGCGTCTCGCCGGGCGGCCTCGGCGGCCGCCTCGCCGGCCTCCTCGGCCTCGCGGGCGAAGCGCTCGTTGAGCTCGGCGCGTCGGCGCTGGGCCTCCTCGCGCGCGGCGCGCTCGGCCGCGCGGGTCTGGGCCGCGATCTCGCGCTCGAGGCGCGCCTCGACCGCCTTCAGCCGCTTCGTGGCCTCGTCGCGCGCGCGCTCCTCGGCCTCCGAGCGCAGCCGCTCCTCCTCCTCGCGCAGCTTCTGCTCGAGCGCCGACTTCGCATCCTCCTCGGCGCGCTCGCGCGCCCGCTCGGCCGCCGCCGCGGCCTCGGATTCGAGGTGCTCGGCCTGTTCGCGGTGGCGAGCCTCGGCCTCCTCGCGGGCCCGCTGCTCGGCCTCGCGCGCCAGCCGCCCGACGAGCGAGTCGAGCTTCTGCTCGGTGCGCGCCAGGGCCTGCTCGGTGCGGGCGCGCAGGTCGGCCTCGGCGCGGATCTTGCGCTCGGCCTGGTCGGCGGCGAGCTCGACGTTTCGCTCGGCCTTGGCGACCTTCGCTCTCGGCCGCCTCGAGCTCCTCCGCCAGCTCCGCCCGCACCTGCTCGCGCGCCTCGTCGAGCGCCTCGCGCCTTCGCCGCGGCCACGCGGGCCTCGAGCCGCTCGGCGGCCTGGGCCTTGAGCGCCGCAGCCGCCTCGCTCAGCTTCGCCTGCGCCTTCGCCCGCAGCTGCTGGCGCGCCGCGGCGACCCGCTCGTCGATCGTCTCCTGCGCGCGCGCCTTCTCCACCTCCGCCTCGGCGCGGACCCGCTCGACCTCGGCTCGCGCCGCATCGGTGGCGCGCTTGGCGGCGGTCCGGGCGCGCTCGGCCTCCTCGACGGCTTCGGCGCGGGCGTCGTGTACCTCGCGCTCGGCCTGCTCGGTGGCCGCTTCGATCGCAGCCTCCATCGCAGCCTGGGCGTGCTCGGCGCGCAGCTCCGCGCGCCGGCGCTGCTCGTCGACCTCGCTCGTGCGCAGCTCGGCGTCGGCGAGCGATGCCTCGGCCTCGCGCGCCCGGCGCTCGGCCTCGGCGCCGGCGTGCTTGGCGTCGACCAGCTCGTGGCGGACCTGGCGCAGCTCGCCGGCGAGCTCGCCGGCCGTCTCGCGCCGTGCCGCCCCGGCGGCGTCGCCCAGCCCGGCGGCCGCGGAGCGAGCGTCGGCGGCGGCAGCCTCGGTCACCTGCTCCTGGGTACTCGGCTCGACGGCGCGCAGACGAGGCTTCGATGCCACGGCCGCGAGCCTATAGGAGCCGGCCGACGCGCCGACCGCGGTTTGTCCGCACATAGCGGCCCTAATCGTCCGGGTCGAGCGGTTCCGGGGGCTCCATGCCCCACTCCCGCATCCCCTCCTCGATGCGGGCGATCACCGTGTCGATCACCGCAACCCGAGCCCACCGTTTCGAGTCGCCGCCGATCAGGGTCCAGGGCGCCGTGCGGCTCGTCGGTGCGCGCCAGCATGTCCTCGACCGCCTCGGCGTAGGCGTCGCGCTTGTCGCGGTTGCGCCAGTCCTCCTCGGTGAGCTTCCAGCTCTTCAGCGGGTTCTCCTTGCGGCTCTCGAACCGCTTCAGCTGCTCCTCGAAGGAGATGTGCATCCAGAGCTTGATCAGGATCATCCCCTCGGCGGCCAGCGAGCGCTCGTGGTTGTTGATCTCGTCGTAGGCGCGCAGCCACTGCTCGCGGGTCGCGAGGTTCTCGACCCGCTCGACCAGCACGCGCCCGTACCAGGAGCGGTCGAAGACGGCCATCCCGCCCCAGCCGGGCAGCTTGCTCCAGAAGCGCCACAGGAAGTGGTGGCGCTTCTCGTCCTCGGTCGGGGCGGCGAACTGGCTGACCCGGACGTGGCGGGGGTCGAGCGGCGCCACCAGGCGCTTGATCGCCCCGCCCTTGCCGGACGCGTCCCAGCCCTCGAACAGGATCAGCAGTGGCGGGCCGAGCTTGCGCTCGCCGTCAGGCGGGAGCTGCCCGCCGAGCGTCAGGCGCAGCTGGGCGAGGCGCGTCTGCGCGCGTTCGAGCTCCTTGGCCTCCTCCTTCTTGGACAGAGACTTCGAAAGATCGACCTCGTCGAGCCGTCCCACGGGGCAATCCTTTCACCGTTCAGCCGAGCAGCGTCGCGATCGGGACGCGCGGCCCCGGGGCCGGCGGCTCCTCCGCGAAGAACTGCAGCGCGAGCGGGAAGAGCAGCGTCGCGAGCATGATCATGATGATCCCGATCGCCACCAGCCAGCGGGCGTGGGCCATGTGGCCGTAGATCGCGAGCACGAAGCCGACCAGCATCAACACCAGGTATGGCTCGATCGTGTCGGGAAGCAGCGCGCCGGCGCTCAACAGGCCCATCGCGTCATTATTCAGACCTGATGCCCGCGGAGCCAGACAGCGTCACCGACGTCAAGGAATCCCTCGAGCAGGTCGGCTACCTCGCCGACGAGCCCGCGGCCCTCGTCGGCTACCTGGCCCAGAAGCTCGGCAAGCCGGTGCTGGTCGAAGGTCCCGCGGGGGTCGGCAAGACCGAGCTCGCGAAGGCGCTGTCGCGCGCGACCGGCCGCAAGCTGATCCGGCTGCAGTGCTACGAGGGCCTCGACGAGGCGAAGGCGCTCTACGAGTGGAACTACCGCAAGCAGCTGTTGCATATCCAGGCGAAGAGCGTCCTTCAGCAGAGCCCCGGCACCCCCGCAGGCGAAGCCGAGGAGGTGGCCGGCACTGATTACTTCAACGAGGACTTCCTGCTGACACGGCCGCTGCTCGAGGCGATCGCCTCGACCGAGCCCGTCGTCCTGCTGATCGACGAGATCGACAAGACCGACCAGGAGTTCGAGGCGATGCTGCTCGAGGTGCTCTCGGACTTCCAGATCTCGATCCCCGAGCTCGGCGTGATCGAGGCTCGAACCCACCCGATCGTCGTGCTCACCTCGAACAACTCGCGCGAGCTGACCGAGGCGCTCAAGCGCCGCTGCCTCTACCTGTGGCTCGACTACCCGGCCGTCGAGCGCGAGATGGAGATCGTCCGCCTGCACGCCCCGGAGCTCGACCAGAGCCTCGCCCGGCGGCTGGTGGAGGTGATCCACATGGTCCGCCAGCTCGACCTCAAGAAGCCCCCATCGATCGCCGAGTCGATCGACTGGGCGCGCGCCCTGCTGCTGCTCGGCGCCGACGACATCGACCGCGCCCTGTTCGAGCGGACGATGAGCATCATCGTCAAGCACCGCACCGACATCGACCTGGTCGCCGAGCGCGTCGGGGTGCGGCTCGGCGAGGAGGGGAAGCTCGACCTTGCCAGCGGCTCCTGAAGCCGGTTCCCTGCCGCCCGGCCTCGCCCCTCGGATAGCCGCCTTCTGCGAGGAGCTGCGCGGCGAGGGTGTGCCGGTCGGAACCGCCGAGCTACTGGACGCCTTCGAGGCGCTCGGCGTCGTCCCCTGGACCGAGCCGACCGACTTCCGCGAGGCGCTGGCGGCGACGATCGCCAAGTCACAGGAGGACCGGCGGGTGTTCGAGCTGCTCTTCGACCGGTTCTTCTTCCGCGCCGCGGAGGCCGAGGCCCTCGAGCAGGGGATCCGCGAAGAGCGCCGTTACGACGGCGGCGACCGGCTCGACCTCGACCAGCTGCGCGAGGCGATTCGCGCGGCGATCGCGGAGGGGTCCGACGGCGAGATGCGCGACGCCGCCCGGCTGGCGATCGCCGCCTTCGGCCGTCAGGGCGAGGGCTCCGGCGTGGTCGGGGTCGACGTGCAGCGGATCCGGCGCACGCTCGGGCTGCAGGCGGGCAACCGTGACGCCGAGGGCGACGACGTGCAACTCGATCGCGAGCAGATCCAGGCCTTCGAGCGGCACCTGCGGCGCGAGCTCGAGCGGGCGCTGATCGAGCGGACGGAGAAGATGCCGCCGTCGCGCCCGCTCGCCGAGCTCGACCGGGCGCTGCCGACCAGCCCGACGCAGGACCTCGCCGCGGTCCACCGCGCGGTCACCCAGCTCAAGCGCCGTCTGGCCACGCTCGGCCACGAGCAGCGCGGCCGCAAGCGCGCCTCGGCGGTCGACATGCGGCGGACGATGCGCGCCTCGCTGGAGACGGGCGGCGTGCCGCTGCGCCTGAAGTACCGGCCGAAGCGCCCTCGCCGCCCGGAGATCTACGTGCTCTGCGACGTGTCGACCTCGGTCACCTCGGCGAGCGTCTTCTTCCTCTCCGTGCTGCACGCGCTTCACGACTCGTTCCGCAAGCTGCGCAGCTTCGTCTTCATCGAACGGATCTCCGAGGTGACCGAGGTGTTCGAGCGCGAGCGCGACTTCCGCGCGATCTCCGAGAAGATCAGCCGCGAGGGCGGCGTCGCCGACGTTTCCGGCTACACCGACTACGGCCGGGTCTGGCTCGAGTTCTACGACGAGATCTCGGAGGACCTGGACCCGCGGTCGACGGTGATCGTCCTCGGCGACGCGCGGACGAACGGCCGCGAGCCGCACGCCGAGATCTTCGCCCGGATCTCCGAGCGCGCCGGGCGCACCTTCTGGCTCAACCCCGAGCCGCGCCTGTACTGGAACTACGGCGACTCGGTGATGTCCGCCTACGAGCGCCACTGCGACGCCGCCTTCGAGTGCTGGACCACCAAGCACCTGGAGAACTTCGTCAACGTGATCGCCGGCGGCCGGCCGGTAGAGGACTGACGCTGGATCTAGAGCGGCACGCCCCCGTCGTCGCAGCGGACCGGCAGCGCACCATCCTCCTCCTCGATCATCGACAGGGTCTGGCGCATCTCGGTCGGCTGAATGCTGCCGGTGTGGTCCTCGTAGGGATGGTCGAGGAAGTTGACCAGCAGCAGCCCCGCGGCGACCACCGCGGTGACCCCGGCGATCATCATGGCCTGGATCGCGCGGCGCTCGCGCGGGTCGGCGAGCGCGATCTGGGAGGCGATCGTGACGACGCCGCCGAGCAGCAGCACGATCCAGAGCGGCGTCGGCACCGACGGCCGCGCCTGCGTGAGCCGCTCGCGGCGCCCGTCCGTGCGCCTGTCAGCCTCTCGGAGCAATTCCTCGTAGGCGAGCCGCTCGCGCGCCGCGCCGAGACTCAGGGTCCCAAGCAGCTCCCCGTAGGCGGCGACCCAGTGGTCGGCGTACTCGCTGCGCTCGCCGTCGCGCATCGTCACCCACTCGTGTGCGGCGACTGCGCGTCCGTAACAGACGAGGTCGGCGCGCAGCAGATCGCGCTCCTCGGCGGGAAAGAGCGCCGCCGTCCGCGAGAGCTCGAGCACCGACACCGCCTCGGCCTCCGCGCCCCCCTTGGCGCCGTTGTAGGTGCCGAATGCGGCGACCGTGAGGAAGGCGAGCAGGACCGCGAACGCGGTGCCGACCAGCGAGATCGTCGGCGAGCCGCGCCCGGATCGGCGAGCAGCGGCGCTTCGAGCCGGCGATGGACTGCGAGCAGGGCTCCCACGGCGACGAGGACGGCGAGGACCACGACTGCAAGCGCGATGGCGAGGCTCATCGCCGCCATCGTGGCCCGGCCCTCGGACGCCAGAGCCCGCCCCCGACCCGCTGATCTAGACTTGCCGGCGTAGACCAGGGGTGCTCGCGGGCAAGCGGGCTGAGATAGCGCTCAAAGGACCCCGGCGCTGACCCTTAGAACCTGTGCGGTAATGCGCGCGGAGGGAGCATGACAACGGCGACTGAGGCTCCCGTCGAGGAGCCTCGAACAGTTTCAGGAGCGGGTGCGGCGGTCGAGATCGCCGGCCTTCGGCACCGCTTCGGCGAGCTCGAGGTGCTCGGCGGGATCGACTTGGAGGTGGCCGCCGGCGAGGTCGTCGGGCTGGTCGGCCCGTCGGGCTGCGGCAAGTCGACGCTGCTCGAGCTGATCGGCGGCCTGCTCGAGCCCGGCGCCGGGACGCTGCGGGTGGGCGGCGCCGAGCCGGCGTCCGAGCGGCTGGCCCGCTGCGTGTACATGCCGCAGCGCGATCTGCTGCTCCCCTGGCTCTCGGCGCTCGACAACGCGGCACTGGCGCCGCGCAACCGGGGTGCCTCGCGGCGGGAGGCGCGGACGGAGGCGGCGCCCCTCTTCGAGCACTTCGGGCTGGCCGGGTTCGAGCGGTCGCGGCCGGCGGAGCTCTCCGGCGGGATGCGCCAGCGGGTCGCGTTTCTGCGCACCCTGCTCGCCGACAAGCCGGTGCTCCTGCTCGACGAGCCGTTCGCGTCGCTCGACGCGATCTCGCGCGCCGAGATGCAGGAGTGGCTCGCCGGCGCACTGGCGGCGGAGCCGGTCACCGTGGTCCTCGTCAGCCACGACGTCGAGGAGGCGCTCTACCTGTGCGACCGGGTCGCGGTGCTGAGCGCCCGGCCGGCGCGGACGATCGCCTCGCTGAGCTCGCCCGCGCCGCGGGCGACGCCCAGGTTCGAGGCCGTGACCTCGGCCGAGTTCACCGGGGTGCGCGAGCGCGCGCTCGAGGCGCTGGCGGGGGGGTCGCGGTGAGGAGCTGGCTGCTGCCGCTGGCGGTGATCGCCGCCCTGCTCGGCCTCTGGGAGCTGGCGGCGCGCTGGGACCTGATCGCCGACGCCCTCAACATCAAGCCGTTCCTGATCCCGGCGCCCAGCGACGTCGGCGAATCGCTGTGGAATGACCGTGAGCTGCTGGCCGAGGACGCCTGGGTGACGGCGCAGGAGGTCCTGGCGGGGTTTGCGCTGGCGCTGGCGCTCGGTTTCGCGTTCGCGGTCGTCCTGCACCTGTCGGACGCCCTGAGGCGGGCGTTCTATCCGCTGCTGGTCGCCTCGCAGACGGTGCCGGTGATCGCGATCGCGCCGATCCTGATCGTCTGGCTCGGCTTCGGGATCGGTCCGAAGCTGGCGATCATCGCGCTCGTCTGCTTCTTCCCGATCACCGTCAACACCCTCGACGGCCTGCGCTCGGTCGACCCGGATCTGCCGCGGATGATGCGGACGCTCGACGCGGGCCGGGCCCAGATCCTGCGCCGGGTCGAGATCCCCGCCGCGCTCCCGTTCGTGTTCAGCGGCGCGAAGGTCGCGGCCGCGATCTCGGTGATCGGAGCCGTCTTCGGCGAGTGGGCCGGCGCCAACGAGGGCCTCGGCCACCTGATCCTGATCGCCCAGGGCCAGCTGCAGACAGCCCGGGTGTTCGCCGCGGTCGTCGTGCTCTCGGCGCTGGCGCTGATCCTGTTCGGCGGCCTGGCGCTGATCGAACGGCGGTTCGGCTGGTGGGCGCCGCGGCGAATCGGGCGGTTGGCGGGATGGAGGCCTGCGGGATGAGGCGCGTGGTGGCGGCTACGGCGGTGTTCGCGCTGGCGCTCGCGAGCGGTTGCGGCGAGAAGGCCGAGCATCAGCGCGGCGACGCCGAGCCGCTGACCCTGATGCTCGACTTCTACGTCAACCCCGACCACGCCGGGATCTACACGGCGCTGGAGCGCGGCTACTTCGACGAAGCGGGGCTCGAGGTCGAGCCGCGGGTGCCGTCGGACCCGTCGGCCCCGATCCGCCAGGTCGCCGCCGGCCGCGCCGACCTCGCGATCTCCTACGAGCCCGAGGTCCTGCTCGCCCAGGAGGAGGGCCTGCCCGTGATCGCGATCGCGGCGCTGGTCCCGCGGCCGCTGACCTCGCTGATCTCGCTGCCCGAGGCCGGGATCGCCGACCCGGCCGACCTGCGCGGCAAGACGATCGCGACCGCGGGGATCCCGTACCAGGCCGCCTATCTGGAGACGATCCTCGACGAGGCCGGGCTCTCGCCCGACGACGTGACCCAGGAGGACGTCGGCTTCAACCTGCTGCCGGCGGTGCTGTCGGGGAGCGCCGACGCGATGCTCGGTGGGTTCCTGAACGTCGAGGGGGTCGACCTCGAAGAGCGCGGCGAGCACCCGCGCGTCGTCCCGGTCGACAGGCTCGGGATCCCGACCTACGACGAGCTCGTCCTGGTCGCGAGTAAGGACCGCGTGGCGGATGATCCCGAGGCGCTGCGGCTGTTCATCGCCGCGCTCGAGCGCGGCACCGAAGCGGCCGTCGACGACCCCGCCGGCGCCACCGAGGCGATCCTCGCCGCCGGAGACGGGCTCGAGCCGAAGCTGACCCGAGCCGAGATCGACCGCACCCTGCCGCTGCTGCTGCCGGAGAAGGACTCGCAGCCCTACGGCTACATGAACGCTCGCGAGTGGGAGACGTTCGCCGGCTTCTTCGCCGACGAGGGCCTGATCTCGACCCGCCCGACCGCCGACGAGATGTTCTCGGACGAGCTGCTGCCGGGCCAGATCCCGGACTAGACCTCTGCCCTCGGGGGGCGAACGTCCCTCATCTGGGCTTATACGCAGAGATGAGGGACGCTCAGGCGGCTGCCGTGGCCGGCCAACAGTTCAACCGCATCTCTCGCGGGCAACTTCTCGAGCTCGGCTTCGACGACACGGAGATCTGGCGGCACACCACCACAAGCCGGCTGATCGCTGTTGAGCAGGGGGTGTTCGCGCTTCCGCCGTTGCTCGACCACGACAACTGGGGCCGCTGGATGGGCGCCACCCTCACCGCACCCCACACGTTCCTAAGCCACGTGAGCGGCGCGGCCGCTTGGGGCGTCTGGTCGTTCGAGCGGCGGTTCGAGACCGTGACGCGACCCGGCTCGGGCGGGCCACGCCGCCACGGGGGCGTGCGCGTCTACCGCAGCACACAGCTGGAAGGCGACGTGACCGAGTTGCACGGAATACCGATAACGACGGTTCCGAGGACGCTGCTCGATCTGGCCCGCGGCGTTAGTGACCGGGCGTTGGCACGGGCGGTGAGGGAGGCCGTTCGACTCGACCTGGTCACGCTCCTTGCCATCGGTGATGCGCTCGGCAAGCATCGCGGCCGGCGCGGCGCGGGACGGCTGGCCAGGGCGGTCGCCCGCTATTCCGGGCTACCCCTGGCGCGCGCCCGCAGCGGCGCGGAGGTTCGGGCGATGGAGATCCTTGGCGACTCTGGACGTCCGCTGCCACAGCTGAACGTCAGGATCGCCGGCGAGGAGGCCGACCTCAGCTGGCCGGATCGCCGCCTGATCATCGAAATCGACGGGGCACCCTTTCACCTGGACGTCGGCGAGGACGTGCGCAAGCAGGCAGCGTGGGAGCGCGCGGGGTGGACCGTACACCGGCTGCCCTCCGACGACGTCTACGAGCGCCCGAACCGTCTCCTCGCCCTCGTCCCACCTTGAGCGTCCCGCATCTCTGCTCATACGCGGTGCCCAGGGACGTTCGGCGGAGCGGGCCTCGCTAGCCAGCGTCTGGCTCCAGGTCGGGCGGGATCGGGAGCTCCTGCGGCGGCCTCGCCTCGTCATCGGAGGCGTCCCAGTCCGGGTAGGCGAGGCCGTCGCGGCCCTCGTGCTCGCCCGAGCCGCCGAGCGCCAGCAGCATGAGGCGCTCCGGGCCCTTGTTGACGACCTGGCGGCGAAGCTCTGGCCCGACGCGGATCAGCTCACCGCGCTCGAGCACCTGCTCCTCGCCCTCGATCAGCAGGGTCAGGGTCCCCTCGAGCACGACGTAGACCTCCTCCTGCTCGCGGTGGCGGTGGATGCGTCCGCGCTGGCCGGGCTGGAAGACGATCTCGTTGAGACCGAAGCTGGTCACGCCCAGATCGCGGCGCAGGGTGACCATCCGCCCCTCGGGATCCGGGTCGATCCGCGCGCGCGAGAAGCCTGACTCCACGTCGCGAACGATAATCCCCGCGCGTGCGAATCCTCTTCTGCACCCAGATGTGGCCGGGGCCGGACGATCCGGACCTCGGGAGCTTCCTCGTCCCGGTCGTCCGCGAGCTCGAGGCGCTCGGCAACGAGGTCGACGTGGTCGCGATCGACCACCGGCGCCGGTCGCGGACCAAGTACGCCCGGCTCACGGGGCAGACGGTCGCCCGGGCCTTGGGCCGGCGACCGGACGTGATCTTCGCCCACGTCCTCTTCCCCGCCGGGGCGTCGGGCTGGCTCGCCTCGCTCACGTCGCGGACGCCGCTCGTGGTCATGGCCCACGGCCAGGACGTCGCCAACCTGGGCGAGGTCCGCGGCGTCACCGCCGCCACCCGCCGGGTGGTGCGCCGCGCCGCCGGACTGATCGCCAACTCCCGCTGGCTCGCCGACCGTCTGACCGAGCGGATCCCGGAAGCGGGACCGAAGCTCGAGATCGCCGACCTGGGAGTCGACCTCGAGGCCTTCGCGCCGATCGACGCCGACGCTGCGCGGGACGAACTGGACTGGGTAAGGGACGGGCCCGCCTACGTATGCGTTGGCTCGTTGATCGAGCGCAAGAACGTCGTCCGCCTTGCCGAGGCCTTCGAGCGGCTCGGCGCCGGCAGGCTCGCCTTCGTCGGCGACGGGCCCCTACGCCCCCAGCTCGAGGGCCGCGCGGGCGTGCGCATCGTCGGACGCGTCCCCCAAGCGGAGGCGCGGCGGTGGATCGCGGCCTGCGACGTGCTGTGCCAGCCGTCGCTGATCGAGCCGTTTGGCCAGGCCACGCTCGAGGCACTGGCGATGGAACGCAACGTGGTGGCGACGACCGTCGGCGGGCCGCCCGAGTTCGTTCCGGCCGAGGCCGGGGTCCTCGTCGACCCGACGGACGCCGAGGCCCTGACCGCGGCGCTGGAGACCGCCGCGTCGCTGCCGTCGCCCAACCCCGCCGCTCGCACCGCGGCGGCCGAGCACGACGTCCGCAAGCAGGTGGCGAAGATGGCGGCCTTCCTGGAGCGGGCGGCTCGCGGGTAGCTCAGGCAGCGAGCCGCAGGGGCGGGCCCTGGCCGACCGCGCCGTGCCAGCGGGCCAGCGCGAAGCTTCCGGCGAGGCCGCGGAAGGGCGCGTACGGGGCGAAGTACTCCTCGACCTCATCGACCGTCGCCCGGCGCCCCATGCCCGTCAGCGCGCCGACGAGCTTCACGTAGGCGAGGTCCCCGGCCGGCAGCGTGTCGGGCTCGCCGCGCCCGTGAAAGCCGAGCACCTGCAGCGTCCACGGGCCGATCCCCGAGATCCGCGCGAGGCGGCGGTCGCCCTCGGAGCAGGCTGGGTCCACCCGGCCGCGGGCGACCTCGCGGGCGACGCGGATCAGCGCGATCGCTCGCGACGGCGCCAGGTCGAACGCCGCGAGCTCGGCCGGGGCGATCCCGGCGACCACCTCGGCCGACGGGACATCGCGCAGCGGCCCCGGGCCGAGCCAGGCCTCGCCGCCGGGCATCAGCTTGCCGCCCCAGCGCAGGACGACGCGGCGCTGGATCTCCGCGGCGCGGCGGGCCTCGATCAGCTGCTCGGTGACCGCCCACGCGAGCGCTTCCCACGGCCAGGGCCGGCGCCGGGGCCGGTGCCATGGCCGGTGATGGATGATCTCGCCGATCAGCGGATCGCCGCGAAAGGCGCGCGCGAACTCGCTCAGGTCCTCGTCGACGCCGACCGCGAACCGCATCCGCTCGATCGCCAGCTGGAGCGAGTCTCCGTCCGCCGGGCGATCGGGATCGGCGGGCCCGGCGCGGAAGATCACGCGCTCCGGCTCCGGCTGCCAGGCGTGGACGACGACGCGCCCGCCGGGAGTGTTCAGCAGGCGCGAGAGCACCATCCCCCGCCGGCGGGCGGTGCCGTCGCCGCCGAGGCGGCTGCGCAGCCGGTACGGCCACGCCGGGCGCACTCCGACCTCGAGCGGCGGGGCGCCCGCGGTCACCGGCTAACGGTCGAGCAGGTGGACGTCGACCATGAACGAGCGGCTGGCGAGCACCTTGACCGGGCGCTCCTTCGCCTTCTGGCGCTTGGCCGGCCGCTTCGAGGAGCCGCCGCGGGTCGCGCGGGCCAGGGCGACGGTCGCGGCGCCGGCGACGATGCCGCCCGCGGCGGCGATCGCGACGGTGCGCGCCTCGCCCTTCCAGGCCGCAAGCTCGGCCTGCCGCTCGACCGGCGCCGGCAGCGGCCGGGCGGTCGGCTCGGTGGCGTCGCCGTCGTCCTCCACGGCCGGCATCTCCACAGCGTCCGTTTCCAGAACCTCTCTCATCCCGGCCCGACTATAAGGGCTTGTCAAGCGGCACTCTTTTCGAGCGGCGTCTCGTAGATCCGGTAGCGCTGGACGATGTTGCCGCCCATCCCTTCCATGGCGCGATTCATCGCGTCGTTCGTCTCGAGGATCCAGCCCATGTGGCCCCCGCGCGGGCCGACCTCGGCCGCCTTCTGGACATGGCGCTCGTACATCGCGGCGGCCACGCCCAGGTGCTGGTACTCATCCTTGACACCGAGCGCGAACACGCGCAGCCGGTCGATGTAGCGCCTGCGGCGCAGGAAGTGGACCCAGGCGAAGGGCAGCAGCCTGCCGTTCATCCTCGCCAGGGCCTGCTCGACGTCCGGCAGGGTCAGCGCGGCGCCGATCACCTCGCCGTCGAGCTCGGCGATCATCGCCCAGTTCTCGTCGAGGACCGGCTTCAGGTTCTTCGCCTGGAACGCCACCTCGGCCTCGGTGATCGGCACGAAGCCCCAGTTGTGGCCCCAGGCCTCGTTGTACACGTCCATGAAGCGCCCCACCTCGGCCTCCATGTCGCGCTTTCGCATGTTCCGCAGCACGACCCCCTCCTCGCGCGACTTCGCGGCCGCCGCGTGGATCAGCGGGTGCAGCTCGGTGCCCTCCTTGAGCCTGCCGAACCACAGCTCCCACATGAGCAGGTCAATCGCCTTGGTCAGGCCGAGGCCCTCGAGCAGCCGCTGGTAGTAGGGCGGATGCCAGGGCTCGAGGATCATCGAGGGCTCGTCGAAGCCCTCGATCAGGATCCCGCACTCGTCGTTCATCGTGAAGTCCATCGGCCCGAGCATCCGCTCGCGCCCGCGCTCGGCGAGCCACTCCCTGGCCGCCCCGATCAGGGCCGCCGCGACCTCCGGATCGTCCGCCGAGTCGAAGAACCCGAACATTCCGTCGTTGCCGCCCTGGAACTCGTCCCAGCGGTGGTCGATGTGGGCGCTGATGCGCCCGACCGCCTCGCCGCCGCGCTCGCACAGAAGCAGCTCGGCCTCGGCGTGCTCGAACCACGGGTTCTTGCGGCGGTTCAGGAACTGCCGCCGCTCGAAGCGAAGCGGCGGCACCCACTGGGGGTCGTCGCGTCGCAGGCGGTACGGAAGCTCGATGAAGGCGTTGAGGTCGCGCTTGCCCTCGACCGGCCGTATGGACACGTCCGCCACGCGGCGCAACCTACACTTGTGCCGATGAGCGAGACGACCCGCGCGCCGGTCGACGTGTTCGAAAAGGCGCGGACCCACGACCGGATCGAGCTGCTCGAGATCGCCAAACAGGGCGACCTGCTGCCCTACTTCCGCGTCCTCACCTCGGAGGCCGGCCCGATCGTCGACATGGAGGGGCGTGAGACGATCATGCTCGGCTCCAACAACTATCTGGGCCTGACGGGTGACCCGCGGGTCAAGGAGGCCGCGCGCGACGCGCTCGAGAGGTACGGGACCGGGCTCACCGGCTCGCGACTCCTGAACGGCACCACGCCGCTGCACCTCGAGCTCGAGCGTGAGCTGGCCGAGTGGATGGGGACCGAGGAGGCGATCGTCTTCACGACCGGCCACCAGGCGAACGTCGGCTGCATCGGGACGATCCTGGGCCCCGGGGACACCGTGATCTGCGACTCGGCGGACCACGCCTCGATTCTCGACGGCTGCATGCTCTCGGGGGCCAAGCTGCGCCCCTTCCGCCACAACCAGATGGCGAAGCTCGAGCGGATGCTCGGGCGCGCGGCCGGCGACGGCGGCGGCGTGATGGTGATCGTCGACGGCGTCTTCTCGATGGAGGGCGACCTCTGTGACCTCCCGGCAATCGTCGAGCTCTGCAAGCGCTACGGGGCGCGCCTGATGGTCGACGAGGCGCACGCTGTCGGGGTGCTCGGCGCCCGCGGCGCGGGCACCTGCGAGCTGTTCGGGCTCGAGCAGGACGTCGACCTGCGGATGGGCACGTTCTCGAAGAGCCTCGCATCGTGCGGCGGGTTCATCGCCGGCCCCTCTGAGGTGATCGAGTTCCTGCGTTACGCCTCGCGCCCGTTCATCTTCACCGCCTCGGCCGTGCCGGCGGCGGTCGGCGCGGCGCTCGGCGCCCTCCGGGTGATCCGCGCCGAGGGTCCCGAGCTGATGGCGAAGCTGCTGGACAACGCCCGCTACCTGCGCCAGGGCTTCCGCGACCTCGGGTTGGTCGCGATCGAGCCGGGGACGCTGCCCGACGGCACCGAGGCGACCACCCCGGTGGTCCCGGTCGTCGTGGGCGAGGACTACCAGGCGGCCCTGTTGTGGAAGGCGCTGTTCGACGCCGGGGTCTACACGAACGTCGCACTGCACCCGGCGGTCCCCCCGGGCGGCGCGTTGCTTCGGACCTCGCTGATGGCGACCCACGAGCGCGCCCACCTCGACGAAGCGCTGTCGATCATCGAGCGAACGATCGTCGATTTCCCCGATCTTCCCCGGGCCGAATAGGACTGCCGGCCGCGCCTTTTTTGTCCCCCTGCCGGGGGAGATTCGTCTTGTCCGATTCTGAACAAGGCGAAGTTGTGAACGAAAAGTGTGCTCTAAGCGAACGAACTGTTACCCAGTGCGGCTTTCCCCGGTTGACGAGCGACCCCGGCCGTCCTAGGTTGCGACTCGCGCCGAACGCACCCCGGGGCAAGGGGGCGGACGGGACAGGAGAGAGATCGCAGTCCCGGACGAACGCCTTGACGCGGGCCTCGTGCCCGCCGGGAGCGTCGACGCCCACATACCCCGCTAACCCTGACCTACCACTCGGAGGAGGAGTGAGAATGGAAGCTGCCTCGACCCTGGCCCCTGCCGTGACGCCGCAGCACATGCAGGCGCTCGCCCACGCGAACCGAGTTCGTCTCGCCCGAGCGTCGCTGAAGCGCGACATCGCATCCGGGGCCGTCGATGCGGCGGTGATAGTCAGACAGTGCCCCTGGGAGGTTCACTCGATGACGGTCGGCGAGCTGCTGCGAAGCCAGCGCCGCTGGGGCCGTACGCGGGCGCGCAAGTTCCTGTTCTCGGTCGCGGTCAACGAGAACCGGCAACTCGGGAGGCTCACCTCCCGGCAGCGCGACCTGCTCGCGGAGGAGCTCGAAGCAAAGCGACCCCGCTCGGCCGCGATCGCCTGAGGGCCGAACCGGAAGGTTCGGCCATCGGTCGTCAAAGGGGCGGGTGCCCGGCGCCCGCCCCGCCGCCATGCCCTTGGGTCCCGGCTCAGAACCCGATATTGAGCGGCAGCGGGCTGGCTCCGGCGAAGCCGAAGAACCAGATCCCGAAGCCGACGATCGCGATTCCGGCCGACGAAACCAGGATCACCTCGAGCGCCGACGAGCCGGCCGCCTTGTCGCGCTGCTCGAGCAGCGCCTCGTGGCGACCGTTGAGCCAGCCGAGCCCGGAGACGAGGACGAAGATCGAGACGATGATCCCGAGCATCGTCACCATCAGCGCGGTTCCGAGCGAGGCCGAGCTCTGCACCTGCGAGCCGATCCACAGCCACCCCAGCGGCACTCCAACCCACAGCACCAGGCATCCCGCGAGCATCACGAGGACGAGCCCCACGCTCGCCGGGCCGGCCATGATCTCCCGAATCCGAACCACGCGCTCAGGTTAGCCGCGGCGCGGGCCTCGCTCGCTCAGCGCAGCTTGACCAGCCGGCCCGAACGGGCCTGAAACGCGCGCGCGAGCCCCAGCCCGACGAGCCCGGCGACCACGCCCGCAACGGCGAGGCGCGCCACCGGCGGAAGCAGGTCCGGAACCACGTAGAAGAGCAGTGCCAGCGTGGCCACGCCGGCGGCGCCGGCGAGCAGCAGAGTGTGCGAGCGGTAGCCACCGAAGTGCTCGCGAATCGAGAGCTCGAGCCCGGCGAGCGAGCCGAGCGCAAGGCCGGTGGCGAGCAGCGCAGTGCTGCGCGACCCGCCGGTCACGAAGGCGGCGATCAGCATCACCAGGGCGACGAGGACGACCAGCTCGACCAGCGGAAACGACCCCCAGGGCGCCGGTGGACGCTCCTCCTCGATCGGCTTGCGCCGCGGACGGGGGGCGGCCTTCGCCGGCTGCGGCGGGGCCGGGGCCGCGGTCGAGGCCGGGTTCGGCCGTCGCGGCCGCGGCTTGCGGCGCTTGCGGGCCATCAGCTCAGCGTGTGGCGACGGTCGCCGGGGGCCGGAGCCCCCCGGCTAACGGACAACCCGATGAGACCCGGACCCGCCACCAGCCCATCAGCATGCCGAGGATGCCCCAGCGCGGGCGCGAGTGCCAGTGCTTGCAGCCGCGATCGCCGATGTCCTGGTTGGAGATGATCACCCAGCGGTGCCCGTCGGGGTCGTCGATCATCCGCTCGAGCAGGCCCCTGTTGGCCTCCTCGACCTCGGCCTGGCGTCCGAGCTCCTGCTGGGCGTCGCGGAGCCGCAGTGCCAGGGCGTCACGCACCCGTTCCAGCTCGCCGGTCTCCAGTACGCGCGGGCCGCCGACCGCGCCCACCCGCCACTCGAACCCGCGGCGCGGGAACGCGGAAGCGAAGAGCTCGCCCAGACGGCGCTCCAGGTCGGCGATCTGGCGTCGCAGGTCGGCCCGGGCGCGCCGCTCGGTGCTCTCGGTGACCCCGGTCCCTGGCGGGATCGTCAGCTGGTCGATCTGCTCGAGCACTGCGGGCAAGGGGAAACTCCTTCCGGCCCGTCGCCTACGCCGGGCATTCTACCCGCGTAGTACCCCGGCGGCCAGCCACAACGCCTCCTCGACCGCGATCGCCGGCACCCCGCCGACCTGAATCGCGACCAGCGCGGTTCGCTTCGTCTTCGGGTTGACCCCACGTCCCGCGGCCAGCGCCCCGAACAGCAACGAGAGCGGGCGGCGCTCGTCCGCCACGACGAGGGTCCCGGCCGGGAGCTCGCCCGGCCGGCCCTCGAGCTCCTCCCCGGCGGCGCTGCCCCTGATCCCGAGCGACCCCGAGACGCGGTCGGCGTCGAAAGCGCGCACGGCGACGCCGGACTCGACGATCGCGATCGTCAGCGCGTCGTCGAGCAGGTTGCGGCTCTTGAAGCCGCCCTGCTTCATCCGCTCGAGCGCCAGCTCCTCGACCGGGGTCCGCTGCACATCCGGATCCAGGCCGATGTGCCGGTAGAAGACCCGGTAGGCCCAGGGAATCGGCTGGTGGCGGAGGTTGATCGCCTGGCCGCCGGAGAAGCGGTCGGACAACACCCGCAGCCGGTCCTTGACGTCGCGCGTCGAACGCCCCGAACCGCTCTCGACGGTCAGCTGCATCAACGCCAGCCCGGGGAACTCCTCCCCCAGCTCGGGCGCAACCCAGCCGGCGACGACCGCGTCGTCAGCCGAGCGCGCCTCGCTCACCGCTCCTCCTCGGCGCGGCGGTCGGATTCGCGGACCAGGCGCTCGACGTCGGCGGTCAGCTGCTGCTCGGTCAGCCGGTCGGTGCCGATCTCGGCCGCGCTCAGCAGACCACCCGGATACGCGAAGGCGACGGTCGGACAGCCCCCGACCCGGTACAGGTTGGAGACAGCGCCATCGGCATCCCAGCCGACCGGGATCTCCCAGCCGTGCTCGGTGACGATGTCCCGCGCCTTGTCGCGGTCGTCGCGGACGTTGATGGAGAGGAAGTTGACCCGGCCCTCGAAGCGCGCCGCCACCCGGTCGACGAGATCCTGAGTCGGCAGGCAGTCGGCGCCGCCGGTGAACCAGAACGAGATCACCAGCGGCTTGTCGAACAGGTCGCACACCCGGATCACCTGGGGCAGGTCGACCTGACACGCGGGGGTACGGCGATCCTCGGCCGGGCAGGGGTTCGAGCCGGTCCCGCAATCGTCCTGGAAGACGTTCGCGTCGCCCTGGGTCTCGCCGAGCAGCTCCGGGACGGCGAACTGGGGCAGCGGCTCGCCCCGCTCGGTGGCGCTGGTGCCGAGAATGCCGTCGTCGCGCGTGCTGAGCGTGTTGGCCGTCGCGATCACGATCAGCACTATGAACGCGATCCCGACGTACAGGGAGTAGCGGCTACCCGGCCTGCGCCGCTGCTCGGTCCCTTCCTCGCCCGCCTCGCTCATCCCGGGTCCGGCGCCGGGCGGACCCGGGGCCGGCGGCGGAACAGCGAACCGAACGGCGCGAAGCCGGTCTCGGCCCAGACGAGCGCCGCGGGCAGGACCAGCAGGACGCCGAGCAGGGCGACACCGAGGTCGAGGACGGTGACGAGGCCGAAGTCCCGGAGCATCCGGATGTCGGTCGCGATCAGCACGGCAAAGCCGGCGATCGCGGTGATCCCCGAGGCGAGCACGGCCATCCCGGTTCGCGAGTAGGCGCGCCGCAGCGCCTCGCCGAACGCGACGCCGGGCACGCGCTCCTCCTCGTAGCGCGCGGCGATCAGGACGCTGAACTCGGTCGCGATCGCGATCACGAGCGCCCCGAGCGTCGCTGACATCGGGTTGAGCGGGACCCCGACGATCGCCAGGCCGAGCGCCGCCCATCCGGTCGCGAAGACGATCGGGATCAGCGGCACCAGGGCGCGGCGCAGGGATCGGTAGACGGCGAGCAGCGCAAGCGCGACCGCCGCCAGGCCGGCGAGGGTGAGCAGGTAGCGATTGCTGTCGAGCGCGCTGTTCGCATCGGCGGCCAGCACCGGCAGCCCGACCACCTCGGCGGTCACGCCCTCGGGCGGGTCGTTCTCGGTGCCAGGCGGATCGATCTCGGCCCGGATCGAGTCGATCAGCCGCTTCTGCTCGTCGAAGGGCATCACCTTGATCCCGAACGGGATCACCGCCGTCGCCGCGGTCGAGTCGTCGTCGCGGTCGACGAACGCGGCGAGGAAGTACGGCGGGAGAAGATTGAGCATCCCCTCGACCCGCTCGCGGGTACCGGGCGGCTGGTCACCGAACAGGTCGGACAGGGCGATGTACGGGCACAGCTGCGTGTCCTGCTCCACGCATCGAGTCGCCTCGCCCCCGAAGCCGGCGTCGGCCAGCACGCGCTGCTTGAAGTCGGCCATCCAGGCGACGACGGCGGGATCGGTGATGTCATCGGCGCGCACAGCGACGTCCACCTCGCCGGAGACGCCCGTCGCCTCCTGGAGCTCGTCGACGTTCTGGAGCTCGGGCAGGTCACTGGGCACGAGCTCGCGCAGGTCGGAGATCAGCTCGGCACGGGTGCCGACGGCCCAGCCGACCACGGCGATCACCAGCCCGACCGCGAGCACCCGGCCCGGGGCGGCGACGGAGACGGCGAGCGCCCGGCGGCCGATCGCGCGAATGCGCTCCCCCACCGCGCGCCTCGCATCCTCGACCTTCGCGAGCGCGCCCGGCCGGACCCGTGCGCGGAGCGCCGAGCGCCGAGCGCCGCCGCCGTTACTGCCGAACGCCGACCGGCCGGTGAGCGAGAGCAGCGCCAACCCGGCGGTCAGCGCGATCCCGAACGCCACCGCGACCCCCACGACCAGCAGGACCCCGAACCCACGGATCATCGGGATCGGCGAGAGCAGCAGGACGAGGAACCCGGCGCCGGTCGCCAGCGCCGCGGTCGCGATCACCGGGCCCCCGAGCGCCGCCGCCTCGACCGCCGCGCGTGGCGGCGATGAGCCCTCGGCGCGGCGCTCGTTGAAACGGGCCTGGAACTGGATCGCGTAATCGACCGCGAGCCCGATCAGGATCGGCAGCACGGCGATCGAGGCCATCGTCAGCGAGCCGCCGAAGGCGGCGAGCAGCCCGAAGGTGACCGCCGCCGCGACCAGGGCGACGCCTAGCGGCAGCAGCCGCGCCGGGGGGCCGAAGATCAGCGCCAGGGTCACGGTCATCACCACGAGCGCCCCGATCAGCAGGACGAGGATCGCGTCCGTCAGCTCCTCGGAGAGACCGTCGACGACAACCGGCGCGCCGCTGACCACGTACTCCGCGCCGCGGAGCTGGAACGCCGGGTCGGCGACCGCGTCACGGATCAGGTCGATCGCCTCGCTGCGCTCGGACGTGCTCAGATCGGGCTTCAGCCGGATCAGGATCTGCGCCGCGCTGGCGCTGGGCCAGAAGATCGAGAAGCGCGGCTTCGGCTGCCCGGGGTTGGCGGGATCGAAGACGACCGAGCTGACGTACGTCGGGTCGTCGAGCCGCGGGATCCCGCTCTGCCCGTAGTCGATCGAGAGCTGGATGAGCTGCTGCTCGAAGGCCGTCAGCACCTCGTTCGCGGCGGCCTCGGCGGCGGCGCGCTGCTGCACCTCGTCCAGGCCCTGGCGCCGGGCGTCGATCGCTGCCGCGACGGCGGCAGCGCGTGCCTCGCGCTTGGCGGCCCGCGCCTGATCGCGGAGCACGTTGGTCGCCTGAATCGCCGACTGGTTGAGGAACGTGGCGCCGCCCAGCACCGCCTGCGCGGGTTTCGACGCGGCGATCGCGGCGCATGGCCCCGGCGCCGGCTCGTCGGCGAACACCCGGCCTCCCTCGACGTTCCCCGACAGGCAGCCCTCGAGCGAGAGCAGCTTGCCGAGCTCCGAGGTGAGCACGAGCCGGTCCAGGGTCCCTTGACGAGGACGACCACCGCGTCGTCGCCGAAGCGCTGCTTGAAGTCCTGCGTGGCCGTGTACGCGGCGGAGTCGTCGTCGACGAGCTGGTCGGTGCCGGCGTCAGGCTCGAGGCGCAGCGCCGCAACCGCCCCGATGACCGCGATGAGCACCACCGCGGCCGCCACCGGGATCGGCCGCTCCACGCACCAGCCCGCGATCCGTGCGAAGCGATCCCTCACGCTCGGAATGCTAGGGACGCCCCGACCCCGGGGCGCCGACTAGTCCATCGCCAGCGGCCCGTGCGTCTCCGCGTTCAGGAACTGGCTGACGAACTCGTTGTCGGAGTTGAACAGCTCGTCCGAGGGGCCGGACTCGACGATCTTGCCCTTCCAGAGCACCGCGATGAAGTCGGCGATCCGGCGCGCGGTGCCGAGGTCGTGGCTGATCACCAGGTAGCAGCCGCCGTTCTCCTCGTGGATCTCGCGGATCAGCTCGCAGAGCAGCGCCGTGCGCACCGGGTCGAGGCCCGAGTCGGGCTCGTCGAACATGACGATCGCCGGGTCCAGCACCAGCGCGCGGGCGAAGCCGGCGCGCTTGCGCATCCCGCCGGAGAGCTCGTTCGGCATCTTCTCGAGCGCCTCGGAGAGGCCGACCTCGCGCAGGCGGCGGTTGACGATCTCGCCGATCTCGTCCTCGCTCTTGTCCGTGTGCTGGCGGAGCGGGAAGGCGACGTTGTCGAAGATGTTCATCGAGCCGAACAGCGCCCCGTCCTGGAAGAGCAGGCCGAACTTCTTGCGCATCTCGAACAGCTCGTCGTCCGACATGTTCGGAACCGACTCGCCGTGGACGAGCAGGTCGCCGGAGTCCGGATAGAGCAGCCCGACGATGTGCTTGATCAGCACGCTCTTGCCGGTACCCGACGGGCCGAGCACCATCGAGATCTGATCGTCGGGGAGGCCGAGGTTGAGGCCGTTGAGGATCCGCGTGCGGCCGAACTGCTTGACGACGTCGATGACCTCGATCGCGTCCTCGCCGCCGTGATCGCGCTTCTCGCCCGTGTGCCAGCGGTAGGGGTTGGTCTCCTTCGGGTCGACGCCCGGGATCGAGTAGTCCTTGTGCAGGTCGCCGAGCTCCGGCGCCGGCTCCTCGTACTCGCCGGAGTCGTCTTCCCCGCCCGCCTCGTCGGCGAACCGCTCCATCTCGTCCTTCTGGGCGAGCTGCTGGTCCTCCGGCTGCTCCTCGGCGACCGTCTCGTCCGCGCCCGTGTCCTCTACATCCTGTCGTTCGTCAGCCATCGGCCCCTTCCTTATCTCGTCAGCCGCCAATCGGCGCGCGCGGATTCGCTCCCCAGAACACAAGCGTCCCCATCATCCCGATGATGTGGACCAGGACGATGTTGAGGACCATCGACTTCGCGGTCGCCGTGCCCACTCCGACCGGACCGCCCGATGCGGTGTAGCCGTAGTAGCAGCCGACGAGCACGATCGCGGTCGCCATGAACATCGCCTTGATCAAGCTGAATATGAGGTCGGGCGGGTTCTGGAACATCCAGAAGATCAGGAAGTAGCCGCCCGAGGAGACCTCGCCGATCTGCTCGACCACCGCCAGATACGACGCCAGGTAGCCGACCCCGATCGCCGCCAGGTACATGAACGGCAGCGTCATCCAGGCGCCGAGCAGCCGGGTCGCGCAGAGGAAGATCATCGGGTTGACGCCCATCACCTCGAGCGCGTCGACCTCGTCGGAGATCCGCATCGCGCCGAGCTCGGCGACGATCCCGGTCCCGACCTTGGCGGCCATCATGTAGCCGAAGGCGTACGGGATCACCTCGCGCAGGTCGCACCAGGCGGCGAAGACGCCGGCGTAGGCGGGCGAGCCAACCGAGCGGTTGAAGTAGGCGCCCTCGATCCCGCACTGCAGGCCAAGGATGAACACCAGGCCCCAGATCACGATCGTCGAGCCGAGGATCAGGATCCCGGCCTGGCGCAGGGCCTCGCCGAAGAACCGGAAGACGCGGCCGGTGTAGACGATGCCCCATGACCCTGCCCGAGAAGCGGGCGATGTCGCCGAGGCTCCCGAGCCAGTCCCTGGGTACTGCCAGCCAACCGGGCATGGCTACTTGATCACCGAGATCTCAGGGTGGGTCGCGAGCAGGGTTTGGGTGAACACGTAGTTGAACGCGAACACCCCCAGGAAGGCGATCACGACGGCCTCGTTGACCGCTCTGCCCACCCCCTCGGCGCCTCCGGACGCATTCATCCCTTTGTAGGAGCAGACGACGGCGATGATCGCCCCGAACATCGTGCACTTGAGGATCGAGCCCCATAGGTCGGTGACCGAGGCGTTGTTGAAGAGGGTGGCGAAGAAGCCGCCCAGCGGCTGGCCGTAGGCGAGCTCGGCGAAGATCCCGCCGGTGATCCCGAACAGGAGCGCGTAGATGTCCATCAGCCCGGTGATCAGCATCAGGGCCAGGAACCTGGGCACGACGAGGTTCTTGATCGGATCGACGCCGAGCACCTGCAGCGCGTCGAGCTCCTCGCGGATCTTGCGCGCCCCGAGGTCGGCGGTGATCGCGGTGCCGGCGACCCCGGCGACGACCACCGCGGTGACGAAGGGGGCGAACTCGCGCACCGAGGCCAAGATGAAGAAGCCGCCGAGGCGGTCGAGGGCGCCGAACAGGCAGAGGAAGTTGGCGGCCTGCAGGCCCGGGCGCTCCGAAGCCGAAGGCGATCGTCGAGATCATCATCGGGAACCAGCACAGCTGCAGCGCGAAGAGGAACTGGCCGATGAACTCGCCGCCGTAGGGGTACGGCGGCCTGACCGTGGCCGTGATCGTCTTGCCGGTCAGGATCATCATGTTCCCGACCTGCTCGAACAGGCTCTTGGCGGGCAGGAATGCCCTGTCAGCGACTGATCTGACCATCGTCTCCTCCGGCACGCGGGCATCCGACCCGCCGCCAGGGGAAAACAATATTCGATGGCATCGGCATCCGCCACCCACAACCGTCGGCCCGCGGAACGGGCTGGAACTGGCCGCGTAGCCGAACGCGATCCGGCGGGCGAGGCGGCGTGCGGTGGTATGTTCCCGGCGCTTTGGGGGAGGAGACCGCCATAAGCGATCGTCGGCCGCTGACCTCCCGAAGGGGGTCGGCTCGCGCCGTCGCGCTGGGCCTCTTCGCCGCGCTGTCGCGTCGCGGTCTCGGCGTGCGGCGACGACAAGGAGCGCCAGGACGCCAACGAGCCGTCCGGCGACTTCCCGGTCGCCGTCAACGCGGCGAAGTTCCCGACCGACCAGCGGCTCGCGCAGACCAGCGACCTGCAGCTCGAGATCGAGAACACGGGCTCGCGAGCAGGTCCCGAACCTCGCGGTGACGATCTGGACCGGCGACGAGAAGGGCGGTGGCTCGTTCTCGGTCCGCTCCGACCAGCCCGGCCTCGCCGACCCGAACCGGCCGGTGTGGATCCTCGAGAACGGCTTCCCGAAGCTGGCGACGAGCTCCGACGAGAGCGGCGCGGACCTGGAGGACGCGCCCCCCGCCGGCGCCGAGGTCGCGCAGACCGACACCTTCGGGTTCGGGCCGCTCGACCCGGGCGACAGCAAGGACATCGTCTGGCGGTGACCCCGGTGCAGGCCGGCACCTACACGCTGCACTACGAGCTCGCCGCCGGGCTGAACGGCAAGGCGAAGGCCGTGGCCGAGGACGGCAGCCCCGGTGAGGGCGAGTTCGTGGTGACGATCACCGACAAGCCGGCGCGCGCCACGGTCGGCGACAACGGCGAAGTCGAGATCGAGAACCCCTAGCTCATCCAGGCCGGGACACGCGGGTCGCTACCGTCCCGGGGGGTGCGGGTGCGGTGGATCAGCAGTCGGCGTGACGGCGCTCTGGCTTGCGGCCGGAGCGCTCGGATGCGGCAACGGCGGCGGCGGCGACGTGACCACGATCGCCGACGGCGGCGGCGCGCCGAGCTCGACGACCAAGGACGCGACCGCGGCCGCCCTCCGGTCGGCGACGGCGAGGGCGGGGTCCGCCTCGAGGGGATCGGACGAGTTCGAGCAGCCGGTCTACATCACCGAGGCTCCCGGGGACGATCACCTCTACGTCGTCGAGCAATGCGGGCGGATCAAGCGGCTGCCCTTCGGCGCCGGCGAGCCGACCGTCTTCCTCGACGTCGGCGAGCTGATCACCTGCGGCGGCGAGCAGGGGCTGCTCTCGGTCGCCTTCGACCCGGCCTACGAGAAGTCGGGACTCCTCTACGTGTACTTCACCGACACCGCCGGCGACGAGCGGATCGTCGAGTACCGCGCGCTCGGCGGACGATCCAGCGGTCGCCGACCCCGCCAGCGCCCGCGAGCTGGTCGCGATCGACGACTTCGCCTCGAACCACAACGGCGGCCTGCTGCTGTTCGGCCCCGACGGAAACCTCTACGCCGGGACCGGCGACGGCGGCGGCGCCGGCGACCCCGAGCGAACCGCTCAGGACACCTCCAGCCCGCTCGGCAAGCTGCTGCGGATCGACCCCGATCGGGGCTACGAGATCGCCGCGCTCGGGCTTCGCAACCCGTGGCGCTTCTCCTTCGACCGCGCGAACGGCAATCTGTGGATCGGCGACGTCGGACAGGACGCGCTCGAGGAGATCGACGCCGTGACCGCGAAGCAGTTCCGGGCTCCCGCGACGGAGCTCAACTTCGGCTGGTCGGCGTTCGAGGGCACGGACCGCTTCAACACCGACCAGCAGGCACCCGGCGCGATCCCGCCCGTCTACGAGTACGCGAACGACGGCGGCTGCTCGGTGACCGGCGGCTACGTGGTCCGCGACCCGAAGCTCGCGTCGCTGTACGGCCGCTACCTCTACGGCGACTTCTGCGAGGGCGAGCTGCACAGCTTCACCGCCGACCCCGGGCGGCCGGCTCGCGACGACCGGGCGCTCGGGCTCCGGGTCGAGCAGCTGAGCTCGTTCGGCGAGGACCTGGCGGGCGCATCTGTACGTCGTCTCGCTGGCCGGGCCCGTCTACCGGCTCGCGGCCGATCGCTGATTTGCCGATGGCTAACCTGATGTCGATGGCGGGCAGCTCTGGCAGGGGGCTTCGCGCCGCGGGGTTCGCGGCGTTGCTGATCGCGCTGGTCGCCGGCTCCGGCGGCTCCGCCGGCGCGCAGGGCGGCGGTGAGCTGAAGCTGACCCGGATCGGCGGCGGGTTCGACTTCCCGGTCTACGTCGACGACGCGCCGGGCTCGCCGGAGCTGCTGTTCGTCGTCGAGCAGCCCGGGACGATCAAGGTGATGCGCAACGGCGAGACGCTGAACGGCGCCTTCCTCGACCTCCGCAACCGGGTCCTGTACGGCGGCGAGCAGGGACTGCTCTCGATCGCCTTCGACCCCGGCTACGCGCGCAACCGGCGCTTCTACGTCTACTACGTCAACCACGCCGGCAACATCGAGGTCGACGGCTTCCGGCGCTCCACGCGGCAACGCGACCAAGGCCAAGAAGAGCTCGCGCGAGAAGGTGATCGTGATCACGCATCCGGTCAACGACAACCACAACGGCGGCCAGCTGCAGTTCGGCCCCGGCGGCCACCTGTACCTCGGCACCGGAGACGGCGGCAGCGGTGGCGACCCCGAGGGCAACGCCCAGAGCAAGCAAGAGCCTGCTCGGCAAGCTGCTGCGAATCGATCCGCGCAAGAAGGGCGGCTACTCGGTCCCGAAATCGAACCCGTTCCGCGGCGGCGGCCGCAAGGACGAGATCTACGCGCTCGGCCTCCGCAACCCCTACCGCTTCTCCTTCGACAGCCAGACCGAGCGACATCTACATCGGCGACGTCGGTCAGGAGAACTGGGAGGAGATCGACCGCGCCAGCAAGGGCGGCCTGCGCGGGGCGAACTTCGGCTGGGACCTCTTCGAGGGTGACCACCCCTACGAGGGCAGCAACCCGCCGCCGAAGTACCACCCGCCGATCTTCGAGTTCTCCTCCGCGAACGGCACCGACAACTGCTCGATCGTCGGCGGCTACGTCGTCCGCGACCCCTCGCTGCCCGCGCTCGAGGGACGCTACGTCTACAGCGACTACTGCAACAGCATCATCCGCTCGTTCGACCCGTCGAACCCGGGGGCCAGCGACCAGTCCACCGGCCTGATCCCCTCGCCCGGAGCCGCGAGCTCGTTCGGCGAGGGCAAGGGCGGCCAGATCTACGTCGTCTCCCACAGCGGCCCGGTCTACAAACTGGTCCAGGAATGAGCCTGTCCCGGTAGGCCCGGTGCGCCTGGGGCGTTCGCTGACCGAGCGGGGCGGCGACCGCGATGCCCCCGCATGGTGGAGCCATGCGGGGGTTGAGTGGGTGGCGCATCCGCGAAGTGTCAGCGGACGAGCCCAGGGGTTCCGGGATCTGCCGGGACAGGCTCTGGCCCGGTCGGAGTAACCTCCGGGGCCTGATCACCTCGGCGACCTAGGAGGGCAAACAGCATGGAGTCCGCGACGCAGCCGGAGACGAGCACGGCGATGGCCGGCAACGGGGCCGGTGCCGACGAGACTCAGCGGGCGGAGACGTTCGCCGTTCACCGACCGATCGACGGCTCGGTGATTCGCCAGGTCGAGATCGACTCACCCGCCGCGGTCGCCGAGACGGTCGCCCGAGTGCGCGCCGCGCAGCCCGCCTGGGAGGCAATCGGGTTCGCGGGCCGCAAGCGCTGGCTCGAGAACCTGCGCGATTGGGTCCTCGTCAACCAGGACCGGATCGACGACCTGATGCAGGAGGAGACCGGCAAGGTCCGCGCCGACGCTGCGCTCGAGGCCTTTTACGTTCTCGACGCGATCAACTTCTGGTGCGACCAGGGCCCGAAGTTCCTCGCCGACGAGATCATCTCCCCCCACAACCCCCTGCTGAAGGCGAAGCGGGCGAAGGTCGTCTACCGGCCGTTCGGGGTCGTCGGGATGATCAGCCCCTGGAACTTCCCGGTGATCCTCTCCGTCGGGGACGCGATCCCGGCGCTGCTTGCGGGCAATGCGGTCGTCATCAAGCCCTCCGAGGTCACGCCGCTGACGGTGATGGAGCTGGTCCGCGTCTGGCGCGAGGAGGTCGGCGCACCGGACGTGCTGGCGGTCGTCAACGGCACGGCCGAAACCGGCGGCGCGCTGATCGACGAGTGCGACTACATGCAGTTCACCGGCTCCGAGAAGACCGGCAAGGTCGTGATGAAGCGCGCCGCCGAGACCCTGACGCCGGTCAGCCTCGAGCTCGGCGGCAAGGACCCGATGATCGTCACCCGCGACGCCGACCTCGAGCGCGCCGTCAACGCGACCGCGTGGGGCGGCCTCCTGAACACGGGACAGATCTGCATCTCGATCGAGCGCGTCTACGTCGAGGAGCCGATCTACGACGAGTTCGTCGCCAAGCTGACCGAGAAGGTGAAGACGCTGCGCCAGGGAGCGGACGGCGACACCTATACGGCCGAGGTCGGCGCGATGACCTCGCCGCCGCAGATGGACATCGTGTCCGATCACGTCGAGGACGCCCGCGCCGCCGGGGCGCGCATCCTCACCGGCGGCAAGCGCAAGGAGGGCGCCGGCGACTGGTACGAGCCGACCGTGATCGCCGACGTCGACCACTCGATGAAGGTGATGCGCGAGGAGACCTTCGGCCCGGTCATCCCGGTGATGAAGGTGCGCGACGTCGAGGAGGCGATCGAGCTCGCCAACGACACGACCTACGGGCTCGGCTCGTCGGTGTTCGCAGGCGACGTCGACGAAGGCGAGCGGATCGCCCGCCGGATCGAGGCCGGGCACTGCAACGTCAACGACGTGCTGATCAACTACAACGTGCTCGGGCTGCCGATGGGCGGCTGGAAGAACTCGGGGATCGGGGTCCGCCACGGGGCCCAGGGCATCCGCCGCTTCTGCCACACGGAGGCGGTGACGACCCCGCGCCTGCCGACGTCGAAGTCGGAACCGGTCTGGTTCCCCTACAGCGCCCGCAAGCGCGGATTCGTCCGCCGCATCTACACGTTCCTCAACGCGCGCGGCCTTCGCAATCGCCTGGGCCTGCGCAGAGACTGACGGCGCTCAGGCGTAGAGCGCCTCGATCTCGGCCGCGTACTTCTCTGCGATCGGCTTGCGCTTCAGCTTCATCGTCGGGGTGAGCTCGTCGCCGCCGGGCAGCCAGTCGACGCCGAGGACCTGGAACCGCTTCACCTGCTCGACCCGGCTGAGGTGGGAGTTGGCCTCCTCCACGCCGCGCTCGACCTCCGCGAGCACCGACGATTCCCGTGCGAGCGAGTCCGGTGACGGATCGAGGTCGCGCTCGGCCGCCCACTCGGCGGCGACATCGGGGTCGAGGACGATCAGCGCGCTGTTGTAGGGGCGCCGGTCACCGATGCAGATCGCCTGGCCGATCAGCGGGCTCGAGGTCTTCAGCCGCGCCTCGATGTTGGCCGGGGACATGTTCTTGCCCGCGGCGTTGATGATCAGCTCCTTCTTTCGGTCGACGATCTTGACGAAGCCGTCCGCGTCGATCTCGGCGACGTCGCCGGTGTGCAGCCAGCCATCGGCGTCGATCGCCTCCGCGGTCTTCTCCGGGTCGTGGCGGTACCCGGCCATCAGGATCGGCCCGCGGGCGAGCAGCTCCCCGTCATCGGCGAGCCTCACCTCCACCCCGGGGATCGGCTTGCCCACCGTGCCCAGGCGAGCGGCGCCGGGCGGATTCGTGGTCGCTACGCAGCTCAGCTCGGACATCCCCCAGACCTCGGTGATGTCGAGCCCGAGGTCGCGGAAGTACTCGAGGACCTCGATCGGGGTCGGGGCCGCGCCGGCGAACGAGACTCGAACCTGGTCGAGGCCGAGCTTGGCTCGCACCGCCGCTCGCGCCTCCTCGGGCATCGCGGCCGGATCGCTCACGCCCTGCGCCTCCAGCGCGGCCTTGATCTTCTCCCAGATCCGCGGGACCGCGACCCACACGGTCGGGCGGGCCTCGGGCAGCGCCGCCATGAGCTGGCGCGGGTCGGAGACCACGGTCACGGTCTCGGCGTAGGCCATCGGCCCGTAGTGGCCGGTGAAGCGGTCCGCCATGTGAGCGTGCGGCAGGTAGCTGACGGTGGTGTCGCCGGCCTCGTAGCCGATCGCGTTCCAGACGCCCCGGACCTCGGCGATCAGGTTCGCGTGGGTGAGCTGGACGCCCTTCGGCGGGCCGGTGGTCCCCGACGTGTAACAGAGGGTGATCAGGTCGTCGGGCTGGACCGCCCGCCATGCGGACTCGAAATCGAACGAGGGGTCGCCGCCCGCCTCCAGCTCCTCGAGCGTCACCGCCGAATCCGGCCCCCCGTCGATGCAGATCACCTGCTGGACCTCCGCCGCGCCGGCCGCCTCGATCGTCGGGAGGAACTGGCGCTCGGTGATCACGATCCGGTTGCCGGCGTTGCCGAACAGGTAGGCAACCTGCTCGGGCGACGACGTGTTGTAGATCGAGAACGGGGTCGCGCCCAGGTGCATGGCGGCGGCGTCGACCAGGTTGAACTCGGGGCGGTTCAGGAGCATCACGCCGACCGTGTCGCCGCGCGCAACCCCGACGGCGGCGAGTCCCGCGGCGATCGAGCGGACGCGTTCCGCGTACTCCGCCCAGGTGATCTCGGTCGCCCCGCCCGGGGTGCGTAGCGCCACTAGATCGGGGTGGTCGGCAGCGGTCGCCTGGAAGGCCTCGCACATCGTCGCCGCGTCGAGCGCCCGGGGCCTCTCCTGACGACCTGCTGCCGTCGCCGCCTCCATCGCGGCGATCCTACGTCATGAGGCGAGCTCGTCCTCGAGGCGGTTTGCCTGGTCGCGGTACCAGTCGCCGACCGCGCGCAGCCACTCGACGTCAAATCGGGTCGGCTCGACGGCGAACGCCTGTCCGTTGCCCTGCACCTCGATCGCCTGCGAATCGATCTCCATCTCGCATCTCCTCCTTCTGGTGGCCGAGCGCATCAGCCACCTGGCTTGCAGAGAGCGAGCCACTCACGCTACCGAGCCCGGCGAGCGTTTCAAGGCGGATTCGCGAATCGTTCAACGGCCCGTTTCACGGCCGACTAGTGTGCTCGCGATGGGCGACGAGCGCGGCGGAATCGACGGCCTCACCCGGTGGCTCGGCCTGCGGTGGGAGTCGCCAAACCGCGTCCGGCTGACCGTGCGCCCCGAGCTGATCAACCCCGCCGGGCTGCTCGCGGGTCCGATCGCCTACGCGATGGTCGACTACTCGATGGGCTCGGCCCTGTGGGTCGAGCGCCGGAGCGGCGAGCGGATCGCCACGATCGGCATCTCGATCAACTACCTGCGCACGGCGCGCGCCGGCGAGGTGATCTGCGAGTCGGTGCTCGACCGCCGAAACGACCGGGTCGCGGTCCTCCGCTCGGAGGTGGCCGACGAGCATGGCCGTCTGCTCGCGACCGCGCTCGGCAGCTTCTCCATCTTCCCCGCCGAGCGCCTCGGCCCGCACGACCAGGGCCCGGCGGCGCCAGAGGGCCTGTGACGGCAGCGGTCGCGTTCGCGTTCGCGCTCCTGGCGCTGACCGGCGCGACCCCCGCCACCGGACCTCCGAAGGCGGGGGTGGGCCTGGAGCCGGTCGCGCGGTTCGACAGCCCGGTCTACCTCACGGCTCCCTCCGGCGCCGGCAAGCTCGCCTACGTCGTCGAGCGCGCGGGGAGGGTGAAGCTGCTGCGCGGTGGCGACAAGCTACCCGGCGCGTTTCTCGACATCCGCGACCGCGTCTCCTGCTGCGAGGGCGAGCGCGGCCTGATCACGATGGCGTTCGCTCCCGACTACGAGCGCTCCCGCCGCTTCTACGTGTTCTCCACCAACAACGCCGAGAACATCCAAGTCGACGAGTACAGGCGCTCTCGGAACCGGCCGCTGCGCGCCGATCCCGACTCGCGCCGCAGGCTGCTCGAGATCCCGCTGCGCCAGTTCCCCACCCACGACGGCGGCCAGCTCGCCTTCGGTCCCGACGGCATGCTCTACATCTCCACGGGCGACGGCGGCAGCTTCGAGCGGATCAGCGGCAACTCCCAGCGCAAGGACAGCCTGTTCGGGAAGATCCTCCGGATCGATCCCACGGGCGGCAACCGCCGCCCGTACGCGATCCCGCGCTCGAACCCGTACGTGGGCGAGCGGGGCGCGAACGAGGTGTTCGCGCGCGGCCTGCGCAACCCCTGGCGGTTTTCGTTCGACCGCGGCCGCATCTACATCGGCGACGTCGGCCACGACCGCCGCGACGAGATCGACGCCGAGCGGCTGCGGAACCTGCGTGGCGCCAACTTCGGCTGGGACGTCTTCGAGGGCTCGCTCCGGTTTCGCCCCGGATCGATCGCCGACCACGACGAGCCGATCCACCAGTACTCGATCGGGGGCGACCGCTGCTCGGTGACGGGCGGCTACGTGGTCCGCGACGAGCGCCTCGGGGGTCTGGGCGGACGCTACGTCTACGCCGATTACTGCACCGGAGAGATCCGCAGCCTGCGCCGCGCCGGGGGCGACGACAGCCGGGTCGACGTCAAGGCGCAACCGGGCATCGTGTCCTTCGGCGAGGACGCGCGCCACCGGCTCCACACCATCGTGCTGGACTCCGGGGTCGTCAGCCGGTTCGTGCCGCGCTAGCCGGCCAGGTCCATAGGATCAGGCGGTGCCAGTGACGCGTCACGTCCTCCGGGGACTGCTGATCGCCCTCAGCTGCGTGGCGCTCGTCGCCTGCGGCGACGACTCGGGCGGAGGTGGCACCTTCGACGAATCCGCCTTCCCGTTCACCTTCGAGTATCCCGACGGCTTCGGGGTCATCGAGGACGTGACCATCGCTCAACAGCTCGGCGCCGCCGCCGACGCTACGGGAGGGGTCGGCATCGACGACGACAACGCGGTCATCGTCCAAACCTTCACTCTCAACACGACGATCGACGAGTCCAACCTCGACCTGGCACGACGCGAGATCGAGGGCCTGCTCGCCCAGATCGGCGGCGCTCCGCGCCTCGAGGGGTCGAAGGTCGGCGGCCTTCCGGCGCTGGCCGCCGAGGACGTCACGGTGCCCGAGCTGGAGGACGGCACCAGCGACCTGACGTTCGTCTTCAACGGTGACGAGGAGTACCTGATCAACTGCCAGTCGACCCCGGAGGATCGGTCCGAGGTCGACGAGGCGTGCGGCCTCTCCCTCGACACCTTCGAGCTGAAGTAGGGCGCCTGCGCGCTATCGAACGTCCCGCAGCCACAGGCCGAGCTGCAGCCACGAGACGAACCAGACCCAATATCCCGCCCCGGTGAGGTGCTCCTCGGCCCGGGCCATGTACCCGGCGAGGAAGATGCCGGCCACGAACGCGACGGCGAGCGGGAGAAGGGTCCATCCGGGCACCGGCCGGCTGGTCGGAGCCTTAGGCAGCAGCAGCCAGTAGACCACCAGCCCGAGCATCAACACGACGGCCCCGGCTTCCCACCCGCCGAAGGCGGTCGTCGCCCAAGCCAGGGGAATCACGACCACCAGCAGGATCACGAACTCCCGCCAGGGCAGCGGTCCATCGGCGGCTCCCGATCCGTTGAGAGCGTTCCCCTGGAGGCGGCCGGCCAATGGTTACGCGGTCGCCGCGTCCATCGATGGCTCGTCGGCCTCGGCCTCGACGGTGCCGTCGCCATCCGGGTCGGCGTCGGGCGGTAGCTCGCCGCCCCGCTCGGTGCCGGCGATCAGCTCATCGCCCTTCTTCTCCGCGGGCACGAAACCGGACTTCATCCCGAAGTAGACGGCCTGCGGGTGGTGGGCGATGATCGCCGCCGTCGACTGCTCTGGCTCGAGCGCGTGGCCGCCGGAGAGGACGATCCCGATCTCGGACATCGCCAGCAGACGCTCGACCTTCTCGTGCTCGGACTGCTCCGGGCACGCGGGGTAGCCCCACGAGTAGCGGCGGCCCTGGTCGAGCTCGATCCCGAGGTCGCGCCGGACCTCGGCGTGCAGCCACTCCGCGCTGCCCCTCGGCCGCCTGGACCCCGAGTCCGTGGGTGAACAGCTGCTCGGCGAACTCGCCGTCGGCCTCGAGCTGGTTGATCCGCTCGGTCACCTCCGAGCCGACCGTGACCGCCTGCAGCGCAACAACATCCCTTTCGCCAGAGTCCAGGGGACGGTAGAAGTCCGCGAGGCAGATCCGGTCGTGCCTGGGCTGGCGCGGGAAGACGAGCCGCTCGATCTCGCGATCGTGGTCGTCGGGATCGAAGATCACCAGCTCGTTGCCGTCGGCGTTACAGGGGAAGTAGCCGAGCTTCGCCCGCGGGCGCAGGTAATCCTGCTCGCGCCACATCCGCTCGAGCTTCGGCGCGAAGCCCTCCTCGCCGTCGTGGCCCTCGACGATCCGGCGCCAGTCCTCGCCCTTGTTGCCGCGCCCGCCCCAATGGAGCTTGAACAGCACGTGGCGGTCGAGGTAAGGGTAGACCTGGTCGAGGTCGACGTCGACCTCGCGCACGCCCCAGTAGGGCGGCTCCGGGATCGGGTTGTCGGTGCCCACCGACGACCGCACCGAATCGTCGGTGACCGGCGGCCCGGTGTCCTCCTGCACCGGCCGGTTGCGCAGCTCGTCCGCCTCGTCGCGGATCTTCGCGACCAGCGACTCGCGCGCCGCCTCGTCGATCAGCGCGTCGACCGTGTCGAGCCCGGCGAAGGCGTCCTTGCAGTAGAAGACCCCGGGCTCGTAGACCTCGTCGGACTCCTTGCCCTTCGGGTACAGCGCCCGGCGGCCGAAGTCGCGGTTGATCGCCGCGCCGCCGATCAGGACCGGGAACTCGAGCCCGCGCTCGTGCAATTCGCCGATGCAGAGCGGCATCTGCTTCGAGGTCGAGACCAGCAGCGCCGAGAGCCCGATCGCGTCCGCCTTCTCCTCGACCGCGGCGTTGATGATCTTCTCGACCGGCACCTGCTTGCCGAGGTCGACGACCGTGTAGCCGTTGTTGGTGAGGATCGTGTTGACCAGCGACTTGCCGATGTCGTGGACGTCGCCGAACACGGTCGCGATCACGACCTTGCCCTTCGTGTGGCCCTCGATCCGGTCGAGGTAGTTCTCGAGCTGGGCGACGGCGCGCTTCATCACCTCCGCCGACTGGAGCACGAACGGCAGGATCAGCTCGCCGGCGCCGAACTTGTCGCCGACCTCCTTCATCGCCGGCAGCAGGACCGTATTCAGGGTCGGGACGGCGCCGATCTTCTCGACCGAGGCGTCGATCCAGTCCTCCACGCCCTCCTTCTTGCGGCGCAGGATGTGCCAGTGCAGGGCCTCCTCGGGCTCCATGCCCTCGGTCGGGTTCTCGGCCTCGGCCTCGTCCTCCTCCCCCTTCGACTCGAAGTGCTCGATGAACCGCTCGAGCGCGTCCTCGCGGCGGTTGTAGACGAGGTCGTCGGCTAGCTCGCGCTCGTTGTCGGGAATCTCGGGATACGGCGTGATGTGGTTCGGGTTGACCATCGCCAGGTCGAGTCCGGCCTCGACGCAGTGGTGCAGGAAGACCGAGTTGAGCACCGCCCGCGCCGGCTGGCCGACCCCGAAGGAGACGTTGGAGACGCCGAGCGACGTCTTCACGCCGGGGATCTCGGCCTTGATCCGCCGGATACCCTCGATCGTCTCGACCGCCGACGGCTTCCACTCGTCGTCCCCGGTGGTCAGCGTGAAGGTGAGCGCGTCGAAGATCAGCAGCTCGGGGTCGAGGCCGTGCTCGTCGCAGGCGAGCTCCATGATGCGTCGGGCGATCTCGAGCTTGCGCTCGGCGGTCTTCGCCATCCCGACCTCGTCGATCGTCAGTGCGATCAGCGCCGCGCCGTGCTCGCGGGCGACGCGGGACGACTGTGTCGAGCTTGTCGCGGCCGGCCTCGAGGTTGATCGAGTTGACGATCGCGCGGCCCGGCGTCCGCTCGAGCGCCGCCTTGATCACGTCGGGCTCGGTCGAGTCGATCTGCAGCGGGGCCGGCTGGGTCAGCGAGACCCGCTTCGCCACCTCCGCCATCTGCTCGTCCTCGTCCTGGCGCTCCGTCAGCGCGACGCAGAGGTCGAGCACGTGGGCGCCGCCGTTGACCTGATCCTCGGCGACCTGGACGAGGCCGTCGTAGTCGTCCGCGAGCAACAGCTCCTTCGCCTTGCGCGAGCCCTGCGAGTTGACCCGCTCCCCCACGAGGGTGGGACGCGGCTCCTGGACCAGCGGGGTCGCGGTCATCATGCTCGAGACCTGCGGCGGCCCCGGCTCGGGCCGCTCGCCCGGGGCCCGGTCGGAGACCCGCTCGGCGAGCGCGCGGATGTGATCCGGCGTCGTGCCGCAGCAGCCGCCCACGATCGAGACGCCGAAGCGCTCGACGAACTCGCCCAGCGCCGATGAGATCTGCTCGGGCGTCTCGGGGAAGATCGTCTCGCCGTCCGGCCCCTGCAGCGGCAGGCCGGCGTTGGGGATGCAGTGCACGGGCAGCGGCGAGTGCTCGCCCAGGTAGCGGATCGCGTCGCGCATGTCCTCGGGCCCGGTCGAGCAGTTGAGCCCGATCACGTCGACGTCGAGCGCCGCGAGCGTCGTCAGAACCGCCTGGATGTCGGTGCCGAGCAGCATCTTGCCGCCCTGCGGCAGCAGCGAGACGGAGGTCTGGATCGGCAGCGTGCGGCCGGTCTCCTTGAACGCCTCGCGAGCGCCGAAGATCGCGGCCTTGACCTCCAGGATGTCCTGCGCCGTCTCGATGATGATCAGGTCGGCGCCACCCTCGATCAGCCCCTTCGCCTGCTCGGCGAAGACGTCGGCGAGCTCGCGGAACGAGATCGCGCCGAGGGTCGGGTCGTCGGAGGCGGGCAGGAAGCCGGTCGGGCCGATCGAGCCGGCGACGAAGCGCGACTCGCCGGCGGCCCTGCGGGCGATCTCGGCCGCCTTCGTGTTGATCTCCAGCGTGTGCTCGCCCAAGCCCCACTCGTCGAGCTTGATCCGGGAGCCCTGGAAGGTGTCGGTCTCGACCACCTGCGCGCCGGCCTCGAGCATCGAGGCGTGCACGCCCTCGATCACGTCGGGACGGTTGAGAACCAGCGCCTCGTGGCACTTGCCCTCGAGGCCGCCGTAGTCCTCCGAGGTGAGGTCGAACTGCTCGAGGGTCGCGCCCATGCCTCCGTCGAAGACGACGATCCGCTCCCGAGTCGCGGCGAGGAAGTCTCTATCTGAGGTTGGCAGTCGGTTCACCTCCATCGATCCCGGCTGTCGCACCTTGCCTTGCTCCGGGGAGTTCGGTGGTTGCGGCGGCTTCCGCGGTCCGGGTCCCTCAGCCGCTCTGGATGGTCAGCGCAGGATAGCGGGACCGGCCAGCCGCTACCCGTTTTCCGCGGCACCGGCCGGGCGCAGGCGCACGGGCGCGGCGGACAGCGCCCGCAGGCGCATGTCCTGCCAGGTGACGCCCTCGCGGACCAGCGCCGGCAGGCCGCAGGCGACGGCGGTCGCGATCTCGACCGCCTGCAGGATGACGCCGTAGGCGAGCGCGTCGGCGGTCGAGACCCCGAACCCGGTCGTCAGGACGCTGATCGTCGCGAGCTGGAAGACGCCGATGTTCGACGGGGTCGCCGGGATGACGGCGGTCACGTTGACCGCGAACAGGACGGCCGCGGCCGCGCCGATGCTGATCCCCGGCTCGTGATCGAGTCCGAGCGCAGTGAACAGGGCGAAGCAGGCGAGCAGCTGCAGCCCCCAGGCGCCGAGCTGCAGGAGAGCGGCGATCGGCCCCCGTCGCGGATCGCGGAAGACGACCAACCCGCTGCGCACCCTGAGCAGGGCGTCGCGGATCACCCCGACCACGCGGGCCACGCGGCCCGATCCCGCCCGGCGGACGAGCGTCGGCGCGAATACGACCCCGACCAGCAGGAGGACCGGCGCGAGGCTGAACAGGAAGAGCCGCTCCGAGCTGGAGTGGAAGAGGTCGGTCGACGAGACGATCAGCACCCCGAGCAGCACCAGGGCCACGATGTTGAGAACGCTCTGCGATACCAGCGTGCCGAGCAGGACCGGGAAGGTCTCGCGCACCCGCCCGGTGCGCCGGGCAAGGACCATCGCGCGGGCCGGCTCACCGAGCCGGGCCGGCAGCGTCGCCGACATCAGAACGCCGATCATCGTCGCCGAGGCGACGTCGCGCCGGCGCAACGGGCGGCGGGGGAGCGCCGACCTGGCGATCGAGTACCAGGAGCTGGCGCGCAGGAACATCGACGCGATCATCAGGCCGGTGGCGACCAGGACCCAGGTGGCGTCCGAGCGCACGATGCTGGTCACGACGCGATCGACCCCGATCCGCTGGGCGGCGATGAAGGTCAGACCGAGCCCGAGCACGGCGGCGACGCCGAGCCCGATCCGCCTCGCGGTCCGGTGGCGATCGTTGGCCCGGGCCGGCTCCGGGTCGAGCGAGGGGATCCGGCGCGCGGGAACGCGGCCGTGGCCGTCGGCGGTGTCCAGGCCGAGCCGGCGCTTCAGCCCCTCCCCCAGCGTCGTCGGCTTCGGGATCGAGATCGCGCGCTCGTAGACCTCCTCCACCTGGGCGGCGACGGTCGGCCAGGCGTAGCGCTGCGCGGACTCGCGCGCCGCCCGCCCCATGCGCGCCAGCCGCTCCGGGGAGCGGCTCAGCCCCTGCAGCTCCTCCGCGAGGCGCTGCGGGTCGGCCGGCGGCACGAGGATCCCGTCCTCGCCGTCGGTGACCACGTCGGCGTAGCCGGCGATGTTCGAGGCGAGCACCGGGGTCCCGGCGGCGAACGCCTCGGTCAGGATCATCCCGAAGCTCTCGCCCTCCAGCGAAGGCGCGCAGAGCAGGTCGGCCTCGTGCAGGCAGCGCCAGAGCTCGTGGCCGTGGACGCGTCCCAGGGCCTCGATCCGCTCGTCGGTATCGGGATCGCCCAGGTGGCGGGCGACGTCGGCGCGGTCGGCCCCGATCACCGTCAGACGGGCGTCCTCGTGCTCGATCAGCGCCTCGAATGCGGTCAGCAGCACCGGCAGGCCCTTGCGCTCCTCGGGGCGCCCGACGAAGATCAGGCGGAGCTCGTCGGCCTCGGGCTTCGGGCCCGCCGGCGATGCCTCGACGTCGACCCCGTTCGGGATCACCTCGTAGGTGCCGCCGAACCAGCGACGGCCGGTCCAGGCCGCCGCCTCGGAGACCGCGATCCGGCCGGCGAGCTGATTGAAGCGCCGGCGGGCGCCGGCGAGGGAGGCGACGTGATTGAGCAGCGCCTTGGTCGAGTAGGCGTGGAAGGTGGCAACGACCGGGGCCCCGTCGTACGTGCAGATGTCCCACGACAGTGGTCCGGCGGGTGGCTCATGCACGTGGACGACGTCGGGATCGAAGGCGCGCAGCTCGCGGCGCATCTTCGTCACCCCGCTGGGGAAGATGCCGATGTTGGAGATCGACCCGTTGGCGCCGAAGGCCTTCGTGCGCGAGAGCGGGATCAGGTAATCGGGGAGCTCGACGGCCTCTGGCTCGGCACGGTGAAGCACCCGGCCGAGGCGGTCGGGTGGGTCGGCGGGGGCGAGCACACGGAGCTCGTGACCGCGGGCGATCAGCGCACGGGCGAGCTCGTCGACGTGTCCGTTCACGCCCCCCGGATATGTCCATGAGTAGGGCGTGACTATGGCTACGCGCACGCGGACGATGGTAACGGGGCTCCGCTACGTAGCGCGGTTCTCGGGGCCGGATGCATCCTGCGTCGCCCAGTAGAACCCGGCGCAGATCGCGAGGTAGATCGTGCCGATCACCAGCAGCACCGAGCCGGAGTCGTTGGCGACCGTGCCCACGAGGATCCCGGCCAGCGCACCGAGGTAGCCCGCGCGCGCCGCCCAGCGGCCCGCGAACCAGCCGCTCACCTGCCGGTGGCGGATGGCGCCGGCGACCAGCAGCGCGGCGCAGGCGACGAGCAGCTCGGGGTAGACCGGATGAATGAAGGTGTTGACCATCAGCGTCAGCCTCCGGTCGAACACGTCGAGGACGTCGCCCGCCTCCCCGGCGCCGAGCACCGAGCGGCTCAGGTGCGCCCCGCCGAGCACCGCGTCGATCGCCAGCAGCGCGACCAGCGCCGCGGCGCCGCCACCCGCGACGACCAGGATGGCCCGCCTGCGCTCGAGCTCGAGAGCGATCACGGCGGCGGTCGCGGCGCCGACCCCGAGCACGATCGCGGCGCCGACGTCGGCGCCGAAGCGACCCGGCGCGAAGGCCGCGGCGGCGGCGAGGGCGACCGCGACGAACCAGGCCGCGGCCCGCCGCCGGTCGACGCCGTCGCGGGTCTCGATCCAAGCGCCGCAGCCGACCAGTGTCAGCGTGGTCAGGATCGCCTCGAGCTCGTTGCCGATCCCGAAGAAGCGCACGCCGCCGCCCGGGTTCGGGCCCAGCACCGAGAGCGCGGTCAGCGGCGAGCCGGCGATGACGTCGACCGCGTAGGCGGCAACCGTCAGCCCGGCGGCCAGCGCGAGGCCGGCGCAGGCAGAGAGCGCGCGATCGGTGACGAGCGCCAGCGCCGGCGCGCCGATCCCGACCGCGAGCGCCGATGCCGGCGTCCCGGCGTCGGGAGCCGCGAGCACGAGAAGGATCAACGGTGCCCAGGCCGCCGCGAGCGCGAGCAGCCGCAGCGCGACGCGCGCGCCCGCGCCCCGCCCGACGAGCGCCGCAAGCCCGGTCAGCGCCAGCCAGATCGCGAGCGGCAGCAGGACGACGGTGTTGCGCTCCGGACGGTCGTCGAGCCGCGCCTGCAGTTCCGCGACCTCCTCAGGGTCGCGGCTGTCGGTCGAGGTGATCTCGGAGCCGTTGACCTCCTCGGGAACCTCGACGCCGAGGTGATCGAGCACGGTCGGCGCGATGTCCGTGGAGACGACCACGCCGTCGGTGCGCGTCGAGGTCGAGGTCAGGTTGCCGTCGTAGCCGGGCCCCGCGATCCCGGCCGGGAGCAGCTCCTGATCGGCGCGCGCCCCGGCCGCGAACGCGATCAGCAGATCGTTCGGCCCGAGTCCCTCGGCCAGGCCCGCGAGCTCGGCGAGTCTGATCCGGATCACGCTCAGCCCGGGTCCGCAGCCGGCGGCGCAGCCCGTGGCCACCGGGACCTCGCCTGCCGCGATCGACGCCGATCAGGGTCGGCGAGGCCGCTGGCGGCCTCCGCGGTCACCTCGACCTCGGCGCCGGCAAGGGTCGACCCCAGCAGGCCGGGAACGACGTCGGCCGGTGCGCTGTCCGCGCGGCTCGACGACCCGGTCCCAGAGCTGCTCCGGTACGCGGCCGTCGCGCACGTAGAGGCGCGGAAGGTCGCCGTCGTAGAGCTTCTCGTTGACGCGATTGCCCTGGCGAGATGTCGAGGAACGTCTGCGCGACCGGCACCGACCCGAGGCCGGCGCTGATCACGCCGGGCGCCATCTCCGGCACCGTCGCGATCTGCTCGACCGTGGTCTCGTACGGAAGTACGGCGACGACGACCCGGTCCGCTCTGGGATTCGCGCTTCCGCTGGTTGCCGACGGTTGCGGCAAGCAGCGTCGAGCGCCACTAGCATTGCCCCGATGGCGGATCGCACCTTTGCCAAGTTCACCTTCTTCAAGCTCGATCCCGCCTGGCACCGGCGCGACCCCGAGACGCGGGCGGAGGATAAACGGGAGTTCCTCGCCGCCTGCGAGGACTACGCGATCGACCGCAGCCTGCGCGCCTACTCGACGGTCGGCACGCGCGGCGACACCGACCTGATGCTGCTCTCCCAGAGCCCGGTGCTGGAGGACATCCACACCTTCCACGTCGTGCTCGCGCCAGAGCGGGCTGGCGCAGTGGATGTCGATCCCGCACTCCTACCTGGCGATGACCAAGCCCTCGCCCTACTCGGAGTCCCAGGCGCGCACGGAGATCTGCACCTCGGAGCGCAGGTACTGCATCGTCTACCCGCTCGACAAGAAGCGCGAGTGGTACCGGCTACCGCTCGAGGAGCGCCGCCGGGTGATGGCCGAGCACATCGCGATCGGCCGCCGCTACCCGGAGATCACGATCAACACCGCCTATTCGTTCGGCCTCGACGACCAGGAGTTCGTGGTCTCGTTCGAGTGCGACGACCCGGGCGAGTTCCTCGACCTCGTCCAGGAGCTGCGCGACGTCGGAGTCGAGCGCCTACACGCTGCGCGACACGCCGATCTTCACCTGCGTGGCGATGTCCGTCGGCCGCGCCCTCGACGCGCTCGACGGCGCCGCGACCTCACGCGCCGCCCTCGCCTAGAACAGACTTGACTTCGTCGCGGGCGAGCAGGAAGCCGTGGCCGCTCTTCTGGTTCTTGCAGCGCATGCCCTTCTGCTTGCTCGTGCACTTGAACCGGTTCTTGAAGATCTTCTCGCCGTACTGGAGCACCGGGATTGTTGGGCGAGAAGACGGTGTCGCCGGCGCAGACGAAGCCGGCCGTGTCGCGCCGCCCGACCGCCACGCCACCGCCCCAGTCGACGTCGCAATAGGAGGGCCTCGGTGGCGGTGACCAGCTGTGCTCCTGGATGTCGCAGCGGACGCCTCCGCCGCCCATCGCGCAGGCGATGTTGCCGCTGGGCGACTGGAAGAACTTGAAGTTCGCCGCCGGGGCCGACGGGGCGAGGATCGCCAGCGCCGAGGCGCCGATGACGAGGAGGATCGCGAGTCGCTTCATGGGCGCCACCCTATCCCACGACCCGGCGTTCGCAACTGAGATTCGGCGAACGCGATCCCCTACCCTTTTCCGCCCTTGGCAACCCCCGGAACAGCTGAAAACCCGCTTCGGGTGGCGATCGTCGGCTCGGGTCCCGGCGGGCTTCTACGCCGCCGAGCACCTGCTCAAGCGCGACGACGTCGCGGTCGAGGTCGACATGTTCGACCGCCTGCCGACACCGTTCGGGCTCGTCCGCGCCGGCGTCGCCCCCGACCATCCGAAGATCAAGTCGGTGATCCGCGTCTACGAGAAGACCGCGGCGCGCGACGGCTACCAGTTCTTCGGCAACGTCGACATCGGCGCCGACGTCACCGTCGCCGAGCTCGAGCAGCGCTACCACGCGGTCGTCTCGCGCCTACGGGACCGCCACCGACCGCCAGCTCGGGATCCCGGGCGAGGACCTTCCCGGCTCGCACGCGGCCACCGAGTTCGTCAACTGGTACAACGCCCACCCCGACTTCGCCGACCACGACTTCGACCTCTCGGTCAAGCGCGCGGTCGTGATCGGCAACGGCAACGTCGCCGCCGACGTGGCGCGGATGCTCGCCCTGCCGCGCGCGGAGCTCGACGTCACCGACACCGCCGACCACGCGATCGACGCGCTCTCCGGCTCCGGGATCGAGGAGATCGTCGTCCTCGGCCGCCGCGGGCCCGCGCAGGCCGCGTTCACCAACCCCGAGGTGCGCGAGCTCGGCGAGCTCACCGACGCCGACATCGTCATCGACCCGGCCGACATGGAGCTGGACGAAGCGAGCCGCGCCTACGTCGAGTCCGACGAGTGCGATCCGACCCACCGGCGCAACGTCGAGATCTTCACCGAGTTCGCCCACCGTGAGCCCGAGGGCAAGCCGAAGCGGGTGGTGATGCGCTTCTGCTGCTCGCCGGTCGAGATCAAGGGCGACGGCAGGGTCGAGTCGATCGTGATCGGCCGCAACGAGCTCTATCGCGATGATTCCGGCGCGATCCGCGCCCGCGACACCGGCGAGCGCGAGGAGCTCGAGTGCGGCCTGGTCCTCCGCTCGATCGGCTACAAGGGCGTCGGGCTCGAGGGGCTCCCCTTCGACCCCGGCAAGGGCGACGATCCCGAACGAGTCCGGCCGGGTCAAGGACCCGGACTCCGGCGAGCAGGTCCCGGGCCACTACGTGGTCGGCTGGATCAAGCGCGGACCCTCTGGAGTGATCGGGACCAACAAGAAGGACGCCGCCGACACGGTCGCCGCGATCCTCGAGGATCTTGCCTCCGGCAAGATCGAACAACTCCCGGCCACGTCCTCGGCTTCGCCTCCGGGCGTGCCGGGCTCAGGCGAGGGACGGGCTCTGCTGTCGATCGAGGAATTGCTCGACGAGCGAGGCGGCGACCACGTGACGTACATGGGCTGGCAGGCGATCGACCGCGCCGAGCGGGCCGCGGGCGAGCCCCACGGCCGGCCGCGGGTGAAGTTCTGCCGCGTCCACGAGATGGTCGAGGCCAGCCGCAGCTCGAGCCCGGCGGTCGGCTAGCTCCCATCACGTGAGCACTTGACCGGGCCCCCCGTCGGTGGTACGGCTAGCGGGGATCCGGTCGACAAGGACGACCCGGCCGGACGCACCCACCGCTTGGAGGTCCCATGTCCCGCCGCATCCGCGCGCACCTGCGCAGCAACGTCGTCGGCTACCTCGCCCTGTTCTGCTTCGCGATGAGCGGAACCGCGACGGCGCTCGACGGCACCAACACGGTTTTCAGCGACGACCTCGTCAACGGCGAGGTGAAGTCGGTCGACATCGCCACCGGGGGCGTCGCCGCCGTCGACATCGCCAATGACTCGGTCGGCTCGGCCAAGATCCTCCCCGAATCGGTGCAGACGACGGACATCGCCATGGGCGCGGTCCGCAGCCCCGACGTGCTCGACAACGCGCTGACCGCCGCCGACGTCGCGGACACCAACAGCCTCGGCCCGGCGGAGATCGGCGAGCTCGGGGACGCTGAGCTCGCCGCGGGGTCCGTGAGCCGCGATGAGTTCCTGCCCGGGGTCTTCTTCGGCGGCGACATCGCCAACTCCACCAGCTTCGACGACGTCGAGATCCCCGACAACGCGATCCAGAGCAACGAGATCTCCGACGGCGCGGTCGGCGCCCCCGATCTCAACGTGATCGTCAGGACCGGTGCCGAGACGGACGTCCCCGGAGGCGGGGCCTTGACGACCGTGACCGTGAGCTGCGAAATGGGCGAGAAGGCACTCGGCGGCGGCGCGACGAACGGTGGTGTCTCCGGCGTCTACATTACCCAGAGCCTCCCGGACTGGGACGAGAACAACGTGCCGACCGGCTGGCTTGCCACGCTGGAGAATCAGAACGTCAACCAAACCTCGGGCATCGCCTGGGTGATCTGCGCTGAGGCCGGCACCACCGGCGAGAGCCCGGAGGACCGCAGATGAGGATCGGCGCCTGAACAGGCGCGACCTATGATCTGCGGCCGATGGCCGACCTGGGCGAGCTCAAGGAGATGATCGAGGAGGCGCTTCCGGGCGCCGACGTCGCGGTGCTCGACGAGGGCGGCGGCGATCACCTGCGTGCGGTGGTCACCGCGCCGCAGTTCGAGGGTCTGTCGCGGATCGACCAGCACCGTCTCGTCCGCGCCGCGGTCAAGCCCCGCTTCGACGACGGCTCGATCCACGCGCTCTCGATCCAGACGTCCGTGCGTTAACGCCGGCTACTTGCCCTTTTTCCTGTCCGCCACCCGGATCGACCCGCGCATGAACGGGTGGATGCGGCAGAAGTAGGTGTAGGTCTTGCCGGGCTTGGTCAGCGGCGGCGTCGTGTACACGTTCGTCCCCTCCGTTACTTCGGCGCTCAGGCCCGTGCCGTAGCCGAGCTGGCCGGAGTCGAACTTGATCGGGCCCTGGGCGAGCGGATAGCCGATCCCGGAGCCGAGGTTGCACGGCGCGCGGCAGGAGGTGATCGAGTGCCACGCCTGTTCTTCGTCGGGTTCGCCGAACAGCGCGTCGAGGTTGGTGAACGTGACCGCCGAGCCCGGCTTGACGACCGGCGGGCGCATGAAGGAGGTCGGGAAGCGCTTGAACGCCGAATAGCCCCCGACCGCGTAGCGGAAGCCGTCGATGTCGATCCCGCCCTTGGGCACCCGGCGTCCCTTGCTGCGCAGCTTGCGCGGGTCGGGCAGCTCGAGGTCCTTGGCCGCCTTGCGGTCGATGTTCTCGCGCAGCCGGCCGTGGGTGAGGATGCCGCCCTCCTCGTACATCGCCCGCACCGCCGCCTCGTCCTCGAAGGGATCCTTGGCCGCCGGATCGCCGGCCTCGCTCACCATCAGCGGGAACAGGCCCATCGACTCGTACCACGAGGCCTTACGGACGTCGTACGTGGCGTTCACCGAGACCACGTCGCCCTCCTTCAGGCGGACGCGCCAGCCGGGGCGGGTGGCGGTCATCGACACGTCCCAGCTCACCGCGCCGGCCGGCTCGTAGTAGTGGGCGTCCGATCGGAAGAGTGGCCGGACCTCGTCCGGGGTGTCGCCCGCCGTCCCGTCGCCGTCGAGGTCCCGCGACACCTGCATGTCCATGAAGAGCCCGCCGGGGTGCAGGTGGCCGACGGCGAAGACGAGCGTGCGGCCGCCGGCGGGCACCGTCCACCGCGAGAACGCGCTGACGTTCTTCGCCTCCTCGTAGCCGGGCACCGACGGGTCGGTGGGGACGTCGTCCGGGAATGTCCACTTGCCGTCGCCATCGGTGTCGAAGCCCCGCTCGGCGTCGAACACGGGATACAGCTGCGGGAATCCGGCAACGTCGAGCCCAATGGTCTTCAGCGGTGCGATGTCCGTGCGCGCCGGCGTCGTTTCGGGCACCCAGTCGATCTGCCAGGTGATCCGCACTTGCCGGCCGCCCTCCGCGGTCAGGTTGTGGATCATGTAGTTGATGCCCCAGGTCTGATCGGCGGCGAGCTTGAAGCCGTAGCCCTGGGGGAACTTCCAGTCCGACTTCTCCTCGCCGGTGCCGAATCCGACCCCGGGCCCGATCCAGACGACGTGATGCAGGTGCAGGTCCCAGACGCTCGGCGTCGTCACCGAGCCGTCATCGAGGACCTCCACCATGCTCGGCGTGAAGCGCGTCATGTAGCCCTCGGCGGACGAGCCCGGAGCGAAGGCGCTGGTGTCGCCCGGACCGGCGACCCTCACGGCGTTCGGACAGGTCTTGGTGAGCGCGTAGAGGTCGAGGTTCTGACCCGGGTGGATCGTGATCGGGTCAGTCGCACAGTCGTATGTCGTCATCCCGGGGTAGCTCGCGGCCCCGAGCACGGGCTCCGCGGCGCTCGCCGGAGGCGCGAAGAGCAACAGCGCGGCGCCGATCACAAGCGCGCTGATAGCCGAGCGACGGTCGTCCATGACCTCCCCATCATGGCACCATCGTCCTCCGCTGAAGCCTTCGCTACCCTGGGCTCATGGCAGCCGATCCCGGACTCAAGCAGCAGGTCGAGCAGGCGATCACCGAGAACCCGGTGCTCCTGTTCATGAAGGGGACCCCCGAGGCGCCGCGGTGCGGCTTCTCGATGCGCGTCGTCGGCGTCCTCGAGCAGCTCGGGGTCGACTACGGGGCGATCGACGTGCTCCCGGCCCTGCAGCCGCTTCGCGAGGTCACCACCGAGCTCGCGGACTGGCAGACCTTCCCCCAGCTCTACGTCAACGGCGAGCTGGTCGGCGGCTGCGACATCGTCGAGGAGATGCTCGACTCGGGCGAGCTCGCCGAGCTGCTCGGGATCGAGCAGCCCGAGGGGATCGCCGCGCCCGAACCGCATCGCATCCTTCCCGGCGGGTCGCAGACGAGCCCGCCGATGCCGCTCGGCTAGCGCTCGGCCTTCTCGGCCAGTTCCTCCCAGCGGGCCATCACCGCCGCGAGGCGCGCCCTCGCCTTCTCGTGACGCTGCGTTGATCTCGCGGAGCGCTCCGGGTCCGACCAATGCGACGGATCGGCGAGCTCGTCCTCCAGCCGCTTGAACTCGGCCTCGGCCTCCTCGACCTCGCGTTCCAACCGGGCCAGCTCGGCGCGTGTGTTCTTGCTCGGCCCGGATCGCCTGGGCGTTCGGGGCTTCTTCGGCGGCGGTGCCGGCGCGCCCGGCCTCGAGCCGCGAGCGGTACTCGGCCCAGCCGCCGGGATGGCTGGCCAGGCGCCCGTCCTCGATCACGATCGTGCGGCTGCCCACGGCTTCGAGCAGGGCGCGATCGTGGGAGATCAGCAGCACGGTGCCGGCGAAGCCCATGAGCGCGTCCTCCAGCGCCTCACGGCTCTCAACATCGAGGTGGTTGGTGGGCTCGTCGAGGATCAGCAGGTTGGCGTCGGAGTTGGTGAGCAGGGCGAGCGCGAGGCGCTGCGCCTCGCCACCCGAGATCTGGCGCAGGAGCTTGGCGACGTCGTCGCCCGAGAACAGGAAGCGGCCGAGCAGGGCGCGGGTCTTGGCCTCCGACAGCCCGGTCTGGCGCTGGGCGTGGGCGAGCAGCGTGGTCTCGCCGGAGCCGCGCACCTCGGCGTGCTGGGCGAGGTAGCCGAGCTTGACGTTGTGACCGCGGCGCAGCTTGCCGTCGGCGAGCTCCCGGTTGCCGGCCAGCGCCTCGACGAGGGTCGTCTTGCCCGACCCGTTGGCGCCCACAAGCGAGACGTGCTCGCCGCGCTCCAGCCACAGCTCGCCGTCCGAGATCAGGGTGCGGTCGCCCGCGATCACGGTCGCGCCGGCGAGCTCCAGAACGACCCGTCCTGATCGCTCCGCGGCACCGAACGAGAACGCGAGCGAGCGCTCGTCGCGCGGGTCCGTCTCGATCGCGCCCTGCTTCAGCCGGTCGATCGCCTTCAGCTTGCTCTGGGCCTGGCGCGCCTTGGTCGCCTTGTAGCGGAACCGCTCGACGAACCGCTCCATCCGCGCGATCTCCGCCTCGCGCCGCGCGGCGTCGCGACCGGCGGCGAGCTCGCGCGCGGCCTGCTCGGCGCGCCACGCGTGCCAGGGCCCCTTGAAGTAGCGCGCCCGCCCGGCTTCGAGCTCGAGCACCGACGTCCCGACCGACTCCAGGAACCAGCGGTCGTGAGCGACCAGGATGACCGCGGCGTCGACCTCGATTAGATACTGCTCGAGCCACTCGAGCGACTGGATGTCGAGGTGGTTGGTGGGCTCGTCGAGCAGCAGCAGATCGGGCTTCGAGGCGAGCGCCCGGGCAAGCGACGCACGGGTGAGCTCGCCGCCGGAGAAGCTCGCCAGCGGGCGGTCGAGCTCGCGATCGCGAAAGCCGAGGCCGTGCAGAGCCGCGTCGACGGTGTCCCGCCAGCGGTAACCACCGGCGTGTTCGAGCCGGCCCTGGGCGTCAGCGTAGGCGGACAGCGTCGCCGCGTCGGTGACTCCGTCGGCCATCAGATGCTCCAGCCGGGCGAGGTCGGCCTCGATCGCCGCGATCCATCGAAGGCCTTCGGTGACGTAGTCGCGCAGCGAGGACTCGCCGCGCGGCGGGCGCTGGTCGTGGAGCGCGACCCGGACCCCCTTGCCGAGCGAGATTGTTCCCCCGTCGAGGCCGGCCTCGCCCGAGATCGTCCGCAGCAGCGTGGTCTTGCCGCTGCCGTTGCGCCCCGCAAGCGTCATCCGCTCGCCCCGGTCGAGCTTGAACGAGACGTCGGCGAACAGCGGGCGCGCGCCCACGCTCTTGCCCAGCCCGGAGGCCGTGATCACCGGCATGGGTGAGTCCGGTGGGGCTTAGACGGTCGCGGCCTGCTCGGCCGCATCGTCACGGACCTGGAACGAGGAGCCGCAGCCGCAGGCGGCGACGACGTTCGGGTTGTTGACCGTGAACCCGGCGCCCTGGAGGCCATCCACGAAGTCGACCTCGGAGCCGAAGACGAACTGCATGCTGACCTTGTCGACGGCGACGGCAACGCCGTTGTGCTCGAAGACGTTGTCGTCCTCCTTGGCGGAGTCGAGCGCGAGCGCGTACTGGAAGCCGGAGCAGCCGCCGCCCTTGACGGCGATCCGCAGAACCTGCTCGTTCTCGTTCGCGGCGACGAGGTCGCGGATCTTCTCCGCGGCCGTGTCCGTGATCGTCACTGCTGCGTTCGGTGTGTCCATGGCTTCACATTCTAAAGCAAGGTCATCGCGTCTTTTTGGACGCCTCTTCAGACCCTTCTTCGTACTTCCAGCCCAGGTACTGAAGGATTCGCTTCGAGTCGTGGACCACCTCGTCGCCGTCGACGAGCACCGGGACGCGCTTCTGGGCCGTCAGCTCCTCGATCTCGGGCCTGCTCTCGCGCTTGTAGGGAACCCGTCTGGTCTCGTGCTCGAGGTCGAGCTTGCGCAGGCGCCGCTCGACCGCGCCGCATGGGCAGAGGATGTTGGTCGGCGTCCGGCAGCGGTAGAGGACGATCATCGGTTCAACGGTCGCAGCGCGCGGTTGAGGGCCTTGATCGCCACCCGCTCCGGCCCGCTGCGCGCGCCGCGGCTCGACAGCTGGTCGAGCTGCCAGGTGACCGCCTCCTCGAGCGTCTCCTCGTGCGGCCGTGGGTCGAACCCGAGCTCGCGCTTCGCCTTCGTGTTGCGGTAGGTCCACCACAGCGAGGCGGAGACGATCTCCTCCTGGCGCGCCGGCAGCGGCAGGCGCAGCCGCGACGCGAGCCCGAGCCCCCCGAGCGCGACGTTCTTCGGCAGCTTCAGCGGCGGCGGGTCGACGCCCGAGATCCGGCTCAGGTCGGCGAACAGGCGGTCGAAGGTGAAGTTGCGCCCACCGAGGATGTAGCGCTCTCCGACCTCGCCCTGCTCGTCGGCGAGCAGGTGGCCCTTGGCGACGTCGCGGACGTCCACGATGTTGAGCGCGCCGTCGACGTAGGCGGGAATCTGCCCGAGACAGAAGCGGCGCACGAGCCCCATCGAGGTACGGCTCGGATCCTCGGGCCCGAGCACGAAGGTGGGGTTGACGATCACGACCGCAAGGCCATGGGCGGCGGAGCGGAAGGCCTCGAGCTCGGCCTCGTGCTTGGAGTTGACGTAGGCCAGGCCCAGGTGTCCGATCTCGAACGGCGAGGTTTCGTCGGCGGTGCCCTTCGGCTTCGCGACGCCGATCGCCCCGGCGGTGGAGGTGTGCACGACCCGCTCGACGCCCGCCTCGAGCGCCGCTGCGAAGACGAGCTGGGAGCCGCGCAGGTTGGCGGCGAAGACCGCGGCGCGGTCGGCGGGCCGCAGCGATGTCCGCCCGGCGACGTGAAAGACGCGATCGACGCCCTGCATGGCCCGGCGGACGGCGCGACGATCGGTGACGTCGCCGGTGACCCGCTCGAACTCGATCCCGTCGAGGTGGCCGAGCTTCGAGCTGCGCCGCGCGAGTAGCCGGAGCTCGTCGCCGCGCTCCGCGAGGGCGCGGACGAGGTGGGAGCCGAGGAAGCCGCTGCCGCCGGTTACCAGGGTCTTCGCCATCGGGGCCCATGCTAAAGCTGATAAGACAGGACCAGTGGGCACGGACGCCAACACAGCGGTCGTCACGGACACGACCGCATATCTCCCCGACGAACTGGTCGCGGAGCACGGCATCCACACGATCAGCCTCTACGTGACGCTCGACGGCGAGCAGCGGCGCGAGAGCGAGATCAAGGCCGAGGCGTACGACGACTTCTTCGAGCGCCTGCGGCGAAGCGCCGAGGGCGCGACCACCTCCCAGCCCTCGGTCGGCGACTTCACCGACCTCTACGAGCCGCTGCTGGCCGACGGGCGCGAGATCGTCTCGATCCACATCTCGGCCGGGATCTCGGGCACCTACGACTCCGCGCTGCAGGCGCGCCAGGCGCTGATCGACAAGGAGGCGGGCGGCGAGCGGATCCATGTTCTCGACAGCCGCAGCGGATGCGGGGGGCAGGGGCTGATGGCGCTGATCGCCGCCGCGGGCGGCGGCGCGGGGCGCCTCGGCCGCCGAGGCGCTGGAGGACGTCCGAGCGCGGCCGCGACTCCCTGAAGATGTGGTTCTCGATCGACACCCTGGAGTACCTGCGCCGCGGCGGGCGGATCGGCGCCGCGCAGGCTTGGCTGGGCTCGGCGCTGCAGATCAAGCCGATCCTCACGCTCGAGGAGGAGATCACCCCGGTCGAGCGGGTCCGGACCAGGCGGCGCGCCTTCGAGCGCATGGTCGAGTTCGCACGCGAGCGCAAGGAGGCGGGCGCCGGCGCATGGGTCGTGCAGCACATCCACGATCCCGACGCCGCCCGCCGCCTGGTCGACGAGTGCCGCCAGGTGTTCGGCACCGAGCCTGTCTTCGTCTCCGAGATCGGTCCCGTGATCGGCGCCCACGTCGGCCCCGGCCTGCTCGGCTTCGGCGGGCTGCGGACCGAGCTCCTGGCCGACTGACCGCCAGTTCTAGGCCGGCACCCGCGCGGTTCGCTCGGCGAGCAGCCCCTCGATCTCCTCGACGGCTCGGTCGCTCCGCCGTCTCCTCGGCGATCGCTCGCCGCGATCCGCTCCGCGGCCTCGCGGTAAGCCCGGCTCGTCGAGGACCTCGTTCGAGCGCCGCGGCGATCGCCGCCGGCTCGGCCGACGGCGTCGAGGCGAACGCCGGCGCCGCGATGGACGACCCGGGCGGCGACGTCGAGCTGGTCGCGCCCCATCGGCAGGCAGACGAGCGGCACGCCGGCGGCGAGCGCCTTGATCGTCGTCCCGTGGCCGCAGTGGGTGACGACCGCAGCCGCCTCGCGCAGCACCTCGGCATGCGGGGCCGAGCGGACGACCTGGACGTTCGGGAGCGCGGGCACGTCGGCCGGGTCGATCCCCTTGCCCGTGGTCACGACGCCGCGCACCGGCAGCTCGCCGAGCGCCGTCGACGATCCGCCGCAGCAGGTCGGCCTGATCCTGGAAGTCCGAGCTCAGCGCGACGAGCACCAGCGGGTCGTCGCCCGGCGGCGCCGTCCACGGCTCGGCCCAGCCCGGGTCGTCGAGGCGCGGGCCGACGTGCTTGACCACGGGCGGCAGCCCGTCGGCGAAGTCGAACGCCGCGCTGGTCAGCACCAGGGTGAGCGCGGCGCTGCGCCCCTGGTCGAGGACGTGCTCGAGCGGCTCGAGGCCCTGCTCGTCGCGCGCCGCGTTGAGCGCCGGCAGCGCCTCGTCCCAGGCCTGCATCCCGATCTCGCCGGCGACCCGGTCGCGCTCGCGGTCCTCGTCGGTGACGGCGGGCAGGAAGCCCTGCCCGAACGGCGGCACGCCCGGCGCCGGGACGACGTTGATCGTCGGGTTGAGGACCACGTACGGGACGCCGGCCGCCTCGGCGGCGACCTGGGGCCCGAACAGCAGCAGCTCGGTGAGCAGACACGTCGGGGCGCCGCGCGTCGAGCTCCTCGCGGACGTCGGCGGCGAACGCGGCCGCCGGGCCGACGGCGAGCTCGTCGCGCATCACGGCGAAGCCGGCGGGGCCGGCCTCCCAGTCGCGGACGAAGAGGCCCTCGACGCCCGCCGAGGTCCGGTGCGGGGCGCGGGTCCAGCTCACGTGCTCGGCGCCGGTCGCCTCGACCTCCGCGCGCAGCACGGGGTCGGCGAGCACCCGGACCGATGTGGCCGCGGGCGACCAGGGCGCGGGCGACGCTCATCAGCGGCGGCGTCGTCCCGGCGCCGTCCCAGGTGGTGATCAGGATCTCGGTCATTTCAGCGCTCCTTGCTGATTGTCGTGGAGCGCGAGCACCAGCTCGCGCATCGCGGCGATCGTCTGATCGCGGTCCAGTCCCTTGTCGCGGCGAAGCAGCTTCCAGGCGTAGACGTCGGTGGCGAGCGACGAGCTGGGCGACCCGGCGCGCGCGCGCCTTGCCGCGCAGGCCGGAGAGCGCCGGCGGCGAAGACGCGCTCGACCCAGGCCTGATGGCCGGCGCGGCCCTGGTCCATCAGCGGCCCGACCACCGGCACGCGCGGCTCGACCGCGAGCAGGCGCAGGTTGGCGTCGCCGTTGCGCTCGTAGTCGTCGACCAGGGTCGTGATCGCGCCGTCGACGTCGCCGGGCTCGACCGCGAAGCGCACGGACTCGATCTTCGCGCCGATCCGCTCGACGGCCGCGCAGGAAGAGCTCGTCCTTGCCGGCGAAGTGGTTGCGGACCGTCTGCAGGGCGACGCCGGCGTCGCGGGCGACGCCGCGGAGCGTCACCTCGTCGTACCAGTGGCCTGAGAACGCCTCGACCGCGGCCTCGACGATCCGCTCCCGCGTCGCCTCGGCCGCCGCGGCCCTCGTTGACATTCGATAGGTCCTTGTACCACTCATTAGTACGAGGGTACAACGAAATGCTGATTTGTCAAGTCCGCCGGCGAGAGCCGACTCAGCCAAGGAAGCAGGGAGCTACGCGTGCTACGCACGCGAGCGACCGATGACGCCGGATGACGACGGCTATCGCCGGCGGAACGCCATCACGCCGACGGCGAAACCAACGACGGCCGCGCCGATGATCAGCTCGCGGCGGTGCTCGCGCACCTGGCGGCGCCAGTCGGTGAGCTCGGTGACCCGGTTGCGCAGCGCCTCGACCGAGTGGGAGAGCTCCTCGCGCTGGCGCTCGATGTCGGCGCGGATCTCGGCCGAAGCTGCGGCCGGGCGGCTGGGGCGGCGCGCCGGGCGACCGGCTCGCCGGCGCCGGTGCGATAGATCTCCGGCTCCTTGCTCACGGCGAAGGCTCCTTGACCGGATCGGGGGTCGTCCCGGACTCGAGCGTCTGGCGGATCCGCTTGCCCTCCTCGATCGCCATCTCGGGGACCGGCGGCGCGCCGGCCTGAACCGCCCGGTAAGCGACGAGGCCCGCGATCGCGGCGATCGCGAAGAAGAGCACGGCCTCGATCAAGAAGCCCGCCCAGACCGCGTCCTCGAAGAAGAGCTCGTTGAGCAGCCACGCGAACGCAGTGCATCAGCATGATCAGCCCGAGGAAGGCGAAGACGCCGGCCGCGGCGCCGACGGCCGATCCCTTGAGCAGCTTCGTGACCTTCTCGGTGATCTCCGTCTTCGCGAGCTCGAACTCCTCGCGCACCAGGGTCGAGACGCGCTCGGAGACGTCGAAGACGAGCTCGCCGACGCCGCGGTCGTCCTCCGGCGGACGCGGCGGAGGCTGCGGTGCAGCGCCACTCATTCGGGCGGGTCCTCCTTGAAGATCTGCCTCCAGATCGCCGAGGAGACCCGCATCGCGACGACGCTGGCCAGCGCGCCGGTGCCGGCGACGAGGCCGGTCCACATCAGTCGCTTGACGATCTCGTTGTCCATGCTCGGGTGCTGAACGCGGTTACCCGCGGTCGGCGCAGTAAATCATCCGCCGCCGTTCGCCGCGCCCTTCTCCAGCCCGCCGCAGATCGTCTCGACGACCATCACGCGGGCGCGATCGAAGTCGCTGTCGCGCGTCGGGGATGATCTCAAACACCCAGGCGCTGAGCAGCTGCTCGATCGCGCCGTAGAACCACATCGAGGCGAACTCCGCGTCGACGTCGTCGCGGAAGTCGCCCGACGCCTGGGCGTCCCGGACGATCTTCGCGATCAGGTCGAACGCCTGGCGGATCTCCTTCAGGTGCGTACGGGTGAACGAGTTCGCCGCCCGGGTGACCTCGACGATGATCACCTTCATCAGCTCCGGGTCGTGGCGGTACGAGTCGATGATGAACCCGGCCACCGCGTCGAGCTTCTCCCGGGCCGGGATCGAGCGCCCGTCGACCTCCTCGATCGCCTGCAGCAGCAGCGACCAGCGCTCGACGAAGAGCTCGTTGAGCACCTGATCCTTGGAGTCGAAGTAGTGATAGACGAGGCCGTAGGCGACGTTCGCCTCGCGGGCGATGTCCGACACGCGGCAGGCGTTGAAGCCCTGACGCGCGAAGACCCGGATCGCGGCGTCGAGGATCTGCCGGCGGCGGTCGATCGGAGGGGCCTTCGCCATCAGACCCCGACCTCCGTCGGCCAGTGATAGGCCTGCGCCTGGCGGTTCGCCAGCGAGGGCAGAGAGGCGCGGATCTCGTCCTGGCGGGCGAGGTCGAGCTCGGCGTCGACCACGCACTCCTCGTCCGGAGCCCGGGCGAGCACCAGCCCCCAGGGGTCGACGATCATCGAGTGGCCGTAGGAGCTGTAGTGGGGCGGCGCCTCGCCGAACTGGTTCGGCGCGATCACGAACGCCTGGTTCTCGATCGCCCGCGCGCGCAGCAGCACCTCCCAGTGGTCGCGCCCGGTGGCGAGCGTGAACGCCGAGGGCACGGTGATCACGCGCGCGCCGCGGACCGCGAGGATCCGGTACAGCTCGGGGAAGCGGAGGTCGTAGCAGACCGTCAGCCCGACCTCGACGCCGGCGAGCGATACGCCGACGATCTCGTCGCCGGGCTGCTCGTGATCGGACTCGCGGTAGCTGACCCCGCCCACGTCGACGTCGAACATGTGGATCTTGCGGTAGACGGCGACGATCTCGCCGTCGGGGTCGATGGCGCAGCTCGTGTTGAAGAGGCGCTCGTCGCCCTCGGCGCGTTGGGGGCGTTCGGCGATGCTGCCGGCGACCAGGTGGATGCCGTGATCGCGCGCCCAGCCGCATGCGGCGGCGATCGTCGGACCCGACTGGATCGGCTCGGCGCCGGCGGTCAGCTCCTCCGAGCCGCCGAGCAGGTTCCACTTCTCGGGCAGGACGACGAGCTCGGCGCCGTCCGCGGCGGCGCTCGCGACGAGCCGCCCCGCGACCTCGAGGTTGCGCGCCTTGTCGGCGGTCGAATTGAGCTGGATCGCAGCGGCGCGCATCGTGAAACGCCCTTCTCTCCCGACCCGCCGCGCCCACGCGGCGAGCCCGTTGACTGACCAGTCAATCTAGACGATACGCCGGCCGATCAACCTCGGTGGGAGGGGCGTTTCAAAGCCGCCGCTACGTGGTCGCTGCGGAGCGCCGCCGGCCGCGGCGCACCAATGCTGCCGCCCCGATCAGCGTGGCGAACGCGGCCGCCACGACGAGCCACGTCCAGGCACCGGCGCCGTCGTCAGCGGGAGCGGGGTCAGCGGGCGCCGGGTCGCGCGGGACCGGTTCGTCGCCGGCGCTCGGCTGGGGAGCCGGAATCCCCTTGAGGTCCGCGGCGGGGAGCGGCGTGAGCCCCTTGGTGAGCCGCCGGTAGATCGCGCGCTGGGCGCCGCTCATGGTGGTCCACATCGTGCCCGCGTACCCGTCGCCGCTGCGGATGTAGCCGGCGTCGGGCAGCACGACGATCGTGAACGTCTCGAAGGTGCGACCGCCCGGCCTGCCGTCGCCGAGCGCCAGCCTGGCGCGGTACCAGGGCTCCGCCTCGGAGGGCGGACCGGAGGAATACCCACCACCGATGAGCGCAGGCGTGAGGTCGTCCTGATCTGCCGAGACGCATTCATCCCCCCCGCAGACGGTGGCTTTCTCGAGCCCCTTGGCCCCCGCCTGGGGAACCAGAGCGAGACCGAGGACGGCGACCGATGCGACGAACAGGCGATTGAGCATGGCTTCTCCCTTCAACGCTGCTACAGCCCGAACGGCGCGAGGGTTCCCGCGAGCCGGACGGCCGTGTTCAGGCCGAAGGCGCCCTCCATCCGGACGAGCACGTCGCCGCGCTGGATCAGGAGCACGTTCTGGGCGATCTGGAGATCGCGTTCAGCGAACGCGCCGCCAGGCAGGTCATAGAAGAAGTAGTGCGGGGCGCCGGCGATCCAGATGGCGCGGTCGCCATCGACCCGCAGCCGCTGGACCGTGGTTGCCTGAGGCGCAACCTTGGTCAGGTACTCGGGCGCGAGGTCGCCGCGGAACTCGGTCACCAGCAGGCCGGTGCCGGTGGTGATCGCAGGCGGCAGGGCCGGGCGCGGCCCGTAGAGGAGCGAGAGCTCGCCGCCCGGCGGCGCCTCGTTGACGTAGACCTCGTCCGGACCGCCCTCCAGCCGCGGCACGAGCGGTGCGAACGAGAGCCGCCGCGCCGCGCGGTCCAGCGAGGTGCGCGAGCCCAGATCGAGCTGGCGCGGCGCCGGTGCGGGCGCGGGTTCGTCCGTGCCCTCGACGCTGACGCCGGCGAGGCCGTAGGCGTCGAGCAGCGCGTCGGCGACGTCGCGCGAGGCCGCGAGGATCGCGACCGTTGCGGCGACGAGCCAGACCGATGTGACGGCGAGCGCCCGGCCGAGCCGCGGCCGGGTGGGCGCGCGGCGCACGGCGCCGAGGCGCGCCGCGACCCGCCCGGCGAGGTCGGGCGTCGGCGGGTACTCGATCTGTGCCGCGAGCGCGCGCAGGTCGCGTTCGAGCTCACCCATCGTTGCCCTCCAGCTCCGCCCGCAGCCGCTCGAGCGCACGCGACGTGCGCGATTTCACGGTCCCGGGTCGCTTGCCGATCACCCCTGCCGTCTCGGCCTCCGAGAGCTCGAGCAGATAGCGGCAGGCGATCACGGTCCGGTCGGCTTCGGAGAGCCGATCGAGCGCGGCGAGCAGCCCGGCGCGGCGCTCGGAGTCGAGGAGCGTCGCCTCGGCCGACGGGACCGCGCCGGCCTCACGACGCTCCTCCACCACGCGCGCCGCCAAGCGTTCGTGGCGGGTCGCCGAGGCACGGCGATTGCGGGCCTCGTTGGCGACGATCTTCAGGAGCCAGGGGCGAAACGGGGCGCCCGGCCGGAAGCGATCGAGCGCCCGGTAGGCCTTCAGGAAGCCGTCCTGCGCCGCCTCCTCGGCGTCGGCCGCCGAGTGCGTGATCAGCCAGGCGGTGCGAAAAGCGATCGTCTCGTGGCCGCTGACCATCTGCCTGTAGGCGTCCTCGTCACCGTCCCTGGCTCGCGCCAGGAGCGTTGCGTCGTCCAGTGGCCGGTCCTCCACTGCGTCTCTTCTACAGCCCGGTGGGTCTTCGGGTTCCGAGACGCAGCGCGGCCGCCCCGCGAGGGGCGGCCGCGCGTTACGGGACCGATGGGTGCGAGCTCTACGCCCGCGCGCCCTCCGGCTGCGGCTCGGCGGTGACCTTCGGCAGCCAGCCGAGCCAGCTCGGCAGGTACCAGTTCCAGTCGCCGAGCAGCTTCATCGTCGCCGGCAGCAGCACCGCGCGGACGATGGTCGCGTCGATCAGCACCGCGACCGCCAGCCCGACTCCCATCTGCTTGAAGTCGAGCAGCCCGAGCGTGGCGAACACCGAGAACACGGCGACCATCACCACCGCGGCGCTGGTGACGACGCCGGCCGTCGACTTGATCCCGTGGGCGACCGCGTCGCTCGGTGCTCATGCCGCCGTCGAACGCCTCCCGGATCCGGCTGATGATGAACACGTGGTAGTCCATCGAGAGGCCGAACAGGAGGACGAACAGGAACAGCGGCAGCCAGGAGACGATCCCGCCGTTGGACTCGAAGCCCAGCAGCGACTCGAGGTGGCCGTCCTGGAACACCCAGACCAGCACGCCGTAGGCCGCGGCCACGGAGAGCAGGTTGAGCACGATCGCCTTCAGCGCGATCACGATCGAGCGGAACGTGGCCATCAGCAGCACGAACGCGAGCCCGAGGACGAACGCGAAGACGATCGGCGCGCGTGCTGCTCATCTGCTCGTTGAAGTCCTCGGAGCCGGCGGTCATGCCGGTGACGTAGGCGTCGACGCCGTCGACCTGGCCGAGGGTGCCCGGGATCAGGTCCTCGCGCAGCGTCGTCGAGCGCCTCGATCGAGCGTGTCGTCGGTGCCCGAGCCGTCCATCGGGATCGAGACCACGCGCGACCGTCTGCCGCGGTCGTTGACGCTGACGTCGACCGGGTCGTTCATCAGCCCGGTCGTCGATCGCCTGCGTCGCGCAGCTCGCTGGACCGCCGCGGCGACCTCGGGGTCGGTCGACGTCGTCGGCCTCGACGACGACCACGGCGGGAGCGGGCCCACCCGGGAACGCGGCCTGGATCCGGTCGTACGTCTGCACGATCGGCAGGTCCTGCGGCAGGTTCCGTCCGACCCCGCTGCACCGTGGTGTGCATGTGCAGCGCCGGGATCGCGAGCGCGACCAGCAGGCCGGCCGGCGACGACCGCCGAGACCAGCGGCCGCCGCAGGACGCGGTCGAGGATCGCGACCAGACCCGCGACTCGCCGTCCGCTCGCGACGGCGCTGCGGCTGCAGCGAGCGGGATGCGGCCCTTCTCGACCCGGTCGCCGAGCTTCGAGAGCACCGCCGGCAGCACCGTCAGCGAGCCGAGCATCGGCGACGGCGACGACCAGGATCGTCCCGACCGCGAACGACATGAACGTCGCGTTGCCGGTCAGGAACATGCCGGCCATCGCGATCATCACGGTCAGCCCGGAGACGAGCACGGCGCGGCCCGAGGTCGCGGCGGCGATCTCCAGCGCGCGCCTCGTTCGAGTGGCCGCGCACGCCGCTCCGCGCGCTCGCGGCGCAGGTAGAACAGCGAGTAGTCGACCCCGACGGCGAGCCCGACCAGCAGGATCACCGACGCAGATCTGCCTCGTCGACGGGGAACAGCTGGCTGACCGGCCCGAGCAGCCCGAGCGTCGCCATCACGGCGGTCAGCCCGAGCAGCAGCGGCACGCCCGCCGCGACCAGGGCGCCGAAGGCGACCACCAGGATCAGCAGCGTGATCGGCAGCGAGAGGAACTCCGCCCGCTGGAAGTCCTCGTCGAGCGCCTCGTCGAGCGGCCTTGTCGGGGCTGGCGTCGCCGAACTCCTCGATCGTGCAGCTCCGGATGCGCCGTCCTGGGCCTCGGCGACCGCCGCCAGCGGCGCGCTCGACGCGCTCCGACATCTGCTCGTCGTCGCCGCGGAGCTCGAACGGATCAGCGCCGAGCCGCTGTCGGCGGAGACCTGGTCGGCGTTGCCGGCCGTCCAGCGGCGACTCGATCTCGGCGACGTGCGGACCGTCTGCGCCAGTCGCTCCTCCGTGTCGCGGATCGCGGCCCGGAACTCGGGATCGGCCGTCGTCTGGCCGTCCTTGCTCTGGATCAACACCGCTTCGTAGTCGTCCTCGGGGAAGCCGGCGTCGGCGATGATCCGCTCGGCGGTGCGGGAGTCGCCGTTGCCGCTGTCCTCGTCGGCGATCGTTCTTGGTGCCGACCGCGCCGCCGATCACGAAGCGCGATTGACGACGAACGCGATCCAGCCGAGGATCGCGGCGCGACGGTGGTTCGCGGCCCAGTGAGCGGCTCGTGAGCGATGCTTGTGCGGTCCATGGTCACTCCTTTGACGGGGTTGATTGCCATGGCGCCAGCGTCCCAGCGCGGGGGCCCCGCTCCAATGCGGCCAGCAGGCGTGTTCGCGGGCGGACAACCGCCGCCCATGGTGCGGTTATCCGTATGGGCAAAGCGCCCCGCTCTGCGGGAGAATCGGCGCATGCCCACCACCGTCCTCGTAGTCGACGACCACGCCGGGTTCCGCTCCCGGGCGCGGCTGCTGCTCGAGGCCGAGGGCTACGAGGTGGTCGGGAGGCCGCCGACGGCGCCGACGGCGATCGCCGAGGCGGCGCAGCTGCGCCCCGAGGTCGTGCTGCTCGACGTCCAGCTCCCCGACCTCGACGGCTTCGAGGTCGCCGCGCGGCTCACGGTCGACGGCGACACGCCGGCCGTCGTGCTGACCTCCAGCCGGGACTGGTCGGACTCGGCCGAGCTGATCGCGCGCAGCGGCGCGCGCGGGTTCGTGCCGCAAGGACCAGCTCTCCGGCGAGGCGATAGCCGAGGTGCTCGCTTGAGGTCCCTGCGGCACGGCCCTGATCGGCCTCGGGCTCGCCGGCCTCGTGGCCGGGGTGGTCGCTGCTCGCTGATCGCGCTCGGAGAGCGACCACCTGGACGAGGACCAGATCGGCGGTGTGGTCTTCAACCCGCTGATCGGCTGGTCGTTCATCGGCACCGGGCTGTTCGCCTGGTGGCGGCGGCCGAGCAACCGCTTCGGCGCGCTGATGACCGCGGTCGGCTTCGTCTGGTTCCTTGCGCGCGCTGACCGCCTCGGACGTCCCGGCTCTGTTTGCGATCGGCGGGATCTTCGGTGCGCTGCCGTACGCGCTCCTGCTGCACATGCTGGTCGCGTTCCCCTCCGGCCGGCTGGAGACCAGCGTGCGAGCGGTTCCTGATCGGCGGTCGCCTACTTCGACACGACCGTGATGCAGGTGCTCGGCAGTCTTTTCCACCAGACTACGGGCGATCCCGACGTCTGCTTCGGCTGTCCCGGCCAACCCGCTGCTGATCAGCGACCAGCGAGGTCTTCGCGGGACTCGTCTTCGGGCTGCAGTCGCTGATCGGCATCTTCGGCGCTGACCGCGATCGCGCTGCTGCTCGTGCGCCGCTGGCGATCGGCGTCCGCCCGCGATGCGTAGCGCGCTGGCGCCGGTGCTGCTCGCCGGCGTCGCGACCGCAGTCCTGCTGATCCTCAGCCTGCTCGGCGACGTCACCGGTGTCCCCGACGACGAGGCCGAGGACGTCATCGACTTCCTCGGCGCGGCGGCGATTGCGTCGGTGCCGTTCGCGTTCCTGGCCGGCCTCTGCGCTCGCGGCTGTCGCGGGCGGCGGCGGTCAGCGACCTGGTCGCGCGGCTGGGCGAGACCGACCGGCGCCAGGGCCTGCGCGACGCGCTCGCCGAGGCACTCGGCGACCCGTCGCTTTCGCTCGCCTACTGGGTCCCCGAGCAGGGCCGCTACGTAGACGCCGAGGGGCACGCCGGTCGAGCTGCCGGCAGGCGACGGCGCCACCGCGTGCACCCCGGTCGAGCACGAGGGCCGGCCGGTGGCGATGATCTGCCACGACGCGTCGCTGGAGGACGAGCCCGAGCTGGTGCAGACGGTCGCCGCCGCCGCCGGCCTGGCGCTCGAGAACGAGCGCCTCGACGCCGAGCTGCGCGCGCGGATCGAGGAGCTGCGCGCCTCGCGGGCGCGGATCGTCCAGGCGGCCGACGACGAGCGCCGCCGGCTGGAGCGCGACCTCCACGACGGCGCCCAGCAGCGGCTGGTGTCACTGGCGCTCAACCTGCGGCTCGCGAGCTCGAAGCTCGACTCCGACCCCGGCGGCGGCGCGGGCGCTGCTCGAGGAGACCGCGACCGAGCTCGGCGAGGCGACGAGCGAGCTGCGCGAGCTGGCCCGCGGCCTGCACCCGGCGGTGCTCAGCGACCGCGGCCTGCGGCCCGGCGCTCGAGGCGCTCGCCGGGCGGGCGCCGCTGCCGGTCGAGCTCGCCGAGCCGCCGGCCGAGCGCCTGCCGGCGGCGGTCGAGTCCGCGTCCTACTTCGTCGTCGCCGAGGCGCTCACCAACGTCGCCCGCTACGCGCAGCGCCTCGCGGGCCGAGGTCAGCGTCAGCCGCAGCAACGGCCAGGTCGAGGTCGAGGTCCGCGACGACGGCGTCGGCGGCGCCGACCCCGACGCCGGCTCGGGCCTGCGCGGGCTCGCCGACCGGGTTGCGGCGCTCGACGGCCGGCTCGAGATCGTCAGCCCGCGCGGCGGAGGGCACCACGGTCCGGGCGGTGATCCCGTGCGCGTAGTCGTCGCCGACGACTCGGTCCTGCTGCGCGAGGGCGTCGTGCGGCTGCTCGAGGACGCCGGGATGGAGGTCGTCGGCCAGGCCGGCGACGCCGAGGATCTGCTGCGCAAGGTCCGCGCCCACAAGCCCGACGTCGCGGTCGTCGACGTGCGGATGCCGCCGACCAACACCGACGACGGCCTGCGCGCCGCGCAGCAGATCCGCGCCGAGCTGCCCGAGGTCGCGCGTGCTCGTCCTCTCCCAGTACGTCGAGGAGGGCTACGCGCTCGAGCTGCTCGAGCGACGGCGCCGAGGGGGTCGGCTACCTGCTCAAGGACCGGGTCGCCGAGGTCGAGCGGTTCATCGACGCGGTGCGGCGGGTCGCCGACGGCGGCTCGGCGCTCGATCCGGAGGTCGTCTCGCAGCTGCTCGGCCGCCGCAGGCGCGACGACCCGCTCGAGCAGCTCACCCCGCGCGAGCGGGAGGTGCTGGCGCTGATGGCCGAGGGGCGCTCGAACCAGGCGATCGCCGCGCAGCTCGTGGTCACCGAGCGGGCGGTCGAGAAGCACGTGACCAGCATCTTCGGCAAGCTCGACCTCGCGACCAGCCCGCAGGACCACCGCCGCGTGCTCGCGGTGCTCACCTACCTGCGCGCGTAGCTCGGGTTCGCGATCATGCCCCGATGGACGATCCCGACCCGAAGACCAAAGCGCTGCGAATCGAGCAACGCGAGCGCACCGCCAACGAGCGCGAGGCAGCCGAAGAGGCCGACCTGCCCGACGAGGAGGACCAGCACCGGCGGCGCGCCGACAAGGCCGCCTATCTGGCTGAGAAGCTCGCCGAGCGTGAGCGCGCCGAGCGCGGGCCCTAGCTGGCCGCCCTAGTCGTTCAGCATCCAGATCACCAGCGTCGCGAGGATCAGCCCGGCATCCGCGATCCCGACGATCCCGATCGCGCCGCCGAGCGCGTCCGAGTCGAATCCCGACGGCAGGCCGCAGATCACCGAGGCGCCGAGGACCGCGAGCGCCACCACCCCCCACCACAGCAGCGCCCGCTCCCAGCGAGCGTCGGCCTCGAGCTCTCCTCCCAGGCGCGAGTGGATCAGGAACGGGGTCGCGAACAGGGCCGCGAACAGCCCAACCGCGTAGGTGACGAGCCAGGGACTGAGCGAGTCGAGCGACAGGTACGGAGGCCCGGCCGCGGCCGCCAGTGGGATCGAGACGATCGCGGTCGCCGCGCCGGCGACCACGAACAGCGCCGCACGACGCTCCTGCGGCATCCGCTCCGGCTGCATGGGGCGAGCATCTCAGACCGGAGCTAATCGACGCGATGCGCGCCGGCGCCAACGGCGACCGCGCCGCTGCCTAGGCGGGGACGCGCCGTCGTGCGGCGAATCGCCACCAGGGCGGCGTCGTCGTCCCGTGCCCGGGCGCCGAACTCCCAGAGCGCGCCGCGAACCCGCTCGACCGCCAGATCCGGCGCGGCGCAGCCGGCGAGGCCTTGGCGCAGCCGCTCGCTCCCGAACCGCTCACCGCCGTCACGCCGCGCCTCGATCACCCCGTCCGTGTAGAGCACGAGCTGGTCGCCAGGCTCGACGCTGACCGTGAACCGAGGCCAGGAGGGTTCGTCGACGACCCCGAGCAGCGGGCCGGTCTCGCCGATCGGCTCGGCGCGCCCACCGTGGTGGATCAGGATCGGATATGGGTGCCCGGCGAGGTAGACACTCACCTCGTCGCTCCCCGAGTCTGCCGCCGGGAGCACCACCATCGCGACCGAGCACAGCGCCACCTCGTCACGGCCGCGAAGGTTGCGGTCGAGCACCTCGAGGCCGCTGGATCGGGTCCGAGGTCAGGATCCCGGCCGTGCGGATCGTGTGGCGGGCCTCGGCCGTCAGCGCCGCCGCGGCGGCGCCCTTGCCGGAGACGTCGCCGAGCACCACGGCCCAGCCGCCGGCGACCGAGAACACCTCGTAGAAGTCGCCGCCGACCTCGTTCACCTCGCCGGCCGGCTCGTACATCGTCGCCACCTCCCAGCCGGGCATCGGCGGCAGGCTCGGCGGCAGCAGCTCGCGCTGCAGGGCGTCGGCGACGCGGGCGCGCTCCTCGGCCAGCCGAGCGCTCTCGATCGCCAGCGCGACCCGGCTCGCGACCTCCTCGGCGATCACGACGTCGTGCTGGTCGAAGCGGCGCGAACCCTGCGTGGTTGACGAACACCAGCGCCCCGGCCACGGTTCCGCCGGCGCTCATCGGGACCGCGAGCACCGATCCCATCGCGATCTCGCGCAGCATCCGCAGGTGGTCGGCGTCGGCGGCGATCTCGCGCAACCACTCGTCGGTGACCTGGATCAGCTGCGACTCGCCGGTGCGCAGGACGTCGCCGATCCGTGACGGTTCGCCGACGCGCAGCGGGTAGCGCGCGCGCAGCTCGTGGATCGCGTCGAGGCGGGCCGGGTCGTAGTGGGCCATCGCCACCCGCTCGAGCAGCCCGGCCTCGCCCGGGAGCTCGATCGAGCACCAGTCGGCGAACTCGGGCACGAGCAGCGCCGGAATGCGCTCCAGGGTGGTGCGGTAGTCGGCCGACGGGGAGATCAGCTCCCCGGTGCGGGCCAGCAGGCGGTTCGCGAACTCGGCCCGCCGGATCTCGGTGACGTCCTCGATCGCGCTCACCGAGTACAGGACTTCGCCGTCGGGGCCGTGGATCGCCTGCGCCCGGGTCTGCGTCCAGCGCTCCTCCCCGGTGTCGCGATCGGTGGCACGCAGGGTCTGCGGCTCCGGGCGCCCACCGGACAGCGCGCGCCGCCCGGCGAGCTGGTCGGGCGCGACCTCGTTGCCGCGCTCGTCGCGGATCTCGTAGCGGTCGCGAATCCCGGCGGCCGGGGCGGCGACGGCCGCCTCGACCGTGTCGAAGCCGAGCATGCGCGCCGCCGCCGGATTCGCGAACACGAGCTCACCGTCCGCGCCGTGGATGACGATCGCCTCGTCGAGGATCGACATCACCGTGTCCATCCGCCGCTCGATGCTCTCGAGGTCGGAGAACAGTCCCGCGTTGTCCAGCGCTAGCCCGATCCGGCTGGCGAGGATCTGTGCGAAGCCGCACGTCCTCGGCCCCGTAGCGGCGCCCCGACCAGGCCGTCAGCAGGGTCAGCGCCCCGAGGTTGCGGTCGCGGGCGCGGATCGGGATCACGACCGAGGAGCGCAGGCCGAGCGAGCGCAGGAACTCCGAGGTCCTCGGGCGATTTCGCCATCCGCCGCAGCTCCTCGTCGCGGACCCGCGGCCACCACTCCGGGATGTCGCGCCAGCTGCGCTCGCCCTTGACCAGCCACTCGGGCAGCGCCGGTGGGCGGATCCGCATCCGCTCCTCGATCTTGGCCGCGTCGTCTCGGCCGCGCGCCCTGGTGGCGATCCGGGTGACCCGTCCGTCATGGACCGCGTCGACCAGGCAGATGTCGGCTGAACGCGGGGACGATGACCTCGGTCACCCGCCGCAGCGTCTCCGCGAGCGGAAGGGACCCGTCGGCGACCTCGCCGACCGAGTCGAGCAGCCGCAGGCGCTCCGAGCGCCCGGCCGAGCGCCACCGCAGCCATGCTCCGAGGACGGCCAGCCCGCTCCCGACGGTGATCACCACCAACCGCACGACCTGCTCAGAGTCGCCGCTGCCGGCGTTCCAGGTCGGGCTCGCGGCAGCCGCGACGATCGCGGCGACGCCGACGATCCCGGTCGCGGCCGGGCGGGCGAACAGGGCGGCGACGAACGGGGCGGCGACGAACGTCCCCACGAGCGCCGCGGACTCCTGCGTCAGGATGACATCCGCGGCGACGCAGACGGCCAGGGCGACGAGTCCGGCGGCCAGCCCGACCACGTCGTTGGTCGAGCCTCCGGTCGCCCCCGGTTGCCACTCGTGCAATCTGCGAAACGGAACTCGCATCGTCATCCCCTTAACCTGGCCGGCGCGCTCCGAGCGCCGTGAACGGATTTCAATGTACCGGGCGATCGCGCGGGACTGAATAGCTCTAAGATCCGCCTCCGTGAGTTCGACCTTTCGCGTTCAGGCGGAATCCCTCGACGGCCTGCAGGCCGTGAGTGTCGGTGGGGAGCTCGACCAGAGCACGGCTCCCGAGCTCCGGACCGCGCTCGCGAACGTCTTCGACGAGCCGACCGGCGGGGTGCTCGTGGACCTCAGTGACTGCGCGTTCATCGACTCGACGGGCCTCAGCCTGCTGGTCGAGACCAAGCGCCATCTGGCCGAGGACGCGAGGCCGTTCGGCGTCTGCTGCCCTGACGCCGATGTGCGCAGGCTGCTCGAGCTGACCGGGATCGACCAGGCCGTGGGGCTGTTCGACACCCGCGACGAGGCCGTCGCCGCGCTCTCCGCCGGCGCGACCGCCTGAAATCAGCCGGCGGGATCTCGTGTGCTCGACGGCGGCGGGCCGTCGGTGGCCTCCTCGCCGCGGACGGCGGCGAGCAGCTTCCAGAGCGCCCGCCGGCTGATCCGTGAGATCTGCATCTGCGAGACGCCGAGCCGCTGCGCGATCTCGCTCTGGGTGAGCTCCTCGTTGAAGCGCATCCGCAGCACCTCCCACTCGCGGGTGTCGAGGTCAGCGGACGCCGAGGCGAGCTCGGCCTCCACCCGATCGAAGCCGCGCTCGGATGAGGGCAGCGCCTCGATCGCGGTGCCCGGGTCGTCGCCGTCTCGCTCCGCCGGGGCGCGTCGAGCGAAAGCGTGCGCCGGGCGTGGCTCGCCTCGATCGCCTCGAGCACGTCCTCGACGGAGACGTCGAGGCGCTCGGCGAGCTCGGACGCGGTCGGCAGCCGCCCCAGCTCCTCGGTCAGCTTTGTCGTCGCCGAGTCGACGCTCATCGTCAGCTCCTGCAGGCCGCGGGGCAGACGCACGGTCCAGACGTGATCGCGGAAGTGCCGGCGCAGCTCGCCGAGGATCGTCGGCACCGCGTACGCCGCAAAGGGCTTTCCTCGCTCCGGGTCGAACCCGTCGACCGCCTTGACCAGTCCCAGCCCGGCGACCTGGATCAGGTCGTCGAGCGACTCGGTCTGGCGCCGGTAGCGCATGGCGAGCGAGCGCGCCAGCGGCATGAACCGCGTGATCACCTCCTCGCGCAACTCCGGCGTCGGCTCGGCGGCATACCTGCGCAGCAGAGCCAGATCCGACTCGACACCCGGTTCGCTTGCGCCGCTGCGCGACGTCGCCGACACTCGACCTCCTGGATGGTTCGACCTCGTAGCGACGAACCGTCCCCCCAATTGGGATCGAGATCCCGGCGGTGTGATCGCCCTGAGCTATTCGCTAGTGGCCGCCCCGTTCAGGGCGGCCCCTTGGGCGCCAGATAGGTTAGCCGGGCCCCCGCGAGTTTTTCGCGCTTGCCGGCGGCCCACACGTTGTTTGCGTCCCCGCGCCACGGGTATGGGTCGCTCGGGAAAGGCTTCGCCGGGGGCGACCCCCCAACCCCGGTGACCGTCATGAACAGGCGGTAAGGCCGATTCCTCTCTGAGTGGTGAGCAACGGGCCCCATCCATACGGGGCCCGTTGCGTCTTGTGTGACGACGGCGCGGCGCGCAAGTATTGGGGGCATGAAGGAACTCGTCCTGCTTGGCACCTGCCTCGCGGTCGTCGCCGCCGGCTGCGGCGGGGACGACACGACGACCACCACCGCGGACCCGGGAATCCTGGTCACGTACTCGCGCAGCGGTGGCGTCGCCAGCATGCCCGAGAGCCTGGTGATCCGGGCCGACGGCAGCGCCACGGTGGAGGCGGGCGTCACGGGCGCGCGCGAGGAGTTCGAGCTCGACCCCGATGAGCTCGCGCGCGTGCGCACGGAGCTCGAGGCCGCCGAGTTCGACGACGTGGCCGACCCCCCGGTCCAGACCGGGTGCGCCGACTGCTACGTCTATGAGATCACCTACGACGGGACCACGATGTCGTACGACGAGTCGCAGGCGGCCCTCCCTGCCTCGGTCACGGCGGTGGTCACCCACCTGAGCGAGATCACCGCCGATCACTACCCGCCGGGGGCCTCCGAGGCGCCATCCGCCAGCTAGTTCGCTCGGGGTTAGTCTGCGCTCGTGAGCGGCAGCCGAGACAGCGCGTTCGTCACCGGCGGCTCCGGGTTCATCGGCGGTGCCCTGGTGCGACGGTTGGTCGCCGAAGATAGCTCGGTGAAGGCGCTGGCGAGGTCGGAGCGCTCCGCCGCGGCCGTCGAGGCGCTCGGGGCCGAGCCGGTCAGGGGCGACCTCGGCGACCGAGCCGCGATCGAGGCCGGCGCGGCCGGCTGCGACACGGCTTTTCACCTCGCGGCCCACCTGGGCACCTGGGGCCGGCGGGAGGACTTCGTCCGCGACAACGTCACCGGAACCGAGAACGCGCTCGCCGGCTGCCGTGCGGCGGGAGTCCGGCGGTTCGTGCACTGCGGCACGGAAGCCGCCCTGATCGCCGGCGATCCGCTCGTCGAGGTCGACGAGACGGCGCCGCTCCGCCCGGACTCGAAGGCGCTCTACTCCTCGACCAAGGCGATGGCCGAGCAGGCGGTTCGCGACGCGAGCGATGACGGGTTCGAGGCGGTGGTGCTGCGGCCGCGCTTCGTCTGGGGGGCCGGCGACACCACGCTGCTGCCGGGGATCCTGGGCATGGTCGAGCAGGGGCGCTTCGCGTGGATCGGCGGCGGCGCCCACCTGACCGACACGACCCACGTCGACAACGTCGTCGAGGGACTGCTGCTGGCCGCGGCGAAGGGCCGCGCTGGCGAGGCGTACTTCGTCACCGACGGCGACCGGGTGGTGTTCCGGGAGTTCGTCTCCGCGCTGATCGAGACGCAGGGCGCCGAGCCGCCGACCCGATCCGTGCCCGCGGCCGTCGCCGGGCCGCTGGCGGCGGGCTCGGAGACGATCTGGCGGTTGCTCAGGCTTGGCGGCGAACCGCCGCTGACCCGGTTCGCGTTGTGGGTCTCCTCCCAGGAGTGCACGATCGACATCTCCAAGGCGCGCTCGGAGCTCGGCTACGAGCCGGTCAAGACGCGCGAGCAGGGCTTGGCGGAGCTGCGCGGCTAGCTCGAGCGGCGCGCCCGCTCGAGCTCTGCGGTGAGCAGCTTCGCGTGCAGGGCGCCGATCAGTGCCGGGAACGGTGAGGCCCCGCCCTCGACGATGTCCTCGGCGCGCTCGGGGCCGAGGGCCGAGAAGCGCTCGATCAGCAGCTCGAGCTCGTCCGTGATGACGGGCTCCAGCCCCTTCATCAGGCGGGCGACGTCGCGCGCACCGAAGCCGGTCTTCTCGTTCCAGCCCGCCGCCCGAAACCGCGACACCGCTTCGACGATGTTCACGTCGGTCTGCGAATAGCCGTCCTCGTTCGGGCTCAGCACGCCGACCTCGGCCAGGCGCCGCAGGGCCCGCTCGGGGATCTCGAAGCGACGCAGGACCTCCTCCTCAGCAGTGCGCTCGTCCGGACCGAGGGCGCGCTGGAGCAGCGCGTCGCCGCTCTCGGCAAGGGCGTGGAGCCGATCGAGATCGCCGTTTGCCGAGTCGAGCAGCTCCTTGATCACCCGCAACGGCATGAAGCGCTGCTCCTGCAGGCGCTTGATCAGGCGAATCCGCTCCGCGAACTCGGGCGGGTAGTACGCCATGTTGCGCGAGGTCTTCACGCCCTCGGGCAGCAGGCCCTCGCGCAGGTAGTGACGCACGGTGGCCACGGGCACGTCGGCCTGCTCGGCCAGCTCACTGATCTTGAGCAGCTCCTGGGCCGGCGCGTTCATCCCATGAACCTCGCCTCGTTGACCTCCTGCGCAGGGCCCGCGGCCGCGCCGGCGGCGAGCAGCTCGCCGATCTCCTCGCCGCTGAAGCCGGCCTCGCGCAGGACCTCCTCCGTGTGCTCGCCGAACGCCGGCGCCGGCGCGTGCACGGTCCCGGGCGTGCGCGAGAGCTTCACCGGCACCCCGAGCTGGCGCACCGGGCCGAGCCCGGGCTGCTCCCACTCGACGACCATCTCACGGTCGCGGACGAGCTCGGAGTCGAGCGCCTCGTCGAGATCGAGGACCGGCTCGATCATCGCGTCGTGCTCGTCGTTGAACGCCTTCCACTCCGCGCGCGTGCGCGAGCGGAAGATCTCCGCGACCTCCCCCCACGCCTCGGAGCCGGTGCGCTCGAACTGCTTCGCAACCAGGTCCTCGCGGTCCACGCCGGCGCAGAAACGGGCCCAGAACTGCGGCTCGAGCGCGCCCATCGTGACGTAGCCGTCCGCGGCCTCGTACGGCAGATAGCAGACGAAGCGCCCGGTCAGCTGGCCATCGCCGCGCTTGGGCACCTCGCCGTCGCACAGGTAGGCGCCCGCGACCATCGTCAGCCACGAGAGGGCGCCATCCGCCATCGACACGTCGACCAGCTGGCCCTCGCCCGAGCGCCGCGCCTCGTGCAGCGCGGCGAGGATCCCGAACGCTCCCATCAGCGCCCCGCCGCCGATGTCGGCGATCTGCCCGGCCGACTGAATCGGGCGGCCATCCGGCTCCCCGGTGAGGCCGAGCAATCCGATCAGCCCGAGGTAGTTCATGTCGTGACCCGCGCGTGTGACGTTCGGACCGGTCTGGCCGTAGCCGGTGATCGCGCAGTAGACGAGCGCCGGGTTCTCGCCGCGCATCCGCTCGTAGCCGACCCCGAGCCGGTCGAGGACCCCGGGCCGGAAGCCCTCGAGCACGATGTCGAAGTCGCGGACGAGCCGGAGCAGCGCGTCGCGCGCACCCTCGGACTTGAGGTCGAGGCGGATCGAGCGCTTGTTGCGGTTCAGCGACAGGTAGAGGGCCGACCGCGTGCCGAGTCCCTGCTGCTCGTCGTCCCCGTAGAACGGCGGCGCCCACCGCACGTAGTCGCCGATCCCCGTGTCCTCGACCTTGACGACGTCGGCGCCGAAGTCGGCGAGCAGCTGCGAGCAGAAGCCGCCCGGCAACAGCCGGGTGAGGTCGAGGACGCGGACGTCGCTAAGCGCTTGCACCACTGCCCGCCGGCTGCTCCGCTTCGCGTCCGCTGCCGTCGGGGTTGCGGCTAGTTACGCCCAGCATCTGTCGGGCCTCGTCGACGGTCGCGGCGCGGCGGCCGATGTCCTCGGCCATCTGCCGCGCCTTCCCGATCAGGTCGCCGTTCGAGCGCGCCATCTCGCCGTCCGGCAGGTAGAGGTTGTCCTCCAGCCCGGCCCGGACGTTGCCGCCGAGATCGAGCGACGCGGCGAGCAGCTTCCACTGATCGCGCGAGACTCCGATCACCTGCCAATTGTTGGGGCCCTCGGGGCCACCGGGGATCTGGTCGGACATGAAGGTGACGTTGCGAGGCGTCGGCCGGATGCCGCCCGTTACCCCCATCACCAAGGAGATCTGCAGCGGCGGCGTCAGCAGGCCCATGTCGAGCAGCGGATCGAGGTTGGCGACGTGCCCGGCGTCGAAGCACTCGTGCTCGGGCTGGATCCCGAGCTCGTTCATCTCGGTGATGAACTCGATGATCGTGTCGAACGAGTTCTCGAACACCGCCTTGAAGACGAAGTCCTTGCGCCGCTTCGAGTACTTGGCGTAGTTCATCGAGCTCATGTTCAGCGCGGCGACGTCGGGCTTCAGCCCGCGCAGGTACTCGAGCCGCTTCTCGATCGGCACCCCGATCGCACCGGTCGAGTAGTTGACGATCACGTCGCCGACCTCGGCCAGGATCGCCTCGGTGATCGCGCGGAAGTCCTCGATCTCGTAGCTCGGCGTGCCGTCGGGCGTGCGCGCGTGGATGTGGATCTGGGAGGCGCCCTCGTCGACCGCGCGCCGCGCCTCGGCGGCGTACTCCTCCGGCGTGTACGGGATCGCCGGGCACTGGTCGCGGTTCGCGATCGCGCCCGAGATCGAGCAGCTGATGATGACCGGCTGATCGAAAGTGCTCATCTGGGTGTCACCTCCAGGTAGACGCCGTCTGGGCCGAGATTCATCGCGACGCCCTCGTACAACCGGCGGCCGAGGCCGAAGTTGGACTGGATCGCGCGTTCTGCGGCCTCCTCTTCCTCACGGGAGACGATCCGGGCCGCGCCCTCCGCGGCGGGCCCGAGCGGCTTGCCGCGGTTGTCGCACGGCGCGACGAGCACGCGTGGGTTGGCGCGGATTCGCTTCACCTTGCCGACCCGCTCCTCGCTGCGCGCGTAGACCTTCCCGTCTCCCAACCCGAACCACACCGGCGTGGGCACCGGCTCACCCGAGCGGCGGAACGTGACGAGCAGGCAATGCTTGTGACCGGCGAGGTGAGCGAAGCCCGTGGCAGCGGCGTCGGTGACGTCGAACGCCTGCCGGTGCCGGATCCCCAGCAGGAGCTTGTTCCATCCGTCGCCCACCCGCTCGGCGACGCTCATGCGGGCTCGACCTCCCTGGCAGCCGCGACCTCGACGTACGCGAGCTCGATCGGCATCCGGTCGACGCCCGACTCGAAGATCCCCATCGGAGCCGTGTAGTTGTCGCGCAGCGCCAGCCGCGCCTCCTCCGCCTCCGCCCCGTCGAGGAACCGCGCGCGGCCCTCGGCGAGCGGGCCGAGAGGCTTGCCTCGCATGTTGCATGGACCCACGAGGACCCGCGGGTCGTTGCGCATCCGCTTCACCTTCCCGACGGCGGCATCGGTGCGGAACACGACCTTGCCGTCGGCGAGCGCGAACAGAACCGGCGACGGGACCGCCTCGCCGGTGCGCTTGAAGGTGACGACCAGCGCGTAGTGGTGTCCCTCCAGCGCGGCGAAGTCGCTCGCGCCGGGCGGCGAGTCCGCAGCCTCGAACGCGCGCTTGTGGCGGATCGAGTCGAGGAAGCGGTAGTTCAGGGCCGCGCCCCGTTCGGCCAGCGTCAAACCGGCATCACCCCGTGCTTCTTCCACGGGCGCTCCACCCGCTTGTCCTTCGCCATCCGCAGCGCGGAGATGACCCGCGGCCGGGTCTCGCGCGGGTCGATGACGTCGTCGATCAGCGCGTTCTTCGCGGCGATGTAGACGTCGATCTGCTCGCGGACCGCGTTCAGCATCTGCTCGCGGGTCGCGTCGGGGTCGTCGGAGGCCTCGATCGCCGAGCGGCCGATGATGTTGACCGCGCCCTCGGCGCCCATGACGGAGATCTCTGCGCTCGGCCAGGCGTAGATCTGGTCGGGCTCGTACGCCTTGCCGTTCATCACGTAGTAGCCGGCGCCGTAGGCCTTGCGGACCACCACGGTGACCTTCGGGACCGTCGCGCGCGAGACCGCGTAGAGCATCTTGGCCCCGTGGCGGATGATCCCGGCGTGCTCGACCTTCGAGCCGACCATGAAGCCGGGCACGTCCTGGAGGAAGACGAGCGGGATGTTGAACGCGTCGCAGAGGTTGACGAACCTCGCCGCCTTGTCCGCGGAGTCGTTCTCCAGGATCCCGCCGAGCTGCTTCGGCTGATTGGCGACGATCCCGACCGGCATCCCGCCGAACCGGGCCAGGCAGGTGATGATCGTCTTCGCGAACCGCGGCTTGATGTCGAAGTACTCGCCGTCGTCGACGATCTCGGCGATCACCTCGTACATGTCGTAGGGGTGGCGGTTCGACTCCGGGACGATGTCGAGCAGCTTCTCGGACATCCGGTCGACCGGATCGGAGGTCTCGCGCACGGGCGGCCGCTGCTCGCAGTTGGAGGGGAAGAACGACAGGTAGGTCTTGATCGCCTCGATGCACTCGGCGTCGTCCTCGCACTCCAGGTCGCCCACGCCGGACTTGCGGCAGTGAACCTTGGCGCCGCCGAGGTCCTCCATCGAGATCTCCTCGCCGGTCACCGCCTTGGTCAGGTGCGGGCCGGCGAGCGCCATCGCCCCCTGGCCGACGACCATCGGCACGAAGTCGGACAGCCCGGGGATGTAGGCGGTGCCCGCCGCGCAGGGACCGAGCATCCCGGCGACCAGCGGCACGACGCCCGACATCACGACCTCCTCACGGAACAGGTGGCCCGAGCCGGCGAAGATCGACCCGGCCGCCTCCTGGATCCGGGCGCCGGCCGAGTCGAGCAGCCAGACGAGCGGCATCCGCTTCTGGAGCGCCAGCTCGCGCAGGCGCGCCATCTTCTGCTCGCCCGTCACCCCCATCGAACCTGCCATCACGGTGAAGTCGTAGGCGGCGATCGCGACCGTGCGCCCGTCGACGTCGCCCCAGCCGGTGATCACGCCGTCGGCGGGCGCCTCGCGGCCGTCCATCGCGCGCTGGGAGAAGTGCGGCCCTGCGTGGATGCCCATCTCGACGAAGGTGCCCGGGTCGACGAGCAGGTCGATTCGCTCGCGCGCGGTCAGCTTGCCGGCCGCGTGTTGCTTGGCGATCTTCTCCTCGCCGCCACCGAGCTTCTGCCGCTCGCGGCGCTCGTGCAGGTCGGTGACCATCGCCTTCAGGCCGGTCTCCTCCCCGTGCTCCGTCTCGGCGGGCGCCTCGGCCGCCTCGGCCTCCTTGGCCGCCGCCGCGACCTTCTCCGACTCGGTTGCTTCGCTCACTTCACCGTCCCTTCCATACGGGGTCGCGCTTCTCGAAGAACGCCGTCACGCCCTCGACCGCGTCCTCGGTCGAGAGCTCGATCGTCAGCTGAGAGCGCAGATAGTCGAGCGCCTCGGCCAGCGGCATGTCCAGCTGCCGCCACATCGCGTCCTTGCCGAGGCGCATGATCAGCGGCGACTTGGACGCCAGCTTCTGCGCCCACTCGGCCACCGCGGCGTCGAACTCCTCGGCCGGGACGACCTTGTTCACGATCCCGGCCTCCCGCGCCTCTTCGGCGGTCAGCCGCTCGCCGAGCAGCAGCATCTCGGTCGTCTTCTTTCGCGGCACGTTGCGATAGATGAGGGCCATGATCATGAACGGGAACAGGCCCACGTTGATCTCGGGGGTGCCGAAGCCCGCCGTGTCCTTGGCGATGATCAGATCGCACGCAAGCGCGATCCCCAGCGCGCCGGCAAGCACGTGACCGTTGGCGGCCAGGATCGTGGGCTTGCCGAGCTCGCCGAGCTCCTTGAACACCGAGGGGAAGGTCGCGGTGCCGAGGTACTTGTGGGCGGTCGGGGCGTCGGCGCCGAAGCCGCCCAGGTTGGCGCCGGACGAGAACACCTTCTCGTGCGTCGAGGTGAGGACGACGACGTGGACCTCGTCATCCGCCTTTGCCGCTCGGAGGGCACCGAGCAGCTCGGTGAGCAGCTCGGTCGAGAGCGAGTTGCGGGTCTCGGGGTCGTCGAGCGCGATCGTGGCGATGTGATCGGCGACCCCGTAGGTGATCTTCTCGTAGGACATAGTGTGAAGTAGTACTCTACACTTTCTACTTTCCAGGCACAGATATCAAGGAGATCGCGCCAGTGGCAACAGCAGCGCCCACCGTAGTCAAGCCGGAGCACGACGGCACGCGAAAGCACTTCCTCTTCACCGACGAGCACCTCGACCTGCGCGAGTCGATGAGCGCCTGGGTCAAGAAGGAGATGCAGCCGCACCGCAACGAGTGGGAGGAGACCTACTGGCCGAGCGAGATCATGCGGCGGGCCGGCGAGCTCGGCTACCTCGGCCTCTGCTTTCCGGAGGAGTACGGCGGGCAGGGCGGCGACTACTTCTACTCCCTGGTGCGCGCCGAGTGCATGAGCTACTCGGGCTCCGGCGGCACCAACATGGGCTTCGCCGTGCAGACGGACATGGTCCTCCCGCCCGTCCACCTGCTCGGCACCGAGGAGCAGAAGCAGCGCTACCTCGTGCCCGGGATCAAGGGCGAGAAGATCGGCTGCCTCGGGATCACCGAGCCCGGGGCCGGCTCCGACGTCGCCGGCATCCGCACGACCGCGATCCGCGACGGCGACGAGTACGTGATCAACGGCTCGAAGACGTTCATCACCAACGGCCCGCGCGCCGACTTCTGCGTCCTGGTGACCAAGACCGATCCCGAAAAGCGCCACGACGGGATCACGCTGTTCCTGGTCGATCTACGGACGGAGGACGGGGACCTCGTCCCGGGGTTCACCGTCTCGCGCGAGCTCGAGAAGATGGGCATGCACGCCTCCGACACCGGCGAGCTCGCCTTCGAGGACATGCGGGTCCCCGCCGACGCCCTGCTCGGGGAGATCGGCAAGGGCTTCTACCACATCAGCTGGGAGCTCCAGGGCGAGCGGCTGGTCGCCGCCGCGGGCTGCTACGCGTCCTGCGAGCGGATGTTCGACCGGACGCTCGCCTACGCCCAGGAGCGGGAGGCGTTCGGGCGGCCGATCGGCAAGTTCCAGGTCACCCGCCACAAGTTCGCCGAGATGGCAACCAAGATCGAGGCCGCCAAGCAGATGGTCCACGCCACCGCGTGGCGGTTCGCGAACGGCGAGTACCCGGTCCGCGAGATCACGATGGCGAAGCTGTTCGCGACCCGCGTGTGCCACGAGGTCGCGGACGAGTGCGTGCAGATCCACGGCGGTTACGGCTACATGAAGGAGTACGAGATCGAGCGCGCCTACCGCGACCAGCGCCTGAACCGGATCGGCGCGGGCACCGACGAGATCATGCTCGACGTCATCGGCCGTAGTTACGGCCTATGACGAACAACTGCCCCTCGGCTCCTCGGCTTCGCCTGCGGGGCCGACGGGGTTCGTCCAACAATGCTGACTGAGCCGGCCCCCAACCTCGCTCTGGTTCCCTCCGACGAGGAGCGCCAGATCCGCGACACGGTGCGCGGGATCTGCGAGGGGTACGGCCCCGCCTACATCCGCCGCTGCGTCGAGGCCAACGAACCGCCGCGCGAGCTCTGGGACGCGCTGGCCGAGAAGGGGTATCTCGGCATCAACCTGCCGCAGAGCTACGGCGGCGGGGGGCTCGGGATGAGCGGCCTGCAGGTTGTCGGCGAGGAGATCGTCGCCGCCGGCTGCTCGCTGCTGCTGATCGTGGTTTCGCCTGCGATCGTCGGATCGATCCTCGTCCGCCACGGGACCGAGTCGCAGCGCGAGGCCTGGCTGCCGGGGATCGCCGCCGGCACGACCAGGGTCGCGTTCGCGATCACCGAGCCCGACGCGGGCACGAACTCACACAACCTCTCGACCGCCGCGACCCGCTCCAACGGCGCCTACCGCCTGCGCGGGACGAAGTACTACATCTCCGGCGTCGAGGACGCCCATGCGATCCTGGTGATCGCCCGCAAGCGCGACGAGGAGGGAAACCTCGGCCTGCCCCTGCTGCTGCTCGTCGACGTCGACTCGCCCGGGCTCGAGCGGCAGGCGATTCCGATGGCGGTGCGCGGCGCCGACCGCCAGTGGCAGCTGTTCTTCGACGACGTCGAGGTGCCCGCCGACCGCCTGATCGGCGAGTCCGAGGACGTCGGCCTGAAGGCCGCCTTCGACGGCCTCAACCCGGAGCGCATCATGGGCGCCGCGCTCTCGAACGGGACCGGCCGCCGGGCGCTCGCGCAGGCGTCCGCGTACGCGCGTGAGCGCGTCGTCTGGAGCACGCCGATCGGCGCCCACCAGGGAATCTCGCATCCCCTCGCCCAGGCGAAGATCGAGCTCGAGCTGGCGCGGCTGATGACCCAGAAGGCCGCGGCGCTCTACGACGCCGGCGCGCCCGCCGGCGAGGCCGCGAACATGGCCAAGTACGCCGCCGCCGAGGCCGCGATCCACTGCGTGGACCAGGCGATCCAGACCCACGGCGGCAACGGCTTCGCGCTCGAGTACGGGCTCACCGACCTGTACTGGGGGGCGCGCGTCGCCCGCACGGCCCCGGTCTCCCGCGAGATGGTCCTCAACTACGTGGCCGAGCACTCGCTGGGTTTGCCGCGCTCGTACTAGCCCGCGGCCCGCGCAGTAGGGTGCCGACCATGGCCGAGAAGCCCACGCTCTACGTCTGCCACGGCGATGACGAGGGGCCGAAGATCCACCCCTGCCGGCGCGTGCAGGAGGCGCTGCGCGAAAAGGGGATCGATTACGAGAAGGTGATCGCCGCACACGGCAATCCGATCCCGTTCCTGCGCAAGGGCTCGCGCGACGAACTCGAGGCGGCGACCGGCGACGAGAAGCTGCCGGCCCTGAAGCTCGCCGACGGGACGGTAATCACCCACTCCAAGGCGATCCTGCGCTGGGTCGACGAGCAGCCCGAGTCAGCCGTCGGCAGCGCCTGAGACCTCCGCGAGCCGGCGCTCCAGGAACGATCGCTCCACCGGATTGGCCGCGAGCTCGATCGCGCGCTCGAAGGCGGGCCCCGCCTCCGGCCGCGCGAGCCGCCGCAGGAGGTCGGCGCGCGCGACGTGGTACGGCCCGTAGCCGTCGAGGTCGTCGATCCGCTCGATCAGCTCGAGGCCGGCCTCCGGGCCCTCGGCCATCGCCACCGCGACCGCCCGGTTGAGGTCGACGACCGGAGACGGGATCAGCTCGGCAAGCCATCCGTAGAGGCTGACGATGCGATCCCAGTTGGTGTCCGCCTCGCCGTCGGCGCGCGCGTGCTCGGCGGCGATCGCGGCCTGAACCACGTAGGGCCGCGGACCCGATAGGCGCGCCTCGGCCGACAGGGCCAGTCCCTCCCCGATCCGCTCCCGGTCCCAGAGCCAGCGGTCCTGGTCCGCCAGCAGCACCATCTCGCCCTCGTCGTCGATCCGCGCCGGACGGCGCGCGTCGGTGAGCAGCATCAGCGCCAGCAGGCCCTTCGCCTCGGGCTCGTCCGGCATCACCGCCACCAGCACGCGCGCGAGCCGGATCGCCTCGGCGCACAGGTCGGCGCGCACGAGCGAGTCGGCGCCGGACGCCAGGTGGCCCTCGTTGAAGATCAGGTACAGCGTCGCCAGTACCGAGCTCAGCCGCTCGCCGAACTGCTCGGGCCCCGGCACCTCGTAGGGGATCTGGGCGTCGCGGATCTTGCGCTTCGCGCGCACCAGGCGCTGGGCCATGGCCGACTCGGCGACCAGGAAGGCGCGCGCGATCTCCGCGGTCGTCAGCCCGCCCAGCGTCTTCAGGGTGAGCGCGATGCGCGCCTCCGGCGCGAGCGCCGGGTGGCAGCACGTGAAGATCAGCCGCAGGCGGTCGTCCGGCAGCTCCTCCGCCCCATCCTCCAGCTCGATCTCGCCGGGGACCCGCAGCGCTTCGAGCGCCTCGAGCTCGGGGCGCTTGGCGGCCAGGGTCTTCTCGCGCCGCAGCCGGTCGATCGCCTTGTTGCGGGCGACCCGCGTGATCCAGGCCCCCGGGTTGTCCGGGATGCCGTCGGTGGGCCAGCGCTCGAGCGCGACCACGAACGCCTCCTGAACGGCCTCCTCGGCGGCGTCGAAGTCGCCCAGGACGCGGATGAGCGTCGCGACCGCCCGTCCCGACTCCTCGCGGAACAGGCGGTCGGCGACGCCCGGCTCAGCCGCTACGAGGAGGCCTCCGCGCCGACGGTCTCCTCCTCCCCGGGGATCGAGTAGTCCATGACCGGCCGGACCTCGATCGCCCCGGCCCGCGCCGGGATCTTCTTCGCCCACTCGAGGGCCTCGTCGAGGTTCGCGCAGTCGATCAGATAGAAGCCGCCGACCTGCTCCTTGGTCTCGGCGAAGGGGCCGTCGGTGACGACGGGCTCGCCGTTCTCCTGGATCCGGACGGTGGTGGCGGTGGCGCTCTCCTGCAGGCCCTCGCCCGCCAGCAGGGCTCCAGCGTCCTCGAGCTCCTGGCTGTAGGCGAACCAGCGGCCCATCTCCGCCTTCGCCTCCTCGGGGGTTCGATCCTCCCAGCCGCCCTCGTGCCCCGCGATAATCAGCATGTACTTCATTCGTGCCTCCTTGGCCTCGCGCGGCGCCTCGTGGTCGCCGCTCTTCACCCTAACGACGATCGGAGGGTCCCGAGATCGACACGCTCGACCACATCCGCAGCTATTACGAGGCTCTGAACACCGGCGACGTCGACGTGATCGCCTCGCACTTCACGGACGACGCGGTCCATTACTACACGCGGCTCGGCCCCCATCGCGGCCGCGATATCGCCGAGAACGCGCGCTGGGCGATCGACAACCTCGACGGCCAGTGGTGGTACGAGCACGGGCTCGCCGACGACGACGAGGCGGTGATCGAGTGGACGATGACCTGGCGCGATCCGAAGTCCGGCGAGCGCCGGCTCAACCGCGGCACCGAGTGGTTCCGGCTCGAGGGCGGGAGGATCGCCGAGGTCCGCGCCTACCACCACGGCGACTCGGGCAACCCGCGCGGCGACCTGCTCGGCTTCGATTTCGCGGGGCGCGGCTACACCACGCTCGACAGCGGCCGCTGACCTAGGGCTGGACCAGGTCCGGATCGTCGGCGCCTTCGCCGCCCTTGTCGCCGGCGATCGTGCTCACCCGCATCGATCCGCCCTCGAAGATCTCGGCGCTCAGCTTCACGACCTGACCCGGCTCGAGCCTGCCGAGGTTGATCTCCTTGGGCACCGCGAGTCCGATGTCGCGGCCCGATGCGCGTACGTCGTCGGCGCTGGCCACCAGCTTGCGCTTGTCGCGGCAGACGCCCTCGATCACGGCTTCGATGCTGGTGACCGAGGCGGGCTCGCCATCCTCGATCCTGAGGCTGACCTGCTCCAGGGCGGTCTTGGGGGGCTTCGGCAGGGCAGGCGGGCGACCGCACCCGTTCTCCCCGGCCGGGCGCACCCGCAGCGGCTCCGGGTTGTCGGCGATCCGGACCCGCACCTCGACCGCGTCGCCGACCGCGGGCGGCCTGCGTCCCGCGGTGCCGCGGACGAGCAGCGAGACGCCGGGCGCGGAGACCGTGTAGATGCGGTCCGGGCCGTCGCTGAAGCTGACCGTGCCCTCGAAGGTGGCCTGGCCGTGGTTGCCATGCTCCTCGCGCTTGGCGTCCTCGACGTAGGTCCCGTTGGCGAGCCGCAGCGCATCGACCTCGATGGACTTGCCGAGGTCTGGCGGCCGGTGGCTGTGGATCGCCACCAGGCTGCCTTCGTCAACGATCGTGTAGCTCGCCGCCTCGGGATTGATGTGGACCACGGTGCCGCTGAGCGGGGTCGGCTGCTCCTCGGTGGTCTCCGTGGTCGTGGTGGTGCTGGTGGTGGTCGTCGGGGCGATCGGGGTCACCGGCGGAGACGTGATCGGGGGCGTCGTGGAAGGTGTGCTGACCGGTGGCGGCGGGCTCGGCGCATCGAGCGGCGGCGGGGTCGGCGTCGGCGCCCCACCGTCGGCCCCGCTCGGACCGGTCTGACCGCCGCCGCCATCACCGTCTCCCGGCACGGATGCGGTGTCGGTCGGCGGCGGCGTCGCGGGGACCTCGACCGTCGCGGGCCGCGTCGTCCCCGCGGTGCCCTGGGTGCCGGGGCCGATCGCCACACCGACGAAGAGACCGAAGCCCAGAGCGCCAGCCGCCATCGGGGCCGTCCATCGGCGGTCGATGATCGGCAGGGCCGCCCAGCGCAGCGAGACGAACCGGGCGAGCGAGCCACGATCAGGGCGAACCGAGCCCCGGATCAGCCTTCCGCCGAGCCTCATCGCGGCGCTCCCGGCGTCTGCGGCGGCGCGGCGGGGGACGGCGAGCCGGCACCGGGCGGCGGTGCGGCGGGCGGCGGTGGCGCGGCGGGCGGCGGCTGTGCGGCTGGTCGCGGTGCGGCGGGGGGCGGCGGTGCGGGTGGTCGCGGTGCGGCGGGGGGCGGTGCCGCGGGCGGGCGGGCGGCGGCCGGCGGCCCGGCGGCGCGCAGCGGGGCGCCGCACCGGCCGCAGAACGCGGCCCCGACGGGAGCTGGGCTGGCGCACTGCGGGCAGGTGCCGAGGGGAACCGGCGCCGTCGCGATTCCCAGCGACTGCTCGACCGCGGTCAGCTCGGCGTCAACGGCCTGCAGCTCGGCCGCGCGACGAACGACGACGTCGAGGCGGAAGTGATCGCGGATCGCCATCTCGTAGACGAGCCCGCCGAGGTCGGATTGCAGCTCTCGGTAGCGGGTCGCGAGCGTCTCGCGCCGGGCGGCAAGTCCATCCGCCTGCTGCGGCGGTGGCGGCGCGGCCGGGGGCGGTGACGGCGGCGGTTGGGCAGCCGGAGCCGCGGCCTGTGGCTGGGCGGCCTGGGGCTGGGATGCCGGCGGTGGGGCGGCCGCCGCGCGGCCGCGCGGCCGCGGCTTGAAGTACGGCTTCAGGCGGCCGATCGGTCCCGGGCTCATTTCTCCGAGGCCCCCACCTCTGGCGAGAGCTCGTCCTCGCCGCCGGCTCCCGGCGCGACCGCACCAGCGTCGGCCGGCGGCGTCGCCGCGTCTTCGGGCGCCGACCCGTCATCGCCCGAGACCTCGATCACGCTCGCGTTCGCGAAGTTCTTTCCGAGCCCGTCGAGGCCGACCTCGGCCGACTTGCGGCTGTCGTACACGCCGGAGTAGATCACCCACTGACCCGGCGGCAGGCTCGAGTAGAGGTCGGAGTCCAGCACCGCCGCGTCGGAGGCGCCCTGGTCCATTGCCCCCTGCTTCGCTGAGTCGACGCTCTCCTGCGTTGCCCCGTCCTTCGGGATCGCGCTGAGCTGGATCGTGAACCCGTCGGTCCCCTCCGGCCACTCGCTGACCACGGCACCGCTCGCACCCTCGTCACCCTCCGGTGTCGTCTGCGTGTTCGGCGTGGTCGGCGTCGTCGCCTCGTCCGAGGCCGAGTTTCCGACCGTGACGACCGGTCCCGGCGCGGGCTCGTCGCCGCCGGTCTCCCGGCCGATCAGGACACCGATCAGCAGCATTCCGCCCAGGAGCGCGATCCCGATCACCGCGGCGAGCGGTGAGACGTCCGCCGGCCTGGCGGCGGGTTCCGCGGCGGCGACCGGCTCCGTCGGCGCGGCCGGTGGCGGAACCCGCGGCTCCCCGCGCCGGGCACCGCAGCTGAGGCAGTAACGCTGGTCGGCCGCCAGGGGAGCGCCGCAGTTGGCGCAGGCGGTCCCGCCCGGCGTCGGAGTCGGGGGCTGCTGGGTCGTTGCCATCACCCCCTATTCAACAGCCTTGGCAGGCTGGGGTTGCACGCCGCCGTGCCGCCGGGCACGGAGGGGTACGCTCAGCGCCGTGAGCATCGTGCGCGACAGCGGCGAGCGGGCGATCCTGCCGCCCTTCACCGACGAGCACACGCAGCTGCGAGAAACGATCCACCGCTGGGTGCGCGAGGAGATCGCCCCCCATGTCGACGAGTGGGAGGCTGCGCGCGAGTTCCCCCGCGACCTGTACACCCGCGCCGGGGAGCTCGGGTTCCTCGGACTCAAGTATCCGGAGGAGCTGGGTGGTCAGGGCGGCGACTACGTTCACGACGCCGTCTGGGCCGAGGAGCTGGCCGCGGCGGGAGCGTCGGGCGGCGTCGGAGCCGGGCTCGGCGCCCAGACCGCGATCGCGACGCCGCCGGTCTACCGGTTCGGCACGCCCGACCAGCACGAGCGCTTCCTGCGCCCGGCGATCCGGGGCGAGCGAATCGCGGCGCTCGGGATCACCGAGCCCGGCGCGGGCTCCGACGTCGCCTCGATCCGGACCTTCGCGCGGCCGGTCGACGGCGGGTACGTCGTCAACGGATCGAAGACCTTCATCACCAACGGCGTCCGCGCCGACTTCCTCATCTGCGCCGTGAAGACGACGGAGGGCGGCGGCCACCAGGGGCTCTCCTTCCTGATCCTCGAGCGGGAGATGCCCGGTTACGAGGTGGTCTCGAAGCTCGAGAAGATGGGCTGGCACTCATCCGACACGGGCGAGCTCTCGTTCACCGACGTCGAGGTTCCGGCGGAGAACCTGCTCGGCCAGGAGAACCGCGGCTTCTACCTGATCATGGAGAACTTCGCCTGGGAGCGGCTGTCGATGGCGCTCGGGGCCGTCGGGGGGATGCGGCGACTGCTCGCGGTCGCGATCGAGTACGCGGGCGAACGCGAGGCGTTCGGCCGCCCGATCGGGCGCTTTCAGGCGATCCGCCACAAGATCGCCGAGATCGGGATCAAGGCCGAGGTCGGCCGCGCGCTCACCTACCACGCGCTGCGCCGTTTCGTGGCCGGCGAAGACGTGATCGCCGACGTGACGAAGGCAAAGCTCTACACACAGCGCGCGGCCGTCGAGGTCGCCGACGAGTGCGTCCAGATCCTCGGCGGCTACGGCTACATGCGCGAGTACGGGGTCGAGCGCGCGCTGCGCGACGCGCGCCTGGGACCGATTGGGGGCGGCACCGACGAGGTGATGAAGGAGATCCTCGGCAAGCAGCTCGGGTTGTGATCGCGGCGGGACCGCAGCGGCGACACCCGGATCGCGATTAACTACCACGTTGGCATGCAGGAGATCCGGGACCGAAGGCGTGACGGTTCCGCCCAAGGGGGCGACGGCAGGACGATCGGAGTCGTCCTCTGCGACGACATGCCGGACCTGCGCGAGCTGACCCGTTACGGGCTCGAGCAGGACCTGAGGCTGCGCGTCCTCGGCGAGGCCGGGAGCGCGGAGGAGTGCTTCGACGTCGTGAGCAACCTCTCGCCGGATGCGCTCCTGCTCGACCTGACCCTGCCGGACATGGACGGTCTGGAGGCGATCCCGAGGCTGCGCCAGATCGCGCCCGACCTCTCGATCGTGGTCTTCTCCGGGATGGACGCGGAGCGGATGGAGGGACGGGCGCTTGCCCGCGGCGCCGACGCCTACGTGGAGAAGGGAACGTCGGTCTCGGAGATCCGCAAGGCCGTGCTCGCGGCGGCTCGCGGTCGCGGCCGGGAGGTCGGTCCGAGCATCCCGCTCGAGCTCCGGGCGCGGCGAGCTGTGGCGCAGGGCACATCGGCACGGCTGCCCGCAGGCGACGTCGCCGAGATCCTCGACGAGGTCGAGCGGTTCCTCGAGCTGCTCGAGCGCCGCGTGGAACCGCACGACGATGGTGCTCAGCGCCACGTCGCCGGGATCCGCGACGGCCTGGCGACGCTGCGCCGCCTGCTCGTCGAGCGCTGACCTGATTAGAGTCCGCGGACCTTTACATCGACTGACGTAATCGACGGGAGTGAATCGACAAGATGGGATTGCTTGAGGGCAAGGCTGCAATCGTCACCGGCTCGGCGCGGGGCATCGGCCGGGCGACCGCGGAGCTGTTCACCAAAGAGGGGGCCAAGGTCCTGATCAACGACATCGACGGCGACGTGGCCGAGCAGGCCGCGGGCGAGATCGACGGCGAGACCGCGGTCTTCGCCGGCGACCTGACCGAGCCGGGCGTGCCCGACGAGCTGGTCGCGAAGGCGGTCGACGCCTTCGGCGAGGTCGACATCATCGTCAACAACGCCGGTTACACCTGGGACGGAGTCGTCCACCGGATGACCGACGAGCAGTTCCAGGCGATGCTCGACATCCACACGATCGTCCCCTTCCGCGTCGTCCGCGCGATCGCCCCGCACTGGCGCGAGGCGGCGAAGGCGGAGAAGGCCGAGGGCAAGGAGCGGTTCCGCAAGATCGTCAACATCTCCTCGATCTCGGGGACGATGGGCAACGCCGGGCAGGTCAACTACTCGGCCGCGAAGGCGGGCGTGGTCGGGTTCACGAAGACCCTCGCGAAGGAGTGGGGCGGGTTCAAGATCAACTGCAACGCGGTCGCCTTCGGGTTCATCGAGACCCGCCTGACGCAGGCGAAGGAGAAGGGCGAGCAGCTCGAGACGGCGACCGGCGAGAAGGTCGACCTCGGGATCCCCGAGCAGATGCGGGCGATGGCCTCGGCGATCATCCCGCTCGGCCGCCCGGCGCAGCCGGAGGAGGCGGCGGCCCCTGTGCTCTTCCTCTGCTCGGAGCTCTCGAACTACGTACACGGCCAGTGCATCAACGTCACCGGCGGACAATTCGGAGGCATGTACACCTGAGAAGCGGCTGATCAGCCGCTAGCCTGCGACGCGATGGCGACCACCGTCGAGCCGACCGCCCCGTACGCGCTGCCGCAGGAGTTCGAGGACTTCCGCGAGACGATCCGCAAGATGGTCGTCGAGAAGGTGGCGCCGCGTGCCGCCGAGATCGACGAGAAGGCGGAGTACCCACGGGACATCCGCGAGCTGTTCGCGTCCCACGACCTGCTCGGCCTTCCGTTCGAGACCGAGCACGGAGGCACCGGCACCGGGACGCTGATGCTCAACATCGCGGTTGAGGAGGTGGCGAAAGCGTGTGCGTCCTCCGCCCTGATCCTCATGATCCAGGAGCTCGGCACCCTGCCGATCAGGCTGTTCGGCTCCGACGAGCTCAAGGAGCGCTTCCTTCCCCGCTGCGCCTCGGGCGAGTGGAGCCCGGCGTTCGCGCTCTCCGAGCCCGACGCCGGCTCGGACCCGGGGGGAATGCGTACGAAGGCGGTCCGCGACGGCGACGAGTGGGTGATCGACGGGACCAAGAACTGGATCACCAACCTCGGGATCGCCGACTTCTACATCTGCTTCGCGGTCACCGACCCGGACCAGGGCCACTCGCGCGGCATCTCGGCCTTCGTCGTCGAGGCGGACCGCCCCGGCTTCTCCGTCGGCAAGCTCGAGCACAAGATGGGGATCCGCGGCTCGCCCACCGGCCAGCCGATCTTCGACAACGTCCGCGTACCGGCCGAGAACCTGATCGGGACGGAGAACGAGGGCTTCAAGGTCGCGATGGGAACCCTCGACCGATCGCGTCTCGGCGTCGCCGCGCAGGCGGTCGGGATCGCGCAGGGCGCGACCGACTACGCAGCCGCGTACGCCCAGGAGCGCAAGCAGTTCGGCAAGCCGATCGCGGCCTTCCAGGGAATCCAGTTCAAGCTCGCCGACATGGAGTCGCGAACCGCCGCCGCGCGCGAGCTTCTCTACCGCGCCTGCTCGAAGATCGACTCAGGCGACGCCGACATGGGCAAGTACTCGGCGATGGCGAAGCTGATCGCCTCCGACACGGCGATGGCGGTGACCGTCGAAGCGGTCCAGGTCCTCGGCGGCTACGGCTACGTCAACGAGTACCCCGTCGAGCGGATGATGCGCGACGCCAAGATCACCCAGATCTACGAGGGCACGAACGAGATCCAGCGGCTGGTGATCGCCCGGACGCTGAGCTAGGCGCGGCCGCCGCGAACCGTCTCGCAGCCCCGCGCCCTGTCGAAGCGCTTCTTCAGGTACACGGTGTCGTCGCCCGGGCCGCACTTGACCCGGTCGCGCGCGCCGCGGCGAACCCGGATCACGTCGTCGCCCGGGCCGCCCTTGAGCCGGTCCTTGCCGCGCCCGCCCTTCAGCTCGTCGGCGCCGTCGCCGCCGGCGAGGCGGTCGGCTCCGCCCTGCCCGCTCACGCAGTCATCGCCGCCCGCGGCCTTGATCCGGTCCTCGCCACCGTGGCCGCGAATCCGGTCGGAGCCCTCGGTGCCGGTCAGCTTGTCGGCACCCGGGGTGCCGGCGATCACGTTCGCGCACGCACCGGCGCCTCCACCGCCACCGCCGCCGCCACCGCCGCCGCCACCGCCACCGCCACCGCCACCACCGCCACCGCCGGGCGGGGTGGTCTGGTCGCGGACGGTGCAGTCGAGCAGGTTGCAGATCAGGATGTAGCCGGTGTAGGTGACCGCGTAGGGCTCGAGGCCGAGCGTGTGGTCGAACTGCTCGCTCGGCTGCGGGAGGAGGGCGCCCGCGATCCGGATCTGGCCGCTGCCCAGCGGCAGCTCCCCGTAGGTGACGCGCGTGTAGACCGGCTCGGCGTCGGGATCCGAGCTCGTCGAGGTCGCCACGGTTCGCCCGCCGGCCCCCTCCCACGCGGTCCGGTTGACGTCGTACTGGCGCGCGTGTGACTCGTTGCCGCCGGTATCAGCGTTCTGGATCGAGAACCCGAGCGGCGTCGGCTCGAACGTCTGGCGGCGCTCGCCCAGGTTGAAGCGCGATCCCTCCTGGTCGACATCGCGGGACAGCGGATCGGAGAGGGTCTCGTCACCGTCGTCCTCGCTGAGGTCGAAGGTCGACTGGCCGACGTAGACGGTGCGCCGGGCGACCGCCGCCTCGGGGATGCCGATCAGGCCCGGCAGCGCCTCCAGGGCGCCGTCGGTCATGACCAGGTTCCCGCCCGCTCGAACGTAATCCTCGAGCGCGTCGAGCCAGGCGTCCTTCTCGGCGACGGTATAGGTGCCGGTGCCCGCCTTCTGCCCCGGTGACGCCGCCGGTGCCTCGAAGACCGCGCTGCCCGTGAAGGTCGGATCGGCGGCGGCGTAGTTGTCGACCCGGATCACGTAGTCGCCGGCGCCCGGATTGTCGACCACGATCTCCTCGAAGTCCGAGGTCCCCTGGACCTGGGTCGAGGAGCCGACCTCGGTGCGATCGCCGTTCGACTCGATGACCTCCAGGAACATGTCGAAGTCGTTGACCTGGTTGGCCCACTCGATCCGCACCGTGAGCTTGCCGTTGGCGTCGTTGGGCCCGATCGTGAACGGGAACTCCTCGAACGTCCCGGGCGCGCCGGAGCTCGCCCCGGGAACGCTGACCGTTCCGGCGAAGTCGAAATCATCGGTCGGCGGCCCGTCGGGCGGGTCGCTTGACGGGTAGCTCCCGGTGTAACCGGGCAGCGGGTCGTCGGCGAGGACCAGCGAGTCCAGCCCGGCGAGCGACTGGGTGCCCTCGATCACGGCGCGCGGATCGATCTCGTCGAGGCGCTTGGCGGGCTGCTCGATGAAGCGGTTCAGGTCCGCGAAGAAGTCGGTGTTCGCGACGTCATAGCCGTGCAGGAAGGGCGGCTCGTCGCCGCCCGTCGCGCCGTCGCTGCTCGCCGGGCCCTGCTTGAAGTCGATGTCCATCGAGGCGACGACGGTCCCCGGATTCGGGGGGTTGACGGCGTCGACGATGTTGCCGCTCAGCACCGCACGCCAGTCGACCGGCGTGCCGTCGACCCTCAGCCCCTGCGGACGGTTGAGCGACGCGGTGACGCCGGACTGCAGGTAGAGCGGCGACTGGTTGAAGTCCTCGGCCACCGTGATCCACTCGTCGTCCTCCTCGACGCCGGGGTGCTCGTCGCAGCCCTTGCACTGGATCGCGAGATGGGAGATGCCGGTGCCGACGCCCTGGACGTTCTGGGCGACCACGTTCACCTGCATGCCGCCGTTGAAGACGGTCTGGTTCGCGTCCGGGCTGCCGTCGTCGGGCTGCGGGCCCTGCTTGACCGCGAACGGGAAGGCGACGCTGCCGTCGCTGCCGAGCGTCCCCAGCTGGCCGTTGACGTCGGTCTGCGCGACGCTGCCCGCCGGGGGCGCGGTCTGGAACGGCTTGGGGTCGCGCTTGACTCGCAGGCCGGGCACGTAGCCGCCGGTCCCGCCGGGGTCGAACACGTGCTTGACCGGATCGAGGATCGTGGTCAGGTGGGCGTAGATCAGCGACTTGTTGCCGTCGACGTGGAGCTGCTCGGTGTGCGGATCGAAGTTGATGTTCTTGTCGAGGTGCGAGAACGACATCTCGTTGTCGATCCCATCGGCGCCGAGCCCGACCGAGGAGTCGAACCAGTCGCCGAGCGCCCCGGTGGTCGTGTAGTTGATCGTGTCGTACACGGTGCCCCAGGTCTGGCCGTAGATCTGGGCGCAGACGTCGCCGATGTCGGTCGGGGTGCACGGGGGCCCACCGCCCTGCGGGGCGTCGTTGGGCTGGACGATCGGCGACCACAGCAGCGCCGCCTCGGAGGCGCGGTGGATGGTGATCGCGGTGTTCCGGATGCGCTCGTTCTTGGCGAAGTCGTGGCGCCCGTGGGGGAGCAGCGTGTAGGAGAGCGCGTCGGCGAACGGCTGGCCGTGGAGGTCGTCGCCGGCGGCGAAGTCGCTCCCGGTCTCGTCCTGGACGTCGGTGAGGAAGCCGGCGAGGCCGATGCTCTCGGGCTCTGACAGCCCGCTGTAGGGCCGGAAGGAGAAGCCGATGTCGGGCCAGTCGCGGTTGAGGTCGACGCCGTTGCCGTTGAAGCGCTGGAAGAAGAACCCGCCCTCGGAGATCGAGCCACGCCGCCAGCCGTCCGGGTTCGGGTACGTGAAGTAGATGATCGTGTCGCGCAGCACGTCCTCGAAGGTCGGGCCGTCCTCGACCACCGACTCGGGGACGATGGGCGCCTCGGCGGTGCCCTGCGTGAACGCGGTGACGAGGTCCTCGATCGCGCGGGTGCCACCCTCAATCCCGGCCCGCTCGATCCCGTGGATCGAGAGCGAGAGGGCGTAGCGCTCCTTGCCCGCGTCGGGCACCGACTCGTCGGTGACCCGAACCGCAATCACGTCCGAGCGCGTGCGTCCGAGGGCGCTCGTCGGCAGCCCCGCGGACTTGTAGTGCGGCTTCGGGTCGAACTCGATCGGCAACGTGTTGCCCGGGAACATCGCGTCGCCGGGCACGTCGCCGGGACCGAGGGCGTTGTCGGGCACCTCCTCGCCGACTTCGTTGGCGCCGACCTTGCCGTCGAGCGGCAGCACCTCCATGTAGTTCTTCCACTCGGGGTTCGTGTTCATGTACTCGAGCGCGTCGATGAACTCCCCGATCTGGATGAACTGGGTCGCCGGCACGTTTCCCTGCGCGTTCGGGGAGCAGGGCTCGGTGCCGAGGTTCTGACACCCCGCGAGCGGATCCGGGAAGACCCGGCCGAGCGCCGCGTAGGACGCGTCGTCGGTGGCGACCGGCGAGGCCGTCGCGGGCACCGCCGCGGTCAGCATCGCGACGCACGTCGCGGCCAGCGCAAGCGCCGCGCTGACCCTTACATCCCCCCGCCGACGATGTCGCCGATTCACGATCAATTCAAAACCCAGAGCCGAAGCCCTGGAAGCAAGCTAGTCGGTTCCTCGTGCCGATGCGCCGGTTCCCCGGGACCGCCTGCACGCCGGCGTGAGCTCGAACGGCAGCTCGGATTCGATCCGGCATCCGCGGGCGCGGAGCGTGACCTCGCCCGACCCCTCGCCCCGAAGCAGACGGCCGTCGCGCTCGAACGTGACCAGCCCGCCCGGCGGCTCGCCGAACCGAAACCGCAGACCCCACGCCCGGCCAACCGTCGCCACCGTGGTGTACCGCCAGCTTCGGCGCGGCGCCGGCGGGCGCCGGAAGAACCCCCAGTCGATCGCGTGGGCGAGATCCGCACGCCAGTAGGGCCAATCGTGGATGCCCTGGTGCGGCGCGTAGGTGATCTCGGCCCCGGCGTCTTCGGCGGCCGCGGCGAACTCGGCCGCCTGCTGGCCGAGCTCCGCCTCGGCAAGCTGGCCGAAGTAGTTGTCGAGCTCGTCCGGGCTCGCCGGATTCGGCACCCCGTCGCCGGCGGCGACGTACAGGCGGGTCGAGCGGAGGTTGGCGGCCAGCTTCGCCGGATTGTGACCGGCCCAGTAGAACGCCTCCGCCTGCGGATCGCCGAACAGCGCCTCGCGATCCTGTCCCGTGCCCGCCTCGAACGCGCCCTGGTAGGTCGGCCGCTCGATGGAGAGCGGGCCGGAGAACGAGGCCGCCGAGCCGAAGTACCCCGGCCGCTGCGAGGCGTAGAAGATCGCCCCCTCACCTCCCATCGAGAGCCCGGCCACCGCATGCCAGCGCCGGCCGCGGCGAATCGGCAGACGGCGCTCGACCAGCGGGATCAGCTCGTCGAGGTGATAGCGCTCCCAGGCCGGCGCGCCGCGCCGCCCCCCGTTCCACCAGTTCGCGTAGAAGCCGCGGTCGCCCTCGGGCATCACGATCAGGCCCCTGAAGCGGGCGGCGGTTTCCAGCAGGTCGCCGTTGGCGGGGTTGGCCCACGAGTCGTAGGCATCGCCCTGGCCGTGCAGCAGGTAGAGGACGGGATAGCCCCGCTCGGAGTCGGGGTCGTACCCGGGGGGCAGATAGACGTTGACGCGCAGCGCGTTGGGACGCTCCTCGACGCCCGGCGGCTCGTTGTAGGAGCCGGCCGGGGCCGCGGACGGGTCGACGAAGCGGCTCTTGCCGGCCGCGGCGCCGTCCCAGGTGACGATCCTCGCCGGGGTCGCGGCATGAGCCGCGGGAGCGAGCGCCAGCAGCGCGGCGACGACGGCAACGATCGCGATCACGACGGTCCACCGTAGACGCCAATCCCGCGGTGACGCGCCGCTCGCCGGGGCGGGCGAATGGGCAAGGAGCAGTAAGGGGAGGTGTCGTGGCGAGCGCCGCGAAAACTCCGCAACCACCGCCGGCGAACGAGACCGCGCGGTGTTGACCCCGGTATTCGGGGCCAACTCCGCAACCGTCGCCGGCGAGCCGGACGCGTGCGGTGTTTTCCACCCCCGATCCGGGCCACCGCACCCCCACCCAGCCAGACAGCGCTCCGAAGGACGGCGCGCCGCCGGCCTCAGTACTTGGGCCGCCGCGCCTCCGCCGGCGGCTCGCCGCTGTCGCCGTAGACGCCCGGGGGCCAGGCCCCGAACCAGTTGTCGCGGGCGCCGTCCATCGTGATCGTCGTCCCGGAGAAGAAGTCGCCGGCGGGTGAGGCCAGGTAGGCGATCAGCCAGGCCCACTCCTCCTCGGTGCCGAGCCGCTGCAGCGGCACCGTCCGGGGCACCGCCGCGACGACCTCGGCCGGGTACTTGGTCCGCATCGTCTCGGTGCCGAACTGGCCGGCCGCCAGCGAGCAGGTCCTGATCCCGAACCGCGCCCACTCGATGGACAGCGTTCGCATCATGTTCTCCACCGCTGCCCGCGCCGCACCGGAGTGGACCATCCCCGGCATCCCGTGGTGCGGCGAGAGGGTGACGCTCAGCACCTTGCCCTCGTTCTGGGGGACGAACGCCTTCGTCGCCGCGGCGTGGGTCATCAGCCAGGTGCCGACGACGTTGAGCTCGATCACGGTGCGAAAGCCCTTCGGCGAGATCGCCTCGGCGGGGCTCAAAAACTGACCCCCCGCGTTGTTGACGAGCACGTCGAGCTTGCCGTGGCGCTCCAGGACGCCGTCGAACAGCCGCTCGACCGCCTCCTCGTCGCGGATGTCCATCGCCTCGGCCTCCGCCCTGCCGGCCAGCGCCTCGGCGGCCGCCACCATCTCGGAGAGCGGTTCGGGCCGGCGGCCGCAGCCGACGACCGTGGCGCCGAGGCGAACGAGCTCGAGCGCCGCCTCGCGGCCGAGGCCGGTGCCGGCCCCGGAGACGACGCAGACGTGGCCGTCGAGGAGGCCGGGCGCAAAGATTCGCGAGCCGTCGGAGGCCATGGCGCCCGCAGGCTATATGGCTACAGTCCGCCGCGATGAAGGTGCGCGTCGACACGAAGCGCCTCACGGGACCGCTGCCCGGGGGCCGCGACGGCGCGACGGTTGCCGTCGAGCCGATCCTGACCGGGACGATGAGGTGCCCTCGCGCCTACCTCGAGAGCGCGAGCAGCTTCCGCACGCTGCGGATGCTCGGCGTCGGGAGCCCGAGCGTGACGATCCCGATCCCCGCGTACGTGATCCGCCATCCGTCCGTCGGGCCGTTCCTCGTCGACACCGGGCTCCACGCTTCGGTCGCGAGCAGCCCAACCGAGAACCTCGGCCGATTCTTCGGCGGGCGCGGCGGCGCGCGGATCGAGGACGGGCAGGACCTGCCGGCCCAGCTTCGCGCCCGCGGCATCGACGCGAGGTCGGTGAAGCTGGTCGTGATGACCCACATGCACTTCGACCACACCTCCGGGATGTCGCAGTTCCCGGGCGCCTCGTTCGTGGTCGCCGAGGAGGAGTGGGAGGCGGCGTCCACCGACTCGCGGCCGCTGCTGCGCGGCTACCGGCCCGCCCACTTCGACTACGCCTTCGACTACCGCACGGTCAGCTACGACTCCGAGTCGGTCCGTTCGTACGCGACGTTCGGCCGCACCTTCGACCTGTTCGGCGACGGCAGCGTGCGCCTCGCATCCACCCCCGGCCACAGCCCCGGCCACCAGTCGATCATCTGCCACCTGCGCGACCGCGACCTGGTGATCGCCGGCGACGCGATCTACACGATCGGCCAGCTCGACGACGCGCCGGAGCCGCCGCGCCCGGTCGACCGCCACAACTGGCGCCGCTCGATGCGCGAGCTGCGCCAGTTCGCCCAGACGTACCCGCAGGCCGTGATCCTCCCGGGGCACGACCCCGAGCACTGGAAGACGGTCGAGAACCGTTACGAGTGAACGCTCGGCCGCGGGCTAGTGGCGGCAGCCGCGCCCTCGCGCAGCGACTTGATCACGCTGCCGCGCCCGCGCTCCTCGAGCGGCGCGTACATCCCCTTCACCTGGTCGAAGATCTTCTGTGAGGCCTCGAGCTGCTGCTCGCGGGTCGGCTCGGCGACGACCGGGAAGCTGATCGGCTCGCCGTACTGGACCGTCACCTTCGGAAACACGAGGCGCTTCCAGGCCCGCACGCCCTTGGACCCGTGGATCGCGACCGGGACCACGGGCACGCCCGACTCCAGCGCCAGGCGGCCGACGCCGGGCTTCGGGTCGCCGAGCTGGCCGCTCCGCGAGCGCCCGCCCTCGGCGTAGATCAGCACGCAGCCGCCGCGATCCAGGATCGAGTGGGCGGTGATGAACGCCTCCTCGTCGTGGTGGCCGCGCATCACGGGGAAGACGCCGCCGTTGACGAAGATGTAGTCGAGCACGCGGTTCTGGCCGAAGAGCTGCGACTTGGCCATGAAGCGGATCTTCCGCCGGGTATAGACGCCGGCGAAGAAGTGGTCCATGTTCGAGAAGTGGTTGGGGGCCAGGATCACCGGCCCGCTGGCCGGGATGTTCGCGGCCGAGATCGCCCGTGTGCGGTAGATCAGCAGGGCGATCCAGGTCATCACCAGTCGCGCCAGCTCGTAGATCCACCCCGGCTCGTGCGTGCGCGAGTGCTCGTGCACGTACTGGAACTCCTCCCGGGGGCGGGTCTCCTTGTATCGCTGTGGCTTGAGCTCGGACATGCGGACGGTGCCGGCGGGCGGCCGGCAAGGCCTCCTACCCCCGGTCTACGCCCCGGTTACGCGCCCGGATCACCCTCGTCGGGAGTCGCCCAGCCGCGCGCCCGGCTCAGCGCCTCGGTCCAGCGGGAGAGCAGCCGGTCGCGCTCGGCCTCGTCCATCGCCGGCTCGTAGCGAGCCGCCTCGCCCCACATCGACCCGACCTCGTCGGCGGTCCAGGTGCCGGCTCCGATTCCGGCCAGGTACGCGGCGCCGAGCGCGGTGGTCTCGGCGATCTCGGGAACGATCACCGGCGCCCCGAGGACGTCGGCCTGGAACTGCATCAGCCAGCGGTTGGCGACCGCGCCACCGTCGGCGCGCAGTTCGGAGAGCTGCTCGCCGGCCAGCCGCTCCTGGGCCCGGACCGCGTCGACGGTCTGGTAGGCGATCCCCTCGAGCGCGGCGCGGGCCAGGTGGGCGCGGGTCGTGCCGCGGGTGAGCCCGACGATCGTCCCGCGCGCGTAGGGATCCCAGTGCGGCGAACCGAGGCCAGTGAGCGCAGGGACGAAGTAGACGTCGTCGTTGGACTCGAGCGACGCCGCCATGCCCTCGGTCTCGGCCGCCTCGGCGACCAGCCCGAGCCCGTCGCGCAGCCACTGGACGGCCGCGCCGGTGACGAAGACCGCCGCCTCGAGCGCGTAGGTGACCCGATCGCCGATGCCCCAGCCCACCGTGGTCAGCAGGCCGTCGCCCGGTTCGGGCACCTCGGACCCGGCGTTGAGGAGGACGAAGCTGCCGGTGCCGTAGGTGTTCTTCGCCATGCCCGAGCGCGTGCAGGCCTGGCCGAAGAGCGCCGCCTGCTGGTCGCCGGCGATCCCCGAGACCGGGACCTCGCCGCCGAACTCGGTCGTCGTCCCGAAGACGCCGGCGGACGGCAGCGGCTCGGGCAGCGTCGCGGGGTCGATCCCGAGCAGCTCGCACAGCTCCGCGTCCCAGCGCAGCTCGCCGATGTCGAACAGCATGGTCCGCGAGGCGTTCGACAGGTCGGTCGCGTGCCGTCCGGTGAGTTTGAACACCAGCCACGAGTCGATCGTCCCGAAGACCGCGTCGCGGGCCGCCTCCACGTTGCGCAGCAGCCACTCGATCTTGGTCGCCGAGAAGTAGGGGTCGATGACCAGGCCGGTGCGCTCGCGGACGAGCTGCTCGTGGCCGCCGGCGCGCAGCTCGTCGCAGCGGGCGGCGGTGCGGCGGTCCTGCCAGACGAGCGCGTTGTGCACCGGCTCGCCGGTCGCCGGATCCCAGGCGACCACGCTCTCGCGCTGGTTGGTGATCCCGATCGCGTCGAGGCTCCCCGAGTCCGCCTTCGCGTCAGCAAGCGCGTGCGAGGCGACCCGCCGGGTCACGTCCCAGATCTCGTTCGCGTCGTGCTCGACCCAGCCCGGCCGCGGAAAGTGCTGACGGAACTCGCTGTAGGCCCGCCCGCGGATCCTGCCCTCGCCGTCGAAGACGAGGCAGGTCGTCCCGGTGGTGCCCTGGTCGATCGCGAGGATCATGGAGGCGGCCGAGCCTATCTCCCGTGTGCCCGGACGGCTCAGCCGCGGCGATCCCACCAGACCCGGACGAAGTCCCGGAGCTGGCGGCCGCGGTGCAGGAATCCTGCGAGCGTGCGGCCGGTCGCGCGGTGCTCGAGGTCGAGCTCGACCTCGGCGACCCGGTAGCCGGCGCGCACCGCGTCGATGGTCATCCCGATCTCCATCCCGTATCCGGCCGCGAACGGGAGCACCGTGCGCAGGACCTCGCCGCGCATCGCCCGCTGACCTGAGATCGGCGCCCCGGCCACGTAGCCGCAGCGGCGGCGAATCGCCCAGCGCGCGAACCGCAGCGCGACCCCGAACCCGCCCCCGACACGGTTGCGGAACGAGGCGATCGCGAGGTCGCAGCGATCGTGATCGACAGCTTCGACGAGGCCGCGCAGGCGCTCCGCCGACGCCCCGAGGTCGCCGTCGCAGACGAGCACCAGGTCGGGCGGCAGATCGCGGTGGCTGAGAGCCGCCTCGGCGGCGGCGGTGACGTTGCCACCCTTCCCATGGCTGCGCCCGCGGCTGACTACGCGGGCACCGTGAGCGAGCGCGACATCCGACGTCCCGTCGGTGGACGCATCGTCCCCGACCCAGATCTCCGCCCCGGGAAAAGCGCTCGCGAGCGCATCGATTCCGGGCCCGAGGCGGTCCGCCTCGTTATGCGCGGCGACTATCACAAGCAGGTTCGTCATGGGTGCGCTGTCGCGATCCAGCGCGACGGATATTGTCTCGGCGCGATGACGGACGTCGAAGCGCACATCACGGGGACCGTCTGGAAGATCGAGGTCGGCGTCGGCGACGAGGTCTCCGACGGCGACACGGTGGTCATCCTCGAGTCGATGAAGATGGAGATGCCGGTCGAGGTCGAGGACGACGGCGTCGTCAAGGAGATCCGCTGCGAGGAGGGCCAGTCGGTGCAAGAAGGCGACGTATTAGTCGTCCTTGAATGAACCCCGACGGCGGCGGACGCGAAGCGGAGCAGCCGGCGGGATTCGAGCAACTTGCCGGAGGCAAGTTGCGGTTGGATCACCCCGCCGAGGCCGTCGCCCGGCTCACGCTCAACAACCCCGAGAAGCGCAACCCGCTCGACCACGAGGTGCTCGACGCGATCGCCGCCACGCTGCCGCAGCTCGCGGACGGGATCGAGGTCCGCTGCGTGCTCATCACCGGCTCCGGCCGCGCGTTCTCGGCCGGCTATGACATCGGCGCGATCCCCGAGCAGTCGTTCGAGCGGGACGCCGAGTCACTCGTCGCCCATCCCTTCCACGCGGCGATGGAAGCGGTCAGCGCCCATCGCTACCCGGTGCTCGCGGCGATCAACGGCCACTGCCTCGGCGGCGGGCTCGAGCTGGCCGTCCGCTGCGACCTCCGCATCTGCGCCGCCGGCGCGAAGCTCGGCATGCCGCCGGCGAAGCTCGGCCTGATCTACAGCCACACCGGACTGGAGCGCTTCATCGACGCCGTCGGCGTGGCCTACACGCGGGAGCTCTTCCTGACCGGCCGCAACCTGACCGCCGAGCGAGCCGAGCGGATCGGGCTCGTCAACTGGACCGTCGGCGACGACGAGATCGAGTCGGCGTCGGTCTCGCTCGCCGCGGAGATCGCCGCAGGGGCGCCGCTCTCGACGGTCGGCAACAAGCTCGCGATCGAGACCCTGGCGCGCTTCCCGCGCCTGACCGCCGAGCAGGAGCAGGAGCTGATCGAGCTGCGCCGCTCCTGCTTTGCGTCCGAGGACTTCCGCGAGGGGATCAAGGCGTTCGCGGAGAGGCGAAAGCCGCGCTGGCAGGGCCGCTAGGTCGCCACCGGTACTCGCCGCTACCCTCCGTGTTAGGGAAGCCAGAGATGCGATCCGCAAGGAAGTGGAAGATCAGCGTGACCGCGGCCATCGGGGCCGTGCTCGCGTTCGCGGCGCCGGCGAGCGCGGATGAGCCGGTCCTGACGCCGGCGACCTACGCCGACACCACGACCTACAGCTGCCGCACCGACGCGATCCCGATCCACCCCGGTCAGAACCTGAATCTGCTCGGCGGCACCAAGACCTGTCCGAACGCCCAGGTGCTCAGCGGTCCGGGCGATACCAGCCCCTTCGCGCCCGGCTCCACCGCCGAGGGGTACGTGACTCGCTTCGAGCCGAGCATGCTCGAGCTCCATGACGACGGCGAGCTGAGCACGCCGAGCGTCTGGGACCTGCACCTGCACCATGTCGTCTGGCTCGCGCCGGGCGGCGGCCCGACCTTCGCCTCGGGCGAGGAGAAGACGATCGCCACCCTCCCGGAGGGGTATGGGCTGAAGGTCGGCGGCGACGCGAACTGGGGCCTGAACTACATGATCCACAGCCTCAACGCACGGGGCGGGCGATCGGTGTACCTCACCTGGGAGATCGACTGGGTGCCGGCCACGAGCCCGTCCGCCGCCGGTATCCACGAGAGCAGGATCGAGTGGCTCGACGTGGCGGGCTTCCCGCACCTCTATCCGGTCTTCGACGCCGAGCGCGGGTTCGACACCGACGGGGACGGCAAGTACACGTTCCCCGACGACGTCCCGACCGACCCGTCCGTGCCCGGATACGAGGAGCGCGAGAACATCGGCAACTCCGGGACGTGGACCCTGCGGAGCCCGCAGACGCTCGTCTTCGGCGCAGGTCATCTCCACCCCGGCGGGCTGCGCGTCGATCTCCAGGTCGCGCGCGACCTCGACGGGGACGGAACGGCGGGCGGCACGCCGGACGAGGTCAGGCAGCTGTTCCGCTCAGACGCCCGCTATTACGAACCGGCGGGCGCGGTGAGCTGGGACGTGAGCATGGAGGCGACGCCCCGCGAGTGGCGTGTCCGGCTGAAGAAGGGCGACGTGGTCTCGATCGACTCCACCTACGACGTCAAGAAGGCGTCCTGGTACGAGTCGATGGGGATCCTTCCGCTCGCCGTCACCACCTTCAACGATCCAGCGGCCAAGGACCCGTTCGACGACGACGCGGCGGTGCGGGCGATGTACGAGCAGGGTGGCATCCTCACCCACGGCCGGCTGCGCGAGAACAAGGACAAGAAGGCGGGCAAGGATCTCGACCTGCCCGACCCGCGCAAGCTGCGCAGCAAGGGCCGCCGGGTGCCGACGGGCGGGATCGACGTCGACGGCTTCCGTTACCTGACCGGCGGCTACTCGGCCTTCCGCGGGTTCCCGACCTCGTTCATGCGCCCGCCGGTCGTCAAGCCGGGCTCGAGCGTCACCTTCACCAACCTCGACGCGCTGCCGGACATGTCCGACGAGGAGCAGGCCTGGCACTCGATCACCTCCTGCCGGGCGCCGTGCAACCTCGGCTCGGGGATCGGCTATCCGCTGGCCCAGGGCCCGATCAAGTTCGACTCCGGCCAGCTCGGCTACGGCACCGGCACGAGCACGGAGGTCACCACGGGCTCGAACGTCTACACGACCCCGCCGCTGACCAAGCCCGGTAAGACCTACACCTACTTCTGCCGCATCCACCCGTTCATGCGGGGCTCGGTCCGGGTGGCGGACAAGCCGAAGCGCAAGTAGCGGGGCGGGCTAGCTGCAGTAGTGCCCGCTCGCCGGCTCGGGATCGCGTCCTTCGATCCCGGCGCAGTCGGCGAGCTCGGCGGTGATCTCGCTCAGGCGGGCGGCGGCCGCCTCCGTACGCGCGCTCTCCTCCGTCGCCGCGAGGTTGTCCAGCTCGTAGGGGTCGCGGGCCGTGTCGTACAGCTCGACGACCGGCGGTGATGCATCGACGCACGAGCCGAGCCCGGGTACCGGGACCACGGTGTGCTCGATGTACAGCCAGCTGCCGTCCCGCACGCCCTGGAACTTGCAGGAGATCCCGCGGTCGACGTCCTTCAACGCCTCCACGTTGAGGTCGAGCTCCTGCAGGAGCGGGCGACTGACGGGCCAGTCGCTCGTGTCGCCGGAGAGGAGCCCGACGAGCGAGCGGCCGTCCATCACCCGGCACTCGTCCTCGGCGATGCAGGTGGGTGACCCGGCGAGGTCGACGATCGTCGGGACGAGGTCGATGTTCATGGTCGGCTCGTCGATCTGGTGGACGACCGCGTGGCCGCCGCGGTACTTCTCCGGGATCAGCATCGCCAGGGGCATGTGCGCCGCCTCCTCGTATGGGAGGCCCTTGCCGCCCGGGAGCCGGTGCTCGCCGTGGAAGGTGCCGTTGTCCGAGGCGAAGATGACCACCGTGTCGTCCATCTCGCCGGAGTCCTCGATCGCGTGCATGATCGATCCGATGGTGCGGTCGAGGCTGCGCAGGGACTCGAGCCGGCACTCGTAGCGCAGCGCCAGCTCATCCAGCTGCTGGTCGGTCAGCGGGCTCTTGCCGGCGACGAAGTCCGGCTTGTCGGAGACGTCGCGCTCGTTGACGGATGGCGAGTTCGGCAATCCGAGCCCCTCGAAGCGCCGGTCGTCCTGCGGCGCGGGGACCGCCTCACCGCCGCAGCGCCCCTTGCTGATCGCGCGCTCGGCCTCGACGTGCGGGGCGAACTCGTTGATCTGCAGGTAGAACGGCTGCCCGTCGCGCGAGAACTGGTCGATCAGGTCGATCGACTGCTTTGCGATCCAGTCGGAGATGTACTGGCGGAACGTGACCTTCTTGCCGTTCTGCGATGCCTTGAACCGGTTGTAGCCGTGGGCGCCGACCAGGCCGTGCCACTTGTCCCAGCCCGGCGGCACGGCCTCGTGGACCGGAACGGTCTTCTCGTAGCCGTTGAGCCATTTGCCCACCTCCGCGGTCTGATAGCCGACGGTTTGCAGCCAGGCCGGGAGGATGTTCTCCGGCTCGCGCAGGGTGGCGTAGCCCGGTACGTTGGACAGGACGCCGTTGTTGTGGCCGTACTGGCCGGTCAGCATCGCCGCCCGCGAGGGGCAGCAGAGCGGCGTCGGGACGTAGTAGTTGGTGAACTCGGTCCCGGGGTCGGCGATCAGCTTCCGGGTCCGGCGCATGTACCGGCGGTTGAACTGCTTCAGGTTCTCGTCGTCGGCGAGGATGAAGACGAAGTTGGGCTGGCTGCCGTAGACCGGGTCGGCGGTGGGTTCGTATTCCTCGCCCCCGCCACATGCACCGACCAGGGCCGCGACCGCCGCCGCGGTCGCGGCGGCCGCCGCGACGCGCCTCACCCGCAGATCCTCACATCCGCGGTCAGGGCCAGGCGCCGGCCGTCGTCGTACAGAGCCCTGGCGATCACCTGCGCCGGATCAGGCAGGGTGTCGCGGAGCGCCCCATCGGGGATCCCGATCTCGAACGGCGGCTCGTTGTCCTGCCCGACCGCGAACCTGCCGGCGCGGAACGAGACGTCGACGATGCTGTCCTCGTCGGACCCCCTGAACTGCGCCGTCACCGGCGGGAACACACAGCCATTCTTGCCGACCCCGCCGTTCGCGAAGCCGAGCAGGCCGGTCGGCGCGCTGCGGCAGTTGGCGCCCGCGCAGGTGATCAGCTCGTCGAGCTCGTTGGCGAGCTCGATGACGATCGGCAGGTAGGCGGGATCCCTGGCGAGGTTGTTGAGCTGATACGGGTCGGCGTAGGTGTCGTAGAGCTCCCGCTGCGCCAGGACCGGGTTCGGGCCGCCCTCCCACTCCGTGTAGAGGTAGCGGGAGGTGCGTACGCCGAGGATCGGCTCGCCGGCGTACGCCTCGAACAGGAGCGCCCGCCCGCTCTCACCCTTCGGGTCGAGCAGTCGCGGCATCAGCGACTGGCCGTCCTGCTCCAGACCCGCGGTGGCGCCGCTGAGCTCGAGGATCGTGGCCGTCAGGTCGGCGTTGACGGCAACGTCGTCGGAGCTCTGTCCGTGCGGGATCCCGGGGCCGCGGGCGATGAACGGAACACGCGCCGACTCCTCGTAGAGGTAGCGCTTGTTGTCGCGGATCCGGTGCTCGCCGCGCAGCAATCCGTTGTCGGAGAGGTAGAAGATGTAGGTGTTCTTCTTGATCCCGTCGCGCTCGATCTCGTGGATCAGGTCGCTGACGCTCTTGTCGACCGCGAGCAGGGACTCCCAGGCGCAGCGGCGCTTGCGCAGGGTGTCGGAGATCTGGCCCGGGGTCAGCGGCTGCTTCTCGCTGACCGTCGCCGGCTTGTCGGAGACGTCGGCCTCGTTGAACGAGGGCGGCAGCGTGTTGCGGAACTTGCCCTTGAGGGTCGCGAGGTCGCGAGGGGCGGGGACCGCGGCGCGGTTGCACGAGCGGCCCGGCTCCCCGCCGCCGCCGCCGTGGGGCGCCGCGTAGCCGAGCTCGAGGAAGAACGGGGTGCCCGCCTTCGCGCTGGAGCGGATGAAGCGCCGCGCCTTGTTGGTGAAGACGTCGGTGCTGTAGTCCTCCTCGGCCTCGGTGAACTGCCGCAGGCTGGCGTTCTGGTTCAGGGTGTAGCCGAAGTACTGGGCCCGCGAGGGGGCGAGCACGTGCCAGTCGTCCCAGCCGGCGGGAACGTCGCTGGGCACGGTGCCGTACTCGTCGGGCTCGGCATACCCGTTCATGAACTTGCCGACGTAGGAGGTCCGGTAGCCCGCGGCCTGCAGCCAAAGGGGCAGGTAGTTGTCGCCGTGGAGCTCGTTGAAGACGCCGTAGCCCCCGTCCGGCGGCTGGTTGGAGAGGACGTTGTGGTTGTGCGCGTACTGGCCGGTGAAGATGGTCGCCCGGGCGGGGCAGCAGAGAGGGAAGTTGTCGTAGAAGCGCTTCATCGTCACGCCCTTGCGCTTCAGCTCCTTGCCGACGGTCTTCATCACCCGCATCGAGCGCGATTCCTGATCGTCGGTGAGCAACACGATGATGTTCGGCCTCGGTCCCGTCTGGGCCCCCGCTGCCGGCGGGTTCGCCGCGGGGACGGTCATCGCCAGGGCGATCGTCACGGCGAGCGCGAGCACGGCGCCGCCCGCCGCCAGCAGGCGCGGCCAACGTCCGGTCGGCTGTTGTGCGGAGGCGTTCGGGCTCATACGGGGCCGGTGGGCTTCCTGCCTCGGGCGTCAAAACACCGGCCCACCGCCCAAGTCGCGGCGCGCCCGGGGACGCCGAGGGCGGCAGGATAGCGAGAGGGTCTTACGGACACCTAAGCGCGCGTATACGGTGGGCTCGAATGACCGCGGACGCTGCGGCGGAGCTGGCGGGGTCGGATCCCGTGATGGGTGACCTGGTCTCCAGCCTCGGCGAGCTCTCGATCGAGGCGCGACGGCGGCGGCGACCGCCGGTGGACGCCTACGGCATGCTGCTGCGCAGCGTGATCGGCCAGCAGCTGTCGGTCAAGGCCGCGGCGACGATCTACGACCGCGTCCTCGAGCTGTTCGGCGGCCGGACGCCGCCGCCACAGGATCTGCTCGACGTCGAGCCGCAGGCGCTTCGCGACGCCGGGCTGTCCTGGCGCAAGGTCGAATACGTCCGTGACCTCGCCGCTCACGTGCTGTCCGGAGAGCTCGAGCTCGACCGGCTCGACGAGCTCACCGACGACGAGGTGATCGCGGAGATCACCGCCGTGCGCGGCTTCGGCGTTTGGAGCGCGCAGATGTTCCTCATCTTCTTCCTCGAACGGCCCGACGTGCTGCCGACCGGGGACCTCGGAATCCGCCGCGCCGTGCAGGTCGCCTACGGCCTCGCGGAACCGCCGTCGCCCACCGAACTCGAGGCGATCGCCGAGCCGTGGCGCCCGCACCGGACGCTCGCCTCGATCTACCTCTGGGAGAGCCTCGCCAACGAGCCCGTTTGAGCCTTTCCACGGGCGTGCAGGACGGGCGCCGAGAGTCGCATAGGTTTGAGGAGGTTTTGGTAGGTTTCCGTGCGTCACTCGGCGACGCGCAAGGAGGCCTTTGTGGGCTGGCGCAACGGTTAGACGCATATCCGGGTCGAGGCGGGGAGGCCCGGGGTCTACGATTGCCTCGTGCACGAGGTAAGGGACGCGCAAGGATGCGCGTGATGAAGCGGTGGGTTCCGGCGGTCGGTTCGCGTGAGCGACTCGTGCTCGCGATCGCGTTCAACGTCGTGCCGGCCGTCGCGGCGATCGCCGCGTTCCTGCTGCTCGCCCCCGCCGCCAACTGGGACGACCCCGCGATGATCGTCGCCCTCGCCTGCGTGTCGGCGATCGCGTACGGCGCCGAGGCGCGGCTGAAGGCGGCGAATCGGGTGTTCTTCGGAGCGAGCCTGATCGTCGCCCTCGTGACGCTCGCGGTCGCCGGTCCGCTGCCCGCTCTGCTGGTCTGGCTCGTGCCCGACCTGATCGCCCGGTTCGTGCTCCGGTCCGAGCGATGGGCGTCCCCGGGCTTCGTGGCCAACGTGACCAGCTACGCCCTGGCCGTGCTCGTCGGGGCCTGGCTGCTCGAGCTCGCCGGATCGCCGACCGGCACCGAGATGGCCCCTTCGCTCTACGCCGCCGGGGTCGCGATGGCGGGAGTCAACTTCTGCTTCGCCCGGCTCACGTTCGCGCCCTTCTACCAGGGCTCCCGCCCGGGGGCCCTGATCCGGGTCGAGTTCGTCGACCTGGCGCCGGCGGTGCTCGGGATGCTCGTCGTCGGCGTCGCCGCCGCCGTCCTGGCCGAGGAGATCGGCGTCCTGGCCCTCGCTCCGCTGGCCGCCGTGATCGTAATTCCGCAGATCGCCCTGGAGCGGATCACCAACGCCGCCTCGGCGGCGCGCCTGGCGCGGGCCGACGCGATGCGCCTCTACACGGCGGCGATCGCCGACGTCCTCGACATCCCGCGCCGCGAGCGCCGCGAGCTCGCCTGCGCCGCCGACCTGGTCTGGTCGACCGAGGATCCGGCCACCGTGCGCGGGCTCGACTGGCGCGAGGCGGACGTCTCGCGGATCGCCTTCCTCGCCCTGCACTCGCACGAGCGCTGGGCGGGCGACGGCGTGCCCGCCGGGCTTCCGGCCGAGGCGATCCCGCACGGCAGCAGGATCCTCGCGGTCGCCGACGCCTGGGCAGGCCTGACCGCGGCGGGGACGGCGGAGATGCCGCAGTCCGAGGCGATGCTCGCGCTCGCCGCGCAGGCTGGGCTCGCCTTCGACCCCGACGTCGTCGACGCGGCGACCCGCGTCGTCGGCGACGAGGAGGGCTTCGCCCGCGACCCGAACTTCCAGCCGAAGCTGCACCGCCTGCCGGTCCCGCGCTCGGTCCGCCGCGGAGCGCTGCCGGCGGTCCTGCCGAGCCTGGTCGACTCCTCAGGCTGACCGCTCTGGCGGCTCGCCGGTAACCGTCCGAGCCCGGACCTAGATTGGGTCCGGATGCCGCCGCTGCTGACCTTCGACGAAGCGCTGGCCCTCGGAGAGCTCACCGATCACGACGAGATCGGTGAGCTGGTCGAGCGCGCCTGGAGGGCCCGACGCGACCGGTTCGGCGACTCCACCGACCTCTGCTCGCTCGTCAACGCCAAGTCCGGGGGCTGCGCCGAGGACTGCGGGTTCTGCGCCCAATCCCGCTACGCCGAGGCGGACACGCCGATGCACGCGATGATGGAGCCGGAGCAGATCCTTGAGCACGCGAAGGCCGCCGAGGCCGCCGGCGCGCACCGGTTCTGCATGGTCACGCAGGGACAGGGGCTGTCGAAGCGCGACTTCGAGAACATCCTCGCCGGCGCCAGGCTGGTCTCCGAGCACACCAACCTGAAGCGCTGCGCGTCGGTCGGCCACATCTCGGTCGAGCGCGCACGTCGCCTCGCCGACGCCGGAATCCAGCGCGTCCACCACAACGTCGAGACGGCCCGGTCGTATTACGACGAGGTCAGCACCACGGTCCGCTACGAGGGCAGGATCCGGACGATCGAGGCAACCAAGGAGGCCGGCCTCGAGACCTGCGTCGGGGGCATCCTCAACCTCGGCGAATCGCCGCGACAGCGAGTCGAGATGGCGTTCGAGCTCGCCGAGATCAACCCGACCTCGGTGCCGATCAACCTGCTCAACCCGCGACCGGGGACCAAGTTCGGCGACCGCGAGCTGATGGATCCCTGGGAGGTGATCAAGTGGGTCGCGATCTTTCGCCTCATCCTCCCGGACGCCCTCTTTCGCCTCTGCGGCGGGCGGGTCGAGAACCTCGGCGAGCTGCAGCCGCTGGCGGTCAAGGCCGGCCTCAACGGGGTGATGATGGGCAACTTCCTGACGACGCTCGGCGTCGATCCGGGCGAGGATCGCGCCAGCTTCGAGGAGCTTGGCCTGAACGTTGCCCGCCAGCCGGACAACGGGTCCAACCCGCGGCCCGACAACCGCTCGGGATGGCTCGCGGGCGAGACCCCGCGAACCCCGGTCGACGAGCTGATCGACAGCCAGGCGGAGGCGAACTTCTGGGATCCCTCGACCCAGCTGCGGGTGATCAAGAAGAAGGGTTCTCCGCCCGATTACCCCGCGCGGCCCTCCGAGCAGGCCGCCGCCGGCTGGGGAGATTGAGCGGGATCCCAGAGCAGCTGGCGGAGCTCCGTAGGTCGGGGCTCCACCGCCGGTTGCGGCTGATCGAGGGGCCGCAGGGACCGCGGGTCCTGCTCGACGGCGCCGAGGTGCTGCTGCTCTGCTCGAACAACTACCTCGGCCTCGCCGACCACCCGCGGGTCCGCGCCGCCGCCGGGGAGGCGGCCGAGCGCTTCGGCGCCGGCGCGGGGGCCTCGCGCCTGATCTCGGGCACGATGTCGCCGCATCGGATCCTCGAGACCCGGTTGGCGGCGTTCAAGGGATCGGCGGCGGCGCTGCTGTTCGGGTCCGGGTACCTGGCGAACACCGGGATCGTCGCCGCGCTCGCGGGGCGTGGCGAGGTCGTGTTCTCCGATGAGCTCAACCACGCCAGCATCATCGACGGCTGCCGGCTGTCGCGCGCGGAGACCTTCGTCTATCGCCACCGCGACACCGAGCATCTCGAGTGGGGGCTGCGCAACGCCGGATCGCGGGCCCGGCTGATCGTCAGCGACGGGGTCTTCTCCATGGACGGCGACGTCGCGCCGCTCGCCGAGCTGGTGGAGCTGGCGGGCCGCCACCGTTGCCTGCTGGCGGTGGACGAGGCCCACGGCACCGGCGCCCTCGGCCCCGGCGGGCGCGGAGCTGTCGCCGCCGCGGGCCTCTCCGGCCGGGTCGACGTGATCGTCGGGACGCTCGGGAAGTCGCTGGGAAGCTACGGAGCGTACGTCTGCGCCACGCGCGAGGTGATCGAGCTGCTGGTCAACAAGGCGCGGCCGTTCATCTACTCGACCGCGCCGCCGCCGCCGTCCGTCGGCGCGGCCCTCGCGGCGCTCGACCTGCTCGAATCGCGGCCGGGGATGGTCGAGCAGCTGCGGCGCAACGCCGCGATCCTGCGCGAAGCCCTATCGGCCCAAGGGCTCTCCACCAACGGGTCGCGGACCCAGATCGTGCCGATCACCGTCGGCGACGCCCGCCGGGCCGTGGCCCTCTGCGAGCGCTCACTCGAGGGCGGCGTGTTCGCCCAGGCGATTCGCCCGCCCACGGTTCCCGCCGGGACGTCGCGCCTGCGCCTGACGGTGATGGCCAACCACCGTGCCGATGACCTGCGTCGCGCGGCGCGGGTGATCGCCCGAGCGGCGTTCGAGCTCGGCCTCGTGGACGACTACGCCAGCGCCGCGTGACGGCCGGCGTCTTCGTCACCGGAACCGGCACCGACGTCGGCAAGACGATCGTCGCGGCGGCGATCGCCCGGACTGCGGCCGCGCGCGGCGGGCGGGTGGCGGTGTTCAAGCCCGCGGTGAGCGGTCTCGACGAGGATGACGGCTCGGGGCCCGATCACAGCCTTCTGCGCCGTGCGGCCGGCTCGTCGCAGACCGACGACGAGGTGGCGCCATATCGTTACGGGCCTGCCGTCTCGCCGCACCTGGCCGCTGCGCTCGACGGTGGACCGATCGATCCTGACCGGGTGCGGGCGGGCGCGACGGCGGCCGCAGCGAACGCCGACCTGCTGGTGGTGGAGGGCGTGGGCGGTTTCCTCGTGCCGTTGCGCAGCGACTACTTGATCCGCGACTTCGCCGTCGACCTGGGCCTGCCGGTCGTGGTCGTCGCCACGCCTGGACTGGGGACGATCAACCACACCCTGCTCACCGTCGAGTCCGTGCGGGCTGCCGGTCTCGAGCCGGTTCGGGTGGTCTTGAACCCCTGGCCGAGCGAGCCGAGCGAAATCGAGCGCTCGAACCGCGAGACGATCGCGAACCTCGGCGCGATCGAGGTCAGCACGCTGTCCTGGCTCGACCTCGACGATCCCGGCTCCTGGCCGGACGTCGAGATCTAGTCGGCTTAGGCGCGCTGCCCGACCGCCAGCTCGCCCGGCGCGGTGACCGGTGCCTCGGCCACGGCAATGTCCGGCGTGTGCTCGGCGCGGCCGCGGAGCAGGGCGATCGCGACGATCGCGCCGCTGAACGCCACGGCGGTCGCCACCCACATCGCCGAGCTGAAGGCATGAATGAACGCGACCGGATCGCCGGACCCGTCCGGCGCCTGCGCCTGGAAGACCGCGCCGATCACGGCGACGCCGAGCGACCCACCGATCATCCGGTTCATCGAGAGGATGCCCGAGGCGACGCCGGCCTTGGCGACGTGGACGGCGTTCATCGCCGCCGTCGACATCGGTGACATCACCAGCGCCATCCCGATCCCCATCAGCACGAACGATGGCCAGATGTCGCCGTAGGTGGTGCCGACGTGGATCGTGGTCAGCCAGTAGAGCGAGATCGAGACCAGCGTCAGGCCGCCGCCGATGAGCCACCGCGGCCCGATCCGGTCGGTCATCCGCCCGGCGAGCGGGGCAATCGCGACGATCATCAGGGTCGCGGGCAGGAACCGGACTCCGGCCTCGAGCGGCGAGAGGCCGAGGATGTTCTGCATGTAGATCGCGATGAAGAAGAACTGCGAGAGCATCGCGAAGGTGACGATCAGCGCGACCAGGTTGGCGCCGACGAAGTTGCGGCTCGCGAAGAGCGGGAATTCGACCACCGGCGCCTTCACCCGCTGCTCGATCAGCACGAAGGCGACGAGCAACACGACCGAGCCCGCGAGCAGGCCGACGACAGCGGTCGAGCCCCAGCCCCACGAGTTGCCCTCGATCAGCGCGAGGACGAGCGCCGTCAAGCCGGCGGTCAGGGTTCCGACCCCGAGGTAGTCGACCTCGCGGCCGACCGACTCGTCCCGGGACTCGCGGACCGCGAACAGGGTCGCGATCACGGCGCCGATCGCGACCGGGACGTTGATGTAGAAGATCGCGCGCCAGGAGACGTGCTCGACCAACAGCCCACCCAGGACTGGGCCGATCGCGAGCGCCAGGGCCGAGACGCCGGCCCACGTGCCGATCGCCTTGCCGCGCTCGTGCGGCTCGAACGCGTTGGTGACGATCGAGAGCGTCGCCGGCATCATCAGCGCGCCGCCGATTCCCTGGACGACGCGACTCGCGATCAGCGTCCCGGTGCCGGGCGCGAGGCCCGCCGCGACCGAGGATCCCGCGAAGATCACGACGCCGATCAGGAACGTTCGCCGGCGCCCGAAGATGTCGCCGAGCCGGCCGCCGGTGGCGAGCAGGACGGCGAAACTCAGCGTGTACGCGTTCACGGTCCACTCCAGGCCGGAGAGGCTCGAGCCGAGGTCGCGCTGGATCGACGGCAAGGCGACGTTCACGACGGTGTTGTCGAGCATGATCATGAACAGCGCAAAGCACATCGCGCCGAGGGTCCACCACTTTGAGTTGTCCTCGGTGATCAGGTGCCGGTAGCGGGTCATCGGCCGGCCCTCCGGTACTTGCGGTACACCGCCGCGATCTCCTCGCGCTCGAGCAGCAGGTCCAGAGCGGCATCGAGCCGCTTCCGCTCCTCCGCGTCCAGCGAGGCCGCGAACTGCTCGAGCCCGGCCAGGCGGGCGGCCATGATCCGGTCGGCGAGCCGCTCGCCGTCCGCGGTCAGCGACAGCAGCCGCTGGCGGCGGTCGGCGGGGTCCTCGACGCGGGCGACGAGCCCCGCGCGGACGAGGCCGTCGACGGCGCGGCTGACCGAGGGCAGGGAGAGGCCGAGGCCCTCGGCCACCGGCTTGAGCGCGGGGGCGGCCTCGTCACGGGCTCCGGCAAGCGTCATCAGCACCTTCATCTGGGTGAAGGTGAGGCCGCTCTCGTCGAGCGCCCGGATCGCGGCGCCGCCGTCGGCGCCGAAGCAGCTCAGCATCACCGCGCCGAGCCGGTAGCCCAGCTCGCGGTCGGACTTCGTGACGGCGGTCGCTTCCATCACGGTAATTGTTGCAGATACGCAACTATTTCAGCCGCGAAAATATGTGACGTGGGTCACACTCGAAGGGCGACCGGGGTTCGGCCGCGCTCGCTAGCTCGCGTCGGCCAGGAACCTGTCGTCGTAGTCGCAGGCGTCGGGATTCGAGTACCTGACCTTCACGGTCCCCTTCGCGTCGCCGTTGCGCTTGAACTTGGCGGCGATCTTCACCGTGCCCACTCTGCCCGCCTTCGCGATCGGGAAGAGGTCCAGCTTCTTCTTGAACCTGTTGTCCTTGATCGGAGCCTTGTTGTTGTCGGCGAACGTCCTCCCCCGATCTTGGTCTCGGTCACAGCCGGCCGGCCCGGCCTCCGCGAAAACCCCGCCCAGCCCGGTCACTTTCTTGCCGTTCGAGGAAACCTTGAAGAAGACCGATTCGTCCCCGGTCCGGTCGCCTTTGAGCAACGCGCCATAGAGGGCCCCCTCCTCGGGTCCGGCCCCGGCCAGAGCCGAGAGAGCCACGAACGCCGCGCCCGTCATGGCCGCGACTGCCATGCACCGACCGAGTCTGCTTGCCATCGCTCCTCCTTCGCCTCAGAGCGACCCTAACCGCTTTTTCCCTCCGACTCCCGTCCTAGTGTCCTGGCTCGTGGACTCGGACTCGGTTGCAGCGCTCGATCACGCTCACCTCTGGCATCCGTTCACCCAGCAGCACGATTGGTGTACCGAGGCCCCGGTAGTCATCGAGGCGGCCGATGGCACCGACTTGATCGACGGCGACGGGCGGCGCTACATCGACGGCGTCTCATCGCTGTGGTGCAACGTCCACGGCCACGGCCATCCCCTGATCGACGCGGCTGTCCACGAGCAGCTCGACCGCGTGGCTCACTCGACCATGCTGGGCCTCACGCACCCCACCGCCGTCGCGCTGGCGGCGCGGCTGGTCGAGATCGCTCCTCCCGGCCTGAGCCGCGTGTTCTATTCGGAGTCCGGCTCGACTGCGGTCGAGATCGCGCTGAAGATGGCGTTTCAGTACTGGCGCCAGCGTGACGGCGAGCGCTGCCCCCGGACCTCGTTCGTGTGCCTGAGCGGTGGCTACCACGGCGACACGATCGGCTCGGTTTCAGTCGGAGGGATCGACCTCTTCCACGGCGCCTTCGGCCCGCTCCTCTTCAAGACGTATCGCGTCGACCCCGGCGACACCAGAAGGCTCGAGCGGGTACTCGACCTGCACGCTCGCGAGATCGCGGCGGTGATCGTCGAGCCGCTGGTCCAGGGCGCTGACGGGATCAGGGTGCAGCCGCCGGGCTTCCTGAACGCCGCCCGTCGCCTGACCGAGGAGCACGGCGTGTTCCTGATCGCCGACGAGGTCGCGACCGGCTTCGGCCGCACCGGGACGATGTTCGCCTGCGAGCAGGAGCGGGTCTCCCCCGACCTGCTGTGCCTCGGCAAGGGTCTCACCGGCGGCTACCTGCCGCTGGCAGCCACGCTGGCCAGCGAACGGATCTACGAGGGCTTCCTCGGCGCGCCGGAGGAGCAGAGGACCTTCTTTCACGGCCACACGTTCACCGGCAACCCGCTGGGTTGCGCGGCGGCGCTCGCCAACCTCGAGGTCTTCCGCACCGAGCAGACGCTGCTTCGCCTCCAGCCGAAGATCCGCCTGCTCGGCGAGCTGTTGGCGCCGGTCGCCCGGATGCCCGGCGTCGCCGAGGTCCGCGGGCGCGGCTTCATGGTCGGGATCGACCTCGGCGAGCATGACCCGGCGCTGCGGCTCGGCCACCGGGTGACGCTGGCGGCGCGCGAGCGCGGCGCGATCGTCCGCCCGCTGGGCGACACGGTCGTCCTGATGCCGCCGCTGGCGATCAGCAAGGCGAACCTGAAGCGACTCGTGGAGATCACCGCAGCGTCGATAACGGCGGCATACGAATCCGCGTACGGGCCCGCGGAGCCTGCCGCGTTGCGCGCCGCCGCCTGACACGCCGAGCGTCGCTCAGCTGGGCATATAGGCCGTGACCAGCGACGCTCGGGGCTCAGACCGGTTCGAGCGGCGCGTGCGGTCCTGGCGGGAGCTCCGCCACCACGACGTCGCCCGGCCTCACGTCACCGCCCTCCACCACGATGGCCATCACGCCGGCCTTGCGGATCAGCACCCCGTCATCGCGCCGCTCCAGCGTCGCCTCCATGAGTCCCGGCGCCAGCCCGTTCAGCTGGTTGCACGGATTGCGCAGTCCGGTGACCTCGATCAGCGCCTCGCCGCCGAGGCGCAGGCGGGTGCCGCGCGGTAGCGCCAGCAGGTCGATGCCGGCCGTGGTCACGTTCTCGCCCATCTCCCCCGGCCCGACCTCGATGCCGCCCGCGCGCAGCTCCTCGTGCAGCTCCGCGTGGATCAGGTGCACCTGGCGCAGGTTGGGCTGGGTGGCGTCGCGGCGGACCCGCGAACGGTGCTTGACCGTCTCGCCGGCGTGTACGTCGCCGTCGACGCCGATCCCGGCGATCAGCCGGATGCTCTCACCGGTCTCCTTGCCGGGGCCGTGGCTCGAACCACAGGCGACTGCGACAACGCTTGGCTCCACACCGCAACGGTAGCCGCCGATACTGCGCTGTGATGACTCATGCACGGCGCCGTAGTACGGCCATGAACCAGACGCTCGTCGCCCCCGCGATCGAGGCGCCGTCCGAGGCCGATGCGGCCTTCGACGCCCTCTATCGCTCGAGTCGCGACGACGTCTACGGCTACGTCTCGGGTCTGCTGCGCGACCGCAGCGCCGCAGAGGACGTGACGGCGCAGGCGTTCGAGCGTGCCTACCGGCGGCGCGCGAGCTTCAACCCGCAGCGCGGTACGCACCGCGCCTGGCTGTTCGGAATCGCCCGCAACGCGGCGCTCGACGAGTTGCGCCGGCGCAGCCGCCAGGCCGAGCTGGTCGGCGAGCCCGAGGACGCGGCGGCAGGGGAGGCGCACGAGGAGGCGGCCGAGGCCGCCCTGCGGCGTTCGACCGTGCGCGCTGCGATGGCGAAGCTCTCGGCGCGCGAGCGCGAGCTGATCGCGCTCAAGTACTTCGCCGGGCTCGCGAACGCCGAGATCGCCGCCGTGATCGGGGCCAGCGAGTCGAACGCCGGCACCAAGCTGCACAGAGCCATGGAGAAGCTGAGGGAGGCATGCGATGAGGGTTGAGGAGCTCGAGCGCGAGCTGCGCGCCGAGCGGCCGGAGCCGGATCAGGACTTCGCGCGGCGCCTGGACGAGTGGGCGGCGGCCGGGTTCCCGCGCGACCGCGGGCTCGGCCCCGGGCTCGCCGGGCGGGCGGGACTCGCGCGGCGGATCTGGGACCGCGTCACGTCGACCGCGCCGCGCCGCATCCTCCTGCCGGCGGGCGCGGTGGCGACGGTCGTCGTGGTCGCGGGGGTGGTGATCAGCAGCTCTGATCGAATCTCCCCGAGCTCGGACGAGACCGTGTCGGCGGTGAGCGAAGAGGGCGGCGGCAACGCCGCACAGGGCACCGCGGGTGGGGGCGCCGCGGGTGCGGGCGACACAGCGGGTGCGCAGGAGGCCGCTCCATCCTCCGCCGCCGGCGACGAGTACAACCTGACGCTGCCCGACAGCGCCGCGGCGCAGAAGCCGGGCGGGCCCTTGTACAGCTCCGAGCGCGGCGTCGCCGTTCCCGCGCCGCCGCCCGACGGCGGCAGGATCGCCCGCGGCGAGGACGACCGGATCGTCGACGCGACCGCCCGCATCTCGCTCGGCGCCGAGGCCGACGAGGTCCAGGGCGTCGCGAACGGGGTCGTCGAGGTCACCGACCGCCACCACGGGGTCGTGCTGAGCTCCCAGGTCACCAGCGACCAGGCCGGCGCCCGAGCCTCGTTCGAGCTCGAGATCCCGTACAGGGAGCTCGACGCCGCGCTGTCGGACCTCTCCGGCCTCGCCGACGTGATCTCGCGCACCGAGGGCGGCGAGGACATCACCGCGCGCGCGGTCCGCGCGCGCAAGGAGCTCGCCGACACGCTCGACCACATCCACGACGCGCGGATCGCCCTGATCCGCGCCGACACGCGCGAGCAGCGGCTGGTGCTCAAGGCGCGGATCGACTCGCTGGAGGCGACCGCCGACGCGTACGAGACCGAGTTCAACCAGGTCAGGCGCCAGGGCCGCTTCGCAACCGTGAGCGTCGAGGTGACCTCCAACGGCCCGGCATCGGACGACGGCGACTGGGGGCTCGACGACGCGGTCGACGACGCCGGCGACGTGCTGGAGACGATCGGCGGGATCGCGCTGATCAGCCTCGCGATCCTGCTCCCGATCTCGCTCGTCGCCGCCCTCATCGCCTTCGCGGTCAGCCGCGGCCGACGCCGCTCACGCGAGCACGCGCTGGATCAGTAACCGCCCCGCACGCCCGGAGCCGAAGGCGAGGACGTGGCGGGAGTTGTTCAGCCCTCGTAGGGCTCGAAGTCGGCCTTGCGCGCCCCGCAGACGGGGCAGAACCAGGTGTCCGGGATCTCCGTGAACGCCGTCCCGGGCGGGATCCCGCCGTCGGGATCGCCCTCGTCCGGGTCGTAGATGAACCCGCACGAGGTGCAGATGTAGAGCTGCTTGACGTCGGTCTCGGTCGGCACCGCCCGGCAGGTTATCGTCCGCCCGGTGAGCGACGCGCCGGCCATTCCACGCCCCGCGGCCACGGTCCTGCTCCTGCGCCGCGGCGGCAAGCACTCCGATCGCGGCGTCGAGGTGCTGATGGTGAAGCGCACGTCCGAGGCCTCGTTCATGCCCGGGGTCTGGGTCTTTCCCGGCGGCATGATCGAGCCGGGCGAGAGCGCAGCCGAGTGCGCGGCGCGCGAGCTCGCGGAGGAGACCGGGATCGAGCTCGGCGAGGACGCGGAGCTCGTCGCCTGGTCGCGCTGGATCACCCCCGAGGTCGTTCCGGTGCGCTTCGACACCCACTTTTTCGTCGCCCTCGCCGACCCGCACACGAGTCCCGTGCCTGACGGCGCCGAGGTCACCGACGCGGGCTGGTTAGTGCCCCGCGAGGCGCTCGACTCCCACGCCGCGGGCGAGCTCAAGCTCGTCTTCCCGACGATCAAGACGCTCGAGACGCTGCTCGAACACGAGACCGCGGAGGCGGTGATCGAGGCAGCGCGCGGACGCGAGATCGAGCCGGTCCTCCCCCGCGTTGTCGGCACGCGCGAGAGCCACCGTGTGGTCCTGCCGTGGGAGGACGGCTACGACGACGGCGTCGCCGACCTGGATAGTCTGCCGCCGTGACCGCGAGCCTCCCGCAAGAGGTGCGCGATTGCTTCTCGCGCTTCATCACCACCGAGTTCACGACGGTCGACGCGCGCCAGCAGCCGATCACCTGGCCGGTGACGCCGTACTACACCGACGGCGGCCCGACGATCGACGTCACGACCGGGATCGGCTACCCGAAGAAGGCGGATGACGCCCAGCGGAACCGGCACGTCGGGTTGCTGTTCAGCGATCCCACCGGATCGGGGGTCGCCGCGGGAACCGAGGTGCTCGTTCAGGGCACCGCCCAGGTCGACGACCGGGACCTGGACGCCAACGCCGAGCGCTACATGCGCGAGGCGGGCGAGAAGCTCCCGGCGACGAAGAAGATGCACCCGCCGCGATTCATCCGCGACCGGCTGCGGTGGTACTACGCGCGCCTCTACGTCAAGGTCCGCCCCGAGCGGGTTTTCGTCTGGGCGGACGGCGACCCGACGAAGGCGCCCGAGATCCACGATGCCCACCTGGAGGAGGTGCGGTCCGGGCACTCGGAGGAGCCGCTCGAGCCCCACGAGCCGGCCACGGGCGGCGCCGTCGCCTGGGACGGCAGGATCGCCGAGCTCGGGGAGCATTACCCCGAGGCGGTGCTCTCCTGGGTCGGCCCCGACGGTTTCCCGCTCTCGGTGCGGCTGCCGATCTCAGCTGGACGAACGAGGACGGCGCCTACGATCTCGACGCGGTGCCCGCCGGGATGCCGCTCGCCGCCGGTCGCGCCTGCCTGGCGGTCCACGAGCACGCTCCCGACTTCACCTGGCAGCGCAACTTCCAGGTCCGCGGCGATCTGGTTCAGACGGACGGCGGCTGGGCCCTCGTACCCCACAGGCTTATCGGCGGCTTCGAGATCCCAGAGGGCTTCCTGGGCCGCAACCTGTCCTTCGTCAAGGGCCACCTCTCGTACCGCAAGACGGCGAAACGCCGCCTCGCCGAGCGCGGCTAGCCCTTTCGCTCCGGAAACGGCTCGAGGCCCGCGTGCCAGGGGCCCGGCTGGTAGGTGTGCACGTCGTGCTCCTCCATCTCGTTGCGCAGGCCGCTTGAACAGCCCCGCCGCGTGGTCGAGCGCGTCGCCGTACTCGTCGGCGGTGCGCTCGCCGAGCCGCCAGAGGAAGTAGAGCTGGCGGTCGGTGATCCCGAAGTCGACCTCGTTCCGGATCTGCGCCGCCCAATCGAGGAAGCCGGGGCTGAACAGCTCGCGCAGCGCCACCGGGTCGTGGTCGGCGGGCACCGTCGCCAGGAAGCGCCGGTTGAAATCGATCGACTCGAACTCGACCTTGCGCCGGCTGGCGAGCTGCTCGACCCGCTCGCCGCGCCTCGACCGACTCGACGTTGAACATCGGCACGACCGTCGCCGAGATCCGGCATGTGGGCCTTTGCCAGCACGGCGTTCGGGCAGCACGGTCTTCGAGAACAGGCCGCCCTCCTCGCGCTCGTCGGCGTCGCACGAGGCGCCCCAGAAGCCGGCGCGCGAGCTCGCCCTTGATCCGGTTGGTGCCGCCCGGGCAGAGCGTCGGCGGGCCCGCCCTTCGGATTGAGGCCGCCGACCGGCTCGTAGGTGACGCCGCGCTTCGCGGCCAGCTCCTGGACGACCCCCGCCCAGTCCGCGGCCTTCATCCGAGCAGGTCCGACGCGCCCCTGCTCTTCGAGCTGCGCCTTGTAGCGGGGAAAGACCGGCTTTGCCAGCGGCACCAGCGTGAGGATCTTCGCGACCGGCCCCTGCGCCTTGATCTCGCCGCGGGCGAGCGCGACGGTCACGTTCACCTCCCCGAGCCAGAAGCGGTGCGCGGTGTCGGCGGCCATCGTCATCGTCACCTCGGGCTCCATCTCCGAGTCGCCGAAGTCGACGTCGCCCGGCTGGCCCTCCTGCAGGCGCACCGTGATCGCCGAGTCGGGCTCGGAGTACTGGTAACGGACGATCGTGTTCGCCTTGCGGAACTTCGGCGCCAGCTCCTCGTCGGCGACCAGCTCGACGAACAGCTGCCCGAGCGTGTCGTAGACGTCCTGGGCGTCCTTGAAGAGCGGCATTGGTCCGAATCCTATGACGCGTGAGCGCGAACGCCGCCTGGCGACGGCGATCGCGCTCACGGATCCGCGAACACCTCCGGGAAGCGGCCGTCGCCGAAGGTGCCGTTCTGGGCCGCCTGGAAGTCGTTGTCGTTCGCGAAATCGCCGGCGATGAAGCAGGGCGCGAACTGGCGCGGCGTGACGCCCGGCGGGTCGCCCTGTTGATGCCCTCGACGGACTGCGCCGATGCGGACCTCGTCCTCGTCGGGGTCTGCTCGCCCGCCGGAGCGCCCGCCGGTAGTCGGTGTTCTTGCAGTCGAAGTTCGGGAAGATCCCGCTCTTCGCCGAGCTGAAGCCATTGAGCACGCCCGGCTCGAGGTAGCCGTTGCCGCGGTTGGTCGCCAGCCGCGACGGCCAGAGGCCGAAGTGCCTCGCTGGCCCAGGTAGCTGAGCTGGCGCAGGCCGCGGCGCGGCGCCGGATCGCCGGCCACCGGCTCGTAGCTGCCGGAGAGCGCGGCCGCGGGCCCGACGAGGAAGTCGGTGATCGACGCCTTCTGGAACTCGAGGTAGCGGATCACCGGGTTCAGGTTGGCGAGGAACGGGTCGAGGCTGTCGAGCACCGGGGCGAGGCCGTCGAGGAACTTGCGCAGCGCCGGCAGCCCGGTCTCCGAGACCCGCTGGAGGTCGTCGAGGTCGACGAACAGGTTGCGCAGGTGCGGCGAGAGCTCGCGCACCGACTTCAGCGTCGGCGAGAGGTCCCGGGCGACCGGGATGAGCTCCTGGACCAGCGGCCGGGTGTTCACCTGGAACTCGTCGAGGCGCTCGAAGCGTCAGCCGCGATCTCGCGCTGGAAGGTCGGGCAGGATGCTGGAAGGTCTCGGCCAGTGCCTGCATCCTCGGAGGCGAGCGCGTCGAAGGTGTTGTCGGAGCCGACGATCGCGCCGGCGAGCTCCTGGTCGCGCTCGGTCAGCGCCTCGAAGGTCGCGCCCGTGTCGCGGACGAGCCCCTTGAGCGCCTGCTTCTGGCGCCCGAGCACGTCGATGATCTCCGAGGCGTCGGTGAGGAACGGCCCGAGGTTGCCGAACGAGTCGTTGAGGTCGATGCCGCGGCCGTCGATCGCGATCGCCGCGTTCGCCTGCCAGCGCTGGAACGAGCGCCGCGTCTCCTCGTCGAGGGCGTTGAAGATCTCGTCGATCTGGGTCGCCTCCTCGGTCTGGCTGACGCCGAGCGTGCCGCCCTCCTCGATCGACTCCACCGCCTCCGAGTCGGCGTCGGAGACGTTGGCGGCGGCGCCGAGCGCGACCGGCGCCGCCTGCTCGCCCGGCTCGGTGCCCGGAGGTGAGCTCGACGTAGGTCTCGCCGAGCAGCGTCTTCTGGCGCAGGATCGCGCGAGCGTCCTCGGAGATCGGCGCGAACTCGGGCTCGATCTCGATCACGGCCTCGGTCGTGTCCTTGCCGTTGACCCGCTCGTCGGGCGGCGCCAGCTTGATCTCCTTCACCTTGCCGACCGAGACGCCGCCGATCCGCACGTCGGATTCCACGGCGAGCTGGGTCGCCTCGGGGAAGTAGGCGGTGACCCGGTAGCTCTCGGGCTTCAGCGGGATCGGGCCGCCGAAGGCGATCCAGAGGAAGAGGATCAGCCCGAAGCACGACAGCGTGAAGCCCGACGGCGATCAGGATCCGGCCGATGGATGGTGCTTGCTTCTGCATCGCTAGCGACCCGGAACCTGTGGGGACAGAGGAGGGCTCGGGTGGCGGCGTTGAGGCCGGTGACGATCTCCCTGAGCGCCTCGATGGCGGCGCTCTCGGATTCGACGATGTTCTCGAGCTGGTCGCAGCCGACCGTGAAGTAGATCGCGGCGGAAGAAGCCGTTGCCGTCGCCGGCGGAGAAGACGGTCGATGCCGTTGTGGCCGAGCCAGCCGGCCCAGTACAGGTAGCCCTCGTCGCGCTTCGGCGTCCCAGAGGGCTCGGCGCCGTTGGGGTTGAAGGCCGCCATGTTGCCGAGCCGGTTGATCTTGCTGGCGACCGTCGTCAGGCCCGGCGTCGCGGTCGTTGAAGCGCTGGGCCGCCGTGCGCAGATCGGGAATCGGCTTGCGGGCCGCGCGGACGAACGGGCGGATCTCGTCCCTGAGCACCGGCGTCGCCGACTCGGCGAGCGACTTCGTCGAGGCGTTGAGCGGCTCGAGGTTGCGGGCGAACGGCCGCAGGTCGTCGAAGGTGGGCCCGAGGACCGCGGCGAGCCTCGCCGTGTCCTGCAGCGTCTCAGTCGGCCTGCTCGAGCGTGCCCGGCAGCAGGCTGACCGCGCGCTGCACGTTCGGGTCCTGCTCGGCGATCGCCCCGAGCGCCCCGTTCGAAGCGGAGACGAGCTCGGTCAGATCCTGCTCGGAGCGGCCGACCGTGGTCGTCAGCAGGTTGAAGTTGTGGATCAGGCGCGCCAGGTTCTCCTTGCGCTTCGCGACCTCGGAGTTGAGCGTCGCCGAGGTCGCGGTTGATCGGCCCGAGCCCGCCGAGCAGCCGGCCGAGATCCTTGTCGCGTCCCTTGAGGCCCTCGCCCGCGCCGACGATCAGCAGCTTCAGGTACGCCTGCGTGTCGGAGTCGAGCCCGGCGAGGATCTCGTCGAGGTTGACGTCGGGGGCCGTGTTCGCGACCGGGACCGTCGCGCCCTCCTCGTACTCGCCCGCCGACTCCGTGCCCGGGATCCAGCTCGAAGAACATGTCCTTGAGCCCGGTGGTCGGGCGCATCAGGATCGTCGCGTCCTTGTAGATCGGCAGGAACTTGCGCTCGATCTCGAAGGTGACGACGCCGTGCCCGTCCTCGAGCTCGACCTTGGAGACGTCGCCGATCCGCACGCCGGCGACGCGGATCGTCTGGCCCTGACCCGGGACGACCGCCTGCGCGGTCTCGAACTCGGCCTTGAGCTCGAACGGCTTCTCCTCGAAGACCGGGATTCGCAGGCGCTGCTCCTCGAGGATGTAGACGGTGATCGCGAGCCCGATCACGATCAGGACCGCGACGGCGATGAAGTCGGTCAGGTGCTTGCGGATCGCTGTCATCAGCCGGCCTCCCCCATGCTCGGCGACCTGCTTCGCCGCCTCGGGCGAAAGCCCCATCGAGATCGCCGCCTTGCGGAGTTGCTGTGCCGGCAGGTCGCCGAGCATCGAGAGAGCGTCGGGCTGGGAGGCGGTGCCCGCCGACTCCGGCGCCGGGCCGACGCCGGCCTGGAGGTTCGGCGGCTCCTGCGTCTCGCACGCCTTTTGGGCTTGAACGGCGTCTTCAGCGAATCCTCGACGTTCGGCATCGAGCCGAGGATCGGGAACGGCGTCAAGCCGACCGCGTCCTGGAACCCGACGCCGTTGAAGCTCGGGACCGCGTTCGGGAACTTGACCGTGTTCGTGCCGCCTCCGGCCTGGACGCGGACGTACTGGCCGTTGGCGTCGCCGGACCGGCTCTCCGAGGCGATCCCGGCGAGCCCGTAGCCGGTCTCCTCGAAGACCCGCCCGCCGGGCTCATGCGGGTACTGGCCGGCCGGATCGACCGGGTCGATCGTGTCGTTCGCCCATGGGATGACCACCTCGTTGAAGCAGGAGGCGAGCGCCCGCGACTCGTTCAGGAACGGAACGGTGCGCTGCGAGAGCTCGGCGAGGTCGGGGATCGTCGGGCGCAGGTCGGCGACCAGGCCGCGCAGCTCCCGCTCGGAGACCAGGAGGCGGATCTGCTCGACGAACGGCGTCGCCGCCCTCAGGGTCGGCGGGGGCGGAGCGCGTCCCGGGCAGCGCCTCGCGGGCGAAGGCGCGCAGAGCCGGGAACGACGCGTTGAGGTTGGCGAACGCCGGTCGCGCCGCCTCGAGCGTGTTCGGGAGCTCCTCGATCGCCTGGCCGAGCGCGACGTCCTCGGCGGCGAACGAGCCGGCGAAGATGCGGAAGTTGGTGACCAGGTCCTGCAGCGTCGCCTCGTTGCGGCCGAGCCCGCGGACGACCCGGTCGAGGCCGCGGATCAGGCCGCTGAGATCGCCGGGCTCGGTCCCGAGCAGCGCCTGGTTGACCTGCGAGGTGTACTTGCCGGCCGGCGCCGAGGTGCGGTAGAGCTCGCGGAAGCCCTCGGCGCCGCCGTACTTGATGAGCGCGTTGCCGAGCTGGTCGAGGAAGAGCTGCAGGTCGGAGCGGACGTCGCCCTGCAGCGTGGTCAGGATCTGGTCGAGCTGGACCGAGTAGGAGGTCTGGTTGACCGGGTAGGTGTAGCCGTCGTCGGTGACCGGAGCGTTCGGGCTGCCGGGCTCCATGTCGACGAAGTAGTTGCCCTCCAGGAAGAGGCGCGGGCGGAGCTTGAAGGTGGCGTCCTGGTGCAGCGGCAGGGCGTCCTCGTTGAGCTCCATCGTCACCAGCGCCGCCTGCTGGACCGGCGTGTCGCCGCTCGTCGGGGGCTGCTCGCCGTCGCCGGCCTGCGCGGTCACCTCCTCGGTGTCGGCGCTGGCCAGCGGCTCGACCTTGGTCACCTTGCCGACGTTGACGCCGGCGATCCGCACCGGTGAGTCGGTGCGCAGGTTCTGCGCGGACTCGAACACGGCGCGGACCTCGTAGGCGTCGCCCCATGGCAGCTGCCTTCGTGAACGCCAGCAGCGAGGCGATCGCGATCACGACCACGAGCACGAGGCCGATCAGCCAGCTGGGCAGGCGGGAGGAGTGGTTCGCCCTCACTTGCCCGTCCCCCAGGTCTCCGGCGCGCGTGAAGCGATTCGCGTGTCGCGCAGCTCGCGCTCGCCGTCGTCGTTGTTGAACAGGGTGGTCGGCCCGCGCGAGCCGGGCAGGTCGGAGACCCCGTAGGCCGGGTTGCTCGGATCCTGGCCCGGCAACAGTCCCTCGCCGAGCGCGTAGCCGAACTGACCGCCCTGGCAGTCGGCGTTTTTCTGGCCGGTGGGCTGGTACGGGTGCGCGTTGAGGATCGGGAGCTCGCACGGCTCGAACTTGCCGCCGAACGCCGCCGACTGGCGGCCGCTCGCCTGGCCGCCGGCGTAGGCTGCCGGCGAGGCCTCGAGCTCGAACGACTCCGGGAACCCGGTCAGCATCTGGCGGAAGGCGTAGCCGACCTGGTCGCGGTCGGAGAGGCCGTTCGCCAGGTAGGTCCAGAAGTAGTTCCAGTAGTTGCAGACCGTCTGCGCCGGCGCCACCCACTTGGACAGCGGCTTGGCGAGGTCGAAGGTCTCCTCGAGCCGCTGCAGGGCGACCTTCGTGGTCGGCTGGGAGACGAGCCGGTTGAGCGCCCGCAGCGCGCCCTCGAGCTTCTCGTTGGTCGACGGCGAGCGCCGCAGTACCGGGGTGCCGACCTCGATCGCCTCGTTGAGCACCGGCAGCGTGGCGCGCAGGTCGTTGACCCCGGGGCGCAGCTCCCTGCTCAGGAGCGCGAACTCGCGCAGGAACGGACGCTGGCGCGGAAGCAGCGCGATCCCGGTCTCCAGCGTCGGCGGGCCCTCGCTGATCGTCTCCTGCAGGGCCGTCGGGTCCGAGGAGATCGCGGCGAACGCGATTCCGGCCTTGGTGAAGAAGTCGGCCTGCTCGATCGCGACCGGCGCGACGATCCGCGCCGCGTCGCCGAGCTCGGGGAAGAAGCGGCGGAACTGGGTGCTCGGGCTCGGTCAGCACCTCGGTGACCGGCTTCAGGCCGCGGAACAGCGGCTCGAGGCTGGTGATCGCGTCGTTCAGCGACGTGCCGCGGCCCGGCGAAGGCGTTGCCGAACCCGACCAGGTTGGTGCGCGCGTTGGTTCGCGTCTTGGTGTCGAAGGTGTCGCCGATCTGCGTCGAACTCGGTCTGCGGCTGGAAGCAGCCGTTCTTGGACGTGTCGGTGCTCGGCGAAGCGCGGATCGCCGGGCAGGAAGCAGGCGGTCGCCCGGTCGGTCTCGTCGTCGAGGCCGTTGAAGGTGAAGCCCTCCGGGCCGCGTCCTCACCTTCGCCACGGATGATCTCGAGGTACTTGAGCCCGAACGAGGAGCGGTAGCGGATCCGGAAGACCGAGTCCTGGGGCAGCGGCTCGGCGGTCTTGTCGAGCTTCAGGTTCAGCCGCGCGACGGCGCCCGCCGGTCGCCGAGGCCGCCTCGCTGTCGCCGCTCGCCTGGGCGGTCGGTTCGCCCTCGTCGCTCTGGATCACGTCGATCGACTCGACGACGCCGACCCGGTGGCCGCCGATCCGGACCTCGTTGTTGTTGGTCAGCCGGGCGGCGTCGGGGATCTCGACCGAGACCCGGTAGACGGGCACGAACGGGAGTCCCGCGTTCGCGTTGTAGGCGAGGAAGACGGCGACGATCACGATCAGCGTCGTCACCGCGCCGACCATCGTCGGCGATCGAGCCGGTGATGCCTCGCCTCATCGGGCGCTCCGGTGTTCGCCTCGCATCAGCTCGAGAACAGGAAGTCGAGGAGGTCTTCGGCCGCGCCGCCACCGGGCGCGCCGCCGCCGGCGCCGCCCTGGCCGCCCTGGCCGCCCTGGCCGAGCGCGCCGCCGAGCTGGTCCTGCAGGCCCTGCGGCAGCTGGTCGAGCGCCTCCGGCGGCAGGTCGAGGATGTCGTCGAGGATGTCGTCGGGGACCGGACCGTCCGGGACCTCGGGCGCCGGCGCCGCCGCCGCCGCCTCCGCCGCCGCCGATCGCCACCCTGCTCATCGGCGGTGCCATGGCCGCGGCCGGCGTCGGGCGAGCGGCCGCCGGAGCGCGCCTCGCTCACGTGCGGAGCCCTCCGGACTGCAGAGGTGCTCCGCCGCGGGCGGCTCGGTGCCGTTCGGGCACACGGACGGGTCGTAGGCGGGCAGCCTGTCGTTCTCGTTGATCCCGGGCTGGTTCGGGCCGAGCCAGGCGACGCAGTTGTCGGCCTCGAGGATGTTGGTCGTCGTCGCGTCGCCGCCGGCCTCGGCCGGGACGCCGGGCTCGCCGGTCTCCGGGTCACGGCCGCTGGAGAAGGCCCCGCACGGACCGTTGTTGACGTTGTAGAGGCTGAAGTGCAGCAGGTGACCGATCTGGTCGTACTGGTTCAGCGACGCGGTCTGGTAGTAGACGTAGTTGAGAAGGCTCTCGATGCCCGGTGTAGCCCTTGGTGTCCTCCTTGCCCGGCCTGCGGGTTCTTGCGGCCGGTGTCCGCCGGCACGCGATCGTCGATCTCGACCGCGCGGCGCGGGTCGTCGATGTCGCGCAGGAAGTCGGCGAGGATCTCCGCCGTCGCCGGCGCGTTGCGGCCCGCCTCGGCGAGCTGGGCGATCTCGTCGGAGCCGCGGCGCAGCGCCTGCTCGCCCACCACCGAAGCCTTGCCGAGGCTGGCAAGCGAGGCCTCGGTGGCGCTGTTGAACGGCGGCAGGTTGACGGCAAGGCGATTGAGGCCCGGAGCGGCTGCGCGGAGGTCGGTGAGCAGCGGGGTCTGCTCGAGCGCGAGGTTGTCGAGTTCGACCAGCGTCGGGCGCAGCTCGGCAAGGAAGTCGTCGAGGATCTCGAAGTTGCGCGACAGGTCCTCGCGCCGCGAGACCGAGATCTCGGCGGTGTCGCGGGCCTCGTGGATGAACCGGACGACGTCGTCGCGACGGGCGGCGAGGCGGCCGATCACCTCGTCGGAGTTCGCGTTCAGGTCGCGGATGATCGTGTTCTGGCTGGCCAGGATCTGCGTCACCTTGCGCAGCTGGGTCAGGGCCGGGGCGCCGAGCCGGATCGCCTCGTTGAGGCTGTCCGGGTTGCCCGCGAGCGCGGTGCCGAACTCGTTGATGATCAGCGTCAGGCGCTCGCGGAACGGCAGCCGCAGGGTGTTCTGGACGAGGTCGTTCTGGACCGTCTGCGCGACGCGGCTGGCCGGGATGTCGGGGTCGGGCTCGTCCTCGTCGTCGTCCTCCTCGATCGGCGGGCCGGCCGGCTCGCAGGAGATGAAGTACTCGGCGATCAGCGACTGCGGCTCGGACGAGCACTTCGTCTCCGTCCCGAGCGTGCCGAGCTCGCCCGTGAGCTCGACCGTGACGATCGCGCGCTTGTCGGCGTTGATGTCGAGCTCCTTGACCGACGCCCGCGTTGACGCCCGCGACCCGCACCTGCGAGCCCTCGACGATCCCGAAGGCGTTGTACATCTCGATCTCGTAGGTGTGCGATGTCGTCGGCGCCGGCGGTCGCGGCGAGGCCGACCACCGGGGCGACGATCAGGGCGAAGATCAGGGCGAGGCGTCTCATGAGCCGGGCGCCGTCTGGTTGGGTCGCAGTCGCCGGCCCTGCCGTCGTCGAGGGCGCCGCCGTCGGTGAACGGAACCGAGGTGTCGGTGGGGTCGATGTCGGTGACCGGGTGCTCGTTGCCGCCCGGGCAGCGGCGGTTGTTGCCGGTGTCCAGCGCGGCCGCGATCTCGGCGCGGGTGAGCGGGTCGGCGAGGTCGGGAGTGCCGCCGGGGCCGGAGACGCTGAAGGCGTTGAACGAGGTGCTGATCCGGCCGATCCCGGAGATCGCGTCGACATAGCCGGAGTGCCCGAAGTCGTCGAACCAGCCGACCAGCTCGGGGGTGTAGGCGCGGAAGAAGGCGAGGTTGAGCTCGCCGTTGTCGAGCGCAGCAGACCGCCTCGCCGAAGGCGCCCTGGGTGAAGTCGCCGTCGGCCGCGACCTTCAGGTCGTCGGGATCGGCGGGCCCGGGCCCGCAGTCGGGCGAGCCGGTGCCGACGCCTGCCTTGGCGAGCGCGGGCGCCAGCGCCGGTCAGCTCGACGAGGTCGTTGGCGGGGCCGGAGCGCTTGACGATCGCGTCGAGGTCGGTGATCGTCGGCACCGCGTCGGCGGCGGCGGCGCGAAGCTTGGTGAGGAAGGGGCGAAGCTCGCGCGCGACCGGCTTCGAGGCGTCGACGAGCGGATCGACGTCATCAAGGGCGGCGCGCAGGTTGACGAAGGTCGTGTTGGCGTTCCGCATGAAGTCCGGGAGCTGGGAGATCGCCAGCGCGAGGCGCTCCTTGCGCTCGCCGATCGCGTTCATCATCCGGTTCAGGTTCCCGATCAGCGCCGAGATGTCGGGGGCGCGGGCGGCCAGCGCGCCCGAGAGCTTGGAGCTGTCGACGATCAGGTTCTCGAAGCGCGGTCTGGTCCGAGTTCAGCTCCTGAAACAGGCGCCGCGAGGTCGAAAGGAAGGGGTTTAGGTACTTGAGGCCGTGGTTTGCCTGCTGGCCGACGCCCTCATAGGAGAGCTCGAAGCCCTGGATTACGTGCTTGAAGTCCTTGATCGTCTTCGGCGATCGAGCGTGTTGAAGAGCTGGTCGAGGTCGACGGCCGAGACCGTCTCCGCCTGGGTGAGGGTGCCGCCGTCTTCGATCTCCGTCGCCGGCCGTGGAGTCGACCGGCAGGGTGAGCTGGATCTGGCGCCCGGCGATCTGCGAGAGCGAGGGCGAGCGGATCGTCGCGATCGTGCCGCGGCGAAGCGGGGCGTAGTCCTCCTCGACCGAGAAGGTGACCAGGGCCTGGCCCTCGGGCCCGAGCTCGATCTTCTTCACCGTCCCGGCGGCCGTCCCGCCGACGACGACCTCGTTGCCCTTGACGAGCTGGCCGGCGTTCTCGAACTCGGCGGTGACCTCGTAGGAGCTCGCCGCCGTTGCCGAGCAGGACGACGACGGCGAGGACCGCGATCACCAAAGCGATGAGATGCCGCGACGCGGCCGTTGAGAGACGAGTTGCTCAACTCTCCCGTTCCAAAAATCCCCTAAGCCCGCCGGGAAATCCCCGGCTTGGGGAACCTAACAACCGGTCGAGTCGGGGTGTCAAAGGACAACCGTGCCCGCAAATGGCTTTGGTATGCGCCATTCGCGCCCCCTACGTTGAGTTCGGGTTAAGGCTGGGAGAAGTCGCCGGATCCGGCCCTCTCACTGTCGGCCAGGGGTGCGACTCGCGCGGGTTGGCTGCTAGTTTGGTCCTGCGGCAACGCCGCTGGTGGACGAGCGAACGAGAGGAGCGGCCTTGCGGACGATGAGCGGGTGGTTGAAGATGCGCGGACGGTCGTCGCATGATGCTGGCGGTGGCTGGAGCCCTCGCCCTGCTCGGGCTTCCGAGCCTCGCCTCGGCGCACCTCGAGCGGCCCTCGTACTGGCCCGACCCCGCTCCGGACAAGACGGTCAATCCGCCGGCCGGCGGCGAGGTGCCGAAGACGCGCGGCCTGCCCTCCGCGGTCCACGGCAACGGCCCCGGCGACGTGCTCGTCGTCTGCCAGGGCAAGGACGGGGCGAAGTCGCTTTCGCTGCTTGGGAAGTCGCTCCGCACGGCGACCACCGACGGCTTCCGGATCCGGCCGAGCCAGGAGACGAAGGTGCTCAGCGACAAGCGAGCCGGGAAGTTCAAGCGCTGGAACCGCGAGCTGGCGACGCAATGCGAGTTCGACTCGGTCCAGGATGCCGTCTTCGCCGCGGGCAACAACGACCGCGTGGTGATCATGCCCGGCACGCTATACGGAGCCGGAGGCGCGCAAGGAACCGCTCAACGATCCGCGCTGCAGCCCGTCGCTGCTCCAGGCGGATGCGAGCGGCGACATGACGCCGAGCTACGAGTACCAGGCCACCTGCCCCAACGACCAGAACCTGATCTACGTCCAGGGACGCGAGATCGTCGGCGAGCCACTGGCGACGCCGCGGTCCAACCGGCAGGGCATCCCCGAGCAGGAGCTCGGTCCGTGCGCCCGCTGCAACCTCCAGATCGAGGGATCCGGTCCGCAGGTGACCGACGTGATCCTCGACGGCGGGAGCGGCTATCCCTCCAAGGACCCCGAGGCGAAGCCGGGCGAGATCGAGATCGACGTGGTCCTGCGCGCCGACCGTGCCGACGGGTTCGTGGTCCGCAACCTGACGACCCGCGGCGCGCTGGAGCACGGGATCTACGTGGAGGAGACCGACGGCTACCGCCTCGAGCGCGTGAAGATGTTCTGGGCCGCCGACTACGGTCAGCTCGCCTTCACCTCCGATCACGGGCTGATGAAGGGCTGCGACTCGTTCGGCGCCGGCGACGCTGCGCTGTATCCAGGCGCCGCCCCGGAGACCGGCGCGCAGGCGACGGCCTTCTATCCGGACGCCCCGCGTCCCAGCACCGTGGTCAAGAAGTGCGACATGCGCGGCAGCGGGCTCGGCTACTCGGGCTCGATGGGCAACGCCGTTGAGATCAAGAACAACGAGATCTACGGCAACACCACGGGGATCGCAAGCGACACGCTCTCCTCGGCCGGGCATCCGGGCTTCCCGGCGGACAGCTCGCACATCCACGACAACCTGATCTACTCGAACAACTTCGACATCTACGCCCCCGACTCACCGATCAAGCCGCTCGTCGGCGTGCCGATCGGGACCGGGATCATCTACGCGGGCATGAACGACGCCCGCGTCCACGACAACTAGATCTTCGACAACTGGCGCAACGGCACGTTCCTGCTCGCGGTGCCGGACGCGTTGACCAGCGCCGGGGGCGCCGAGGGCGACATCTATCCGGGCGTCTCATGTCCGGGCGCGCCCGAGAACGGCATCTCGACGTCCTGCAACAACCAGTACTACGACAACCACATGGGACAGGCGCCGAAGGGCTTCAAGTTCCCGAAGGCGCTCGACCAGTTCGGCGTGCCGCACGGGAAGGCGGGCGAGCCGCTGCCGAATGGCAACGACTTCTGGTGGGACGAGTTCTCGGGCAACACCGGGAACTGCTGGTTCGGCAACACCGGCGTCGACGGGACGGCCGCCAGCGTCACCGGTCCCGGCAGCCCGAGCAGCCCGCCCGACGTGCTGCCCTCGAGCTGTGACACCAGCGTCGGCCAGGGCGACGGTGCGCGCACGCAGTATCTGATCGAGTGCTCGAACGGACCTGACGACGACACCGGCCCGATGGACTGCGACTGGTGGCAGCCGCCGGCGAAGCCGGGCAGCGCCGCGGCGAAGCGGAAGCTTCATCGCACCGCCGCCGCCACGGCGCGCTGGTCGAAGTCGCCCGAGGCGGCCGAGCTGCAGGCTCGACTTCAGGAGCTCGGCTACGGGCCGGAGAGTGACTACGGCCCGTAGAGCCCGGTTGCTCGCGGCCGCCGGCGTGCTGGCGGCGGCCGCGATCAGCATCGGCGCCTGCGGCGAGGGCGACTCGGAGGCACCGGCCTCCGATGCGCCCGTGCAGGGCGTGGGCCCGATCCGGGCGAACTCGAGCGCGCAGTTCGCGGACTGCCGACACTGGCGGCGCGGGAGCGTGGAGGAGCGCTACGCGACGATCGCCGAGATTCGCGGCCAGCTGACGCCGCAGGGCTCCGCCGGCGCGGAGTCGGACCTGCCCGACTCGGCGGCGTACGAGATGTTCGAGAAGACCTGCGCGAGCGAGGAGTCGGACAGCCTGCGCCTGTACAAGCTCTACGCGCCGGCGCAGGCTTTCGCCCCGCTGCGCACCGACCTCGACGAGTAACTCGGGCGCCTAGTCGTGAGCCGCCTGGACTTCGACTGGCTGGTGATCGGCTCGGGGTTCGGCGGCAGCGTCGCGGCGCTGCGGCTGGCCGAGAAGGGCTACCGGGTCGGGGTGCTCGAGTGCGGGCGGCGCTTCGAGGACGAGGACTTCGCGAAGTCGGCCTGGCGGATGCGCCGCTACTTCTGGATGCCGCGCCTGGGCCTGCGGGGGATCATGCGGATGACGATGTTCAAGGACGTGTTCATCGTCTCCGGCAACGGCGTCGGCGGCGGCAGCCTCGGCTACGCCAACACGCTCTACCGCGCCCGGCCGGCCTTCTTCGAGAACCCCCAGTGGGACGGGCTCGCCGAGTGGGAGGCCGAGCTGCGCCCCCACTACGACACCGCCGAGCGGATGCTCGGGGTCGCCGACTACGAGGGGATGACCGCCGCCGACGAGCTGCTCAAGGAGTACGGCGAGGAGACTCGGCGTCGGCGAGACCTTCAGCCACACCCGGGTCGGGATCTTCTTCGGTTCCCCGGGGGAGGACGTCGACGACCCCTACTTCGGCGGCGAGGGCCCGACCCGCACCGGCTGCATCCGCTGCGCCGCCTGCATGATCGGCTGTCGCTACGGGGCCAAGAACACCCTGGTCAAGAACTACCTCTGGTTCGCCGAGCAGCTCGGGGCGCAGATCATCCCCGAGCGCCAGGCGACGAGCATCCGCCCGCTGGGCGCGGAGGACGGGTCGGAGGGCTACGCGGTCGAGACCGAGCACCCCGGCGCCTGGCTCCGCAAGCGGCCGCGGACGCTGACCGCCCGCGGCGTGGTCATCGCGGCCGGGGCGCTGGGCACCAACCAGCTGCTCGCCCGCAGCAAGCACTCGGGCGCCCTCCCGCGCCTCTCCGACCGGCTCGGCGAGCTGGTGCGCACCAACTCGGAGTCGATCCAGGCGGTGACCGCGCCCGACGACAGCCGCGACTTCTCGAAGGCGGTGGCGATCTCGTCGAGCATCTACCCCGACCCCGACACCCACATCGAGGTGGTCAGCTACGGGCGCAACGGCGACGCGATCAGCCGCCTGTACACCGTGATGACCGGCGAGGGGACGCGACTGACCCGGCCGCTGAAGTGGCTCGCGGCGATGGCGCGGCATCCCCTGCAGACGCTGAAGCTGCTGGTCTGGCCGTTTCGGTGGTCGCGGCGGACGATCATCCTGCTGGTGATGCAGTCGCTCGACGGGGCGATGCGGCTGCGCGCGAAGCCGGTCGCGTTCGGGCGCGGCCTGCGCCTGCAGACCGAGCAGGACCCCGAGCGGCCGAACCCCATCTTCATCCCCGCCGCCGAGCAGGCCGCCCGCTGGTTCGCCGAGCGGATCGGCGGCGTCGCGCAATCGGCGCTCACCGAGTCGACGCTCAACATCCCGACCACCGCCCACATCCTCGGCGGCGCGGTGATCGGCGCGACGCCCGCCGAGGGCGTGGTCGACGCGCGCAACCGCGTCTTCGGCTACGAGAACCTGCTGGTCACCGACGGCGCCGCCGTCCCCGCCAACCCCGGCGTCAACCCGTCGCTGACGATCACGGCGCTGGCCGAGCGCGCGATGACGTTCGTGCCGGAGGCCGAGGGCGCCGAGCCCGCGGAGCTGCCCGAGGCCGCGAAGCCGGCGCCCCTCGCGTCCTCCTAACTCGCCTCGCTGAAGCGGCGGCCGACCTCGTCCCAGTTGACGACGTTCCAGAACGCGTCGAGGTAGTCGGGGCGCTTGTTCTGGTACTTGAGGTAGTAGGCGTGCTCCCAGACGTCGACGCCGAGCAGCGGCGTCTGGCCGTCGGAGACCGGCGAGTCCTGGTTCGCGGTGCTGGTCACCGCGAGGCCGGAGCCGTCGTGGACGAGCCACGCCCAGCCGGAGCCGAAGCGGCTGACGCCGGCGTTCTTGAACTCCTCCTTGAAGGAGTCGAAGGAGCCGAACTTCTCGTCGATCGCCGCGGCCAGGTCGCCCTCGGGCTCGCCGCCGCCGTCGGGGCTCATGATCTGCCAGAAGAAGCTGTGGTTGGAGTGGCCGCCGGCGTTGTTGCGGACGGGGCCCTGCTTGTCGTCGGGCAGCGAGTCGAGGTTCTGCAGCACCTCGTCGACGTCCTTGTCGGCCCACTCGGTGCCCTCGAGCGCGGCGTTCGCCTTGTCGACGTAGGCCTGATGGTGCTTGTCGTGGTGGACGCGCATCGTCGCCTCGTCGATGTGGGGCTCGAGCGCGTCGTAGTCGTAGGGGAGATCCGGTACTTCGTAAGCCATCTTTCCTCCTGTCGGGGGTCTGAATAGAAGTTATCCGAGCGCCTCGGAAAAGCCCTGGCGCCAGCTCGCGTACCGCGGCTGCCACCCGAGCTCGCGCTTCGCCTTCTCGTTCGAGGCGCCGCGCAGCGTGGTCGCGAACGCGTCACCGGCGCGCCGGCGACGATCCGGGCGATCAGCTTCGGGACCCGCAGCGGCCGCTTGGCGCCGACCGCCTCGGCGTAGACCGGCAGCCACTCGCGCATCGGCGCCGGCTCGTCGTCGCAGACGTTGTAGATCCCGGGACCTCCGCGCTCGCGGCCGCGACGGTCGCCGCAGCCGCGTCCTCGACGTGGATGAACGAGAACACGCCGTCGCCGCCGCCGACGATCGGAAAGCGCCGCCGGCGCACCTCGTCGGCCTGGTAGCCGTCGGCGGCGTAGGACGTGCCCGGCCCGTAGAAGAACCCGTAGCGCAGCACGAGGCCCTCCATGCCCTCGGCGCCGAGCACCTGGCGCTCGAGGTCCATCGTCGCGTCGAGCGCGGTCCCGAACTCGCCGCCGGCCTCGGTCATCACCGGATCGTCCTCGCTCTTCACCCAGCCGCCGATCGGCGCGTAGATGAAGGCGATGCTCTGGGCGACGAAGCGCCCCGCGCCCGCCGCGCGGGCGGCGGCGATCAGGTTGCGGGTGCCCTCGGTGCGGATCCGGTTGTTGGCGTCGTAGACGCCCTTCTTGCGCGGGTCGAGCTCGGGCGGCAGCGCGGTCAGCTCGTGGACGACGACCTCGGGCTCCGCCCCGGCCACCGCCTCGGCGAGCGCATCGGGGTCGAAGACGTCGCAGACCACGCCGTCGGCGCCGGCCGCGCGGATCTCCTCGGCCCGGTCCTCGCGCCGGGTCATCCCGGTGACCTGGTGGCCGGCGGCGACCAGCCGGCGGACCAGCGGCCGCCCGATCGCACCGCTGGCTCCGGCGACGAAGACCCTCACCGGACCGGTTCTATCGCAGGCCGCGTTGATATGGTCGCCCGGTCGCAGGGACCCAGGGAGGAGAGAGCGTGAGAGGGACTTCGAAGCTGGTCGTCGCGATCCTGGCATCGCCGCATGTCGTGACCGCCGCCGGCGCCGCCGACGCGAGCGGCCAAGAAGGCGACGCTGAAGGTCGCGACGAGCCAGAAGCAGACGCTGGGAGCGGCGGGATCCAGGTCAAGGTCAAGGGCCTGACCAAGGGCAAGGTGAAGCTCAAGGCCAAGTCCTCGACCTTCGACCACCAGGAGCTGCGCAAGCTGACCAAGCCGGCCAAGGTGCAGGCGCACTCGAAGACCGCGGGCGCCCTGCTGCCGCTGACCCTCAAGGGCGAGATCCAGTCGCCAGCTGCGAGGCGCGCAAGATCGTCGTCAGCGGCAAGGGCGTGGGCAAGGCGAAGGTCGAGCTGAAGCGCAACACCAAGGAGTGCAAGCCGAAGCCGATCGACCTCAGCCGCGCCGACGACTGCGACTTCATCGGCGCCCAGGACGGCTCGCTCTGCATGCTGCCCTTCCCCGACGACTACTACACGGTCAAGGACAGGTCCACGCCGACCGGCCGCCGGGTCGACTTCACCGACGCCGGGATGCCGCAGAACGCCGGCGGCACGCCGATCGCGGCCGCGCCCTACAACCTCAACGACGGCTTCAGCCCGGGCCAGGTGATCACGCTCAGGGTCCCGGGCCTCGACACCCCGGAGGCGTTCGCGAACACGAACCCGATCCCGCTCAACGACCTGAGCCGCAACGAGTCGCAGAACTCGAAGGAGCCGATCGTCGTCATCGACGCCGAGACCAGCAAGCGGGTGCCGATCTGGGTCGAGATCGACTCGAACGCGAGCACCCCCGAGACCACCGCGCTGCTGATCCACCCGGCGACCCAGTTCGAGTCCGGGCACCGCTACATCGTCGCCATGCGCAAGCTCAAGGACGCCGACGAGCCCGGCGCGAAGCTCGACGCCCCCGAGGGCTTCCGCTACTACCGCGACGACCTGCCCTCGAACGCGGAGGCGATCAACGATCAGCGCAAGCGCTTCGAGAACGTCTTCCGCGCCCTGCGCAAGGCGAAGATCAAGCGCGCGAACCTCTATCTCGCCTGGGACTTCACCGTCTCCAGCGACGAGAACATCGCCCAGCGGCTGCTGCACATCCGCAACGACGCCTTCGCCCAGCTCGGCGACACCGACCTCGCCGACGGCGTCGTCCAGGGCACCGCGCCGGCGTTCAGCGTCATCGGCCCGCCGACCGAGTTCCCCCCTGCGGCACCGACGGCTGCCAGGACGGCGAGAACGCCCGGATCCAGCGGCGCGTCGACGGCACGTTCACGGTCCCCTGCTACCTGACCAACGGCTGTGAGGCGCCGGCCGTCTTCGACCTCGACGCGAACGGCAACCCGATCCAGCAGGGCACCTACGCGGCCAACTTCGACTGCATCATCCCCCGCGCCGCGGTCGACACCCGGGCGCAGCGCGGGCGCGGGCGTCGCTCTACGGGCACGGCCTGCTCGGCGAGGCCGACGAGGTGGACTCGGCGCCGCAGCGGAGCCTCGCGCAGACGCACAACTTCGTCTTCTGCGCCACCGACGAGATCGGGTTCGCGAACGAAGACATCCCGAACACGATCGGGATCCTCCAGGACCTGGGCAAGTTCCCGGAGCTCACCGACCGGACCCAGCAGGGCCTGCTCAACGAGCTCTTCCTCGGCCGGCTGATGATCAACCCGAGCGGCTTCCTGACCGACCCGGCCTTCCACGCCGACGGAGCGACGCTCGCCAGCCCGGCGTGATCGACACGTCGAAGCTCTATTACAACGGCAACAGCCAGGGCGGGATCCTCGGCGGCGCGCTGACCGCGGTCTCGCCCGACTTCACCCGGGCCTCGCTGGGCGTGCCGGCGATGGGCTACTCGACCCTGCTGACGCGGTCGATCGACTTCGACGCCTACTCGCCGATCCTCTACCCGGCGTACCCGAACGAGCTCTCGCGGCCGCTGGTGCTGTCGCTGATCCAGATGCTCTGGGACCGCTCGGAGCCGAACGGCTACGCGCACCGGATGACCGACAACCCGCTGCCGAACACCCCGCCGCACGAGGTGCTGATGAACGTCGCCCTCGGCGACCACCAGGTCACCAACTGGCAGGCCGACGTCGAGGCGCGCACGATCGGCGCCAGCATCCACACGCCGATCGTCTACGACGGCCGCTGGCCCGGCGTCGACGTCGGCTGGGGCATCGATCCCGATCTCGAGCTATCCGTTCGCCGACTCGGCGATCGTCTACTGGGACGGCGGGCCGGTCCGCGCCGACCGGCGGCGCCGCCGGCGTGATCGGCACCGACGTGCCGCCGCTCGCCAACATGCCGAACACCAGCGGCGAGGACCCGCACGGCCTGCCGCGGCGCCAGCCCGAGGAGCAGCAGATGGTCTCCGACTTCCTGCGCCCGGACGCGGCAGAGCCAGATCACCGACACCTGCGTCGGCCTCCCGTGCTTCGACGGCGGGTTCACCGGGCCGTAGAGCGATGAAGTAAATCGGGGCGCCCGGATTTGAACCGGGGACCTCACCGACCCGAACGGTGCGCGCTACCAGGCTGCGCCACGCCCCGAGGACCCCAGTATTGCGAAACTCCCGGCGTGCAGGGTGAGCCCGTAAGCACCGGCGGGGAGGGCGGGACGAGCACGAGGTCAGGCCGCTGTACGCGGTCATCGCGACCGTCAGCGGGATCGTCCTGCTGGCGATCCTGATCCTGGCGATCGAGCCGCTGCGCTCCGGGATCGGCGACGCGGTCAGCGGCGACACGGCCGACCTGCGCGACGACCTGCGCGGGCTCGGCTTCGGCGGCGTGATGATCACGTTCATGCTCGCGCTCGCGCACGTCTTCATCTGGTACCCGGCCGAGATCCTCGACCTCGCGGTCGGCTACGTCTACGGGTTCTGGGGCGGGCTCGCCTGGTGATGGTGGGCTGGCTCGCCAACGGGCTGGTCGCCTACTGGATCGGCCGCCACGCCGCGCGGCCGGCGCTCTACCGGTTCGTCGGCCGCCAGCGCTTCGACCGGCTCGAGCGCATGGTCGAGGCCGGCGGCGTGACCCTGCTGCTGGGAATGCGGCTGGTCCCGGTGATCCCCTTCAGCCTCTTCTCGATGGCCGCGGGCGCGGCGCGCGCCGACCTGTTCACGTTCATCTGGACGACGGCGGTCGGCTATCTGCCCCTGACCGCGGTCTTCGTCTACCTCGGCAGCCGGCTGGAGGAGCTCTCGCCCACCGACCCGGTGCTGTGGCTCGGCGCCGCGGTGCTGATCGCGCTGCTGGTGCGTCACCCGTCACTTCCCAGCGCTGGGGGCGCGCCGAGCCCGATCCTCAGTCCGAGCCCGACACCTGACCGATGGCGGCCTCGATCTCCTCGCGGCTCGGGGTCTCGATCAGCTCCCGCTGGCCCCCGGGGCCCGAGACGACCACCGCGGGCTCGGCGGGCAGCCGAGCTCGGCGGCGAGCATCGCGTCCTCGCGGACCAGCTCCTCGGCCTCGGGGGAGTTGAAGTCCTCCGCCCAGAGCTCGGGGTCGAGCTGGGGCACCGCCTCGGCCACCTCGCGCAGGTACTCCTCGTCGATCGCCCGCTCCGGGTCGCGTCGATGTTGCGGACGAAGGTGTCGAGGTACTGCCACTGGCGCTACTGAAGGCCGGCGGCCTCGGCGGCGATCGCCGCCAGCGTGGTGTCGTTGGGCGCGAGCGAGAAGTGGCGGAACTCGAACCGCGCCTGGTCGGTGCGCGCGTACTCCTCGACCAGCGGATCGATCGTCTCGATCTCCCACTCGGCGCAGGGCCGCGCACTGGAGGTCGTTGAAGACCGTGATCGTCGTCTCCGAGTCCTGCGGCCCGAGGTAGGCGGCGTCCTGGGCGATGCCGCCGAAGATCCGCTGGACGTCGTTGACGCCCCCGATCTCGCTGCGGCTGGGGCCCTCCGGAGCCGACCGAGATCGAGTAGATCGCGCCGGCGATCACCGACCACGGCGAGGCCGAGGAGCACGCGGGGAACCCAGGGGCTCACCGGCGACCGCCTTGTAGTAGCGCACCGCGAGCCCGGTGAGCAGGGTCTCGAAGGTCTGCTCGAGACCGCCGTCACCGTCGCCGGCGTACGCCTCGAGGCCCCGCCGCTCGATCTCCTCGCTGAGCGTGATCACCTGATCGACCAGCTCCGGATGCTCGTCGCAGAAGAAGGCGCCGATCGAGTAGAGCTCGGTGTCCATCAGCGAATCGATGAACTCGCTGCGCCCGCTTGTCGCAGATCGCCGTGCTCGCGCGGACGTCGCACCTGCGGGACATGCCGGCGTTTTGCGGAAAGCCGGCGCTCAGGCCGTGTTTTCCGGTGAAGGCGAGGTCGCACGGCACTCACCGAAACGGTTCTGAGACGGTTGGGTGCTACGCCCGACCAGATTGATCTGGAGCGGGAACGCGTTCACGGAGAGCTTGCGGAGTAATCATGATCAAATCCCTTCTCGTCGTGACAGCGCTCATTGTCGGCGCATGTATTACTCGCTCCGATCCACCGTTTGCGCAATTCCCAGCCGGTGAACTCATCGACCTCTCACACGCCTATGACGCACGACGGTCTTCTGGCCGACCGGCCGAAACGTTCCGGCTCGACAAGGTGGCCGACGGCGTGACGCCCAAGCGGCTACTACTACGCCGCGAACAACTTCTCCACCTCCGAGCACGGCGGCACGCATATCGACGCGCCGGTGCATTTCGCGCAGGGCCGCAGACGGTCGACCGAGATTCCGCTCGATCGACTGATCGGCGACGCCGTCGTCGTCGACGTCTCGGCCGCGAGCGACACGAACGCGGACCACCAGGTGACGGTCGGCCGACTTCGCGGCATGGGAGCAGGCGCACGGCCAGCTCCCCTCGACTCGATCGTGCTGATCCGCACCGGCTTTTCGCGCCGCTGGCCCGATGCCGCCCGCTACCTGGGCACGGCCGAGCGAGGCGCCGGCGGCGGCGGCGAAGCTGCACTTCCCGGGTCTCCACCCCGACGCCGCGCGCTGGCTCGTCGCGAAACGCGCCGGTCAAGGCCATCGGCATCGACACGGCGAGCATCGACTTCGGCCAGTCGACGCTGCTTCGAATCGCACCGCATGCTGTACGAGCGCAACATCCCGGCGTTCGAGAACCTGACGGCGCTCGACCGGCTGCCCGCGCGCGGCGCTTCCATCGTCGCGCTGCCGATGAAGATCAAAGGCGGCAGCGGCGCGCCGCTCCGCGCCGTGGCGATCCTGCCGCGCTAGCTTGTTCGTTGTTGGTAGGAAGCCCTTGCCACAAAGGACACGAAGGTAAGACAAGTGGACCTGCGGCGACGAACTGATGATCGCTGCAGACGCGCCTGCTACCGGAAGGCCCTTGCGTTGACGTCCCTGCAGCGCGAATCTGTGTGGAGGCGGCCGACACCTGACGCCTGACCGCGCGAGAAGCCTCGGGGGAGCAAGCGAGGTCGCGGACGGTCGCGGACCTCGCATCCCGCGGCCGCACAAGGCATCGCAGCGCGGTCCGGCCCCGGAACTCGGATTCGCGATGCAGGGACGTCAACGCAACTGGCGCGCGGGTCAATTGGCGCGGTCGCGAGTTCAAGAGTTGGTCGGCGATAAGATAAACAGGGGAGTGCACCATGATCTTCAGATTCCGCCTTGCGTGCTCGTTCTGCGGGAGAAACGCGGCGCAGGTCAACAAGCTCGTTGCGGGCAGGAGCGCGTACATTTGTGACACGTGCGCGGAACAGTCGATGCGGATCATGGAAGCGAGCGGCGATCCGCCGCCGGCACCACAAAGCTGGTTCAAGCGAGCCGTCGAACGGCTTCGACAAACTCACTATCGCCGGGCGATCGTTGCCGGCTAGCGATTGTTGTTCGTAAATCTCTCCGCCACAAAGGACACAAAGGACACAAAGGACACCAAAGGTAAGACAAGCTGGGTTTCCTTTGTGTCCATCGTGTCCTTTGTGGTGAAACCTGCTGCGACGACCAGCCGAAAAATCGCTATAGAAGCGGCGGCGATCTTCAGATCAGATCCTCGCGCGGACGGCGAGATCGCGAATCTCCGGATTCTCGATCACCCGTCCTCGGATGCCCGCGGCTGTCGCCTGAAGCATGGCGCGTCCAAGGTCCTCGCCCGCGACGTACAGCGTGCGAAACGGTTTCAGCAGACGGAACACCGGCTTCAACGTTCGGTACAGGACGGGTTCGCTGGCCGATGGCGGCGTGTCGATGAACCCCGGCCGCCAGCAGACGGCATCGACGAGCGCCATCAGCTCGCGCTCGGTCTCGGCCTTGACCCGCGCCCACATCATCCGACTGTCAGCGCGCGTGCTGCGGCCGCTGATGTAATGAAACGCCGCGGCCGGGCTGTGCGCGTTGATTGCACGGGCGGCCGCTATCGAGAAGTCGTGCGTGATGCGCCGGTACGCGGTCTCGTCGGGGACCTGCGTGACGGAAATACCCAGGCAGAACAGACAGGCATCGATGCCGGTGAAGACACCGGGGATCGCCGAATGGTCGAGAAAGTCCTGATGCACGACGCTGCGGAGCTTGGCGTGGGTGACGGTGAGCGGACGCCGGACGATCGCGCGAACCTCCTGGACCGAGGCTGCATTCAGGCAGACGCGAAGCACGCTGCCGCCGGCCGCGCCGGTTGCACCGAACAGCAGTACCTTCAATCAGTCGCCTCCGCCGCCACCGCCGCCGTCGCCGCCCCCACAGTCCCCACCGCTGTCGGATGGCCCACAGTCACCGTCGCTTCCGCCTGAAGCGCCGCCGGTGTCCGCGAACAACCAGCTGCTGTCGGAGCTGTTCGACATGCCGCCGCTCCGGCTGCGGCGCGACAGGAACCAGAACGCCCCGATCAGGACGACCGCGACCGACACGAACGTGAAGGAGATCATCGGTTCAGAGTACATCGGTTGTCTGGCAGTCGCCAGCGGACCGGGGCGTCGGCGATTGTCCTTCAGGTGTAGGATGGTGCGTAGATTTGTCGTCCGCGTCGATTCGTAGCGCAGGTCTTCAGACCTGCATGAGAAGGCCGGTCATGCGCGCAATCCGTCTATCTTGTCCTTGCTCATTCTGACGCTCGCGCTGACCGGATCGGTCGCCGATGCGCCAGCGTGGAGGCCGTGGCGGCGCGCCGCGGCGCCCGGTGCCGGAGCTGAACCTGCCGCCGAATCCGCGGCTCGACGCGCTCAAACAGGAGCTCATCGCCGACATCGACGGCGCGCCGCCAGTTCACGCAGCAGATGGTCGACACCATCTTCAGCTACAGCGAGCTGGGGTTTCAGGAAGTCGAGACGCAGCGCTACGTCACCGACATCCTCGTGAAGGAAGGCTTCGAGATCCAGCGCGGCGTGGCCGGCATGCCGACGTCATGGATTGGCCGCTACGGCAGCGGCCGTCCGGTCATCGCGCTCGGCACCGACATCGACGGCCTGCCGACGACGAACCAGACGCCCGGCGTGGTCACGCGCAAGGAATTCGTGCCCGGCGCGCCCGGCCACGGCGAAGGCCACAACGCCGGCCAGGCGATCGTCGTCACCGCGGCGCATGGCGCTGAAGAAGATCATGGAGCGCGAGAAGCTGCCCGGCACGATCATGATGTGGCCCGGCGTCGCGGAAGAGCAGCTCGGCGCGAAGGCCCACTTCGTGCGCGCCGGCGTCTTCAAGGACGTCGACGCCGTGCTGTTCCTGCACGTCGGATCCGAATCTGGGCACGACCTGGGGCGACGGCGGCGGCAACGGCCTGGTGTCGGTCGAGTACACCTTCACCGGTTCGAGCTCGCACGCCGCCGGCGCGCCGTGGGCCGGCAAGAGCGCGCTCGACGCCGTCGAGCTGATGAACATCGCGTGGAACTACAAGCGCGAGCATCTGCGCATCCAGCAGCGCTCGCACTACGTGATCACCAACGGCGGCGATCAGCCGAACGTCGTGCCGCCGAACGCGTCGGTCTGGTACTACTTCCGCGAAACCGACTACGACCACATCAAGGAGATGTGGGACCTCGGCGACACGATGGCCAAGGCGGCGGCGATGATGACCGGCACGACCGTCGAGTCGCGCGTCCTCGGGTCGGCCTGGCCGCAGCACGGCAACCGGCCGATCGCGCAGGCGATGCACGCCAACATCCAGCAGGTCGGGCATGCCGCAGTGGAGCGAGGCGGACCAGCAGTTCGCGCGCGCGTTTCAGCGCGCGCATGGGCGTGCCCGAGCGCGGGCTGTCGACCACGGTGCCGGCGACGCTGAGCGGCCGCGAGTCGATTCCCGACAGCGAGAAGACCGGCGGCGCCTCCGACGACATCGGCGACATCATGTGGAGCGTGCCGACGGTGAGGCTCAGCTTCCCGTCGAATATTCCCGGCGCGACCGGCCATCACTGGACGAGCGCGGTGGCGATGGCGACGCCGGTCGCGCACAAAGGCGCCACGCAGGGCGCCAAGGTCGAGGCGATGACCGCGCTGGATCTGCTGATGCGCCCGGAGCTCGTCACCGCGGCGCGCGAGTACTTCGAGAAGGTGCAGGACGCGCCGCAGCGATACAAGCCGCTGCTGCGGCCCGAGGACAAGCCGGCCATCTGGTTGAACAAGTACACGATGGATCGCTTCAAGCCGGAGCTGCGGAAGTTCTACTACGACCCGACGCGATACAAGTCCTACCTCGAGCAGCTCGGGCGTGCAGTACCCGCCGCCGATGCCCGCGAGTCGCTGAGAGGGCGTTGCCGAATCAGCCGTAGGGCGGCCCTTTCCCGCCTACGCTCGCGAAAATGAGTGCTCTGTGTCCTTAGCGGCGATGCCAGCGGCGACGAGCCACTGAAAACGCGCTGTAACGATCCACACCCGCTCCACCGATAGACCGATAGGCCGATCAGATGCCATAAGGCAGATCGCGATCGGAACGGGCAAGGAGGAGTCGTGGAGCGGCCGAACCGGAATTCCACAGCGTACGCAGGCTTCGCGCTCATGCTCGCGCTGGCAGGGTGTGGCACAGACGCGGCGCAGCTACAGGGACGGTACTTTCAACGTGGCGCCTGGCTTGAGTTCCGCAACGGGATCGTGATTCATGGCGAGCTGGGCGATTCGGTCCCATACCGTGTGGACGGAACGACGATCGTGCTCTCCGGTCCGGCCGGCTCGGTCGAGGGGCAGGTGGTCAGCCCGGCGACCCTCCGGTTCACTGGTGGAAACGGCGCGATGGCCGATGCGTTTGCCGGTGTGTGGGTCGCTCAGGACCTGGCGGCCACGAAGGCTATGGAGGGTGCAGAAGCACGGGCCGCAGCCGAGGCCATCGTGGGACAGTGGCGCGTGCCCGGCGAGACGGACGCTTCGACCTCCGCACCGATGGCACGTACACGTGGGGTCCGCGTCTCAGCGGGTCGTACCAGATGCTCGAAGGACAGCGGCTCCGCATGACGCTCATCGAAAACGGGCGGCCGGTGGGCCGGCTGGACTACGGCTTCGTCGTTGAGGGCAGCGTCCTGAAGTTGACGCTCCCCGACGGTGCCGTCACGACCTATGAACGCGTGGCATAGAGCCGCTCCGGCGATTGACCGTTGCGCCCCCGCGCTGGCGTTCGCTATTATCTTCGCGCTCGCCGGCGCGAATGGAGTGGTTGCCGCACATCAGCCCGACGTCGATGTGCGCCCGGGGCGCGAGCCCGAGATCATCAGGACCATCCTCCTGCGCAAGGCCGCCTGCGACCGCGTCCAGCCCGGGTTCCGCGACCTCAGCGCCAATGCGTTTCGCCGCTGGAGACGATTCGCGACCCAGACGATCGATGCCATCGAACAGAGTCCTGAGTTCAAGGCCCGGCTCGCGGATGTCGGCCGCCTGCCCGCCGACGCCCCAGGGGCGCAGGACCGCCGTGACGCCGACGCCTTCTGCGGCGATGACTTCATCGGCCGCATCGAGGCGCTCGGCCGCGACCCGACCCGCGTCTGGGCACGCCGGACGGCACCTGGCGCACGTTCGTTGCCGCACTGCAGGCGGGCGACCTCACGGCGGCGTTGGCCGTGATGACTGATACGGCGCGGGAAAACCAGCGGAGCCGGTTCGAGAAGCAGTCCCAGCAGGTGCTACGGGAAACCGGCAACGCCTTCGTGCGATTCGAGCTCAAGGCTCCGCTCGGTCCGTACCGTGTCGGCGTGGCCACACGCAACGACGGGCAGACGGTCACGGTCTTCTTCGAGCAGTCGTGGAACGGCGACTGGCGGATCGCGACGATCTGACCAGAGATTCCTCAGCGAGCGAGCAGACGCTGAGCACCATCAATCTTGCCCAGGTCGCGGTCGAAGGTGCCGAGCGGCGTGTGCCCCGCCTTCCGAGCGACCTCCACCATGAGGCAATCGGAGAATCCGACCTTCGGATATTGCCGGAACTGCGCGACAGCCGCGGCGACCACCTCCGCGTCCTGGACCGTCAGGTGTTCGTGGCTCAACAGCATCTCGACCGCGCGTGGCGACCGCCTCGGGACCACGATTCGTAGACGGAGGCAAGCACCCAGGTCGCCTCGGCGACCGCCAGATGCGGAACCCATGCCCCAGTGGCCACGAAGGCCTCGGCTTTGAGCCGGCAATGGCTCGGCCAACCCCGATGCGACTCAGCGAGCTCGGTGAGAAGCAGCCGATGCCGCTGCAGGCGTCAGTGTGAACGGCGCCTTGCTGTGGACACGACGGTGCATGTCTTCCGTGAGGAACAACGTCGCCCACGGGAGAACGCCGGTCCGAACGAGGCTGAGGCGGCCAGACGATGTCTCATAGACTCGAACGGCCGACATCGAAGCGCGCGGCGGATTGGCAACATCGTGAATCGTGAAGCGCTCGCCGGATGCCGTGATGTCGGAGACGTAGAAGGGGCTCGAAGCGCCACCATCGGGTCGTTCGATCACTCGGGTGGTGACGAAGTTGACGCCAGTGTCGGAAGCGCGGTACGTCTACACATACAAACGGCGCGTGTCGCGATCGGGACCAACGACGAATACCAGCGACGTCCTCGCGAACACACCGGACACGACGCTCAGAGGAAGCGTGGCGACATGCCGGTACGGCTTCACTCGGTAGAGTCGCGCCTGCTCTCCTTCAATGATCGTGAAATATCGACCGCCGGAGTCGAATCGCGGATAACCGCGTGCGTGAGTCCGCGAGGATTCCGTCTGAACGTAGAAGCCCCGCTTCAGGTCGGCAGACCAGGCGACCCAATCATGATCGTCGTTCATCCACGCGGCGAGCGCCGGCTTCCGATAGAAGCGTGCTTCTCCCGTCGGTGAGACGGTCACCAGCTCGTCTCGGAATACAAGACGCAGCTCGCGGCCATCCGAGCTCTTGATGACTCCTTCGATCTGAAGGCAGTCCCGCGCGACCGCCTCGCACAGGCGCTGAACCGAGTCTTGGTTGATTTCGGTGAGTCCGGGTACTCGGCCGTGCGACCACAGGCAACGGCAAGGCCCGCCGTGACCGCGAGCATGAGTGCCATCGATACCAACGCACGGTGATCGTTACGGTTTCGGCACCAGGCCGACGAATCTGGCCCCTGAAGATCTCGGAATCTCACATGAATGCCGACACCGGTTCGCGCAGGTGTCACGCCACTCAAAACGCACGCAAACCGGCTGCCCTCTCCCCCCGGCTGCGTCAACGTGCGACCGCAGTCGAGCAGGTGTCGAACCCGCGCCGTCTGATCACGACCGCCGACCCGAATCTCGCCAACTCGTCAGCGTCGCCAAGGATGTCCTTGGGAGTGACGCCAAGATCAGCAATCGCGTGCGGCGGTCCTAAACGATTGATCCAGCGGACGATGGCGTCGTTGGCCGTGAAGGTGCTCTCGTTCTGCATACGCGCGGACATGCGGCGGTTGCCGAGGACGGCGAGGTGAAGCCGATAACGCGGCCTCGGGATCCCCTGTGATGTAGTTGACGCACGCCGGCTCGATATGATCGCGCGCCCATGTTCCGGCCAGATAGAGTGACTGCGAAACCGCGGCTCTTGACGGCGGCAAATCGCCTGCCCGCCAGAACGCGATGCTGATTCCGATCGCCGCGACGAGCCAGACGGACGCACGCGCCATCCGCGGCGACTGACGTTCACTGGTATTTTATGCGACTGCCAGAGCCACTGCACCGGCGACCGCCAGTGGATAGACACGAAATAGGCCATCTTGATGGCCATGTACGGAACGGTCGCGCCCGCGGTTTTCGCTGCCCCGTAGAGCGCGGCCGCCTGAACGGCGCACGCCGCAATCAGCAGCGCCGTGCTGCGGCCTTTGCGCTGGACGCTCAGAGCGATGAGCCCCGCCAGCGAGAGGGCGACAAACCCCCAGTTGAGCTCCTCGAGCCCGGGCACGGCCATCGCCGCGTCGGTGCGCGCATGCGTGTCCACGCCAGGCGGCCGAGCGCGTGCACGACGGCGGCGACGGCGATGGCACGACACCGATCGTGAGGCTCCGCATCCGTGCGGCGAGCGTCAAGTCCGCGCGCGCGAGCATCACACCGGCGAGGGCGACCAGGGGCGGCCCGATCCCAGATCGGCCACGTCAGGAAGACGGCCATCCCGGCGACCCCAAGAGCCACATCGAAGCCGCGGATGGCCTCTCATCCCAGACGGTGAGAACCCACCACATCATGACGGCGAACATTTCGGAAATGACCTGCGCGACGTAAGAGTGCTGCGCAAACGAATCGACCAGGAAGAACGCGGCAGCCAGAGCAGCCCCACCGCGACGAGGCCGATTGGAACCTTGACCTCGCGTGGA